>JAUNWI010000001.1 GCA_030540395.1 Phascolarctobacterium sp.
GGTGTTCTCTTTTATTTTTATTTCCCGTTTTTCCTACAAAAACTTTACGCTAGCGCATCGAGCCCTTTTGCTCGGCGTCCTGACGGACGCGCGTCACGTATTTACACCAGTGCGTAATTTGTATGCCACGTTTCTACATGTTAGCTTTAGGCTATTAGTTTCTAATCAAGGGGCTTCGCCCCGTGAGCCAACTGCCCCATTTCTATGCCGCAATTGTGTTATATACTATACAAACTGGGCTAAATGGGCACAAAAAAATAGACACCCGCCCTGAGCGAATGTCCTGCTAAATTTTTGTTAAAATAATAAAAAAATATCGTGCATTTTGGAAAATTGGTGTTATAATGTACGTTGGTTGGGGCACCAACCAGTTACGGTATGGAATTCCGGCTTACAGTGACTTCGAAAACGCAGCTGCTTTGTGTTTTTCAAAAGGAGTCTTAAAAATTACGAAGCATAATCATAAGCATAATTATACCCATTTTTCGGCTACGAAGACCAAAAACATGGTGATGGGTATAAAAAATGGTGATCCCTTCTATTGCCTCATGGCCTACCATGACTATAAGCCCCTCATCCTCAAGGAAGCCTACAGAAGCCATGTCATTGCCTGCTTGGGCGAGGATGCGGAAAACATCGCCTGGCAAGCCTTCTTTGAATTCATCCACGGCTATCATGGCAACCAATACCGCCTGCTGCCGGGCCTCATCCAAAAGTATCTTTACTTTGAACTGCTCCACAAGGTCTATCCCAGGACCTTTACCTCCGTGCAGGATGAAGCCATTCTGGATGTAACCGATGATGCTGGCAAAAGACTGGTGGACCCTGCTTACACCGATACCGCTTTGGAAAACATCCATGCCAACGAACATGTCCACTACCTGCTCAGCTGTCTATCTGCCAAGCAAAAGGATATTATTCTCGCTACTGTAATCGGTCACGAAACGCTGAATGCATATAGCAAAAGAAATGGCATCGCCTTTACCGTCGCCTTTTTAAGACAAAAAGCCGCCCTTAAAAAGATGCATCATCTACTGCAAACTGAATAAGGCTCAATAAGCAAAACACACCATGGGCTCAACCAGCTCGTGGTGTGTTTTTTAGGTTAGTATTACTATATAACTGTATTACATGCTCTACACACGGAATATATTTACTAAAGTAAATATATAACGATTTTAAGGGCAAGAAGAAAGGCCAGAGAAAAATTTAATAAAAAGAGATGGAAAGAAGAATCACTTTAATAATGGCACAAAACCGCCTTTTACTTATCATAGGGCGCGAGAAAATTTTTAAAAATTTTTTGGGAGAGTATGATAAATAAACCGCCCTTTTTTGCCATTATTATAGTGAGAGGGTTGAAATAATATCACACCTGTTTTGCCGCACCCCCTCTCCCCCAAAGCGCACACCGGTTACCGCAAATAAGGATCGCGACAGAAAGGAAACAACCATGCAAGTAACAAATCCCCCCAGCATCACCTCCCAAGAACTGCTCCTTTTGGCCCAACAAGCCCAAGGACAAATTCACCACCTGTACCTGCACTGGACCGCTGGCAGATATCACCAATACTTTGATGACTATCACCTGAACGTGGACGAGGACGGACAGGTCTATCGCACCTGCGACTCCTTGACCCAGCGCAAGGCTCACACCTACAAGCGCAACTCCGGCAGCGTGGGTATCGCCCTATGCTGCGGCCTGGACGCCAGCTGGAACGCCACCCTGCCTAGCTTCGGCACCACGCCGCCCACCGCCAAGCAGCTCCAATCCATGGCCTGGATTGTGGCCATCATCTGCTCGGCCCTGGGCCTGCCCATCAACAGCGACACCGTCATGACCCACGGCGAAGCTGCCTACCGTGATGGCTATGGCCCCGGCAGCGGCGACCCCGAAACCCGCTGGGACCTGTTTTGGGTGCGGGATGAACTGGGGCAGTTCCACCAGGGCGGGGTGTTCCTGCGGGAGCTTGCACGACAATTTAGCACTAGATTAGTGCCCACCAAGCGCAGCAGCGCACCACAAAATGCTCCTACTCAGGAGGCACCCCTGCAGGTGCCCCTCTTTATGGAGTAAGGTAACAACGAAAGGAGAATGAACATGGCAGTAGAAAAATCTCTGGCAAAACGCTCTATGGCGATTAATGTAAAGGATGGGGTGAATGCTGATGGCACCGACAAACTCAAAGCCTGCAACTACGGCAAAATCAAAGAAGCAGCTTCTGTGGAAGACATTTTTGCAGTTGGCACTGCAATGGGTGGCCTCATGGCTAAGGAAGTAGTGGAAATCACCGTCACCGAAAAATCCACCCTGACTCAAGGGATGTAATTAGTGATAAGTGAATTTAGGAAAGTGCCTCCCCCACCGGGGGAGGTGGCAGTCGCGCAGTTCACTTCGCTTGGACTGCTTTTGCAATGCGACTGACGGAGAGGGGCAACGCTAAACAATTAAGTTAACGTTGGTCCCCTCTCAGTCAGCAAAGCTGACAGCTCCCCCCGTGGGGGAGCCTCTCCTACTACCGTCTGATTTTGAGTATTAATAACCAAAGGAGGAATGCCTAATGGAATTACAACTGGTCTTTAAATGCACCAATGGCAAAAAGCGCATTATCATCATCAACAACCCTCGCGAGGACGTAACCTTGGAGGAAGCTACCACCGTGATGCAGCTCATCATCGAGAAGAACATCTTTGATTCTTCCTACGGTGATTTGACTGAAATCGTGGAGGCTCGCATGCACACCTGCGAGTACAATGTGTTGCTGTAAGGTAAAATTCCATGGACCTAGACCAAATGCTGACGGCGGCTGCCAACTATGGCTTTCCCATGCTCGTATCCTGCTATTTGCTGGTGCGCATGGAAAACAAAATCGACAAGCTTTGCGCCAACATTGACGCTCTAACCCGAGTCATCGCAGCAGCCAAATAAACACCAAAAGCCCCTGTAGCCAGCGCTGCAGGGGCTTTTGCACATGCATTATTCTATTGATTTACTCCATAAAAATCAAATTCCTTCCTTTATATATGCGCATTGAACAGAAGGGGTAAAATTCCAAGTTCCTTCCTTTATATATGTCATACTCACCTTCACCTACATGTACAGAAACGAGCAATAACCCAACTTTCTTCCTTTATATATACGCGCTATACTCTCCTTCATCTAAATGTACAGAAACAAGCATATTATTCAACTTCCTTCCTTTATATATATTACATTCACCGTTCTGTTCATGTACAAAATGAGCAACAATCCAACTTTCTTCCTTTATATATACACGTCTCACGCCTCTTCCCCATTCCCTATTTTCAGAAAGGAGTACACCATGCACCACAAACCATCCATATTAATAACCATCACCCTTCTCCTCCTTGTCCTCATCTGCGCCACCATCTGCCACAGCTCCGGCCCCACCTACTCCGGCGAAGTGGTCTCCATCATCGATGGTGACACCATCCACGTGAGGGAATATGCCACCAAAGAGCTACACAAGGTTCGTCTTGCCGGTATCGATGCTCCGGAGCTGGACCAGCCCTACGGCCCCAACGCCAAAGCAGCTCCGGAAGCCATCTTGAAATACCACACAGTGCAGGTCCAAGTGCAGGCCAACGATAAATACCAAAGAGAAATCGCTACCGTCTCATCCAAGGGCGCGGACATCAGCGCCTTCATGCTGCGCTACGGCTTCGCCTGGCATTATAAGCATTTTAATAGCTCCACCCTTTATGCCCAACTAGAACACCTCGCCCGCAGTGAACACTTGGGCCTTTGGGAGTATGAGGGTAATGTTCCTCCTTGGGTTTGGAGGAAGAGGAAGATAACAAGGTAATACCAATTGCTTAAATCTAATTCAATAGTGTATATATAAAGGAGATTTTTTTATTAACCAAAAACTAAAGGCAGCTATATCAAAATACTGTTATAAATGGTATAATATAGATGAATGAAAGAAAGGAGTTTCATCATGGGCAAGTACCTCAATATTGGTTTGGATGGTTTTGCAAGCCTAAGGAATGGAAATTACATAGATAAATCCATGTTAATTTCTTATATCAACGACAATCTCAATACCCCGGACAACCTGATATGCGTAAGTCGTCCACGTCGCTTCGGTAAGTCTTCCGCTATCAAGATGCTTGCCGCATATTTTGACTGCACAGTCAATTCCCATAGTCTCTTTGATGACCTCCTTATCAGCAAAACACAAGCTTATAGTAAATTTATTAATAGCTATAATGTAATCTGTCTTGACATTACCTGGTTCATAACAATCTCAAACGACATTAATAATGTAATTGATGTTCTCCAAAAAGAAGTAACAGATGAGCTTGCCAAAGCTTTTCCAAGTGTAAAACGAAGCTTTTCTCTTCCTGAAATGATTGCCGATATAGCAGAACAAACCGGGACAAAATTTATTATCCTAATCGATGAATGGGATGCTCTATTTAGAGAGGCTAAAAACAACATAGAATTACAAAAATCATATATTAAAATGCTGAGAGGACTCTTTAAAAATACCCATACAGACAAAAGTATCGCAGCCGCTTATATGACAGGAATACTTCCTATCAAAAAATACGGCACTGAATCTGCCTTAAATAACTTCGACGAATTCACTATGATCAATCCAGCTCCCCTTAGTCAATACATAGGATTCACAGAGGAAGAAGTCAAAAGCCTTTGCGAAAAGCATTCTATGGATTTTTCTTCTATGAAAAACTGGTATGATGGCTATGTTTTTGGGAACCTTCACATCTACAATCCTAAATCTGTTCTGGATGCTATTAAGAGGCAATCTTTTAGTAGCTATTGGACACAAACAGAAACATACGAAAGTCTCAAGCATTATATCAATATGAACTTTGACGGTCTTAAGCTAGCAGTTCTATTTATGCTTGAAGGCGGTCGATGCAATATTATAACAAGAAAATTCCAAAACGATATAATAAATATCAACAGCAAAGACGATGTGCTGACCCTCCTCGTTCATTTAGGATATCTGGCGTTCGATAACAACACCGATGAAGTATATATCCCCAACAAAGAAATAGAAGCTGAATTCCGCAATGTACTGGAAGAAAGTGATTGGCATATTGTAGCTGGTACTGTCAATAGTTTTGCGCAATTTTTTTCTTGTTCAATAGACATGGCAGTTCAAGCCTTGCCTCAAGGGATGTAACCACTGATAAGTAGATTTAGGCTTAAAGCTAACCTTTGTCCTCCCTCTTTGAGGGAGGTGGATGCGAGCTTGCGAGCAGACGGAGGGAGTTTTCTACCAAGGAAGGATGAACAATATGTACCTCGCTCAAATACTGACTGCGGCTGCCAAGTATGGTTTCCCCATTATCGTGTCCTGCTACCTGCTGGTGCGCGAGGAAGAAGTAAATAGCAAAAATCCGACTAATCTAACATTCAACAATAGATTAGTCGGATTTTTTTATGAATACTCCTATATTACAACAGAATCCTGCTCTCAGTTTCTTCATTTTTTGAAAGTCCCCACGTTATATCACTCTTTGAATTTCTTGAAAAGGGCCTATTTTACAGGGTTTCCAGCCACACTCATCTTTTCAAGCCATTCTCCACTTTCAAAAATTAAAATTTTTTCATTTTTCGAAAGTGGTCAAGCGGTCATCTATCTAGGCCATTTTTAAACAAAAACATCTTGCAATAACTGTAAAAATCGACTATTATATTATTAGATATTAAATCAGTCGAAAAAGAGGAGTGCTTATGTACGTAAATCGTCACTTAGAGACAGTTTTACAAAAGGCTAGTAAGATGTTTGGCGCTGTTTTAGTAACCGGACCGCGTCAGGTAGGAAAGACAACGCTGTTGCGCAATTTTTCTAGAGGTGCTGCTTACGTAACCTTGGATGATCCCATGCAGCTTCACGCAGCCATCGAAGAACCATCTACCTTTTTCAAGGATAATGATCCCCCTGTATTTGTGGATGAAATCCAATATGCACCTAACTTATTTCCTTACATCAAAATGCAGGTGGATGAAAAGCAGGGCAAGGGCTTGTTTTATCTGTCAGGCTCCCAGCAATTCAAGCTCATGAAAAATGTGGGAGAATCCTTAGCGGGTCGCTTGGGCGTATTGAATCTTTTGGGCTTTTCCATGCGTGAATACCAAAAAAGCAGCTTCAACGAAGCCTTTCTGCCTACGCAAGAATATTTTGCGCGTCGCAAGGCTGAACTCAAGCCTTTAAGCTATGACGAGCTTTGGAAGCTTATTCATCGGGGCAGCATGCCGGACTTGTTGCTCAACGAGGATTATGATTGGCAGCTTTTTTATGCTTCTTATGTCAAAACATATATCGAACGTGATGTGCGCGAGCTGACACAGGTTGGCGATGAAGTGAAATTTATCAAGTTCATGATTGCGACAGCTAGCGTCACCGGACAGCTGCTTAATTTAACTTCTCTTGCTAGAGATGTTGGCATCAGTGTTACGACTGCGGAAAGATGGCTCTCGATTTTGGTAACCAGCAATATTGTCTATTTGCTCAAGCCCTATGCCAATAATGTTTTAAAGCGTGCAGTCAAAACGCCCAAGCTCTACTTCTTGGACACTGGCTTAGCCGCCTATCTGACAAAATGGACTACAGCTGCTGTTTTGAAAAATGGTGCTATGGCGGGTGCCTTCTTCGAAACCTTTGTCATAGCAGAAATCATCAAGAGCTATTATAACCAAGGTATTGCCGAGCCCCCATTGTATTTTTATCGAGACAAGGAGCAGCAGGAAATCGATTTGCTCATCGAGGATAATGGTGTTTTATATCCCTTGGAGATGAAAAAGCATGCGGACCCCAAAGTCTCCGATACCAAAGCTTTTGCTGTATTGGATAGCATCCCGGGAATACAGCGCGGTTGCGGTGGCGTGATTTGCACCTATGATAAGCTAGTCACGCTGAAGGATAATGACAAGGTAATACCAATTGCTTACATCTAATTCAATAGTGTATATATAAAGGAAGAAAATCGCTCTAAGGGTCGTGAAGTTCACTATCCCCTAGAGCGATTTTTTATGAACACAAATCGGTCACTTGTATAGCTTTCTCTACTCCATATATTTTACATTATTTCTGTAAAGTTTAGTAACTTTAAAAGCCTCTATATCATCCATATTCGTTTTCACAAGTTCATCTTTGGAAAAATGTGCATAATTTGTAGGCCTGTGCAAATCAATGATATGAATTCCATCACCTTTTCTAAAAAAAGCATACCCCTGTACAATTACTTCTGCTTCATCTGCCAATTTTTCGATATCAACCATTATTTACCTCCAACATATGAATATACACGGAATGTTTAATATTTTATTAATCATACTCTCAAATCCCAAAAACTTCTTTTCGAAGAGCCCTATTGGTCATAAGAGCAATATATCTCCGCACGTTTTGTCTGCCGGAATTGAATTTTAGTTTATTACTGACGGCCCACCATATGTCGCACACTCTATGCCCAATTTGTGCATTCTCTCCCTCATCCTTATGCCAACAATTTGGCCCAAAAAGCACCTTGGAAGCGTTGATATTTTCAGGATTATGCAGTATTTTTTCGAAGACCATCCACAAAGCCACAAATTTTGGATTAGTAATATTCTCAAAGATATCATTCATAAGCTCTTCGAATAAATAAATATTGAAATAATGCTCTTCTGCAAAATCAAGCATCTCTTTGATTCTTTTCAAGGGTGCTTTCATATCAACGCCCTTAGCAAGCACTGCCTTATAATCCTCTTTTAAATTGGCCAACCATTGCTGCATCTCCTCAGAAAAAGTTAATGGTTTTTCCTTGGTCCAATATAAAACCAAGTCATCAATAGGGATATTAAAATACTCTTCCGTTGTCGTATAATTCACTGCATTATATGACTCCTCATTCCAAATCCGTCTTCTGGCCACATCATCCACCATTTCCCAAAGCTTCCAAAAATTAGCCTTATAAATATCTGCTATTATTTTGATTGTAGTTGCAGGACAGTCAAAACAAACAATATTCACCCAAAACTTTTTAATTTCTTCATCTTGTTTATTCTTAAAGAAATCAGCTAGATTATCAATACTATAAAACTCACGCAGCATAGATACAAGCTGTTGAATCTGCTTTTCAGGCTTTAAGTTGCTTTTAGCATGGAAATCTTTGATGTAATCATAGATGTGGGTATAATAGCCGTATAGCAGTTTCCTAAATCTATAGTCCTCATCACTTTCCTTCGAAGCTTTCTCTTCACTTAAATCCTTACGCAATTCTTTTAATCCATACTTAACAGCTATGATATCCAGGTATCCTCGGTAGCCAACATCCCTACACTTATACATACGCAAATCCCTTGTGGTTAAATTCTCTTCTCTAAAGGTACCACGTATCTTCAAGTATACTTCCCAAGGGTCCTTTCCTCTTGCTGTAAATTTCTCATCAAATACATAATTAATCCAGTTTGTTGGATGTTCACTTGGTAACCAGTTTCCATCATGCTCGATAGCTGTCGGCTCATCAGTATATAAACCTTCCAAAGTGTAAGCGGCTAACATTGCCATAGCATAATCCCCTGTATCTACCTTTCCGCTCCAAACTCTGTTATTGTCCATGTTGAAGCCTGCTTCTTCATGAAAATCATCTTCAAAATAGTTATAATTAAACGAGATGCGTTGTTCATAGGGCATGGCCCTCTTGAGAACTAAATACTCTTTTCCAAAAAGAATATAATAATCCCAATCAAACATCCCACCGCGATAAAACAACTCACCAATTCTGTGCAAAAACTCTTCCTGTTTTGTCACCGGAATATTAGCATTGCTACTTTTGATCAAACTACAAAATGAACCCATATGATGCCCACCTTTCTTTATGCATCTAAAAGGCTACGCATGAAAAGCTTGCCTGCTAAAATCAAATCCTAAAAATCTCGTTTCGAAGGTCCTTATTAGCCATCAAGGCAATATATCTCCGCACGTTTTTTCTGCCTAGGTTAAACTTTAACTCACGTCCCACTGACCACCATGTATCACAAACCCTGCGTCCATTTGCAACATAATCCTTATCATCCTTAGCCCAATAATCCGGCTCGAATAATCCTTTTGATGCATTTATATTATCGGCATTGTGCAAGATTTTCTCAAACACCAACCACAACGCAAAAAATTTTGGGTCGCTTATCCTCTCAAATGTCTCATAGATAATCTCTATAAAATAATAAATATTGGCATAGTGTTCCTCAGCAAAATCAATGATATTCATTATACGTTTTAAGGGTGAATTCATATCCACACCTTGGGTAAGTAAAGCATCATATTCTTTCTTCAAGTTATTTAACCATGCTTGCATTTCATCAGAGAATGCAATTGGCTTATCCTTCTTCCAATACCATAACAAGTCATCAGCCGTAACATCAAAAAACTCCTCTGTAGAAACAAGGGGAACCTGCTTCAAATCCATATTCCAAAGATACCTTTTAGCAACATCAGCTATTCTTTGCCAAAGCTGCCAAAAATCTTGTTCATATACATCTGCAATGATTTTAATGACAGATGCAGGAGAATCGTAGAGTAATATGTCTTTCTCAAGACGAGCAGTTTCATCTTCAGTTAATGACTCAAGGATTTCCGGTAGGCCACCATGCGTGTAAAAACTACGTATCATTGTAAATAGCTCATCAATTTGTTCATCCAAAGATAATTTGCTATTTGCTTTGAACGAAGATATATATTTATGTATATTGACATAGATATCGTTCACTTGTTTTCTTAAAGAATATTCGACATCACTTTCGTATTCATCTTGAGCTTTAGTTAATTCTATAGATAGCTCTTTGAGGCCATCCACAACAGCCATTATTTCAAGATACCCTATAAACCCCATTAAAGAGTGTCTACGAAAACGTAAATAATCTTTCTCTATCCTTTTATTATCCTTGTGAAGCATCAGACAGATTTCCCAAGGGTCGCTTTTGTTAGCAAGATATTTTTCACCAAATAGATAATTAATCCAACCAGTATAATACCAACTACTTAACCATTCGTTATCACGCTTTATGGTAAACGGTCCAGGAGTGTATAATCCCTCTAAAGTATAAGCAGCAAGCATTGTTTGGGAAAATTTTCCATAACCCACCTTATCACTATATACTTCAAACCTATCTGTGTTGAAGCCTGCATATGGTTGAGCAGCATCTTCAAAATAATTATAACTATAATAGATGCCATTTTTTTCGTGTATTGGCTGCTTCAGGACTTTAAGCTTTTTGTCAAAAAGCGTATAAAGATCCCAATCCATCATCCCACCACGATAAAACAGCTCACCAATTCTGGCGAAAAACTCCTCCCTTTTTTCTACTGATATAGAAGAACCTTCAGCTTTAAGTAACCCACAAAAAGTACCCATTAAAAAATCCCCTTTCTTTTTGGATAATAGACCAGTATCTCAAGGAGATTATACTACGTAATATTACGTATGTAAAGATGTTGCTCTCGTTATTTCCAAATAAAAAAACCGCCCTAGGAGTGTTCACTTTAATGTGCTTTCACTTCCCTCTAGGGCTATCGTTTTTATTGTTTATCTGGTTTAATGTTATAACGCTTGCATAAATGCTCTTCTACCTCTTCAGGCGTGAGCCAACCTTTCTCTTCTCCTGATTTCTTACCCTTATCTAATTCATGTAAAAGAACTTTTATCGAATTCATATTGTTGACACATCCTTGCTATTTAGATGATACAAACTCATTCATCACTACTTTTTGAAGAAGACTAGAGTGATATTGGTTTTCAAAATATTATCTGTACAGCAGCATCCTTCAAGAGTTCCAAGAATTGTTCGTTATCAACCTTCTGTGTGACCAATACTGTGGAGCTATCTTTACGCCTTTTAGTATATGTTACAGTCCTTTCATCAGTACGCATTTCATTTACTTTATCTAGTGTAATCTGACCATGCATATATAATTGCTGTAAGAGCCAATCATTGGATTTATAGCCTACTTGTACGTGACTCCTATCATGAAAAGCCTTTTTTAGTTGCTTATGAGCATTTCCTTGATAAAAAAATGTATCTCTATCCTGGGTGTATATCGTAATCATTTCTGCGCTTGGATAATACCATGAAAATATTTCAGCCAAAATGGTCAAGGATATTTCACCGGCATTTTTCCTTTTGACACGTCCACTTGCAGTACACACATCATTCATAGGCCAATCATGATACATTTTCACAATCCATTCTTCATATGCATCCATATCAAGTGGGTCCGGTTTCTCAACGTGCCGACGCAGATAGCTCTTTAATGCACCTAAAGTTGCTGACGCAGCATAAACTATAGAGTACAGTCGTCCTTCCTCCTCATGCACCAGCTGAGCATAGTTCTCCTCTGCAATAGTATAAATAGGCAAACCATCTTTGAATAGGTTTTCAATATATGTACTGCGATATGGGGAATCTTTGATTTCCATCCCGACCCAATTAGGGATTAAAATAAGCTCATATTCCCCTAACAGTTCAGCTGTTGGGACTCCACATCGTTCCATTTTTTCCATAAAAGAAATGGCTGAATTGTCAATTAAGGCTATTCTGCTCTCACTATTATAATGCTTATATTCCGGTATATTAAGCATCTTGCACCTTCGTTAACAGATTGAGTTCTTTGATAACATTACGCAAAAATTGTGCATTCTCTTGGTTATAGTGCAGCTCTGGGTCCTGCTTTATTTTTGCATTTATCTTTGTCTGTAAAGCACTAACGTTGATTACATATGATGGCTTTACTAAACTGTCATCCAAGCCTAAGTCACGAAATATTTTGGGCAAATCTGTAAATACCATATCAAAATGTTGCTTTATTTGTTCCATTAAGCTTACATTTCCACTTTGTTCAGCACTTTCATATAGGGCAATCATTACTGCCTTGAAGGGAGCCTCAAAAGCATCCATACAATGGAATATTTTGGCCAAAAAATCCATTTCCGGTAATTCCAAATAATAATGAAGTAAATTGCCAAGCAGCATTTGTGAAGCAAAATACTCCGCTTTGCGTTCTTCGATAGAGGTTTCTGATTTTATTACATGGTTAAAGGAAACATCATCATAAAACAAATGATAAATTTCATGCCACGCGGTGAAGTACTGATTGGCCCTGGGCAGAGCAGTATTCAATACAGGTATTCTTTTCCCATCCTTCACAAAAATCGCTCCGCTCCAATAATGATTATCTATAGGCAATTGAACCAACCCATGATGCTTCAAGATTTGCATGGCCAATTGACTAGAAGAATTAATCTGCATCCTATTACAATTGGTGCGAATCATGAGCGTTTTTATTCTTGTCTCTTCACGTATTTCCTTGTTCTTTAAGATAATCTCATCCAGATTGGCTACTCCAATTCTTTCACTCATTGCAATACCTCAATAATATATCTCACATAAATCAATGATGTCCATCAGTAATCCGTATTGTTTTTGTGCCTTCTCGCTCATCTTATAGTCAGTGGGTGAATTCTCTGAGCATACAGCATCTACGGTTTTAAGATTATGATTATAGAATAATAGCTCATCCGCTGACAGGTTTAAAACAGATAAAATCTTTTGCAAATGTCTGTCAAAAGTGCTTTTATTGTCGATACTTCCGTTTAAAAGTCTATCCAATGTAGGCCGTGAAATATATGCTTTTTTGGCAAAGGACACTTTCGTGTATCCTCTTTCCCTAATGCATTCTTTTATTTTCTTGGCTACGAGCTGGCGTTGCTCAAAAAGCTCATCAAATTTCATATGCAATTCCCCCTTTCTCAATTCAATTATACGCTTTCTGAGTAAAAGCTGCAAGTATTTTGTAAAAAAGTTTTTTACACTTTTACTCTAGGGACAAAAAAGCCCTAGGAGTTGTGAACCAGCGCTAGCAGCACCAGCTTCACTTCCCTCTAGGGCTATTTCTTTATCTTCTTTTTTGCTATGCCACTATAATTTTCATAACAGTAGCAATTCTTTCAAGCCTACCGATTCAACCCCAATTCGTTCATCAAGGCCTTTTGCAGAACATTGGAGAAATTAATATTCTGTTCCATGGCCATATTATTGAGCCAAGCAGGTATGGACAAGGTCTTTTTCACAGCCTTGGCATTGTATTTTCTGTCGTAGGCCAGCTTGTCGAAGGGCACCAGCATGACAAACTGCTCATCAGCGAGCTTAACTTTGTTAGGCTTGGAGGGCTTTGGATAATGCTCAGGGGCAATATCCTCCAACATCAAGCCGATGGCCTCTTGGACATTTTCCAAAGCTTCCTCTATAGAATCACCTTGTGTCATGCATCCAGGAATATCAGGAACATATACGGATACACCCACATCCTCAGGCTCAAAAACCACAGGATAAAAATACTTTTTCATCTCTATCTTCCTTACGCCTTCAGCGCCTCGATAGCAGCCTTGATATCCTTAGCACCGTAAACAAAGGAGCCGGCTACGAGGATATTGGCACCGGCGTCGCGGACCAGCTTGGAGGTCTTGTCGTTGATGCCGCCGTCCACCTGGATATCCACGTCGAGACCTGCATCAGTAATCATCTTGCGCAGGCGGGCAATCTTATCCAAGCTGCTTTCAATAAAGCTTTGGCCGCCAAAGCCGGGATTCACGCTCATGATCAGCACCATGTCCACATAAGGCAGAATCTCCTCCACTGCAGCAAGAGGCGTTGCAGGACACAAAGCCACACCGGCCTTCATGCCTTCGCTCTTGATCTGCTGGATGCAGCGATGCAAATGCTTGGTGGCCTCCGCATGGACCACGATTTGATCCGCACCGGCCGCCTTGAAATCAGCAATATACTTTTCGGGGTTTTCCACCATCAAATGGCAGTCAAAAAACATCTTGGTGGTCTTGCGAATGCACTTCACCACCGGCGCACCGAAGGTCAAATTAGGCACGAACAGTCCATCCATCACATCGATGTGCACCCAATCCGCACCTGCCACCTCAATCTTCTTGATGTCCTCGCCCAGCTGCGCGAAATCGGCGGACAAAATGGACGGAGCAATTAAAAGCTTTTCTTGCATCATTTTCTACCCTCTTTCTCCTTTAGTAAGCGTATTTCTTCTAGCATAGCCAAATATGATTCATAACGACTGGGAGCAATTTGGCCCGCGGCCACCGCCTCCTTCACCCCGCACACCGGCTCATGGGTGTGGGAGCAGGGGCAAAAGCGACAGCCCTCCTCATACTTGGCAAACTCCCGAAAGGCCGCCACAGCCTGCTCCGACTCTATGCCCTCCAAAAGCAAATTGCCAAAGCCGGGGGTGTCCGCAATATAGCCCTCGTCAAAGGGCAAGAGCTGGGCAAAGCGGGTGGTGTGCTTGCCCCGGCCAATCTTTTCGCTGACCTCCCCGGTGCGCAAATCCACCCTGCTATCGATGGCATTAATGGTGGAGGACTTGCCCACGCCGGAGGGGCCGCCAAAGGCGCAGATTTTCCCACGCAAGCGCTCCCTGAGAGCTTCCACTCCTGTGCCCTCCTTGGCCGACAGGGTAAATACCTCGTAGCCAATGGGCTCGTACACGGAGCGCACCTTGTCGATGAGCCCCTCGGGCGCTTGGTCCTCCTTGTTCAGCACCAGTAGCGCTGGAATGTGGGCCAGCTCCGCCAAGGCCAAAAGCTTATCCGCCAAAAGAAAGCTGAAATCCGGTGTGGCACAGGCAAAGGTGGCCACGAACAAATCCAGATTGGCCATGGTGGGCCGAGGCAAAAAATTCTTGCGGGGCAGCACCCTCTTGATCATGCCCTCGCCCTTCTCGCCCGGCTCCAACAGCACCATGTCCCCTGTAGCCAGAGAAAAGCGATTTTGCTTCATCTTGCCCTTCACCTTGCAGGTGTACACATTTTCGTCCACCTGCACATAATAATAGCCATTATAATTTTTTAAAACAAGTCCCTTAAGCTCGCTCATTTTATAAAACCTTTTCGCTGGCAACCTTACCGTCGCAATACAGCAGCACCCTAGCAATACCTTCAAACTCTACCCGTTGGCGCAGGCGCACGCCGCCCATTTGGGTACCGCTATAAATATTGGTTTTGCCATTGTCATCGATCAAGACTAGCTGCACTGCCACCGGCTTTTTGCCCGGAACAATAAAGTCCACATAGGCACTCTTCTTTTGGCCACTGCCCGCCGCCACAGAAATGCTCACGGGGTCACCGGCGCCAATCTTGGTGCCTGCATTGGGGTTGGAGGCCAGCACCACATTCTTCACAGCGCTGTGGTCGTTTACCTCCTTCACCTCGCCCAGCTTCAGGCCTGCTTTTTCCAGCAGACGCTTGGCGTCAGTGATGGATTTGCCGATCAAATTGGGCACTTCCTTGTCGCCCTCGTTGATGACCAAATCAATGCCGCTGCCCTTGGGGGCCTTGTCCATGGCCTTGGGAGATTGAGCCAGCACGGCACCAATACGCTGTCCCTCCACATGCTTCTTGGTCAGCTTGCCCACCTTAAAACCAGCATTGAGCAGGGTATTTTCCGCCTTAGACAGGGACATGCCCACTACCTCGGGCACGCCCTTTAGCTCCGCACCCTTGCAAATGGTGAGGATAATCAGGCTGCGCTGCTTACGCTTTTCGCCGGCCTTGGGGGACTGCTCCATAACCGTACCGGGCTTAAATTGGGCAGGGTCACCGTATTTTTCCTCCAGCTCCACCTTAAATTCCTTTTCCTCCAGCAGCTTTTGGGCCTCCACCACGGTCATATTCTTCACATCGGGCACAGCGATTTCTGCCAGATTACGATTGAACAGGAAATGGGCCACCACGGAAATGGCCACCACACAGGCCGTTATATAAATTAAAAGCTTAGTATAATTTAATTTCTTTTTCTTCATATCCCCTTGCTCGCCTTCCTTTATCTCATCATCCTGCTTTGGGGGCTCAAGGAGGGACTGTTGTGCCTCCTCCTGCTCCTGTTCCTTCAGCACGGTCTCCTTCAGCCTATCGGGCAAGGCCATGGTTGCCTCCAGTTCCTCCGCTGGGGTTTGCGGACGCCGCACAGGCTGCATGATTACCGTTGCTCCCTCCACATCGCTACTGGGGGGCACAGCACCCTGCACATGCCCCAGCTCCTGAGTATAATCCTCGTTGCTAAAGGGGAAAAGCTTCATTTTTAAATTCAGCAAATCCCTGCGCAGCTGGCCCGCATTTTCGTAGCGGTCCTCACAGCGCTTGGCCAGCGCCCGGTCCATAATCTCCTGCAAGCCCTCGGGCACATTTTCCATGTAATCGGCTAAACGGGGTACGGGCTTTTCCACATGCATCATGGCCACCGCCACCGCCGTGGTGCCCACGTAGGGCACCTGCCCCGTAAGCATTTCAAACAGCACAATGCCCAGGGAATACACATCGCTGCAGGCAGTAATCTTGCCGCCGCTAGCCTGCTCCGGAGAAATATAATGGACGGAGCCCATTACCGCCTTGGAATAAACCATGGTTTGGTTAGTAACCATCTTGGCAATGCCAAAATCCGCAATCTTGGGATTCATGTTTTTATCCAGCAAGATATTTTGGGGCTTAATATCGCAGTGAATAATCCTGTGGCTGTGGGCATGCTGCAATGCATCCGCCAGACGCACGCCGATTTCTAGCACTGCGTTCAGGCTCAGCTTGTGCTCCTGCATGTACTCCTTCAGGGTAACGCCGTCCACATATTCCATGACGATATATTGATTGCTGCCCTCGCTGACAACATCGTAAATATTGATAATATAAGGATGCACCAGTCGGGCCGCCGACTTGGCTTCCCGCTGGAACTGCTCCAAAAGCTCCTTGTCACTGAGGAACTGGTCCCGCAGCATTTTAATGGCCACATTACGGTCCAAAAGCTCATCATGGGCCAAAAAGACCTCGGCCATGCCGCCGTAGCCCACGGGACGGATGATTTTGTAGCGTCCGTTCAGTATAGTATTGCCCTTTTTATCCATGCAAGCCTGCCTCCCTTGCTACGGCTTTTTCTGCCATGTCGATGATGATAAAGGATACATTGTCCCGACCGCCATTGCTTAAACTGCGCTCCAACAGCTCGTCGGCCACCTTTTCTAAATCTGCGCCACCCATGATGTCCAGTATTTCCTGATCCCGCAGCATGTCGCTGAGGCCATCACTGCAGAGCAGCAAACGGTCGTTGGGCACCAGCTTAAAATGCAGACTGTCGGAGCGCACCCTTTCCTCCACACCCAAGGCCTTCATGAGGATGTGGCGTTGGGGGTGGATAAAGGCCTCCTCCTCGGTGATTTCACCGTTGGCCTGCAAATCCGCCACATAGGTGTGGTCCCGGGTAACCTGCACCAGATTACCCTCCCGATAGGTGTACAGCCTGCTGTCACCCACATGGCAGCAATAGGCCGTGCCGTCCCCCGGCAAGTACAGAGCAGTCATGGTGGTACCCATGCCGGTGTATTTGTCGTTGCTGACGGCCATTTTGAACACATGGGTGTTGGCCTTGTCGAAGGCCTCCGTCAACACCTTGCGAATATTCTGTTCTCCCTGCTCGTGGCGCAGACTGTGGGTGGCGGCTTCAAAGGCCTTGATAATGGCGCGACTGGCAATTTCACCGGCCGCATAGCCCCCCATCCCATCCGCTACAGCGAAAAGATAGGGCTCCCGCACCAGCAGAGCATCCTCGTTATTCTCTCTGACCAGGCCCACATGGGTCCTACTGACTACCTGCATTATTTTTGCTCCTGTTCCTTGGCAAATTTGGCCCGCAGCTGTCCACAGGCCGCGTCAATATCCTTGCCCATTTCCTTACGCACGGTGGCGTTAATCCTGTTTTTGGCCAGCACCTTGACAAAGCGCTCGATGGCCGCCTTGCTGGGGCGCTCAAAGCCCTGCTCCGGCACAGGATTGGCCGGAATTAAATTGACGCTGGCGTGCTTGTAGCGCAGATAATTGCTCAAAAGCTCTGCGTCCTGCACGCTATCATTTTTATCCTTTAATAAAATATATTCATAGGTCACCTGACGGCCACCGGCCTGGCTGTAGGCCTCGGCGGCGGCGATAACATCCACGAAGGGAAAGCCCTTGTTGACGGGCATAAGGCTGGTGCGCAAATCGCTGCGTACTGCATGGAGGGACACGGCCAGGTTAATGGGCTTGCCCTGCTCCTCCAAGCGTTTGATGCCCGGGATGATGCCGCAGGTGGAGATGGTCATATTGCGATAGCTCATGAAGCAGGTGTCCTCCCGGTGGAGGAAGTCCAGTGCTCCTAAGACCGCGTCGAAGTTCAGCATGGGCTCGCCACTGCCCATTACTACCACGCGGGAGACCATTTCGGGCTTACTCTGCTGAGCTTCCACAGCCCTTTGGCGCAAACGCTCGTTGAAAAGATATACTTGGGCGATGATTTCCGGGGCGGTGAGATTACGCACCGCTCCCTTGAGGCCGCTGGCACAGAAGGCGCAGTGCATGTCGCAGCCCACTTGGCTGGAAACGCAGACGCTGTAGCCATAATCGTGGTGCATCAGGACTGTTTCCACGCTGTTGCCGTCGGGCAGGCCCAAGAGCAGCTTGCTGGTCATGCCATCACTGGAGTTTTGCTCCCGCAGGATGGTGATTTGCCGAGGCAGCACGGTGAAGTGCTCCTCCAACAGGGCGATGTCCGCCTTGCTCAAGTTGTGCATGGCAGCAAAGTCAAAGACGGACTTTTGGTAGAGCCATTGGAAAACCTGCTTGGCCCGAAATTTTTTTAAGCCCTTGCTGGCCAACGCCTCCGTCAATGCTTCTATTGTTAAACCAAAAATGTCGATTTTCATAAGTTCCTCAAATACTAAAATATATTAGCAGGAGAGGCTCCCCAACGCAAAGACCCACGTTATCACAAGCGTAGCGCAGTGAGAACGTGTTGGTCGTGCTAATACCCTTGGGTGCACCGGGGGAACATATCTTCTACAGTAAGTTAGTAGAAAGCCTCGCCCACCGGGAGAGGTGGCAGTCGCGCAGTAACTTTAGCTTGAACTACTTTTGATATGCGACTGACGGAGAGGGGATTCCTCGAACAATATAAGTTTACTGCTATCCCCTCTCAGCCGCATCTCGGCTAGTAAAATAGCTATTGTTCGATGGCGGCAGCTCCCCCGGTGGGGGAGCCACTATGGCAGCTTTATTTTTCTTTTCTCTCCAACACGCAAATATAAAATCCATCTATATTATCCACCTGTGGCAACAGTTGTAGCTCGTCAACCATCTCTTCTGAAATAGGATGGGCGAAGGGCACACGCTGCCACTGGGGCTGCTTGGCCAAAAATTCTTCAATCAAGTAATGATTCTCCGCCTGCTCGATGGTGCAGGTGCTATACACCAGCCTACCCCCTGCCTGCACATACTGAGCAGCGTTCTGTAATATTTGCAGCTGCAAGGGTGGGAACAGCTTCAAATCCTGCCGCTGCTTACGCCAGCGGGCCTCCGCCCTTCTGCGAAGCACGCCCATACCGGAGCAGGGAGCGTCCACCAGCACCCTGTCGAATTTGCCTAGCCACTCCTGGCGCAGCACCGTACCATCGTTCAGGGTGGGGTTAATGATGCTTATGCCTAAACGCTCGGCATTTTCTGCAATCAGCTGCAGCTTATGCTCGTGCACATCGCAGGCAGTGATGCTGCCCTGGTTCTGCATCAGCTGGGCCAGATGGGTGGTTTTGCCACCGGGGGCGCTGCACATGTCCAGCACCGCCATCCCCGGCTGGGGCGCCACCAGCCCTGCCACCAGCATGGAGCTTTCGTCCTGCACATAAAAGGCATCCGGAAATTTGGTGAGCAGCTCGCCCAGGCCTAGCTTTTCCAGCTTGCGCACCACTAGGCCCTCTGCACACCAGAGGGAAGGCTCCACCTCCGCGCCAGCGGCAGTCAGCTCTGCTAGCAGTCGCTCCCGGGTGGTGACCAGCGTATTGGTCCGCAGGCACACCGGTGCCGAGGTATTGTTAAAGGCTAACAGTGCTTCCGTACCTGCCTTACCCCAAGGCCCCAGCCAGCGCTTTACCAGCCAGCGAGGGTGCATATACTTGAGGGCTAAATATCCTGCATCGTCCTGCGCCGGGTCCGGCAGGGCCAGTTCCCCGGCCTGCTCCTTGCGTAGCAGTCCCCGCAGTACGCCGTTGACGAATTTGGCACTGCCCTCATGGCTCACGCAACGGGCCAGCTTCACCGCCTCATTGCAGGCGGCGGCAGCAGGAATGCGCTCCATATACAGCAGCTGGTAGGCGCTAAGCCGCAAAAGGTTCAGCACCGCACCCTCCAGCTGCTCCAGAGGACGGCTTACGCACTGGGCCAAATACCAATCCAGAGTGCCCAAAGCCTTCACCGTGCCGTAAACCAGCTCGGTCAATAAACGCCGCTCCATGCCTTCCAAATCATGGGCGCGCAGGTATTTATTCAAGGCTAAATTGGTGTAGGCGCCCTCCTCCAGCACCTGCCCCAGCACGGTTAGAGCGCCGCCCCGGGCGGTGCTGGGCAGCTTGCTGTCTTTTGAGCTAGCTTGCTTGGGGCTCTGCCCCTTGCCAGCCTGCTGCTTGTGCTTATCATTTGTAGTTTTAGCTTGCTTGCTGGTCTGTTTTTGCATGCTTTTCCTTAGCTTCCTCATCATCCATAAAGGTTAAAATTGCTGCTTCCAGCTTATTGATATCCACTCTGGTGTTAAAGCAGGGACCGAAGGGGCGCTCATTGAGCACGCCCAAAACCGGCAGTGGGAATACATCCTGAATGCCACTGGTCAAATCCCGCTCGCAGGCCACAGCCACGATGGCCTTGGGCCTTGCCTGCTTCACCATTTGCCGAGCCAGAGTACCACCGGTGGCCACTGCAAAGGAGCAGCCGTATTTATGGGCCAAGGCCAGCATGGAGCCCACGCAGCAGCCACCGCATTGGCGGCAGTTTTCCACATTGCGGGTGATTTTATGGACACAGGTATCCCGCTGGATGCAGTGGGGTGTCAAAATCAAAATGCGCTTGGCCGGCACCTTCACCTTATGCTGCAGCACTAAATTATTGCTGACCTCGATAAAGGACTGCTCAATTCTTTCTCTGGGAATGTTAAAAATACGTCCCAAAACCACGGCAAAGGGAAAGAGAATGTTGATGGCCTTCCAAGCCCAAACAAAAAGCAGCTTCATTACAGGGATGCCCAAAAGGGCCATCACAATGCCCGCTACGCCGGTGAGCAGGGCAATTACGATAATCACCGAAAAAACACCAAAGGCAATGGGCAGTGTCCAGTTAATTTGGGCTAGGCCGGGCACCGTCACCTTCCAGACCATGTACACCATGATGGCGCCGATGAGGGCGCTCACGGAGGTCAGGGCCATGAATATGCGTTTTTTCGGTTTCAATGCATCTTCCATCATTCGAAAGACTCCTTATTTCTAATGCATAAACTTGTTGTCTTCCCTCTAGAAAGGGTAGGACTGCTTGCAGTGAAGGAATGGTCACTCCTCTACTCAGCTTGAAGGCCTAACACATCGCCCACCTGTACGCCGCGACCGTTGATGAAGACCTGGGCCGGCATACGCTTTTTGGACTCGGGCTGTACCTCGGTGATTTCCACTACACCACTGCCGCAGGCTACGCAAAAGCTACGCTTGCCCACTTCCACTACGGTTCCAGGAGCTGCTTCACTCTCTTTGTCGGTAAGACGGCTGCACCAAATTTTCAAATTTTTGCCATTGGGCAGGCTGGTGAAGGTGCTGGGCGCAGGGTTAAAGCCACGAATCAGGTTATGCACCTCTTGGGCAGATTTACTCCAGTCGATGCGCTCCATGCTGCGGTCCAGCAGGGTGGCATAGGTGGCTTCCTCATTATTTTGGGGCTGGGCCACCACGGTACCCGCCTCGATTTTTTCAATGACCTGAAGGAGCAGCTCCGCACCCTTGGTTTTCAAGGCGTCGTGGAGCTCGCCCATGGTGGTGTTTTCCTCAATGGGTACCACCACCTTGTCCAGCATGGCACCAGTGTCCATGCCGATGTCCATTTGCATAATAGTGACGCCGGACTCGCGCTCGCCCTTGATGATGGCGTATTGGATGGGGGCGGCACCCCGGTATTTGGGCAGCAGGGAAGCATGCACGTTAATGCAGCCATATTTGGGCAGGGAAAGAATTTCCTGGCTCAGGAATTGGCCAAAGGCAGCCACTACGATTAGGTCAGGCTGCATGTCGCGCAGAATTTGCACGAATTCCGGTGTTTTTACTTTTTGGGGCTGATGGACCTCATAGCCCTGACTAAGGGCGTATTCCTTAACAGGGGTCATCAGCATTTTGTTGCCCCGTCCCTTGGGACGGTCGGGCTGGGTGATTACGCCCACGATTTGGTGTTTGCCGCTCTGGGCCAGGGCCTGCAGGCTGCCTACGGCAAAGTCGGGGGTGCCCATAAATACTATTCGCATGTTATTTACCTCGTTATTTTACTACATCGGCAGGCGTTTCTTTAGCTTTGGGACTTAAAGTTTGTGCTTTATCAATAAAGAGCACGCCATCCAGATGGTCTAATTCGTGTTGGATGCAGATTGCTAAAAGGTCATGAGCTTGCAGGAGCATACGCTTGCCAGTGCGGTCAGTGAATTCGCACTCCACGTAGCTGGCACGCTGCACCTCGCCCTCGTACTCGGGCACGGAAAGGCAGCCTTCGGCACTCACAACCTCACCCTCTTTTTTCACGATGACAGGGTTGATGAGCTCAAATAGGCCCTCGCCTACATCGATGACTACAATGCGCTTGGAGACGCCGATTTGGGGAGCGGCCAGGCCCACGCCGTCGGAGGCATACATGGTGTCGGCCATGTCCTTCAAGAGACGGTGGAGCTTTTTATCTATACGGGTTACGGGCTCGGCTACCTTGCGCAATACCGGGTCGCCGGCCACTAAAATATTCAATAACTTCTTAGCCATGGAAAAAACTTCCTCCTTAAAACTTACACATTAACACTTTATTATAACACATTTTAAGCATCTATAGCAAATTATAGTATGAATAGTCAAGGGGCAACTACTAACAAAAGTGACTGCATCCCCCTTCAGTCATCCGCATATACTATATATTTGCAACCTTAGTTACTGCGCGGTCTGACAGCTCCCCGACGCAAAGACCCACGTTGTCACAAGCGCAGCGCAGTGAGAACGTGCTGGTCGTGCTAATACCCGGAGGGTGCCGAGGGGGAGCCTTCCTAAAGCCTCACTATTTCGTTGCTTTGCTCAAGAATGCTGTTTCTTCTTCCTACAGTTACTGCATACCCCTCCCAGTCATCCGCATTTACTATAATAATACAACCTTAGTTACTGCGCGGTCTGACAGCTCCCCGACGCAAAGACCCACGTTGTCACAAGCGCAGCGCAGTGAGAACGTGCTGGTCGTGCTAATACCCGGAGGGTGCCGAGGGGGAGCCTTCCTAAAGCCTCACTATTTCGTTGCTTTGCTCAAGAATGCTGTTTCTTCTTCCTACAGTTACTGCATACCCCTCCCAGTCATCCGCATTTACTATAATAATACAACCTTAGTTACTGCGCGGTCTGACAGCTCCCCGACGCAAAGACCCACGTTGTCACAAGCGCAGCGCAGTGAGAACGTGCTGGTCGTGCTAATACCCGGAGGGTGCCGAGGGGGGAGCCTTCCTAAAGCCTCACTATTTCGTTGCTAATTTATTATTTTCATATACAATTATGTACAACCTTTTACTTTGATACTGCATAGAGAAACGTACAGGAAAGCTACAAGAGAGGCTCCCCCTCCGGGGGAGCTGCCGCCCCCGAACTATAGCTATTCCTCTAGCCAATATGCGGCTGAAGGGGGCAACTACTAGCCTTTGGCTGAGAAATCTCCTATTCTCCATTTTAAAGTTTGCACTATACTTTCGCATACGCTGTCAAAACGACTATCAATATCAGTATTGGTGAACCTGATTACCTTGTTGCCCATACTCTCTAAGAATGTACTTCTGTTCTTATCGTATTCTCTAGCATTCTCTTCATAATGCTGACTACCATCGAGTTCAATAACAAGCTTAAATGCTTCACAATAAAAATCAACTATATAGTTCCCTATTATCTTTTGTCTATACCACTTTTCAGGTCTTTTACTTAAAAAGTCATACCATAAATGTCGTTCTTGTTTTGTCATGTTCTTTCGCAGCTTTTTGGCTCTATCAGTTAAAGTATGTTCTTCCAACAGTTACTGCATCCCCCTTCAGTCATCCGCACATACTTTATATTTGCAACCTTAGTTACTGCGCGGTCTGACAGCTCCCCCCGAGGGGGAGCCTCTCCTAAAGCCTCACTATTCCGTTTCTTTGCTTAGGAATATTGTTCCTTCTTCCATTGGTTACTGCATCCCCCTTCAGTCATCCGCACATACTTTATATTTGCAACCTTAGTTACTGCGCGGTCTGACAGCTCCCCCCGAGGGGGAGCCTCTCCTAAAGCCTCACTATTCCGTTTCTATGCTTTACAGTTTATGAACAATCAATTACTAACGCAAGCAGTAGTCACTCCATCAAAATAATACAGAAAAAATGTATGCAAACAACCATATTCTAACATAAGCACGCCTTGCTCCATCAAAGCAATACGGCAAACATCATATCCAAACAAACATATCCTAACGCAAGCATGCCTTTCTTCTTCAAAGCAATACAGCAAACATCATATCCAAACAAACATATCCTAACGCAAGCATGCCTTTCTCCATCAAAGCAATACGGCAGGAAAGTTCTTATTTACATCGACAGTAACATTTTCTGCGAAGTAACTCATGCACGTCTATCCAAAAGCTTAGTACTACCAAAGCTGGATATAAATATCCCTTTTTGATAAATCTTTTTGGGAGAGCAAAAAGATTTTGTTTCCCGCGCTTCCAAAAGCGCGCGACCTTTTTGCTACTTTTTCGGTCGCGCGAAAAAGTAGACGAACAAAAGACTATCCACAAACATAAAAAAGCAAACTACCAAAACTACACATAACCACCAAAAAAAATACTACTCACAAACTCAAACAGCAAACTACATACTAAATCTATATTACACTCACAGGATCCACATCAAAGTATATGTTTTTCTGCTCCTTGAATTCACTACCCAAAATAGCTTGCTTAACCTCAGTCAAATCCTTAGCCTTGATAACTATATTAAATCTATATAAATCGCGAACTTTAGAAACCAATGCCGGGAACGGTCCGGAAATTTGCAGCTCCGCGCTAAGCTTCCCTTCCAGCTGCAGCCTCTGCAAATAAAACACCAGCCTCTGGGCCAACGCCAGCCCTTCCCCATCACTCTTATCCCAAATGGTGAGCTTTAACATCTGGGCAAAGGGAGGATAAAAGAACTCCTTGCGAGCCTCCAGCTCCATTTTCGCAAAGCTGTCATAATCCTGCTTGGCGGCCAATTGAATAATCTCATTTTCCACGTCATAGGTCTGGAAGATGACCTGCCCCGGCCTAGCCCCGCGCCCTGCGCGTCCTGCAGCCTGGGTGAGCAGGGAAAAGGCCCGCTCCGAGGCTCGATAATCCGGTAAATTCAAGGCGCTATCCGCCGAAAGCACTCCCACCAGCGTCACATTGGGAATATCGTGGCCCTTGGCCACCATCTGGGTCCCGATGAGCACATTGCTAGCCCCACTGGCAAATTGGCGCAAAATATCCTCATGGGCAAACTTGGCCATAGTGGAATCCTGGTCCATGCGCAGCACATGCACATCGGGCAGCTGGGCTAGCTCCGCCTCCGCCTTCTGCGTCCCTGTGCCGAAGAACTTGATGCGCCTGCTGTGGCAGTTGGGGCATTCCGTAGGCACGGGCGCCGTATTGCCGCAATAATGGCAGCGCATATCCTCGTTGGCACTGTGGTAGACTAGTGCCACCGCGCAATGAGGACAGGTAATGGTATAACCACAATCACGACACATGACAAAGGTGGAAAAACCACGCCGATTCAAGAGCACAATGGCCTGCTCCCCCTCCGCCACGGTGGTCACCAGAGCCTGCTGCAGCCTGCGGGACAGGACGCTATAATTTTTCTCCTGCAGCTCCCGGCGCATATCCACCAAATGCACTGTTGGCAGCTGGCTGCCATTGGGACGCTGGGTCAGGCGCAAATGGGTATACTCCCCTGTCTGCGCCTTGTAATACGTTACAATATCCGGAGTGGCACTGCCCAAAACCAAGGGTGCACCAGTGTGACGACAACGGGCCAAGGCCACCTCGCGAGCATGGTAGTTGGGGCGCTCCTCCTGCTTATAGCTGGTCTCATGCTCCTCGTCGATAATCACGAGACCTAAGTCCGCAAAGGGCGCGAACACGGCGCTGCGCACGCCAATGAGCACCTGCGCTTGGCGGGTGCGCATACGGTGCCACACATCGCCGCGCTCATTTTGGGACAGCTTGGAGTGGGCCACGGCGATTTGGTCCCCAAACCAAGCCTGAAAACGCTTCACCAATTGCGCTGTTAGCGCAATTTCCGGCACTAACATCAGCACCTGCTTACCCGCGTCCACTGCGTGGGCCGCGGCCCGCAGGTACACCTCCGTCTTGCCGCTGCCGGTGATGCCCTGCAGCAGGAAGGTTTCCTGCTGCTTGCCAACCGTCTTAGCGGCAACGCCACCTGCGCTTTCCTGCGCACCAGCGCAAGCAACGCCCTGCGCAGCAGCATCCGCTGCCACATTATTTCTATCTATAGCCTTAATAATGCTTGCCACCGCTCGCTGCTGCTCGCTGGTCAGCTGAAAGCTTTCAGCCAGCCCTGCGGGTCTGGCATAGCTGTTGCGCAGCACGCGCTTTTCCCTTTGCGCCACATAATTACGCTCACAGAGTGCCTTCAGCACCGCCCGGCTGACGCCCTTGGCGTCCAGCTCGGCAGCACTCAGCCACTCTGTGGCGTCGGCCAAAACAGCCAGAGCCCCATGCTGGGCCCTGGCCCTTTTGGTCAAAAGTCCAGCCTCCAGTGCCTCTCGTCCCGCCTCTGTCAGCGCAAAGGCCTGCACTGTTTTTTCCTTCAGGCGTTCGGCGTAGGCATAATAGAGCAAGCGCCCGGCGGCGTCACGCACCGCCTGACGGCGGATGCTGGTCTTCCCCGGCACAAAAAGCCGCATGGCTTCCGCCAAGCTGCACATATAATACTGCGCTAGCCACGTAGCCGTATCTAGCATTTCACTGTCAAACCAAGGGCTGTCCCCCAGTGCAGCCTCCACATATTTAATTTTCGCCAGCATTCCCGGCGCCGTGGGCAGGGCGCAGCGCTCCACCACAAAGCCCTCCACCTTTTGGCCGCTAAAGGGCACCACTACCCGCCAGCCCCTGTCCAAAAAGGACATGTTTTCCGGCACGGCGTAGGTAAATTGGCGAAACAGGCTCTTCACCGGTAAATTAATAGCAACATTAACTGCAAACATGGGAACTCCCTTCCAAGCTTAGATATCTATAAACCTGCTTCTATTATACCAAATTCTGGCACATTCAGCAGGAAAACTTTTCCAAAAGCAAACGCCCCGGCAGCAAGCCGAGGCGTAAAGAATTTCTTTATACTTTTATACTACCACAAAACCAGCAATCAGATAAGCAATGGAAGCAAAAACCATGGCAATACCTGCATAGGGCAGCTGGGTATAAACATGAGCCGTGTTTTCAATATCGCAGGCCTTGGAGGTGAACACAGTGGCATCCGCATAGAAGCAGGCATGACTGCACAGTGTTGCGCCGCTAACGATGGAAGCCATTATCAGGAAGGGATTGGCCTCCACGGCAAAGCCCAGAGGAATAATGATGGGTGCGCACACTGCGGGAATACCCCAGTTGGAGCCGGTGATGAAGCCCAGGCAGCCCACAGTCCAAAAGGCCAGCATGGGATACATTTGCGCATTTACATAGGGCTCGATAAGATGAATAACATAGGCTGGCATACCAATGGCAGTCATGGCACCCTCGATATAGAAGGCGGCCACGATGATGGACAGTACGGGCACAAGGTCCGCAAAGCCTTCAATCCAGCAATCGCAGAACTTGCCCATGGTAATTTTGCCCCGGGGCACGTAGAGCACGATGCAGCAGAGCAGCGCAGCAATGAGGCCCACGAACAAATCGCCCACATACATTTGCACCCCAATCATGGTCAGGATGGGAATCACAAAGTCCCAGGCACTGGCCTTGCGGTCGTAATCATCTGGCTTATCATGCTTGTGGTATTTGGCGTTTTCGATGATGCCGTAGCCCTCCTCGTCGTTCTTAAGACGGGCATAGGCACGCTTCATGGCGCCCACCTTGGGCACAATGCCCACGATGAAGAGGGGCACGATGGCCAAAGCAAAAATGCCATAGAAAATATAAGGGATAATCTGCATATAGGTGGAAATGGCGTCGCCGTAGCCCAGAGCCTTGATGGCATCCTGCTCGTAGAAGACGCCGCCAAAGAAGATGGCCCAGGTGGAAAAGGGAATCAGTACGCTGGTGGGCGCACCGGTGGAATCCACCACGTAAGCCAAGGCCTCACGGGGAATATTTCTTTGGTCCGCCAGCTTTTTAGTGCAGCTGGTGACGGTCAAAATATTCATGTAATCGTCAATATAGATAATCATGCCTAAAACCCAGGCAGACAGCAGCGTAGTGGTTTTGGACTTGCACAGCTTGCCCAAAACATTGGCAATGGCGTTGGTAGCATTGGACTCGTTGATAACCGCAATCAAGCTGCCAAAAAGGCCGCACACAAGTAGCATCCATACGGATTCCGGGTCCGTAAAGACTTCGAAAAATTTAGAGGTGGCCAATTCCACAAAATTAGCACCCGTTTTATAGCTCAATAAACCGTAGCCGGTCAAAGCACCTAAGAGCAAGGGCTCCGTTGTCCTTTTTGACCAAACTGCCACTACAACAGTCAAAATTGCAGGGAATAAGCAGATTATTCCATATTCCATCAACAAAGCCCCCTCAAGCTCCATTTTACAGCTTTTTCCTTCTAAATAAAGCTGTATGCTTTCCATTTTGTGTCTCTACATAAGAGGCAAACTTATTATACTTCTCCCCGTGTCATTTGTCTATAGTATTTTAAAAAAATAAAGTGCCCGCAGTAAATTTTTTTCACTGCGGACACATGTAAGGCAAATATTAAATTAGAACAGGAAGTACAGCTCGGAAACCATAACCTTATCTCTCTTATCGCCAAGCTTGGACTCAGTATCAAAATAGTCAACCAAAGCATAAACGTTCTTGCTAATGGTATAGCGAGCGCCCACATTCCAGCCCTCAAAGCCGCCATCACAGAGGAAGCGGTTGGCGGAAATGGTGGGAAGCAGGAATTGGTGATGATTTGCTCATTTTGCAGCATCAAATTATAGGTCCAAGTGTCATTAATCTTGCCCTCACCCCAAATACGGGTACGGGCACTGGCAGCATCCCTAAAGCATATGCAAAATATTTTCCTTTTTCTGCACAAAGGCGAAAATAACTATAATTCCATAATAAATTTTATATATTTATTTTATTGTAACATATATAAATTGCAGAAGCAAGAAAAATAAAGGGCAATATTGGGGCAAAGAAAAAGCTCCTGCTGCCACAGCTCTTTTCAAGCTGCACAGCAGGAGCAATATTTTGATTTTGGCTTTTATTGACCAGCCTTCTTGAGTTCATGTAACTCAAACGTAGGCTTATTGACCGGCCTTCTTGCCTCTCAAGAAGAGCCACAGGGGACCTGCCAGGAAGGTGGAGGTATAAGCACCACTGGAGAAGCCCACCAGCATAGCGAAGGAGAAGTTGCGAATGGTTTCGCCGCCGAAGAGGAAGATGGAAACAACAGCAAACAAGGAGGTGCCCACAGTGTAAATGCTGCGGCCCATGGTTTGCCAAATGCTGTTATCAATCATTTCACTCAAGGATTCGCTGCGACGATGAATCTTCAGGTTTTCGCGAATGCGGTCAAAAATAACGATGGTACCATTGATGGAATAGCCTACTACGGTCAGCAGAGCTGCCACGAAGGAGGAGTCCATTTCCATATGGAAGAGGGAGAAATAGCTCAAGGTTACGCTAACGTCGATAATCAGGGCGATGATCGCGGCAATGGCGAATTTGAACTCAAAGCGCAGAGTGATGTAGGCAATCATCAAAAACCAAGACAGCACAATGGCCAGCACTGCCTGCTGAATGAGCTCGCCGCCCACGGTAGCACCAACGTTTTCTACACGCTGGATGGCAAAATTTCCCAGCTTGCCCTTCAGGTCGTCCATCACCGCACGGCGCTTGTCATCGTTGATGACGCCGGTGCGGATGAGCACGCCCTTGGCCTCCTTGGCATTGCTATCATTGCTTTCCAATTGGATGATGCTGTTGCCCAAATCATGGTTCTTCAGCACATCGCGCACCTCGGCTACCTGCACGGGGCGGTCAAAGGACAAATCCATGATGCTGCCGCCGGTGAAGTCAATGCCCAGATTAAAGCCCTTCATAATCATGGAGCCAAAGCCAATGATCAAAAAGGTAATGGTAATGGCAAAGAAAATCTTGTAGTTTTTTACAATAGAGAATTTCATTATTTGGCCACCTCCTTCGCCTCAGCCGGCTTCGGTGCGCGAGCACCGAAGAGGAAGTAGCTCTTGGTGATATTGCTGTAAACCAAGAAACGCATCAAGAACTTGGATACGGTTACAGCGGTGAACATACTGAGCAGGGTGCCCAATGCCAGAGTAACGGCAAAGCCCTTAATGGGGCCGGTGCCCAGATAGAACAGCACTGCTGCTGCCATCAAGGTGGTGATATTGGAGTCCAAAATGGTAATGATGGCACGGCTAAAGCCGGAGTCCATAGCACTGCGCAGTGTTTTGCCCTTCTTGACCTCTTCCTTGAAGCGCTCGAAAATCAGCACGTTGGCGTCAACTGCCATACCAATGGACAGGATGATACCGGCGATACCGGGCAGAGTCAGGGTTGCGCCTAAATAACGCATAATGAGCAGCAAAAGCATTACGTACAGCAGCAGGGCGATGTCGGCTACTACACCGGCCAAACGGTAGAAGAGCAGCATGAACACGAAAACGCCGGCAATACCGATCAGGAAGGCCTTCACGCTCTTATCCTTGGAGTCCTGGCCCAAGGTGGGGCCCACGGTGCGGTTTTCCAGCACCTCAATTTTTACAGGCAAGCTGCCGCTGCGCAGCAGAATGGCCAAATGCTCAGCCTCCTCCACATTGCGGGAGCCGGAAATTTGAGCTCTGCCGCCGGTGATGGCTTCTTGAACAACAGGTGCTGTGAGCACCTCGCCATCCAGCACAATGGCAATTTGTTTACCAACATTACGAGCGGTCAGGTCAGCAAATTTTTTGCCACCCTCGTCGCTAAATTCCAGGCCAACCACAGCCTGATTACCTTGGGATACCTGAGCTCTGGCATCCTTCAGATCCTTACCGGTCATAACTACCTTGCCGTTCATATCCTTGAACTGCAGCATAGCAGTACGGCCCAGCATGGCGATGGCCTTTTCCGGATCCTTGACACCGGGAAGCTCTACAATAATACGGTCCTTGCCCTGACGTTGAATAACAGGCTCGGTGAGACCCAGCTCGTTGACGCGGCGTTCGATGATTTTTACACTGCGGTTAACAGCATCATCATCCACCTTCAGGTCCGGTGTATCCACGGCCTGCAGAACAACGTGGGTACCGCCCTGCAAATCCAAGCCCTGTTTAATAGAGTTTGCCAGGGGGGAGATGTAGACGCAGAAACCGCCGATTATTGCCAGTGCAATAACCAGAAATTTCCCCAACTCATTCCAACGCAAAATAATTTCCTCCTTAAAAATGGATTTAAAATTTATCAGTTAAAGCGGTGCGAGAGTGATGATTCCGCTTTCACTAACAATATACTGCATTTTGACATCGTACTCATCTGTAGGAAGGCTTGCCTGCAGCAGGCAATCGTAGGCTACACCCATGGTCACCGCCTGCTTGGCCCGGGGCAAAAACCTGTCATAATAGCCTGCTCCCATGCCCATGCGACTGCCATCCCTGCCAAAGGCCACCCCCGGCACCAAAACCAGGTCCAGCTCCCCAGGCTCAATGAGCTCCAAGGGCGGGCGCACAGTGCGGATGCCGTAGCGGTCCAGGTCAAAGTCCTGCAGATTTTTTAGGCGCACGGCTACAAAGCTAGTGTCCGACACAATGTAGGGCACGGCCACAGTCTTGCCCATGGCCAGGGCTGCCGCCAAAACTGCATCCACCCCAAGCTCCTTGCCAAACGCCAAAAAGCCCATGACGCTTTTAGCTTTGCAAAAAGCATCACAGGCCAGGATCTGCCGGGCCACCGCTGCAGCTGCAGCAGTAACCTGCTCCCTAGTCAATTGAGCACGCTGCTGGCGCAGGGCCTTACGCAGCGTTATTTTTTCATGCTCAAGCATTTTTTGCCGGGTCTTGATGTCCGCTCACAGCGTTGCGTGCCATTTCGATTTCCACGCCTTCAGCAACCTGCACCTTGACGCGCTTTTCGCTGATGGCAGTGATTTTGCCATAGATGCCGCCGATGGTAATAATATCATCGCCCACCTTCAAGCTGTTAAGTAAATCACGACGCTTTTGTTGCTCCTTCTTTTGGGGACGCCACAGCATGAAATAGAAAATGCCGCCCATTAAGAAAAAAGGCAACACAGAATTAAGCATGGCCATTGAATCTCCACCTTGCATACTTCCACCTCCAGGAATTTAAATAGCTAGTAAACAATTATACATTCTCTATTATACCTTAAAAATCCTCTATCCGCGATAGTTTTCTAAAAATCTTTCTCTAAATTCAGGGAAAGTATCGTTGGCAATAGCTTCGCGCACCTCTTTGGCAAAGTGCAAAAGGAAATGCAGGTTATGAATGGACAAAAGGCGCATACCAAAAATCTCCTCGGCCTTGAAGAGATGACGGATATAAGCGCGGCTATAGTTGCGGCAAGCATAGCAGGTGCAGCCATCCTCCAAGGGACGGAAGTCCTCGGCATACATGGCGTTGCGCACTACCAAGCGACCGGTGTGGGTCATGGCAGTGCCGTTGCGGGCTACGCGGGTCGGGAATACGCAGTCAAACATGTCCACGCCCAGGTTTACAGCCTCCACAATGCAGTCCGGGGTACCAACGCCCATCAGGTGACGGGCCTTGTTTTTCGGCATCAGGGGTGTGGTTTGGCTCAATATGTCGTACATCATGGGCTTGGGCTCGCCTACGGACAGACCGCCAATACCGTAGCCGGCAAAGTCCATTTCGGTCAGCTGCTCCACGCTCATTTTGCGCAGGTCGGGGAACATGCCACCCTGCACAATGCCAAAGAGGGATTGGTCCTCCCGGGTGTGGGCCTCCTGACAACGCTTGGCCCAGCGGCTGGTGCGCAGAGTGGAGCGCTTGGTATATTCGTAATCAGAAGGGTACGGGATGCATTCATCAAAGGCCATGGCGATGTCAGCACCCAAGGCTTCCTGCACATGGGTGGAAACCTCCGGGGAGAGGAATTGCTTGCTGCCATCGATGTGGGAGCGGAACATGACGCCCTCCTCCGTGATTTTGCGCATGGCGCCCAGGCTGAAAACCTGGAAGCCACCGCTGTCGGTGAGCATACCCTTTTTATAGTTCATGAATTTGTGCAAGCCGCCGGCCTTTTGCACCAGCTCGTGACCCGGGCGCAGGAACAAGTGATAGGTGTTGGACAGAATCACTTGGCTACCCATGTCGTACAGCTCCTCCGGAGAGAGGGTTTTGACGGTGGCTTGGGTGCCCACGGGCATGAACATGGGGGTTTCAAAGGTGCCGTGGGGCGTGTGCAGGCGACCCAGGCGGGCGCCGCTGCGGCTGCATTCTTTAATTAATTCGTAGGTTACTGCGTGCTGCATATAGCCTCCTAGATTCTTTCATTATTGATAAACATGGCGTCGCCGAAGGAGAAGAAGCGATACTTTTCTTCCACGGCTACCTTGTAGGTGTTGAGCATAATCTCACGGGTAGAGAGCGCAGACACCAGCATCAGCAGGGTGCTTTGGGGCAGATGGAAATTAGTAACGAGAGCATCCACCAGCTGGTACTTATAGCCGGGATAGATGAAGATATTGGTCCAGTTACCACCAGCCTGCAGCTTGCCATCCTTGCAGGCCGCTTCCAGCGTCCGCACGGAGGTGGTGCCCACGGCGATGATGCGCCGGCCTTCGGCCTTGGCTTTATTCACGGCATCAGCTGCTTCTTGGGACACGGTGTAGAACTCCCTGTGCATCTTGTGGTCCTCGATTTTTTCCTCGCTGACGGGGCGGAAGGTGCCGAGGCCCACATGCAAGGTTACGAAGACCTCCTCGCAGCCTTTTTCCTTGATTTTCTGCAGCAGCTCCTTGGTGAAGTGCAGTCCAGCCGTGGGAGCGGCGGCACTGCCGCGCTCCCGGCTGTACACAGTCTGATAGCGCTCCTTGTCCTCCAAGGGGGCAGTGATATAGGGTGGCAAGGGAGTTTCGCCCAAGCGATCGAGAATCTCCTCGAAAATGCCATCATAGGCAAAGCGCACGACACGGCCACCAAAATCGGTGTGGTCAATGACCTCACAGGAAAGCTCGTCGCTGAACTTAATCTTGGCACCCACCTGCAGCTTTTTGCCGGGGCGCACCAAAACCTCCCAATCGGTGGCATCCTTGCGGGTCAGCAAAAAGACCTCCACATGGGCGCCGGTATCCTTAAAGCCGTGCAAGCGCGCAGGAATAACTCTGGTGTCGTTGAACACCAGCACGTCGCCGGGATGCAGATATTCTATTAAATCGTAAAAATGCTTGTGCTCAATGGCGCCACTGTCCTTGTTCACCACGAGCAGACGGGAATGGTCCCGGGGCTCCATGGGATGCTGGGCAATCAGCTCCTTGGGCAATTCATAATCAAAATCTGTTACTAACATCTTATTTCTTCTTTCTTCCAATTTGCCTCCCCTATTGTCCTCTCTCTGGGAGGGAGGTGGCACGGCTTTAGCCGTGACGGAGGGAGTTTATTTGACTGTCACTAATCTCGTACCAGGATAGTAGTGCTCCAAAATTTGGCGATAGGTGGTTTTTTCGTCCGCCACCACCATTCCCCGGGCACCCCAGGCACTAAGGCCCAAGCCCGTGCCCCTGCCCTTACCGTGGAAAATGATTTTTTCTTCCTTGCCACCGCTGAGCATGTGGTAGCTGCGCAGCAGCTTATTCCACACAGGACGCTCGTCCTCCTTGACCTTGATGTCAATATCCTTGCTACCCACCTCGAAGCCATAGCGGTCTTCGATGGGCACCTTCAACGTCTCCGGAGGCGGTGTGCCTGTTTCCACGTCGAACAAGGTGCTCTTCAAGCCGATGATATCGGCCAGCTCCGCGCCAGAGATTTTGGCTGTTCCGGCGCTGCCGGACAGGATCACATAGCGGACGCGACCAGTGGCCGTGCGGTCCTCATCGGGAGCGTCCAAGGGAGACAGGCGCACGCTGTTGAGCTTGCCCACAGCGTAGCCGCGTTGGGCAAGCTGGCCTTCTAAGAGGGCCGGAGTGGCGCGATGCTCCCATTTGTAGTCGGGGCTGTCGCTGTCGTAGTCTTCTACAGACTGGAGGTAGGAATAGTCCCTGTCCAGCGCGCCAGCGGCCCCTTCCGTGCGACCTCCTGACGAGGAGGTCGTGAGGGCCAAAATCGGCAGGCCAGTGGCGTCAGCCAAGTATTGGCCTGCGGTGGCGCTGATGAGCTTGGTAACGCCCGCCTTTTCGATGCGCGGGCCTGTGCCCTCATAGGGCAGCTCTTTGTCGTTGGCAGTAAGGTCGTACTGCTTAGCACGACTGAGACGCTTGTGATGAAGGGCGTAGCTGCGAGCAGCCACAGCCTGGGCTTTGATAGCCTCGTCCGGCCAAACTACCATGGTTTTGGCAGGTAGCACGCTGGCCAAGTATTGCTCCAGGTCAACGTAGTTGACCACCAGCAATTTGCCGTTGTCCGCCAGCACGCGCAGGTAGCCCTTGTAAGCGCGTTGGTTGACCTTCGGCAGTGCTTTGCCAGCAAAGGCGTGCACGGAAATCGTGCTGCCGAAGCTAAACTGTTTTTGCTTATTAGCTACATTTTCAGCATGTGCCACCGGTTCAGCCGATTGCTTATCTTTCGGCACTGGCTTATTTGAAACAATAGGTTGCGGCAGAGGATTTATCTTTGGAACAGGCTTAGCATTGGGCTCAACCTTATCCATGACTAATTTTCCCTCAGCCACGCAAAGGAAATATTTACCCTTGGGCAAGACAGTCTTGTTCGAACCGCTTTGCACCTCAAAGTCGCTTTCGCAGCTAATCTCAGCTGTAGCTTGGTCATGCACCAGCGCAACTCTAATTAACTCGGCAGCTTCAGTGCGACTGCAGCCAGAAGCTCCATACAAATAGCCTAAGGCTATCAATATCGTTATAATAATCTTCTTCAGCAAGTTCGTGGTCACCCCTCTCAGCCGCATCTTGGCTAGTAAAATAGCTATTCGTTCGAAGGCGGCAGCTCCCCCCTAGGGGAGCCTCTCCTAAAGCCTTACTATACATTTCTTCAATAACTCTAATGCATACGCTTTAGTCTTGAATACTCAATAGCAAAACCTACAGACCATACTACATCAATACACTTGATAAGTACAGCAAGCATGGCTCTCTACATCAAAGCACTACGGCAGGAAAGTTCTTATTTACACCGACAAAAAAATCTTCCTCGAAGTGACTCATGCATGCAAAAAGTAAAGCTAAGCACTACCAAAATGTGATATAGACAACCCTTTTTGATAAATCTTTTTGGGTGAGCAAAAAGATTTTGTTTCCCGCGCTTTCTAAAAGCGCACGACCTTTTTGTTACTTTTTCGGTCGCTCGAAAAAGTAAACGAACAAAAGCCTTTTGCAAAATTAATTATTATTCACCATCTTAATATGCTTACTAACCACCACAAACTCACCCTTCGGAGGCTCGCCTTTCGGTCGCTTAACTATCTGATACCTATCCCTCTCGCTAAACACGCACCCACAATATTGTTGCCGATATAATCCCATCTCAAGACTAATATCCACCCCGCGCTGGTAGCCTGTGCGCCAATCCTCATAAAAAAACGGCACCCCAAACTCCTCCGCCGCGGCCTGTGCCTCACGCTTAATCAGCTCATGCTTTTGATAGGGACTCACAAGCAAAGTAGTACTAAAGGCATCATATCCATGCTCCTTGGCAAACTGCGCCGCATAGCGCAACCTCACCCTGTAGCAATAGGCACAGCGCACGGACCCCACCTCATACTCATGGAGCATGCCACGCACGGTTTCCTCTAAGGGATAGCTTTTATTGATGATTAAATCATATTCTTTTTTCTCACAAAACTCCCGCAAAGTGCTCAAGCGCTGCTTGAACTCCTTGTAGGGATGAATATTGGGATTAAAATACAAAATGGAAAAATCCACACCGTCCCCTGTAAGCTTCTCCGTGGGATAGCAGGCGCAGGGCCCACAGCAGGCATGTAATAACAATTTCATAGCTTTGCAGGCCTCCTATTTTTCCGGCATGGGCACTCCCAAATAACGATAGGCCTCGCGGGTGGCACGCCGTCCACGGGGAGTACGCTGCAAGAGGCCCAGCTGAATCAGATAGGGCTCAATAACATCCTCAATGGTGCCTGACTCCTCGCTGACAGCAGCGGCAATGGTCTCAATACCCACCGGGCCACCGCCGAAGGTTTTCACGATGGTATTCAAAATACGCCTATCGTTGCGGTCCAGGCCATATCTATCAACCTCAAGCTTAGCCAAGGCTTCATCGGCCAGCTGACGGGTAATGGTCTCTACACCCAGCACTTGGGCAAAATCACGCACACGCTTCAGCAGGCGGTTGGCAATACGGGGTGTACCACGACTGCGACGGGCAATCTCGTTGGCACCCTCGCCATCAATCTTCACGCCCAAAATATCCGCTGCTCTGGTAATAATAAACTGCAGCTCCTCGGGCTTATAAAACTCCAGACGGCACTGCACTCCAAAGCGGTCGCGCAAGGGCGCAGCAATGGCACCCAAACGGGTGGTAGCACCAATAAGGGTAAAATGTGGCAAATCCAGCCGCACACTGCGGGCAGCAGGACCCTTGCCAATAATAATATCTAAAGCAAAATCCTCCATGGCGGAATATAAGATTTCCTCCACGGTTTTGGATAAGCGATGGATTTCGTCAATAAAAAGCACGTCATTATCACCCAAATTGGTGAGAATGGCTGCCAAATCTCCCTGACGCTCGATGGCCGGACCACTGGTTACGCGAATATTCACGTTCAGCTCGTTGGCAATAATATTGGCCAGAGTAGTTTTGCCAAGGCCCGGAGGTCCAAAGAGCAGCACATGGTCCAAGGCCTCATGACGGGCCGCCGCAGCCTTGATAAAGATGGACAGGTTGTCCTTCACTTGGCTTTGGCCGATATATTCACTTAAAAGCCGGGGACGCAGGCTGTATTGCCAGCCATCGGCCTCTTGCTCTGCTCCGGCAATAATTCTGTCATCGAATTCCATAAAACTCTCCTTACCTCTTCGCAAAGAGCTTCAGTGCCTGTCTGAGCACTTCCTCGCCGCTGAGCTTATCAGCGTCGGGAATTTGCTTCAGCACCGGCATAATTTCGCTATTGCTGTAGCCCAAGGACGCCAACGCCTCCATGGCCTCCGCCACGGCGCCGCTACCTCCGGCAGCAACGCTTTCGCCAAAGTCGCTGCCCACCTCGCCGGTGGCAGCGCCCACCTTGTCCTTAAGCTCCAAGAGCATGCGCTCTGCCGTCTTTTTGCCAATGCCCGGCATCTTGGTCAAAGTCTTCACATCGCGACTTTGCACTGCCAAATAAAAAGCATCAGGCTTAATGGCGGACAAAATACCAAGAGCCATCTTGGGGCCTACGCCGCTGACACCTAAGAGCAGCTCAAACAAATTATAATATTCCTGGCTCAAAAAGCCATAGAGTAAAATTGCATCCTCACGCACCGCAGTGTGGGTATGCACCATGACCTGAGCACCCAAGGCCAGCTGCGCCAGATGCGCCGCCGGCATAAAAACGCGGTAGCCCACGCCACCAGCGGTTTCGATAAGGCAAAAGTCCGAGCCCAAATAGCCCACATTGCCCTTAATGGAGCCAATCATTTATCTTCCCTCCTGCCATCTACGCGTCGACGCAGTGTTCACGCCGCATATCGCCGCCGCCAAGGCATCCGCCGTATCATCGGGCTTAATCTTCTCCCGGATGTTGAGCAGATGCATCACCATGTAAATCACCTGCTCCTTGGTGGCACTGCCCGTGCCCACCACGCTGAGCTTGATTTGCATGGGTGTAAATTCCATCACAGGCAGTCCCTGATTGGCAGCAGCCAAAAGGGCCACGCCCCTGGCCTGGCCTACGGGAATAGCCGTGGTCACATTGCGGTTGAAAAAAAGCTTTTCAATGCTCATATAATCAGGATGAAAATGCTCGATAATATCGGTCAAATCATCATAGATTTTTTTCAAGCGTAGCTCCGGCAGCATGTCCTTATCCGTCAAAATGGAACCATAGAACACGGGACGCAAGCGATTGCCCGTCATGTCCACCAGACCATAGCCACAGATGGCTGTACCCGGGTCTATTCCTAAAACCAGCATAAAAAGTCCTCACAAAAACAGAAAGCAGACAAAACCTTGCCTGCTTTCCCGTAAATAATCTTATTCCTCGTCGTCTTCCGGCAAGTCAGCGTTGTGATAAACGTCCTGAACGTCGTCCAGATCCTCCAGCACGTCCAGCATCTTTTGCACTCTTTCGGCGTCCTCTGCGCTCAGCTCAGCCATGGTATCAGGAATCATGGTGATTTCAGCCATTTCTACTTCAATACCAGCGTCTGCCAAAGCCTTTTCCACGTCATCAAAGGTATCCGGAGTGGTTACGATTTCGAAGCCCTCTTCTTCGTTTTTGATATCCTCAGCGCCAGCCTCCAGAGCAACCATCATCAGGTCGTCCTCTTCTACGCCAGTTTCCTTGCTAACAGCAAACACGCCCTTTTGTTGGAACATGTAGCCTACGCAGCCGGTAGCACCCAGGTTGCCGCCGTATTTGCTGAATACGTGACGTACGTCAGCAGCGGTACGGTTACGGTTATCAGTCAGGCAGCTAACCATCATAGCTACGCCGGCAGGACCATAACCTTCATAGGTGATTTCTTCAAAGCTTTGGCCTTCCAGTGCGCCTGCACCCTTTTGGATAGCGCGTTGGATGTTATCCTTAGGAATATTGTTAGCCTTAGCCTTGGACAGAGCCAGCTTCAGCTTCATGTTACCGGTGGGGTCGGAGCCGCCCATGCGTACAGCAATGGTAATCTCGCGGGAGATTTTAGTGGTAATCTTGCCGCGCAGTGCGTCTGCTTTACCCTTTTTATGTTTAATGTTTGCCCATTTAGAATGTCCTGACATACTTTAATTCCTCCAAACCTTCAATCAAAATTGATTTATCTAGCATTCTGTAAAAAATTAACATTCACCTTACTATTTTACCACGTTGTTTGACTTTTTACAAGATGAAACAACTAACAACTGAATAAATTACCCCAAACAATCGCACCACACCGCGAAGCGGCAATATGGTAAAGCATTTTCGATAAATCCTTTTGTGCGAGCAAAAGGATTTTGCTTTCCCACACTTTCTAGAAAGTGTGCACTTTCTTGCTACTTCTTTGGTGCCAAAGAAGTAGACTCACCCAAACACAGCTTTAATAGAATCGTAATGCAGAAAAATCCCCTGCGCCGCTAAATCTTTAATCTCAGCTAAAGTGGCCAGCTTCCACTCCAAAACCTCCGCCTCCTGCACCTGAACAGCACTAGGCTCGAAGTCCAACGTAAAGCGATAGCAGTCCACAAAGTAATTATCACCCTCGCCAGGATTCTCTCTGTGATAGGTCACCAAGGGTTCGCCGGGCACTGCGGCCACATCAAGGCCCGTTTCCTCCAGCACCTCCCGATTCACCGCCTGGCGGGAGCTTTCGCCGGCCATGCAGGCGCCTCCCGGCACCTCCCACCAGCCCGCTGCCCACGCCTTGGTCAGCACCCTGCGGGTAATCAAAAAGCGTCCGTCCGTGTGCTGCACCACGCCCAGCACGGTCAGGTGGTATTCACCATCCTTCAGGCACCAATCATTGCGCTTCATGGTGCGCCCTGTCAGCTGTTTGTTGCTATCATATATATCCCAAAGCTCCATCTTAACCTCCAAAAATTACTGGAACATCTCGCATTTACCATAAGCAGCAAGCCTCATAAGCTATTTTGAGTCGTCAGTCCCATCCGCCTCATCAGGCTCCTTCGTTTCGTAAAACCTGTCCATATACCAAAATATCAGCTTCAAGCCCAGCGTCAACGCTACAAAAATACTGCCGCTATCATAATCAATATAGCCCAAGCGCAGGCTGTTAAGGCCCACAATAAAAATCATATTCAGCCATAAAAAGCCGTAGAAGGCCAATATCACCTGCACATACCAGGGCGGCTTAATCCGTCTGTTGTAGCCATCATCAGGTAGCATTTCCTTCCACCTCCTCTTATCAGCCCTTATATTATAACAAAAACAGGCGACCTACGCAAATGAAAACCCCTGCAGCGCCAGCTGCAGGGGAGCTTTCTCACAAGTTGTCAGGAAGTGAGTAATATGTCGTTCTTAAAAATTATTTCTTTTCAACGAGCTTCAGGGGAGCAGAAACCTTAGCTTCAACCTTTTCGCCTTTAGCAGCCTTTACAGCTACTTCCAGACCTTGCTTGCCCATTACATCAGGTTGTTGAGCGATGGTTGCGCTCATGGTGCCGTTTTCAACAGCCTTTACGCCGTCAGCAGTGCCGTCAAAGCCAACGATGAAAATCTTTTTGCCAGCGGATTTAGCAGCTTCGATTGCGCCCAAAGCCATTTCGTCGTTATGAGCGAAAATAGCCTTTACGTCCGGATTAGCTTGCAGCATGTTTTCTGCAACGGTCAGGCCCTTGGAGCGGTCGAAATCAGCGGATTGCTTAGCAACAACGGTCAGCTTAGCGTCAGCCAGCTTGTGGAAGCCTTGGCCACGTTCACGGGTAGCGGATGCGCCGGGAATACCTTCCAGCTCAGCTACTTTAACCTTTTCGCCCAGCTTTTTGATAATGTATTCAGCAGCCATTTCGCCGCCCTTTACGTTATCGGAAGCAACCAAAGAAGCAACCTTGCCTGCATCAGCGCTGCGGTCCAGGCAAACAACGGGGATATTAGCCTTGTTAGCAGCCTTTACGGAAGTGGAAATAGCAGCGGAGTCAACGGGGTTAACCAGCAGTACGTTGATGTTAGATTGCAACAGGTCAGCGATGTCGTTGGCTTGCTTAGCAGGGTCGTTTTGAGCGTCAACGATTTTTACGGTTACGCCCATTTCCTTAGCCTTAGCTTGTACGCCTTTAGCCAGGTCTACGAAGAAGGGGTTGTTTTGGGTGGATACTGCAAAGCCAACGGTGATTTTTTTGCCGCCGTCCTTAGCAGCTTCCTTCTTGTCGCCGCCACCGCAGCCAACAATCATCATAGCCATAGCTACCATCAAGGATAATACCAATAAGATTTTTTTCATGTTGAAGATTCCTCCTAAAATGTCTTAAGACTTTTTGCGGTCCATGAGGACTGCCAGCAAAATTACAATACCTTTGACAACTTGTTGGTAGAAGCTGGATACATTCAAAATGTTCAAGCCATTATTCAAAGTGCCGATGATCAAAGCACCGATGATGGTGCCCACAATGCGACCCTTACCACCGCTTAAGCTGGTGCCGCCCAATACTACTGCAGCGATAGCATCCAGCTCATAGCCGGTGCCTGCAGTGGGCTGAGCGCTGTTCAAGCGGCTGGTGAGGATGGCGCCTGCCATACCGCACAAAAAGCCCGTAATAGTATAAGCGAAAATTTTGATTCTGTCAATTTTAATGCCGGCAATAAAGGAAACCTTTTCGTTGCCGCCTACAGCGTAGGTTTTGCGACCCAGCGTAGTCTTGTGCAGAATGAAATAGGAAACGGCGAACATCAACAGCATCATGATGGCTGGCACGGGCAGGCCCATAAAGTAGCCTTGGCCAAAGCCATGGAAAAGCTCGCTTTCAGTTAAGCTGCTGATGGGGTTACCATTGGTGTAAACCAGTGTCAGACCGCGGAAAATGGTCATGGTGGCCAAGGTAGCAATAAAGGGAGCAACCTTGCCCTTGGTAATTACGAGGCCGTTGACAGCGCCCAAAACAGCGCCCATAAGGCAGGCCAGTACAATGCCTACAATGGGGTTATTGCCGCTCTTGATAAAGCTGCCCATGAGCACGGAGCTCAGTGCCAAAATACTACCAACGGACAGGTCAATGCCGCCGGTCAAAATAACAAAGGTCATACCGAAGGAAATGAGGGCGTTGATGGAAACCTGACGGAGCAAATTTTTCAAGTTGCTGGGGTCGATAAAGCTGCTGTTGAGGCAGGAAATGACTGCGAACAGTACTACCAGACCAATCACTGAGCCGGATTTTTTTAACATTGCTTTCATATTCATAATCTTTATTGTCCTCCCGTGGCCAAGGCCATGATTTTTTCTTGGTTTGCTTCCTCATGGAGCAGCTCGCCGGCAATGCGACCCTCATGAATGACCATAATGCGGTCGCTCATGCCTAAAACCTCCGGCAGCTCCGAAGAAACCATGATGATGGAAACGCCACTCGCGGTGAGCTCGTTCATCAGCTCGTAAATATCACGCTTGGCGCCTACGTCAATACCACGGGTCGGTTCGTCCATAATGATGATTTCCGGCTTTTTGCCCACCCATTTGGCGATAACAACCTTTTGCTGGTTACCACCGGAAAGGGCGCCAGCCTCCAAATCAAGATCCTGGGCCTTAACACCCAGCTTGCTGGCCATCTTGTGGGCAAACTCGTGAAGGCTCTTAAAGTTGATGACGCTCTTGTTAGCAAAGCTGTCCACACTGGGCAGCGCAATATTGCGCAAAATGGAAAAGTCCAAAATTAAGCCCTCGCTCTTGCGGTTTTCGGTAACGAAGCCGATGCCTGCCTTGATGGCGTCCTCAGGCTTGTTGATGGTAACAGCTTGTCCCTTTAGAGTGACCTCGCCGCTTTGACAGCCATCCACGCCAAAAATAGCACGCATGATTTCCGTGCGACCAGCACCCATGAGACCGGCCACGCCCAAAATCTCGCCCTTGCGCAGGTTAAAGCTGATATCCTTGAACAGGCCGGGCTGGTGGAAGTTTTTCACCTCCAGCACCACTTCACCTGGCTTATTGCCACGGGGCGGATAAAACTCCGTAATGGAGCGACCAACCATGTCCCGCACGATTTGCTCACGACCATAGTCGGCTACGGATTTGGTGTCCACGGACACACCATCCCGCATTACGGTTACAGTGTCGCATTGGCTGAATACCTCTTCCATGCGGTGGGAAATATACACCATGGCTACACCACGCTTTTTCAGGGAGCGCATTACCTCAAAAAGCTTGTCGGTTTCGCGCTCGGTAAGAGCCGCCGTAGGCTCGTCCATGATGACTACCTTGGCATCCACCAAAAGGTTACGCACAATTTCCGTCATCTGCTGCTGGCCCACGCTACACTCCCCTGCTTCCGCATCCAGGGGCAGGTCGATGGCGATTTCCTTGCATTTTGCTTCGGCAATTTGGCGCATTTTTTTGAAGTCCAGCACGCCAAAGGAATTAGCCACGCTGTGCATCATGAACAGGTTTTCCAAGATGGTCAGATTGGGCCAAATATTCAACTCCTGATGGATAAAGGCAATGCCTGCCGCTTCCGCCTCCAGAGGATTTTTGAAGCTGACCTCCTTGCCATCCACGAAAATCTGGCCCTGGTCCTGCTTATGAATACCGGTGAGGATATTCATCAGGGTGGACTTGCCGGCACCGTTTTCGCCCATCAGGGCGTGGACCTCACCACTTTTTAATTTTAAATTGACACCCTTCAAAACCTGGTTAGAGCCAAAAGCTTTGTGGATGTTACGTAATTCAATTTCCATATAATATACCATCCTTAAAACACGTCAGAAGGCATTAGATGCGAGGCGCGGCGACGACGGCGTATCGGAAATACTCCTAGGAGCCGCAACGAAGCAGATGATGCCTTATGACGCGTTTTCATTAGAAGAACACGTTGCTGTGCAATATAATGTTAGCGTAGGGAGTAATTTCGCCAGTTCTAATCACGCATTTAGCCTTTTTCGTTGCTTCCTTAAAGGCTTCGTGGTTCTCGTCAATAATCCACTCCTGCTCTGCAAACAGTGCTTGCATGGCAGCGTAAACCTCAGGATTGCGACCCTCCATTTCGCCGGCAATTTCTACCTTTTCGATAACCATATTCTTGGCCACCTCGGTTACCACATCCACGAAGGAGGGCATTCCCGGCTTCAAGGCCAAGTCAATCTTGGGCACCCCTGCCGGAATGGGCAAGCCGCAGTCCCCAATAACAATGGTATCGGTATGCCCCAAATCAGCCAAGACCTTGGCAATGGAGCTGTTTAACATTCCGCCCTTTTGCATTATTTCAACATCTCCTCTACTTCATTTAAGTAAGGCATACCGCCTTGAGCACCCAGCTTTTGCACGGACAAAGCTGCCGCCGCATTGGCAAAGCTGATGCTATCATACATGTTTTTGCCGTTGGCGCGAGCCACGGCGAAGGCACCGTTGAAGGTGTCACCGGCACCGGTGGTGTCCACAGGCTTAACCTTAAAGCCCGGCACATTGTACACCTGTCCCTTTTCGGCATAGGCCACACCCTTGCTGCCCAAGGTCATGATTACCTTGCCTTGGTTACGACCTAAAATATCGGCCTTGCCCTGACCAGCAAAGAGAATAGCGGCCTCGTGCTCATTGGGAGTAAGGTAAGTTACCTTTTCCAACAGCTCGGGCGGCACGGGAGCCACGGGAGCGGGGTTGAGCATTACGGGTACACCGGCCTCATAGCATTTTTCAATCACATAGGCATTGGTGGCAGCGGGAATTTCGTGCTGCAAAAGCACAATGTCCGCTTCCTTGATAGCATCCCAGGCCTCGTCAATAAGAGCCGGGGATACTAAATCATTGGCGGCCTTAATAACGATAATGCTATTATCGTTTTCGGCCACCGTGATGTGGGCCGTGCCGCTGTTTTCACCCGGCAGCACCTTCACATAGGTGGCGTCCACATTATTATCCTTGAGGGCCTTTTGCACCAGCTGACCATAAACGTCATCGCCAATGCAGCCCACCATCTTCACCTCCGCTCCCAAGCGGGCGGCGGCTACAGCCTGGTTGGCACCCTTGCCACCAGGGTTTACAGTGAGGCGATTGCCAAAAATGGTCTCGCCGGGCTTCGCCCAGCGGTCGCACTCCACTGTAATATCGATATTACAGCTACCAATTACAACAATTTTAGCCATGATTTTTTACCTCATTATAGTATAAATAAACTCCCTCCGCCTCGCAAGCTCGGCACCTCCCTCAAAGAGGGAGGATAAAACTTCAGCCGCAACATGCCCTTTGCGCTCCCTCTCTGAGGGAGGATAAAATTTCAGCCACAACATGCCCTTTGCGCTCCCTCTCTGAGGGAGCTGTCAGCGAGTTTACGAGCTGACTGAGGGAGTATCATGTAATTACTCTTAGCAGCGCCTTGTATTCTTCGCTGAGCAAGTTCGGCTGCAGCAAATCCTGCAAAAAGCGCAGCTGCTTTTTGCTGCTCTTGGGCAGCGTGCTATGCCAATAGGCAATGCTTAGCTGCAGCAGCACCAGCAGGTGCTGCTTGCGCTTGGCATCCTCCCCCGCCAGCTGCCACAAATACTGGTACCATTGGCGGAAGATATCCATATCCTCCTGCATGGTAGAGCGGGCAATATTTGTCACTAGGTCGCGCACCGTGCGCAGCGCCAGCTGCAAACAAGCTGCGCGACGTGACTCGTCCAGCGCCGCGCGGCCCGCGCGGCGCACCAGTACCAAGAGCAAAAGCACCAGCTCATAATAAACCTCGCAGGCCTTGGGAAAGCTTTCCCAGCGAGCGTACACCGTAAAATGCAGGGATAAATTGGCCAAGAGCCGTTGCCATTGGCTTTGGCTCTTGTAGCGCAGGGCGTGCCAGCTTACCAGACGCAGGAGCCAGCGGGCTTCGCTGCGCCAACCCCGGCGGACCATGCGGGCCGCCATGTTGAGCAGCTCCAGCTCCAAGGCTTGGGCTTCACTTACGGCAACAGCCTTAAACCACTGGCGCACTAAATCAGTGAGCACCACGCGCACATTTTCTAAACGCCTATCGCAGCAGGCAAAGCACCAGGACTCTAAAAGGCTAGCCACATCAGCTGCCAGCTCTGCTTGCACAAACACTGCTTTGAGCCGTCCTTGGCAAGCATCCAACCAATGTAAAGCCATTAACTCCTGCTGCTTACGTAAGGCTGCAAGTATAGCTATCTTTACGAGAGAGATATACTCTCTATCATCCTGTACTGCCAAAATATTTTCTAAGCCAGCTTGAGCTGCCTCCAAATTATTTTGGCGCACGCCAAGACAAACCTCTAAAGCTAAGGACTCATCCATAGGCTTACAGATTTATATCGCCTTCATAAACATCACCGCTAACCGGGTCCACCGTTACCAGGGCCCCATCGGTCAGGGTACTGGTGGCGCGGGCAGCGCCCACGATAACGGGCAGACCACAGGTGATGCCCACAATGGCGGTAGAAGAGGTCAGTCCGCCCTCTTCCGCAATAATGGCTGCTGCCTTGGCAGAAGCCGCCGGAACAAATTCATCATTGAGCACGTCCACAACCAGGACGTCACCCTTTTGCAGTTTGTTAGCAAAATCAGCACCGGTGCTGCAAATGCACAGCTTGCCGGTAACACTGCGGCGACCAATACCGGTACCGCTTAAAAGCTTATTTCCCACAGTAACCACCTTAATCAAATTCGTACTACCGGGAGTACCAATGGGCACACCGGCTGTAATGACAACGGAGGAGCCATCGCTAATGGCACCATTATGCAGGGCGCATTGCAGGCTCAGCTCGATCATTTCGTCCGTATTGGCGCTATAGGGCCCCAAAATCGGCTCCACGCCCCAATACAGCTGCATCATGCGCACGCTCTTTTCCAAGCGGGACATGGCCACAACCTGGGACCAGGGCTTATATTTAGCAATCATCCGGGCTGTAAAGCCGGATTCAGTAATTGTCAAAATGGCGTTGGCGCGAATTTCCGTGGCAATCTGCACCGTAGCATGGCTAATGGCATCCGTGGAATGAATGCGCTCGGACAGGCCCTTCTTTTGGAACAGCTTAATATAGTCCAGGGATTCCTCCGTGCGCTGGGCAATTTTAGCCATGGTCTGTACGGCCTCCAAGGGATATTTACCGGAGGCAGTTTCGCCACTAAGCATAATCACATCGGTGCCATCGAAAATGGAGTTGGCCACGTCACTAGCCTCAGCACGGGTAGCGCGATAGCTGTTTATCATGCTTTCCAGCATCTGGGTAGCGGTGATAACGGGCTTGCCTGCCTTGTTGCAGCGGGAAATAATCTCCTTTTGCACAATGGGCACATCCTCGGTGGGAATTTCCACACCCAGGTCACCACGGGCTACCATGACGCCATCGGACACATTAATAATCTCATCTATATTCTTCACACCGGCCTCATTCTCAATTTTGGAGATGATGCCCATGTGGTAGCCGTTTTCCTCAAGCACCTTGCGAATGGCGATAACGTCATCGGCCTTCTGCACAAAGGAGGCGGCTACATAATCCATATCATTTTCAGCGGCAAAAAGAATATCCGCCTTGTCCTGCTCAGACAAAAAGGGTAGCTTCAGCTCGATGCCGGGGCAGGCCACACGCTTGCGGGAGCTAAGCTCACCACCATTAACCACAACAGTGTGAATTTCAGGACCTCTAATAGCAGTAACCTTAAGAGACAGAAGACCATCAGCTAGCAAAATGCTGCTGCCTACGGATAACTCCTCCGGCAGACCTGCATAATTAACATGAGCCTTATGCTCGTCTCCCAAGTATTCCTCCGTGGTCAGGGTGAACTCATCGCCCTCACTAAGCTGAACCTTATTATCCTTGAACATGCCCAAGCGCATCTCAGGGCCCTTGGTATCGGCAATGGTGGCAATCACCTTGCCCGCCCTTGCTGCTGCCTGGCGCACCAAGCTTAAGCGCTTGCCATGGTCCTCATGGTTACCATGGGAAAAGTTAAAACGAGCCAAATCCATACCTGCGCGCATCATCTGGGAAAGCAGGGACACATCATCGGTAGCAGGACCCATCGTACAAATAATTTTAGTTTTTTTCATCAGAACCGAACCCCCTCAGCACTGAAACTTATTCTCGCACAAAACCTCATAGGCATCCTCGGCCTCGGAAACAGGTACGCAAATTTCAAAAGCCTTGTTATGCTTGCCACCGGAGCTTTTTACCTTCACTAGAAAACCATTTTCCGTCAGCAGCTGCTGGATTCTTTGAGCCTGTGCTTCAGTTGGAGCGATATATAATACCTTCCACATTGTTAAACTCCTATTGGGAATATTTTTCCTATTTTTTATTTACTAAATAATTACTCGAGGAACAACTCTAGAGGCATCCTAAAAATAGAACGCCTCTAGTGATTTGAGCAATATAAGTTTTATTTTATTCTTTATAAGCTTTAATTTTTTCAATAAGCTTGGGCAGAATAACGTTTACATCGCCCACAATGCCATAATGAGCTACGCTGAAAATCGGAGCGCTTGCATCCTTGTTGATGGCGATGATGATGTCGGATTCCTTCATGCCGGAAATGTGCTGTACGGCACCGCTGATGCCGCAGGCAAAATAGATGTGCGGAGTAACGGTTTTGCCGGATTGACCAACCTGTTGGGAATGAGCCATCCAACCAGCGTCAATAACAGCACGGGAGCCTGCCACAGCGCCCTTTTCAAAGAGGCCTGCCAGCTCAGCCAGCTTGTCGAAGTTCTCCTGGGTGCCCATGCCACGACCGCCAGCGGCGATAACCTCTGCATCCTCCAGCTTAATGGAGTTGCTGCCAGCATTGGGAACCTTTTTCAGGATTTCTACTTTATTTTCTACTCTGTCCACCGGGGTGAAGGCAATTACCTCACCGGTGCGGCTTGCATCGGGCTCCAAGGCCTTGAAAACCTTGGGACGAACAGTGCCCATTTGGGGACGATGCTCGTCGCAAACAATGGTTGCATAAATGTTGCCACCCAAAGCAGGACGGGTCCAGGCAACCAGCTTGTCATCAGTAATATCCACTGCGGTGCAGTCAGCGCACAGGCCGGTGTGCAGACGTGCAGCAATACGAGGAGCCAAATCGCGACCATCAATGGTAGCGGGCAGCATCAAAGCGGAGGGCTTATATGCTTCAACCAATTGGCATACCGCGTCAGTATATAATTCGGTGTGGTAATCGGTGTATTTAGGGCCATCGATTACATAAACCTTGTCAGCACCTGCAGCAATCATTTTTGCAGGCAGCTCAGCTACACCACTGCCGATAATAACAGCGCAGCAGTTGTCGCCAGCTTTTTTAGCCAGGCCGCTTGCAGCACCGATGAGCTCATAGCAAACCGGCAGTGCTTCATTTTTATCCAGCTCGCAAATAACCCACATATCCTTGCCTTCGTTGTTAGCAACCTCAGCCTTGGCAGTTGCCTCGGGAGCAATTGCTTCTACGGGGCATTCGCCTACGCAGGCGCCACAGGAAATGCATTGCTCAGGGTCAATCATAGCCTTGCCGTCCACCATGCTGATGGCGCCCACGGGGCAAACCATGGTGCAGGATTCACAGCCGATACATTTATCTCTATCTACTTTCATTGCCATTTATATTCACCTCAACGAGTAATAATTTCAGCTTTTACAAGCTTGTCAAAAAGCATATCTACAGCTACATCCAAATCCTCTTCAGCAATGATTTCGCTGTGGATTTCCGGCGGAGTCGGGGTGAAGGATTTTCTAACCTTAGTGGGAGAGCCGGTCAGACCAACCTGCTCCGGAGCCAGGCCCAAATCCTCAATGGTCCAGGTAGGAATCTTAGCCTTGCGTGCTTTCATTTTACCCTTGATGCTGGCAAAGCGGGGCTCTTTTTCTGCGGTGTTTACAGTAACCAGCAGGGGTGCTGCACAAGCCAGGGTTTCAGAATAGTTGTCGTTCTCGCGATAAGCAACAAAGCGCTCATCCACATAATCCAGCTTCAAGGTGCCGGTGATTTGGGGCAGGCCCAAATGCTCAGCGATTTCCGGACCAACCTGAGCGGTGTCGCCGTCAACAGCTTGCTTGCCGCACAAAATCAAATCATAATCGCCAATCTTTTTAATAGCAGCAGCCAAGGTCAGGCTGGTAGCCAAAGTGTCGGAGCCAGCCAAAGCGCGGTCGCTAATGAGGGCAGCGTCGTCGGCGCCCATAGCCAAGGCTTCCTTGAGCACATCAGTTGCTTGGGGCAGACCCATGGAAATGCAGGTAACCTTGCCACCAAATTTGTCCTTCATAATCAGGGCAGTTTCCAAAGCCTGCATATCGAAGGGGTTCATGATATTCTCCACACCTTCACGAAGCAGGGTGCGAGTTTCCGGATTGAATTTTACTTTCTCCGTATCCGGAGTTTGTTTAATACATACTATAATATTCATTTGCAGCCTCCTTGCAATTGTTATATACATATGACTCTCTATATTGTATCATTTTTCAGTATAGACTTGCAAGTCTATTTCCACTATTCTCTGCATAAGCGTTGCATATTTAACAATTTATTCGTTGCCTAGCAAAGCTTCGCAAGCTTGCTCTAGTCAAGCAAGTGCCCCTGGCAAAGACAACTCCTTAAACAAAGCAGTCCTTGCCTAGTATTTTTTCCATGGCCTCCTTAAAGCCCTCGGCCTGGCTATTCACCCAGTAGTTGGATGTAGTTTTGATGATTTTACGAGAGCCCATCAGCTTTAAATACACCACGTCGTTGCCATGAAATTTTTGAAAGGCATTTAAAAGCTCCCTTTGCACCAAGGGATTTTCCAAATAGGCTTCTATTTTCAGCTTGATTTCCGTAGGCGCCCTATTGCTCAATTTGGTCACGCTTTGGGCCACGATTTTGCTTTCCCGCTCATCCACGCTGAAGCGGCCTTCGATGGCCACGATATTATCCTCAAAGATTTCTCTTATGACTTCGTGATACAGGCGACTAAATACAATGACATTGAAGCGACCTGTGAAATCCTCTAGCGTCAAAAGCGCCATGGTATCGCCTCTTTTGGTAGTTTTAATGGTGCAGTTGGAAATAATGCCTGCCACCTTGACGGTTTGACCATCCTTGATGGATGTCTCACCGACAAATTGGTATAAGGGCATATAGCGCTGCAGGACCTTGGTATATTCACTCAAGGGATGGTCCGTCACATAAAAGCCCAGCAGCTCCTTTTCGTTCTGCAAAATAACGCTTTTGGGCATTTCCTCCATGGGCGGCAGCTTGATTTCCGTAGCAGCCAAAGTGTCCTCCTCATCAAAGAGACCGATTTGGCCGCAGGCTCTGTCCTTTTGCGCGGCTGCGCCCTGCTCCGCCGCTTGCTCCATAATGGCCAGCAGCTGGGCGCGCTTGGCGCCAAAGGAATCCATAGCGCCGCTGCGAATCAAATGCTCCAAGGCACGCTTGTTCACCAAACGCATGCTGACACGATTGCAAAAATCGGTCAGGCTAGTAAAAGGGCCATCCTTGGTGCGGGAATTGATGATTTCGTGTACGGCAGCATCACCCATACTCTTGATGCCTGCTAGACCAAAGCGAATGGCACTCTTGCCATGAACGGTAAATTGGTAACCGCTCTCGTTCACATCCGGTGGCAAAATATCGATTTTGTCGTTGCGGCAGACGGAAATGTACCAGCTCAGCTTGTCGCTGTCGCCGATGACACTGTTCAAAAAGGCCGCCATAAACTGGGGCCGCCAGTGGGCCTTTAAATAGGCCGTCTGGTAGGCCACCAAAGCGTAGGCCACGGAGTGGGATTTGTTAAAGCCATAGCCTGCAAAATGCTGCAGCAACGAGAAGATTTGCTGGCTCAGCTGCTCGGGGATATTGTGCTCCCGCTTTGCGCCTTCCACGAAGTCCTGGCGCATGCTTTCCAGCACCGAGGCCTTCTTCTTGCCCATGGCCCGGCGCATAATATCCGCCTGGCCCAGGGTGAAGCCAGCCAGGGCAGAGGTGATTTGCATAACCTGCTCCTGGTAAAGGATAACGCCGTAGGTATCCTCCAAAATGGGCTCCATCAGGGGATGGAGCACCTGGGCGGTGCGCTGGCCGTGCCGGCCAGCGATAAAGTCCTCGGCCATGCCCGTGCCCAGCGGGCCCGGGCGGTAGAGGGCCACCAGCGGAATTAAATCCTCAAAGCTGGTGGGCGCTAAATCTACCAAGAGCTTGGTAATGCCCGCGGATTCCAGCTGGAAGACGCAGGTGGTGTCACCCTTGCGCAGCATAGCGCAGGTGGCTTCGTCCTCTAAGGGAATATTGTCTATATCCACCACCTCGCCGGTGGTTTGTTTTATAAATTCGATGCAGTCGCCAATAACGGTCAGGGTGCGCAGGCCCAAAAAGTCCATTTTCAAGAGGCCCAGCTCCTCCACCTTGTCCTTGTCGTATTGGGTAATCATGCCGTCAGTATCGGCACCCAGCTGCAGGGGCACGTACTCCCGCAGGTCGTGAGGCGCAATGATAACCCCCGCCGCGTGGGTCCCCGCGTTGCGGGGCAAGCCCTCCACGCTCTTGGACAAATCGATGAGCTGCTTTACCTCCGGCCTTGTGTCGTAGGCTTCACGCAAATCCTTGTTGTTCAGCGCCTTGTCCAGGGTTATGCCCAGCTCCCGGGGAATCATCTTGGCGATTTCGTCCACCGCGCCGTAGCTCATGCCGAGAGCCTTGCCCACGTCACGCACGGCTGCCCTGGCCTGCAGCGTACCAAAGGTAATGATTTGCGCTACCCGTTCCTTGCCGTAGCGCTGGACCACATAGTCCAGCACCTCCTGGCGACGCACATAACAAAAGTCCGTATCAATATCCGGCATGCTGACGCGCTCCGGATTCAAAAAGCGTTCAAAGAGCAAATGGTAGCGTAGGGGCTCCACATTGGTAATGTGGAGCAAATACGCAACCACACTGCCCGCGGCGCTGCCGCGCCCCGGGCCTACGGGGATGCCCTTTTCCCGGCAGAAGTTGATGAAATCCCACACGATGAGGAAATAGGCATCGTAGCCCATATCGTTGATGATTTTCAGTTCAAACTCTAAGCGCTTGCGAATGGTTTCGTCCACCACAGGGTAGCGCTTAGGCAGTGCCTTTTCGCACAAATGCCGCAAATATCCCGCCGTATCAAAGCCCTCAGGGACGGGAAATTCCGGCAACAGCAAGTGACCAAATTCCAGCTCCACATGGCAGCGGTCCGCAATTTTGTTGGGGTTTTCCAGAGCTTCAGGACAATCCCCAAAGCGCTCCGCCATTTCCTCGTAGCTTTTAAGATAAAAGCTATCGTTGGGAAAACGCATGCGATCCGGCTCATCCACGGTGCTGGTGGTTTGGATGCACAGCAAAATATCCTGCGCTGCCGCATCCTCCCGCCGCACATAGTGCAAATCGTTGGTGGCCACCAGGCCCAAATCGAATTCTCTGGCCAGCTGCTTCAAGGCCGCCGTTACCTTGTGCTCCTCCGGCAAATCGTGGTCCTGAATCTCTAAAAAATAGTTTTCTTTACCAAAGATATCTATATATTCCTGAATGCAGCGACGAGCTCCCTCCAGATTATTTTGGAGAATCAGCACCGGCAGCTCTCCGGCCACACAGGCGCTCAAGCAGATAAGGCCCTCACTGTGAGCTCGCAAAGCATCCTTGTCGATGCGAGGCTTGTAATAAAAGCCCTCCACCTGACCGATGCTGACCAGCTTCATTAAATTGTGGTATCCAGTATCATTTTCGGCTAAAAGAATCAAATGGAACATGCCGCGGTTGTTCTTTTCAAAGTGGGAGCCCGTGGTCAAATAGACCTCACAGCCTAATATAGGCTTAATGCCCTGCTTTTTGCACTCCTGATAGAACTCCACAGCTCCATACATAGCGCCATGGTCCGTAATGGCGAGACTATCCATGCCCAGCTCCTTGGCATAGGCCACCAATTCATCAATCTTGGAGGCACCATCCAGCAGGCTATATTCCGTATGTACATGTAAATGGGTAAAACGTTTAGCGCTCATAAGCTTATCCTTTATAAATAAACCAAACTTTCACGACTGTTTAGAAGGTATTAGTCTTCCTCTTTTTTGCCCCAATATAGACCTATAACCAGGAAAATCAAATTATAGACCAAAGCGGGAAATAAGCTATTAATCTGCCAGGGGCTGATGTGCTTCCAAAACAGGGCTGCAAAAATACCTGCGCCCATGGCAGCCACGCCCATGGATGCACGCACCCTGTTGGAAAAGAAAACGCAGAAGGTTAGCGGTAAAAAGATACCGCTGCCCCGCAAGGCCATGGATAGATAATTCCATTCCAGCACGGAGGATTCCAAATGAAAGAAAACGAAAACGATGGCTGCAGCCGCTGCCAAAAGCACGCTAAAGCGGCTGGCCCACAGCAGGTTCACAGAAGTAGCGCTGCGCCACAGCTTGCTGATAATATCACGACTGATCATGGTGCCAATGCCCAAGGCCAAGCCTGCAATGGAGCCCAAGGCGGAAAGCAGCAGGGCCGCCAAGCCAATGCCACCGAGCCAGTCCGGCAGATAGGTGGACAAATACAGGGGCAAGGCATCAATAGAATTAATCTCCGGATGGTTTACATGCATGAACATACCAATCATCACAGAGGGTAAACCTACAGGGATAACAATGCAGGCCGCAGCGACGCAGCCCACAGCCGCTGTTTTGCTATCCTTGGCACTGAACAGGGCCTGCACGTAGGTTTGGGTGGAAATGACGCCCACAATCATGGAGCACAGGCTAAAAAGGCCATCCTCCACACCGCGACCAAAAAGGCTGAACCAAGGCTGAGCCGGCAAAGCCGCCGCCAGACCAGCGCTACCGCCCATGTTGCAAAAGGCCAAAATGCCGCCCACAAAAATGCTGGCAAAAATCAGGACTATCTTGATAATGCCTGCCATGCCGCTGCCGCTGATGCCTCCGAAAAAGACAAAACCTGCTGTGATCATAAGAATGAGCATTGCAGAAACATAAAGATTGACACCAAAGATGCCCGCTACAAGGTGCAAGGCCGTAAGCGTGCTGGCGACAATACTAAAAAAGATGCCGGCACAGGAGCTCACTGTGGCGAGCCAGCCAGCGGGCTTGCCGTAATTGGTTACGAGAAATTCTGCCACAGTGGTAAGGCCGCTAGCACGCAGGGGCTTGGCGTAAAAGGCCGCCATAATCAGCAGCGCGATGCCACTGCCCAAGGTGAACCACCAGGCCGTCAGCCCCAGCTTGTAGCCCAGCTGAGCCGTTCCTACCGTTGCCGCACCACCCACAATGGTGCCAATAATACTGCCTGCCACCAGCCCCACACCGGCACTGCGTCCGCCCACATTGTAATCATCGGCGGACTTGATGCGGCGGGAGGCAATAATGCCCGGCAGCATAGTTAAAGCCAAGGTCAACACCAGGCTGACCATGTGCATCATGGATAATTTCATACAAAACACCTCTATCTAAATATACTTCATTGCCGTATATCACATACCTTAGCATGCTTTCGCCCAGAGTTTAGTATAACACAAACGGGGTCAATTAAAAAGAAAGCACTGCAAAAAAGCTATTTTGTTTTGCAATTTTAGTCCATTTTTTCACCAATCTGTTACGATGTATACACATATTCCTGCTCTAAAAACTTGCAGTTTAGAGAAATTTTGGTTATAATATAAAGTATACCAATTTATCAATTAGTGTATGCTTATTGGGAGGATGAATATGAGTCGTTTAAAAATTGCTACACCTGACCAGGCTCAACTGACGGTCGAACGCTTATATAAAGACCTAGAGCGACACATCATCGCCAGCCCTCCGGGACTGTGCCCCGTTGATCTGCAGCTCTCTTTCCTCAAGGTTTGCCATGCGCAAACCTGTGGCAAATGTGTTCCCTGTCGCGTTGGTCTGGCCCAATTACAAAAGCTGATGGAGGACGTGCTCGATGGCAAAGCCACCATGGAGACACTGGACCTCATCCAAAGCACTGCGGAAAATGTAGCCAACAGCGCTGACTGCGCTATCGGCTTTGAAGCAGCCAAAATGGTTTTGGCCGGCTTGGAAGGCTTCCGCGAGGACTATATCAACCATATCAAGAAGGGCAAATGCTCCGTGCATCTGCACCAATCCATTCCCTGCGTGGCTTTGTGCCCCGCCCAGGTGGATATCCCCGGCTACATCGCTTTAGTTGGCGCCGGTCGCTATGCTGATGCTGTGAAGCTCATCCGCAAGGATAATCCCTTCCCCACTGCCTGCGGCCTGATTTGCGAGCATCCCTGTGAATCCCGCTGCCGTCGTAACATGATTGATGCTGCCATCAATATTCGCGGCTTAAAGCGCATGGCTGTGGATAACGCACCCAGCAACACCGTGCCCGTGCCTGAAAAAGAAAAATCCACCGGCAAACGTGTGGCTATTATCGGCGGTGGCCCCAGTGGCTTATCCGCTGCCTACTATTTAGAGCTCATGGGTCACCATGCAGTTGTTTTTGAAGAAAAGAGCAAGCTGGGCGGCATGCTGCGCTACGGCATCCCCGCTTATCGCTTCCCCCGCGAGCGCCTGCAGGAGGATTTAGATGCCATCCTGTCCACCGGCGTGGAGGTACATCTTAACAGCCGCATTGGTAATGGCGAGGGCGAAATTTCCTTTGATAAGCTGCGCAAAGAATTCGACGCTGTTTACATTGCCATCGGCGCTCACACCGATAAAAAAATCGGTATTCCCGGCGAGGATTCCCAAGGCGTTATCAGTGCTGTGGAAATGCTGCGGGAAATCGGCGAAGAAAGAATGCCGGACTTTAAGGATAAAACCGTCGTTGTAATCGGCGGCGGCAACGTAGCTATGGACTGCACCCGCAGCTCCATCCGCTTAGGCGCTAAAAAGGTTATCATTGCTTATCGTCGTCGTCAGGACGATATGACCGCGCTGCCCGAAGAAATCGAGGGTGCTATTGCCGAAGGCGCTGAGCTGTACGGCTTAAAGGCTCCTCATCATATTGAGGCCGATGAAAACGGCAAGGTTGCTGCCCTGTGGGTAGAGCCCCAAATCATCGGTCCCATCGACGCCTGGGGTCGCGCCCGTCCCATCCATGCAGATGTAGATTTGCAGCGCATCCCCTGCGACATCATCGTTGTCGCTATCGGCCAAGGCATCATGCTGCGCCCCTTTGAGGAAGCAGGCATCAAGATTAAACGTGGCACTATCTCCGCTCTCTCCAGCAGTGAATTGGCTAATAATGAGGGCGTTTTCGCCGGCGGTGACTGCGTAACCGGCCCCGCTACCGTTATTCGTGCCATTGCCGCCGGCAAGGTAGCCGCAGCTAATATTGATGAATATTTAGGCTACGAGCATATCATCACCTGTGATGTGGAAATCCCCGACCCCTCCATTGACGACAAGCGTCCCTGCGGCCGCATCCAGCTTACCGAAAAAGAGGCTGGCGAGCGCAAAAAGACCTTTGCTCCCATGGAGTGTGGCATGACCGTGCAGGAAGCCTGCCAGGAGGCTGGTCGCTGCCTGCGCTGTGACAAATTTGGCTTTAGTACCTTGAAAGGAGGCAGAACCTTAAAATGGTAAACCTGACTATTGACGGCTTAAAAGTTTCCGTTCCCGAGGGCACTACAATTATGCAGGCCGCTGCCACCGTTGGTATTGATATTCCCCGTCTGTGCTTTTTAAAGGACATCAATGAAATCAGTGCCTGCAAGGTTTGCGTTGTAGAAATCCAAGGACAAAATCGTGTAGTCACCTCCTGTACCACCCCTGTGCAGGAAGGACTCGTTGTCTATACTAATTCCCCTAAGGCTCGCAGTGTCCGCCGTACCAACGTGGAGCTGATTCTCTCCCAGCATGATTGCCTGTGTGCAACCTGCGTTCGCAGCGGCAACTGCAGCCTGCAAAAGCTGTCCAATGATTTGGGCATTTTCGATATACCCTTTGAGCGCGAGGTGGTGGACACCCCTTGGAACAAGGATTTCCCCCTGATTCGCGACTCCAAAAAATGCATTAAGTGCATGCGCTGCGTGCAAATTTGCGACAAGGTGCAGGATTTGCATATTTGGGACGTGCAAAACACCGGCTCCCGTACCACTGTGGACGTGGCCGGCAACATGAGCATTGAAGACTCCAAATGCAGCCTCTGCGGTCAGTGCATCACCCACTGCCCCGTTGGTGCTTTAAAGGAGCGCAATGATGTGCCCAAGATTTACGAGGCTTTGGCAGATTCCACCAAGGTAACTGCCGTCCAGGTTGCTCCCGCAGTGCGTACTGCTTGGGCTGAAGCCTTCAATATGCCTGAGGAAATGGCCACCGAGGGACGCATGGCTGCCGCCCTGCGCCGCATCGGCTTCGATTATGTTTTCGACACCAGCTTCGCTGCGGACGTAACCATTATGGAAGAGGCTAATGAGCTGTTGGAGCGCCTGCAAAACCCCGAAGGCTATCGTTGGCCCATGTTCACCTCCTGCTGCCCCGGTTGGGTCAGCTACTTGACCAAAAAATATCCTTCTTACGTAGAAAACCTTTCCACCACTAAATCTCCCCAACAGATTTTTGGTGCTCTCTTAAAGTCCTACTTTGCTGAAAAGAAGGGCCTGAAGCCCAAGGAAATCTGCTCCATTTCCATCATGCCCTGCGTTTCCAAGAAGCGCGAGGCCAGCCTGCTTTCCATGCGTAGCAGTGGCACTCACGATATTGACATCGTTTTGACTACTCGCGAATTTGTACGCTTACTTAAGGCAGAGCACATTAACCCCGCTACCCTGCCTGAGGAAGAATTCGATAATCCCTTGGGTAAGAGCACCGGCGCTGGTGTAATCTTTGGTGCAACCGGCGGTGTTATGGAAGCAGCGCTGCGTACTGCTTATTTCTCCATGACTGGTGAAGAAGCACCGGCGGACGCTTTCGTAGACGTGCGCGGTGAAAAGGGCCGCAAGGTGCGCGAATTCACCATTGCTGGCAAGCCCTTACGTACCTGCACCGTCAGCGGCCTTGGTAATGCTGGCCGCCTCATCGAGGATTTGCAGGCCGGCAAGGTGCATTATGACTTCGTAGAAGTCATGGCCTGCCCCGGCGGCTGCGTGGGCGGCGGCGGCCAGCCTATTCATGACGGCCAGGAACGGGCCGGCATGTTAGGCAAAAAGCTGTACAAGCTGGACGACGAGCGCAAGCTCCGTCAATCCCACAACAACCCCGACGTGGTAACGCTCTATAGCGAGTATTTGGAGAAGCCCTTGAGCGAGCGCGCCGAGCGTCTCCTCCACTCCAACCACGTGAAAGAAAAGAACTATCTCGTATAATTTAACATAATAGACAACAAACCCCTAAAGTTAGGCTTAACACCTTACTTTAGGGGTTGTTTTTTGTTAGAGGGTTAAATTGAATAGTTCGCATGGCACATTAGCAATCAGCAGTTCGCGACGAATTTTTAGTGCAAAGCTTTTGGTAGAAATGCCTCGAACTTAGCATGTTTGTGCAGGAAGCATTCCTATTGTAGGTACGCGAATTTCGTGGGGTTCAATTGGCCTCTGCGGGGTACTATTTGTCTCGCAAAACTATTTACGTTTTCGAACCCTTGAGGCCATTGTACCAGCCACTCATTCGCTAAAATTCGTAGCTCACTTGCTGATTTGCTAATGTGCCATTTTACTTATCTACATAAATCCACAGGCACCAACGCTTGAGCATGTTTACGCAGTTGATTGCTAATGTGCCTTATACTTATTTACATTATTTACACAAATCCACCGGCACTAGCGCTCTTAATCCATTACTACATGCAAACTCATCTGCTTGCACTCTAAACACATCTGCCAAAAGCTTGGACGTCACAATCTCCTTCGGCGCACCACAGGTCACAAGGCGCCCGGCCTTGATTACCGCCACATAATCCGCGTACTGAATGGCGTGATTAAGCTCATGAATGACCATCACCACAGTCAGTCCCAACTCACGGTTCAGCTTCACCAAAAGCTGCATAACCTCTAGCTGGTGGCAAATATCAAGATAAGTCGTGGGCTCGTCGAGCAAAAGCACCTGAGGCCGCTGGGCCAACGCCATGGCAATCCAGGCCCTCTGCCGCTCGCCACCGCTCAGGGTGTGCAGCAAGCGGTGCCGCATGCTGGTCATATTCGTCTGCTCCAGTGCCCACTCCACATGCTTGGCATCATCCTTGTCCCCGCGGCCTAAAAAGCCCCTGTGAGGAAAGCGCCCCATCTCCACCAAATCCTGTACTGTCAAATCCGTCGGTGCCGTGGGCGCTTGGGTCAAAATTGCCAGGCATTGGGCAAACTCCCGATGACTAAACTTCTTAATATCCTTCCCTTTAAAGGTAATACTGCCCTTTTCCACAGGCCAAATACGACTAATCGCCTTCAGCGTGGTACTCTTGCCGCAGCCGTTGGGGCCGATGATAGCCGTGATTTTGCCCTCGGGAATCTCTAAGGATAAGTCGTGCACAATGGTCTTTTTATTAATGCCCACATCAATATTGTGAGCTGCCAAAATCGCTGTCATCAAATCTCCCTCCTTAACAAGAATAGAAAGAAGGGTGCGCCCAAAAAGGCCATAATAATGCCCACGGGCAATTCAATGGGCGCAAAAATCACTCTGGCAAAGGTGTCACTCAGTGTTACAATGGCCACGCCCAAAAGAGCTGCTGCCGGCAACAAAAAGCGATAGTCACTGCCTATTAAAAGCCGCGCCGCATGGGGCACAACCAGGCCCACAAAGCCCAAGAGGCCCACTACGCTGACCGCACTGGCGGCGAGCAAAGCCGCAATGGCCGTCATCACAATGCGGGTAACCTCCACATTCACGCCCAAGCCGCGGGCCATCTCGTCGCCCAGCTGCAGAATGTTCAAGTAGGACGCACTGGCCAAGGCCAGTACCAGGCCGATAATGGCATAAGGCAGAATAATGCTGACGTGGGGCCAGCTGCGAGCCGCCAGTCCGCCCACCATCCACATCAAAGCGCCATGGACTCTGTCGCTATAAAAAATCATAAGGCCACTGATGCCCGCGCTCAAAAAGGCGGACACAGCCACGCCGGCCAAAATAATGCGCACGGGCTTAATGCCGTTTTTCCAAGCCAAAATATAAATGCAGATGGCAGCCAACATCGCTCCCACAAAGGCCACGGGAGTAATCAAATATTCCAGCGTGGGAAATAGTATCATTATCACCACGCCGGCCAAGCCTGCGCCGCTGGAAATGCCGATGATATGGGGGTCCGCTAGGGGATTACGCATAATGGCCTGCAAAATGGCACCGGATAGAGACAGGTTTATGCCTACTAGCGCCCCCACAATGGTGCGGGGCATGCGAATGTTCCATATAATCTGGCTTTGTGGGTCCGTACCGGGATGCAGCAAAAGCTCCACAATTTGGGACATAGTGATGACGCTGGAGCCCTTGGTCAAGCTCAAAAATGCTCCCAACACCGCCAAAAAGGCAAACAATATTAAAATAGTCACACGCCAAGCAGCGCGGCTAATGCCAAAGCGCTCCACTGCTCCGTCCAAGCTTTTATTTGCCATCTTTAAAAACCTCTGGGTAAACCTGCTTTGCCATGTACTTTACAGCCTCCGGATAGCGCAAACCGGGGTTGATAAGGAACAAGCGCTCCGGCAGCACGTACACCTTGCCCTGCTGCACGGCAGCGAGGCTATTCCAAGCAGGGTTCTTTTTGAAATCCTTGCGCAAGCGGTTTTCGATTTCCTCCGCCTTGCCCATGGAAGTAATAAAAATCAAATCAGGATTTTGGCCCACCAAGCTTTCCATGCTGTAGGGAGTTTTGTCGGACTTGCCCTTCAGCGCCGCAGCGGCTACGTTTTCAAAGCCCAAAATATCGCTCACACAGCCAGCGATGCTGCGGGAGCCTTCCACGGTGACGCTGCTGGCAGTGGCGTGCATGATGACAATACGCTTCTTTTCCTTGGGCAGCTGGGATTTTATCTCATTAATCTGCTTATCTAGCAAAGCATTTTCCGCTTTGGCCTTGTCAGGATTGCCATAAATATCACCTAAAACCTTCACCGTAGCCTTGACCTCGTCATAGGTTTTGGCATCGAACTCGATGACATTAATCTTATTGGATTCTAAAAGAGGCACAAATTTTTCGTGCTGATTGCGACCGGCCAACACTAAATCAGGGCGCAGCGCTACCAAACTTTCCATGTTGATATTAAAAACGAAGCCTATTTCCGGCACATTCTTCATAGAATCGGGAATAGTGCCCACCTTAGAGGTAGCCCGACCAACAATCTTGCCTCCCACAGCTTCGATCATCCCCAAATAAGAAGGACTCAGGCTCACTACCCGCTCCGGCTTCTGCGCCAGCACTACCTGTCGACCGGCAGCGTCCTTTAAGGATAAATAGGCCTTGCCAGCATCCACAGCCTGCTTTTTTTCGCCGCCACCACAGCCAGCCAACGCCAGCGCAGCTACGCACAGGCAAGCCCCTGCAATCCTTTTCCACTGCATCTATCATCACCTCATACTCAAATTATACTCTCAAAAAACATCTCCCTGCAAGCTGACGAAATGCTTGCGCAAGCCAGCTACAGCCACTTTTCTAGTGCAGGAGATATTCTTATTAACACCTCTATCATGATAGCACAATTACCCATACCAGTCAACAAAACAAGCTTCTTCTTGCCCCTTGCAGCCTACTTTGCTATAATATAGTGAACACATAAATAGCTAGAACAAGGGCATTTTGCTATAATTTTGCCCAAGCATAGAAGCACTAGAAGGAGGTTTTTCCCATGGAAATGAATGAAATGATTGAGCGCATCAACGAGCTGGCGCATAAAAAGAAAAAAGAAGGCTTGACACCTGAGGAGCTGGCTGAACAAAAGGAGCTCTATAAGCGTTATTTGGCTAATATCCGCGGCCAATTGAAGGCCCAGCTGGATAATATTGAAGTGGTGGACAAGGCTCCCAGCCAGCTGCACTGAGCCTATGGAAGCTTGCCAAACGCATAAATTTAACGAAACAACTGTGTCGCCTTGGCAGCCCACCCTGCCCCAAGAGCTTGCTCCCTCAATGATTGCCTTTGAGGATGACTTTTTGCTCATTATTGATAAGCCTGCAGGCATGCTGGTGCACCCCACCGTGAGCCAATGGGAGGGAACGCTGTATGATTTAGTAAAGTCCTATTACGCCCATAAGGGCATCACGGCGGATATCCATCCGGTTTCCCGCTTGGACAAAAACACCTCCGGCCTTGTGATTTTCGCTAAGGAGCCCATCATCCAGTTTTGGCTGAGTCAGGCGGAGGTTGTGAAGGAGTATGTTGCCATTGCCCAAGGGCATCTCGCCGAGCAGCAGGGTATTATTGACGCCCCCATTGCCCGCAAGGAGGGCAGCATTATCGAGCGCTGTGTGGATTTTGAGCGCGGCAAGGAGGCCAAAACAGCCTACAGGGTGCTGGGATATTACGGGGACAATACCCTTATCAAGCTGCGCCTTTTCACCGGACGCACCCATCAGATTCGCGTGCACATGGCGCATATCGGGCACCCCTTGGTGGACGACAATCTTTATGGAACGCCGGGCCCCCAGTCCCGCCATGCGCTCCATGCCTATCGCCTGGCCTTTAAACATCCCGTTGGGGATATGCAGCTGGAAATTACTCGCACTTTGCCAGAGGATTTGCGAAAAATTCTATACTAAATAAGCAAATAGTGTGCTATAATTATGGTATAGTAATTGGATAACTCAGCCTGCGGGCTGATAATTAAGGAGGAATATTAATGCCTTTAGTAACTTCTACCGAAATGTTCAAAAAAGCTTATGAAGGTCACTATGCAGTTGGTGCCTTCAACGTTAATAACATGGAAATCATCCAAGGTATCGTGGCTGCTGCCCAAGCCGAAAAATCCCCGCTGATTCTGCAGGTTAGTGCTGGCGCTCGTAAATATGCAAACCACATTTACCTGATGAAGCTGGTTGAGGCTGCTGTAGAGGACACTGGTCTGCCCATCTGCCTGCACCTGGACCATGGCGAAGACTTCGAAATTTGCAAAGCCTGCGTTGATGGCGGCTTCACTTCCGTTATGATTGACGGCAGCAAGCATCCCTTTGAAGAAAACATTGAAATTACCCGTCGCGTTGTTGAATATGCTCATGAGCGCGGTGTTGTAGTTGAAGCAGAGCTTGGCAAGCTGGCTGGCGTAGAAGACGCTGTTAAGGTTGCTGCTAAGGATGCTACCTATACCGACCCGGACCAAGCTGTAGAATTCGTAGAGCGTACCGGCTGCGACTCCTTGGCTATTGCTATCGGCACCAGCCATGGCGCATACAAGTTTAAGGGCAAACCGGAGCTGGATTTTGCTCGTCTGGAAAAAATCACCAACCTGCTGCCGGGCTTCCCGCTGGTTCTTCATGGTGCTTCCACCGTTATCCCCGCCTTTGTTGAAGAATGCAACAAATACGGCGGCAAGCTGGATGGCGCTCAAGGCGTTCCCGAAGATATGCTGCTGCAAGCTGGCAAGTTTGGCGTGTGCAAGATCAACATCGATACCGACCTGCGCCTGGCTATGACTGCTTCCATCCGCAAGCACTTTGTAGAAAACCCCGGCGATTTCGATCCTCGTCAATATCTGAAGCCCGCTCGTCAAGCAATCCAAGATATGGTTGCTCACAAGATGCGCGATGTGCTCAACAGCTCCAACAGACTGTAATTGGCACAAAAATTACCGCTACACTTTTTCAGTGTAGCGGTTTTTTGTTGTACTTTGTAATTTTTGTGCTTTTTCATGGCTTGCATCAGTATACTAATGCACCTACACAAATGGTAAAGCGACTACCACAAATTTTTACAAAATCCCTACCAATTGATTTTGACTTTTTTACAACTTTTGAGTGGCAAAATGCACGCTATTATGCTAAAATGTGCTAAACTACAGATTTTAGTATAATGGCGAAAACCCGCATGATTACGGCGTTTTCCCCATATTTACGGAGGTTTCGGAAGGTGCACAAAATACTATTCATATGCCACGGCAATATATGTAGATCACCAATGGCGGAGTTTCTATTAAAGGATATTGTTCGTAAGCGTGGCCTTGCTAATGAATTTGAAATTGCCAGCGCCGCTACCAGTCGAGAAGAAATCGGTAATCCCGTCCATCATGGCACAAAGCATAAATTGGCGCAGCTTGGCATCAGCGTAGCCGGCAAAACAGCACGCCAGGTAACTGCTCGTGATTATCGCTATTACGATTTACTTCTTGTTATGGACAATAACAATATTCGTAACATGCGACGCCTGTTGGGAGAAGATGTTGATGATAAGGTACATCTCCTTTTAGATTATACCCCTCGTAAGGGGCAAAGCATCGCCGACCCTTGGTATACGGGTGATTTTGACATTACCTATGATGACATCATGGAGGGACTCACGGGCCTCTTACAGCATCTTGGATACTAAAAAGGCAGCACCATACCACATCAGTAACGAAGGTATGGTGCTGTTTTATCGTCTAAATATCCACCTTATTTAGGCTCACATACCGCTGCAATCGTATCATAGGCCACCAGCACCGCCTTTGCGAGGTCCTTAGCCTCACTTTTTTCCTCCGGGCAATGACTTCTTCCCCCAGCGCTAGGCACGAAAAGCATAGCTGCAGGCAACTGAGCGCCAAAAATTTGCGCATCATGACCCGCTCCGCTAGGTAGATGCATATAATCATACTGTCTCTCTATGCAGCTTATTTCAAAATGGCCTTTAATCCCTTCATCCATAAGCACAGGCTCGACATAAAGAAGATTTTCCACATCATAGGTTAGCCCCGACTCAAGGCTCATTTTATCAAGGTCGGCAAGCAGGCTGTAATATTGAGTCATAATGGTTTCTTCATCCACACCGCGAATATCAACCACAAAGGTAACGCTCTGAGGGATAATATTCATTACATTAGGCTCCACCTGCAAATAGCCTACAGTGGCTACACAATTGCGGAACAACCTAGCTCTGTCGCCTATCTTGCTTATTACCTTCGTTGCCTGCTCAAGAGCATCCTTACGCATATGCATGGGCATGGTGCCTGCGTGATCCGCCCTACCGTTAATCCTGATACGGGCTCGCTTAATGCCAACAATCACATCAACAATGCCTATTTCCTTGTGCTCTGCTTCCAGCACCGGCCCCTGCTCAATATGGATTTCAATGAAGGCTTTGATGTCATCACGTTTATGCTCGGCTATTTCCTCCGGCTTTAGGCCATAAGCAGCCATGGCTTGGTAAACACTCACTCCATAAGCATCCACCTGCGCCTTTAACTCATCGCTAGTCAATTGGCCTAGCAGCACCTTACCAGTAAAGAGCCCAGCATTGAATCTGGCACCCTCTTCATCATTTGTGGCGATAATCTCAAGGGAGTAGCCAAGCTCCATGCCTGACTCTTTTAGCAAGCGAGCCACCTCAATAGCACACACAACGCCTGCAATACCATCATAAGCGCCACCATGCCTGACTGAATCAAAATGGGAGCCAATCATGATGGTAGCTGGGCTTTTACCTTCCAGTCTGCCAATAACAGCACCCGAATTATCCAGTCGCACCGCAAGGCCTACCTCTTCCATTCGCTCTTTTAAATAGGCACAGGCCTCGCGCGCTTCTTTGGTATAAGGAAACCTCGTCACACCACATCCGGGCGTTGCCGTAAATTTTTGCAAAGCCTCCAAGGCTTTAACAATATTATCTTCTATTTTTTTCAACTCATTATTCATGGTATCCCCCTTATTGCCATTATTTGGGAATGCTACCTACTATTATATCACAAGAATGCCTACTTAACTACTTCCACCAACTCTCCCTGACTTCTCAGCCAAATATCTATACCACTGCCAAAAACCTCGGCAGTGAGCAAATAGCCATCCTCATTTTGCTGTAACACTAAGCAAAAAAAAGAGAGCAGAGCTCTGTGCCCTGCTCTTTTATTTTATGCTAAAACATCGTCCATGAACTTTATCAAGCCAGCCTCTACCTCATCCCGCAAATCCAACTCGTTGTGGATTTCATGACGGTAACCACTATAAGCTTTTACGGAAATCTTATGGCCGCTATTAGCCAACAAATTTGCCACATGATACAAGCCTTCACCATAGTTACCACAGGGATCCTGGTCACCGCTAATCAAATAACAAGGAATATGCTTCGGCACCATGGGAGCCCATTCATCGCTTTCAATAAAATGATAGAGCTGTACAAAATCATATGCCAATTCCAAGGTAGTATCGAAGGTGTTAAACATGTCCCCTGCATGGTCGGCCACAATACGCGGGTCATTGGCAATCCAATCCGCAGGGCCAATGGGGTTTTCCACTCTATCGGTCATGCCGCTGAACACTTTATCAAACCAAGCACCTGCTGGCTGATAAGGGTCGGCCTCATAGGCAGCCTTAAATTCCGGATCGTTGTATTCAATCTCGCAGCCCTTCCATTGGGAGCACAAGCCGCACAGCATCAAGCCCTTTAGATCCTCACCATAAAAGGCAGCATAGGCACGGGCGAGCATGGAACCCCAGCTATGACCAAAAACAAAATAAGGCAGCTCAGGATAAGCCTCTTTGGCAATATCGTGTAAGGATTTTTCATCCTTTAAATAAGTCATATAGCCACCGGAATGCGGGTCACCCAAAGTACCTCCGTCCACACCGGTTTTGCCATGGCCCAGATGGTCATCAGCAAATACTACGTAGCCAGCCTGATTAAATTTGCTAATCATATGTAGATAACGGCGAGAATGCTCACCATAACCATGAATAAGCTGGATTACGCCCTTGGGCTCGCCTAAGGGGCTATAGAACCAGGCTTTGATGGTGTCGCGACCATTAGCAGAAGGAAAAGAAATCTCACGAATAGACATACAGCAGACCTCCCTACATTTATCATTAAGCTTAGTATAGCACCACGATAAAGCTCTGTAAACAAAATGCCAAAGCTCAGTAAAATTTTTACCTTAATTTTACATCAATCCAAGAAACTGTTCAAACAGTCATCTCCCTAATTTTATAGATTGCACTACCTCAAACCGATACTTCTGCTTGATTTCAGGGTACTTTTCCCTATCGACCTCGCTCATAAACATATCATAAGGCCTAGCGCAGGTCTTGAACGGTGGATAAAGTGCCTCATACACCACAAGCATCTCATCAGTCTCACTGTGATGTGCAAAAGCAATAATTCGGTAAAGATATTCTGTTGCCGGATTTTCTATTGTTTCACGCTTAAAATGCTGTACTATGTCACCAATATGTAGCTCTCTCATCATTGAACTTCCTCCATCTATACATATCGTACTTTTATTATCTCTATTATAACACGAATACACTTCTGTTTATACACACCATGGCACAACTTTCACGGATAGCATCGCAATAAAGCAGTTAACACCTTTTTAACTTCTTATAGATGTGGCAGATTTTGGCGGTACCTTCTCAATTCTCTCTCATTAGCAGAACCTATAACCTGTTCCAAGAAAGCAATCATCTTTTGCTTATCTTTTGGTAAATTTCCTTCTACCCAAATACAGTTTGATGCACCCATAGTTGCAAAGTAAGTAGGAATGTTCAACTCTTGGAACAGCACCTTTAGCTCCAAAAGCTTTTCAATTTCTGTCTCTTCTTTCCAATTACCTTTCTGAATCTCCTGATACAATTCAGATGTCTTGTAGATTGTCAGCATAGATAAGTCTTCTTCTATTTCTGACAAGGGAGACATACGAAATTTAAAAGGTACATCTTCATAAAGAGTACAGAATTTACATTTATGATGTGTACATCCTGCTGCTACCTGAAGCAATGCACTATAAGCCTCAAAGGGTGGTCTCCAAATAGTTCCTATACGAAGGGGGTCTTTTTCTATGGCTGACAACAAGTTTTCCCGCAGTCAAAGCCTAATGGCAAGTTGTTTTCCAATGACTACCCTCCAATCCATCATTGGCGGAAAATGGAAGATTTTAATTCTATGGTATATCGCAGTATATAAAGTCCAAAGATTCGGAGAATTACAAAGAAGAATCGGAGACGAAATTACAAAGTCGACACTTACAAAGCAGCTACGAGAGTTAGAAAACGACGGTTGGATTCATCGCTATATTTATCAAGAAATACCCCCAAAGGTTGAATACACCCTTACAGAATTGGCAGAAAGCTTTGTTCCTATTCTTGAGCAGATGAAGGAACGGAGCGAAATACATTTATGTTACCACAAAATTTCGTTAGCTAATAATAGAAGTAACCCCTTTACTGCAAACAAAAAAGAGTTATAATGATAGTATAGTCTCACCAATTTCCCTCAAACATAGTCTTAGAAATTGCAAAATCCGCTTCTTTACCCCCAATGCATTACAAAGGAGGCATATTATGCAACAAAAAGCATCTTCTGACAGTAAAATAGTGATCAGTGAGGTCATGATGCCCCATCAGGCCAATGTTGCCGGCAATATTCACGGCGGCGAAATCATCAAAATTATGGACTCCTGTGCCTATGCCACAGCACGGCGCTATTCTCGCACCAATGTAGTGACAGCCCGAATCGACGAAGTACAATTCCATTTGCCCATCTTCATCGGTGACCTTTTAATCTGTACCGGTCAAGTTATTTATGTTGGTCAAAGCTCGATGGAAGTTGCCGTAACAGTGGACGTAGAGGATTTAGAGACTGAAGGACAAAAGCGTGCTCTCACCGCTTATTTCACCATGATTGCCCTGGACAAAAAGGGCCGCCCCACCACTGTACCCCGTTTAATATGTGAAACTGAAGAAGAAAAAAAGGCCTTTTCTGAGGGAGAGCGCCGCTACCTCCTGCGTAAGCAAAGCAAGCAGATAGAACAATAAAGAGGTTTCTGAACGTGCATAAAATACTATTCATATGCCATGGGAATATATGTAGATCGCCCATGGCGGAGTTTCTATTAAAGGATATTGTTCGTAAGCGCGGCCTTGCTAATGAATTTGAAATTGCCAGCGCCGCTACCAGTCGAGAAGAAATCGGTAATCCCGTCCATCATGGCACAAAGCATAAATTGGCGCAGCTTGGCATCAGCGTAGCCGGCAAAACAGCACGCCAGGTAACTGCTCGTGATTATCGCTATTACGATTTACTTCTTGTTATGGACAATAACAATATTCGTAACATGCGACGCCTGTTGGGAGAAGATGTTGATGATAAGGTACATCTCCTTTTAGATTATACCCCTCGTAAGGGGCAAAGCATCGCCGACCCTTGGTATACAGGTGATTTTGACATTACCTATGATGACATCATGGAGGGACTCGCAGGCCTCTTACAGCATCTTGGATACTAAAAAAGCAGCACCATACCACATCTGTGACGAAGGTATGGTGCTGTTTTAGCGTTTAAATTCCCCCTATTTACTATTCCTATCCTCGCTATTAAGCTCCTTATAAATCTGCTGCTCTTTTTCTCATCACCTTATTTCAGCTCACACATGGTTTTCAAAGCATCATAGGCCACCAGCACCGCCTTTGCGAGGTCCTTAGCCTCACTTTTTTCCTCCGGGCAATGGCTTCTTCCCCCGGCGCTGGGTACGAAAAGCATAGCTGCAGGCAGCTGAGCGCCAAAAATCTGGGCATCATGACCTGCTCCGCTAGGTAGATGCATATAATCATATTGTCTCTCGATGCAGCTCATTTCAAAAACGTTACTCGAAACAGGCGTTTGTGTCGCGATGTGACGTGCACGTTGCAGCAGTTTCAGACTAACTCAGCACTTCGCCCACTAGCACCATCCAGCCTATGCACAATAGTACTACTTCTAATTCTGCGATAAACTTATCATCCATAATAAAGCCTCATCTTTTCACATAATAATGCCGGGCCAACCACTTTGTCAGTCCATCCAAACCTGGATATACCATGCGCTCATTCACATTATACTGGTCTAGCAAATCCCTAGCATCCCAGCGCAGCTCTTTTTTGATGATAAATCGCACTGTATTTGTTGTGTTCTCCCTAAAAAAGTCATCCACACAGTCAATACCACTAGGCACCACGGAAAAGAAGGAATATTGATTAATTATCCTCTGGTCTACAGAAGGAGGTTCGATATTTACCATAGCGCAAAACAGGTATTTGTTTTAAAGCGGTTATATTGGCCACTTTCCCTACGACACCCTCGGCTCCCAGCCAACCTCAAAGCCGTTGAAGGCAGCACTTTTATACATCTCTGGCAAGCGCTCATCTCGATAGCCATCAAAATCTGCCTTAAAGGCTTCCACTAACAAGGGCATACGCAAAATTTCCTTATTACGGGTAATAATATTTCCCATAAACTGCGGTCCAGCCAGCTTGTCCTTTTTGCTGCCATTACAATTCTTGCAGGCCTGCACAAAATTCCATGCCTTGTCATCCTTCACAAAAGACCAAGGAATAAAATGATCCACCTCGCAGCTTCCGTTCAGCTCACAATCACAATAAAAGCATCTATGATTATGCAAATCCTCTAAAAGCAACTTACGATAGCGGCTTAAATCCGTTCTTTGGGAAGAGTCATCCAAGCAACCAGCGATATCATAGGCATATTCCTTGTCATTAACGCTCTCCAAAAATTTAATCCACTCAAAATAATTCAGCTTGCCAATGATATAAGCATATTTCAACAGGAACATATAGGCAAAATAGTTGAATTTGATGTGTGTTTTCTGCTTGTCAAAGCCATAGACGATAAAGCGAAAATCAGCACACAAGGCTCCCACCACGTTAGTACTGCAATACTTCACCGCACCCGCAATGAGCCTGTCGCGCTCCACCTGCGTCAAGCGTTCAAAGGGCATCTCAGGGCAAGCCATGTTCCTTTCTTTAGTTTCTTCAATCAGCTTGGTAATCAGCGCCCGCCCCTTGCGAATCTGGTTCAGATGATGCTTCACGATCAAATTCCAGTAAATCTCCGTAAAACGGGCAAAGATATCCACCATAGACAATTCCAGATTCTCGTTCACATTATAAATATTGTCCAAAATAGACTTAAAAAAGCAAAATTTATAGCTGGTCGTGAACCTTGCCCGCGTACTAAACAGGTTATTAATCGCACTCCACAGCTCATCATCGGAATGGTACGCATTATTTATGGGAGATTCTTTTAAATCACAGCCAGGAATCGCCATTGCCAACACCCCTATCTAAAGCACCGCTTTTTCAGCAGCACATTCAACCATTTTTCTTCACCCCTGCCGGGACGCACATCTCCCGTAATCCACAGCTCTTTTACTTCTAGTCCGCCCACTTCCTTGAGCAGCCTTGCAAGGCCTTCTTCATCTAAATCCGTAAAAAATCTGCCATTGCGTTCGCCAGTAAAATGGCCGTATTTAAAGGACGTATAAATCACGCCCTCGCCCTTCACCGCACGCACCATTTTCCGCATCACAACCACTAAATCGGCCCACCCCAGATGCAAAATAGAAGCGCACGCCCAAATGCCATCGTACTTTGCCACGGCATACAGCTCATCAAAAAGCATTTTCTTCACGCTTATGCCAGTATGCTCGCTGGCCAATTTGCATAGCTCTTTCGAACCATCGGTGGCTTCCACTGCATAGCCGCGCTCTAAAAAGTACTTGGTGTCGCGGCCACTACCGCAGCCAAAGTCCAGAATGCACGCACCTGCCACCAGCTGCGCCAAAAACCTGTCTTGAGTTATATGAAAATCTACACCCACCGTGCCTTGGACGAAGTCCTGGGCGTTGGCGTTGTAGTAGTTGAGAGTTTGGTTATCCATATGCTTATCCTTTGCGAACATAATATATGGGTATATTTCTCTAAGAATGGGCTTTTTCCTGCCTTACAAGAGTATTATTATCGCCTACAATAACAACAACGCCCCAGCACAGCGAAAGACGTGACTCAAAAGTCTCATCCTTCGCCGCACTGGGGCGCCCAAATTTTACAATATTACACCCTTACAAAAGCAGTAATCTACAGCAAGGGCAACAGCTTCTGCTGCTCTTCAGGAGAAAATTTCAAAATCTCCATCGCATCTAAAGCACTAACCTTTAAACTATCCATCAATGCATTAACATTCTTTAGACGCTCTTTCAATTCGCCAATCGCTTCGCCTTTCACGATACCAATCGCTTCGCCTTCTTCCCTTATACCTTTACTCAAATTGCACATTTCGTCCACCTCCTGCTTTACCTTCTCAGTCATCGCAATGCCAAAACTATCTTCTAAGATATTCATTCGCTCTTGGGCGTCCAAATTCCTGCTCAAAAGCACCGAAAGCATTTTAATTACATCGTCCTGCAAATCCATGAAATCAACCGCCGTGTAAATCATTACCACGGTCAGCAAGTCATAATTGTTCACAGGCTCAACATGTTCGCCAACGAAGCTGTCCTCTTTAACAGAATAAATGTTAATCGTATTCTGCTTATACAAAGGCCCATCAGTGCAAATCCAAATGCTATACACCTTCTTAAGCTTTTCGTATTCCGCATTGACAAACTCCCTGCCGTACTGCGCCGACAGCATGCGCCCGCAATAGTACAGCGCTCTTTTGGTCAGCGGATACCCAGGGTTCGTATCATTTTGGGCTTCCACATTCAAAATCAGCTTGATTAGGTAGCCATCCTGCGGGGCCAAGGCATAAAAGATAATGTCATAGGTTACCCAGCCCTCATTTAGGCTTTTGTCTTCCGAATTCATGCCAGTAATCAACTTAACATTGCTAGTGTTCGGATGAACGCCGATTTCTGCAACATGGGGCTCGCCCTCGATGTACTTGTTGATTATGTCATCAATGCTGCAATCCTTAAACTCCACAACACAGCGCTGCATGATTCTGGCCAAAAACTCCTTGTAGGCCAGCAGCCTTTTGCAGGCCGCGTCATACTTGGCATCGGCGCTGCTTTTGATATCATGAGCCAGTGAATTTTGTTGTTCCAATTAATTTCTCACCCCAATCTTAGCACATTTCTGTGCTTTTGGCTAGATTTGGTGGTGTTCGCTTGCAAGTTTTCTCACCAGCTCTATTATAGCACTAATTATCTGACTTTTCAAGTTAATTGCAAAATTTCTTCTAGTCTTTTTTATCTGTTTTTATGTACATTGAATGACAACAAAAGTACTGAAATTTTATGGGTAACGAAACGTTACTCGAAACGCGTGTTTGTAACATATGTTCCTGCAAACAGGAAGAAAAAATGACATTCTTTGTTATAAATTAGTAGTATAATATACAGAATTTAATGAAGTGAAAATCAATCATCTTAAAGACATCATAAAATCTACCGCTCATTTGATTATTCGTTTTGCTCATCAGGAAGGATTAGGTAATGCCGCAAATTTTTAGGATTGCAGGATATATTAAATACATGGATAATAATCTCTCTTCCCTTGCAGGAATCATTCTACAAATGGCGAATTAAAGCATCAGTAATAGTTCTCCAAAATAAACATCCTAAATATAATTTCTTAATGATGCATTCAAGGAGGTTTCTTTATGTCTATCCGCGAGATTTCTTTTCCTTCCGCCAATGGCCGTGATACTATCAAAGCATGGTCCTACAGCCCTTTAGGCGAGCCTAAAGCTGTTGTACAAATAATGCATGACTTCGGCGAGCACTCCAGACGTTATCTGCATATGATTAGTAAATTTAACGAGGCTGGCTACGTTGTCTTTGCTGATGACCATCTAGGTCATGGTAAAACCGGTGTTGATAGCGGCACCTTAGGTGACCCCCATTCCGGCGGCTATATGACCTTTTTAGAGGACGAAAAAGCATTGCATGACATTGCCAAAGAAACTTATCCTAACCTGCCCTATTTCGTTTTCGGCCATAGCTGGGGCTCCATGCTAGCTCGCGGCTATGCAGCACACTACGGTGAGGATCTGGCCGGACTGATGCTCTGTGGCGTGTGCTCCCTGTGGCCAGGCTATGAATTAGTATATAATGACCCTGAGGTAAACGCCGCCTATAAAGAAAATCCTTACCAACCAGCAGGCAGAGCCCTTGATTTATTGTTAGGTGGCATGACAGACCGCATTGAGAATCCCAATGGTCCTGGAGACTGGATTGCCAAGGATCCGAGAGTTGTTGCCGACCATGCCGGAGATATGTTTAATACCTTCGATACTACCCTTGAGCTTGTTTATGATGTTTGCGCCCTACAGCATTTCACAGAAACTCCCGTATGGGCACCCATGGTTCCCAAGGCACTGCCCTGTTATCTTATTGCCGGCGACCAAGACCCCTGTGGCTATTATGGCGAAGGTCTTTACCATGTAGCCAACACCCTAATCAACACTGGCCACAAGGTAAAAGTAAAGGCTTACAGCGGCTATCGCCACGAGGTACACAATGAGCCCGACCTGCGTGATGAAGTTGAAGCAGGCTTAGTAAGCTTCATTGAAGCTGTCCTCGCCAAGTAAATATAACAAAAAAGTCTGAGAAGCGGTCACAACAACCAATTCTCAGACTTTTTCCGTCTAGATTCCTACCTTATTTGTGAAAGCATTCACATTCTTAAAAATCAATCTAAAGCTTGCAGCAGCTCTGTTTATACCTAGCTCGCTCAAACTTGTGCTATAATAAAAGCAAAAGGAGGCTTTATTATGTTCAACCGCAAAATCTACTCATCCCTAAAGCTTTTACTTTTGGTAATTTTTACCTTGTATATTACTACATTTAACGCTCTCTCTGTTCAAGCTGCTTCCCCTAACGAAAACTGCATCATGGTCAATGCCGGGGCCAGTATGGAGGTTGCTCCCGATTTGGCCTATCTGCGCTGTAATATTGTTGGCAAAGGTGCTACTGCAGCCGCGGCCACGGCTAATACAGCCAAAATAATTAATGATGTGCGTCACAGCCTGCTTGGCCTCAACATCATTAGCGAAGATATTGTCAACATGAGCTACAATACCCATTCCACTTATGATAATAAGGGTAAGGTTACGGGCTACAAGGCCGAAACCAGCCTGCGTATTACTGTTCGTGAGCTAAAAAAGCTTGGTAACGTGATTGATAAAATCACAGCCAGTGGCGTTAATAACATTAACGGCATTACCTATACCCTTAGCGACAAAAACCTTTATCGCAGCATGCTCTTAGCCAAGGCTGTAGAAAATGCTCGTCAACAGGCTGCCGTTGTAGCCAACGCTGGTGGCCGCACTCTAGGAACACTGCTCAGCGCCAGCTTTTCCACCGTCAATCAGGTAGAACGCAGCGCCGCCAGACCCATGCTGAACAAAATGGCCACAGCTGATGGCAGCGCTCCCACCGAAATCGAAGCCAAAAACATCACCATCTCTGTAAACGTTAATACCATATTCAAATTGCTGTAAAAAGCACGAAAAAAATAAGAGCAGAGCCTTGTGCCCTGCTCTTTTTTTATCATGCCTGTCGGCCCATTTCCCTAGCTTCCTTCAGCTTTGCATTGCCCTGGATATCACCTGGCATTACAACGCCGCCACAGAAAACACTTCCCTTAAGCTCTGCTTTGGGATAACACTCAATCCATCCATTAAGTCCTTCCAAAGCACGTTTAGGTGCGCTTTCCTCTTCTTCGGCAGCCGCGCTTAAAAAGTATATTTCACGGAATTTATAATCTTTAGGATACATAGAATTCATGCGATCAATAAGCACCTTCATCTGACCGGACATTTCGTAATAATAAATTGGTGTAGCCCAAGCCACAATATCCGCATGCAAAACAGCTTCAGCAATCGGCAATGCATCATCCTTTATAACGCACTCACCCTTGGTTTGACATGCTAAGCACCCCAAGCAAAAAGCTATTTTTTTGCCTCTTAAAGAGATATATTCCACTTCATGCCCCGCCTGCTTTGCCCCTTCGGCAAACTCCTGAGCCAATTTATCAGAATTGCTATTTGCTCTAAGGCTGGTTGAAATTACTACTACTTTTTTAGCCATGATGATCATCCTCCCTACATTTATCATTAAACTAAGTATAGCACCACAGCAAAGCTCTGTAAACAAATTGGCAGGGACCAGCAAAATTTTACCTTGATTTTACTTAGAAAAACGGATCCGTTGGAAGCAATTATATATCGCCATCTTTTTTAATTTATTACTTGAAAAAATCAGTAAATGCGTGATAGAATAAAGCCTAGAGTACACAATCACCAGAGAAGAAGGTTGACTATGAAAATGTCATTTGCCATCAATTACAATAAAAAAGTCAAGATAACTGTATTGGTTATCTTGGCTTTGTTTGCTTTATCCGGATTTGTATCCTACAAAATTAGAAACCTTGAGGAAGAAGCCGCCTGGTATTCCTTAAACCGCAGTGCCAATCGCATCAATGACGAATTAAGCAGGCGAATAGATGTTGATCGCGAAGTTTTACTAACCTTTGCCGATATCATCTCCAAGCAAGACAAAATCGATAGCCCTTTAACTCAGGAAATCATTGATGATTTCAAAGCTAATACACTAATGGAGCATATAGCCTTGCTACTACCTGGCGACAAAGTTTTATGGCCCCACCAACCTCCAATTAATGTCAAAGGTATCATGTCCTTTGAAGAAGAAGCTAAGCATGGTACGCATATAACCGATAGACTCGTTGATTTAAGAGATCGAAATAATTTTATTCTGAGAAATTTTGTCCCTGTGCAAAAAGACGGCAAAACAGTGGCTATGCTTTATGGTGTAATAAATCTGCGCACTCTGCCCGCGTTTATGAACCAAAACATATATCATGGTCAGGCCGTATATTTCATTATTGATGGAGATAATGGTGATTTTATCTTAAATACCCATAGGACCAAGCTAGGAAATATGTGGGATGTGCCGGAGCGTGAAATTAAAAGCGGTGACAGCAACGAAGTAATGCGTGCAAAGCTCGCTAAAGGGCAGTCAGGCTATAACATTATCAAATCTGCTATCAGCGGCCAAGTCAGCTGCTTCTACTACAAGCCCTCAACCATTAATAACTGGCGTGTGGCTATTCTTGTTCCCGAAAAAATAGCATTATCCCGTGTATATAAAACCAACAAGCTGCTTTTGTTCTTCTTGATAGCTGAATTTATCCTGCTGATTGGTTATTTCATCTGGCTAGAGCGCACCTCCCGTAAAGAGCTGCAGATTCAGCAGCGCTTAGCCGAAAGAGACCTGCTTACCGGCTGCTTAAATCGTAATTGTTTTGAAAAAACTCTGGCTTTGGACCCAGACTTAAACAAAAACCGCATTAGCTGTGTCTATATTGACGTTAACGGCTTACACGAGCTCAATAATACTCAAGGACACGCAGCTGGTGATAAAATGCTGCAGGTCGTTGCCAAAGAATTACAGCTGATGTTTGGTGAAAATAACGTTTATCGTATTGGCGGTGATGAATTTGTTGTTTTAACAATCAACAAAAAAAGCAAAGATGTTGAGCAATTGCTAACACAAGCTATAACCGCCATCAAAGCCCATGGTTACTTTGTTTCCACCGGTCATTGCCATAGTCATGGTGAAATCAGCATGGACGAGCTATTGAAAACAGCCGAAGCAAGAATGTATGCTGACAAACGGGATTTCTACTCCCGCTCCGGCAATGACAGGCGGGCTAGGTCATAAACAATCCTTAGTAATAACATAAAGAAAAACAAAGCCGAAGCACTGCCCTCGGGGTACAGCTTAACCACCTCCAGCCACTAAACGCCTCACGGCTCGCATTTTTCCAAAAACAGATTTATGGCAATCAGCGTAGGCGCAAATACATCCATCGCTAGCATTTCTTCCACGCTAACCCACTGCTAAGCCAAGGCAAGTGCTCCCCAGCGTACAAAATTTCCCCACACAAGCTGTACCTTTAGCTCATGTGGGGAATATTTCATTCTATAATTCTTTCCAAAATACTATCTAGCCAATTGCCTGCAAACTCCTCAATACTGCCGTGGTCGCACAAATCTGCCAGCGCTGGAGCAAGCGGAATTTGAGCAGTGCTTTGAATTTGGTACTTTGCCGCCAAAGCATCAATATGGCTCTGGCCAAAGATATAGTGCTTATCGTGACATGTAGGACACTCAAAATAAGCCATATTTTCCACCAAGCCCAAAACAGGAATATCCATCAAGCCTGCCATTTTCACTGCCTTCTCCACAATCATCTCCACTAGCTCTTGAGGAGATGTTACCACAACAATGCCATCCAAAGGCAGCGATTGGAAAACCGTCAGCGGCACATCACCAGTTCCGGGAGGCATATCCACAAACATATAATCTACCTGCTCCCAGTTCACCTCGGACCAGAACTGCTTAACAGCCCCAGCAATCACCGGGCCACGCCATACCACAGGGTCACCTTCATTGGGCAACAGCAAGTTTATGGACATAATCCTCGTCCCGCACTTAGTTTCCGCAGGGAAAATTCCCGCTTCGTTACCAAAAACTTTACCGTGCACCCCAAACACCTTGGGAATGGAAGGGCCCGTAATATCCGCATCCAAAATAGCCGCCTGATAACCCTTGCGCTGGGCCAAAACAGCCAACATAGAAGTAACCAAGGACTTGCCTACGCCGCCCTTACCGCTAACCACACCAATTACCTTCTTAACAGAAGAATTTTTATTCAACGGCTCAAGCATGCTCTGGGGAGCAGTACGCTCATTACAATCACTATGGCATTCAGCACAATTATGTGAACAATTTGCACTCATAATAAACACCTCCAGCACCACATTACGTTATTTAAAGCTATTTTCGTTTGCAGCGCTTCCTTTCCCTAAAATTATACCACATTTACCATTTACTGAGGGTAATTTACCTATTTTTCTTTATCCCTGTCTAGATCCTTAAATACAATACTAGTGGCTTTTTCTTTGCCCACACCGGAGCGCTTCTTTTATCTGTCTATTATACCATTACAAAAGTGCTGAAAATTTATCATACCTAAAATGGGATAGGAAACAAACGCTTTGTGATAACTAAAGCACCAATCACTGTAAAACAGCGCAATCGGCGTTGTGCATGCTTACCTTAACATGCACAATCCGCAAGCACAGCCTCAAAAATACTCATTGATAAAATTACGCCGCTTGGGCAGCAGGCTGTCGAGCAAAGCCAGCTTTGCCTCCGCGCCTGCGTTGACACGCAGGCGCCCTGCCTCCCACAGCTCCTTGGCGCTAAAGGCGCCAAAATAAAGCTGGGTGAACGCGCCCATATCCATGGTCACTTCCTCCACATCAATGGTGCTCTTTGCCGCCACGGCGCCAGCGTCCACTGTAAGCTTCAGCAGATGATTATTTCGGTCCAGCACCTTATCCGTCAGGAGCAGCACCACGCTCCCAGCCTGCGCCCCTTCGGGCACCGCCAGCTGGCCCAGCGCCTTGCGCGCGTCCAGGCAGCGGGCCGTCATAAAGGGGCGCAGCTGGGGCGACAGGCTTTGGTCTGCAAAGCCAAGATACGTCTTGTCCCAGGCCGGTGCCAGCCAGGAAAACTCCTTAGCCGAGCTTTGGTGCATAGCCGCATATTGCAGCAAACGATTGCGTGCGTCCGCACCATCCGTGAGCAGCTCGTGCACCGTAAAGCAGCCCTCGCTGATGTAATAGAACATGTAGCCACAGGCCTCCCCTGCGCGATATACTATCGCGCACTGCATGCCCTCCAAGGCGTGCACCGTGAGCAGCTTATGCCATTGAAAGTCCGTGCGCAGGGGCACGCCATTATATTGTGACGTCAGCTTGGCATAAAGGGGCGCCAAAAGCTCCTTGTCCAGAGCCACCCGCTCCACCGCCAGCTCCTTGCCAGGCGCCTTGGCCAGCTCCCGGCCCAGGTCCGCCAGCGCCATTTTATACTGCAAGCCATAATAGCAATAGGCAAACTCATAGGGCAGATAGATACCTGCATAAATCGGCATCAGGGTGGCGAAGGTGAAGCCCTCGGAGCGCAGTACCTCGAAGGTGGTGTTCAAGAGTGGTCCAAAGGCGTGCTGCCCCCTGGCCTCCGGCGCCGTGGCCACACCCACTAAATAGGGCGCCAGCTGCTCCTGTCCTCTAATGCGCAGCATGTAGGGATTCACATGCACCATGGTACGCAGCTTTTCTTGCTGCTTGCCCTCTTCATCCGCCGGTCCCACCTTTTCAAAGCCGCCGATGACCATATTGTTTTTGCCCACATATTCGCCAAAATAATATTTAAAAAAAGGCTCCTCGCGCTTTTCAAAGCAATAATCCCACAACTCTGCCACCTGGGGCATGCGCTCTTCATTGACCACACGATAAATCATGTCGCACCTCATTTAAAATGAACGTTATACTTCTTTACCATAAACTCCGGATGCAAGGCCTCCTTGGCATTGCGCAGTCCCGGAATGCCCATATCCTCTTCCCGATTGAGATAAACCACGTCGTCCCAGGCATGGGCGGCGAATTCCTTGGTAATGGCGGTGTACAGGCCACGCACATTATGGTCCGCCTTTTCCACATGCAGCACCGCAGTGTCCTCATTAATCTTTTTACCAAAGCTAAAGGCTTGGATTTTGCCATCAAAGCGAATAGCACCACCCCGCAGCTCCAGCTGTTCAAAGCTCAAAAAGGCCTGCTGAATGGCGTAAAGCTCGCACTCTAGACTTGGGTCCTCGGCCTTGTGCTCGTTGCACCATCTTTCGCCAAATTCCAAGCACTCTCTCATATTGGCGAAGGTAATGGGCTCATAGGTAAAATCAGGATGCGCCTTGCAAAAGGCGTTGTAGTGATTCTTTTGCCCGTGCAGCTTGCGTCCGCTCAGAGTTGCCAGCTTCTCCCGCAGATACACGTAGTCCCAGTTATCCCTGTCCTCCTCGTATTCAAGGCCGGGCATAACCCTTTCAAAGCGCTCCTTGGTAAAATCATAAATGCCGTGCACTTCAAAGGGACCGCCGTTGCTTTCACGAATTTCTTCAATCAGACGGGGCAAATCCTCGTCCTTGCCCCCAAAGGGCTGCAAATAAAAGTCCACCCCATTGCGGCGCACCTTATAGAGCAAAAAGTCATGGGCTACGCACCAATAAATATGGTAGCAATCCCGCCACACATAGTTGTTGGAAAAGGCGCATTCGCTGCCCCGTTGATGGCTTTTAGATATATAGCTTTCAAACAATGGCTTTTGAGCTAAAGTAACCTTTTGGAATTCTAAAATTTTCAAGACCTCCCTAACAAATAACTACTAATCTAGTATATTATACCATAATAATGAAAAAGTAAACCAGTAAATAATCACTATTAACAACTTCTTCACAAATAAGAAAAGCGCCCACCGCAGCAGGCGCTATCCCTAGCTAGTCAAAGTATTATTTGGCAGGGCATTCCTTGAGCACGAATTCGGTGTAAGCCTGTTGCAACTTGGGCACCAGCTCGCCCACCTTGCCGCCATTGACAAAGCCACGGTCGATTTTGGTCACAGGCATAAACTCGCAGCGGGGACCGCACAGGAAGGCTTCGTCAGCCTTCAGGGCGAATTCCTTGTCGAAGGGGCGCTCGATGATTTGCAAATCCAAATCCTTGGACAGACGCTCCATCAACAGGCGACGAACCACATTTTTGTGGATGAAATTGTTTTCCGGATGGGTCCAGAGCACACCGTCCTTGTAGATAAAGAAGCTGGCTTCGGTAGCCTCGGTGATTTTGCCATCCCGCACAAAGAGAGCATCAAAGGCGCGGCTAATAGTGGCCTTTTGCTTAGCCACAACCTCGGGCAGACGGTTCAGAGTGTTGACATCGCAGCGGCTCCAACGCTCGTCCTTTTCGGTAATAACGTTGACACCCTTAGAGCGCTTTTCGGCCAGCGCCTCGCGGTCCACCGGCACAGCAAACATGGTCAGACGGGGCACGCAGGGCTCTGGATAAGCCAAGCCATAGGGAGCACTGCCACGGGTAATTTGGGTATAAATTTCGCAGTTTTCGAGACCCGTTGCAGCGATTAAATTCTCGTGGAACTCAACCAGCTCTTCAATCATATATACGCCGGGAATTTTTACGGAAATAACAGAATCAAACAGATTATTCATCAGGGGCAAAAGTGCAAAGCAGCGACCATTATACACGGGCACCAGCTCGAAAACGCCATCGCCAAAATTGTGGCCACGGTCGTTTACATCCACAAAGGCTTCCTCCATGGGCATAATTTCCCCATCAATCAAGACTAAATTGGTATTTTTCTCGTCCATCTTTACTCCTCCAATATGCTGTATAATTAAATAAATTATTTTACTTATTTTTCACTGCCATCCCTCGTCCTAAACCATGCAGATATTGTATAATAGAACTATTGGGTGACAATATTATTATTATACACCAAGCACCCGTTTTTGGCAAAGTTTCTTAGCCTTGACATCTTATTTTCTGAGGAGCGCACTTATGAGTCATTTACCAACGATTATTACTGACCTAGCCATGATTCTTTTGGTGGCTGGTGTTACGACCATTCTTTTTAAAAAGATAAATCAGCCTCTGGTTTTGGGCTATATTATTGCCGGCTTTATCACAGGCCCCAATTTCGTCTTTTTCCCCACGGTAACGGACAAGGTCAATGTGTCCGCCTGGTCGGAGATTGGCGTGATTTTTTTGCTTTTTGCCTTGGGCCTGGAGTTTAGCTTTTACAAGCTAAAGAAGGTGGGCAGCACGGCCTTTGTTTCCACTGCTGTGATTATCTTTAGTATGCTGTTTGTGGGCTACGGCGTGGGCCAGCTTTTGGGCTGGAGCCATATGGATAGCATCTTTTTAGGCGGCATGCTTTCCATGAGCTCCACAGCCATTATTATCAAGGCCTTTGATGATTTGCAGCTGCGTGAAAAAAGCTTTACAGAGGTTGTTTTTGGCGTACTCATCGTGGAGGACATTGCGGGCATCGCCATGATGGTTATTCTTTCCACCATTGCGGTGGCGACCAGCGGCATTTCCACAACGGAGCTTGTGATGAGCGTGGGTCGTTTGGTGTTCTTTTTGGTGCTGTGGTTTGTGGCGGGCATGTATCTCATCCCCACCTTTTTCAAGAAGGCCCAAGCTTTGATGACCGATGAAACGCTGGTTGTGATTTCCATTGGCCTGTGCCTAGGCATGGTATATTTGGCGACGAGCCTGGGCTTTTCTTCTGCCCTGGGCGCGTTTATTATGGGCTCCTTGATTGCGGAAGCCCCCAATGCGGAGCATATCGAGCATCTTGTTTCTCCTATTAAGGACCTTTTTGGCGCGGTCTTTTTCGTATCCGTGGGCATGATGGTTAATCCTGCCCTGCTGGCAGATTACGCTGTGCCGGTGGCTGTTTTGGTGGCTACCACGATTTTAGGCCAGCTGTTCTTTTCCACCTGCGGCGTGCTGGCGGCTGGTCAAAAGCTGCACACTGCTGTTTTATGCGGCTTTTCCCTGACGCAAATCGGCGAATTTTCCTTCATTTTGGCCACCTTGGGTATGAATTTGGGCGTAACCAGCAACTTTTTGTATCCCATTATCGTGGCCGTATCCGTAATCACTACCTTTACCACGCCCTTTTTTATTAACGCGGCGGAGCCTGCTTATGCCAAGCTAGTGAGTATCCTGCCCCAACGTGTTTTGGACTGGCTGGAGCGTTACACCGATAATAACGATAGCAAGGGCGACCAGGATTGGAAGAATCTTTTGACGGATTATGTGCTGCATATGGTGATTTATGCCACCCTGCTTTTCGCCATTGTGTTAGCGGCGGCTCTGTATTTTCTCCCCGCTTTGCAGCGGATGGAGCTACCTTATGCTAATTTAATTACGGCGGGCGCATCCCTTTTGGTGATGTCCCCCATTTTGCGTGCTGTATTGGTGAATAGGGCTGGCAGTGCGGAGCTGTTTTCCATTTTGTGGTTCAAGCGCCGGGCCAATCACCTGCCCCTGATGATTTTGGTGGCAGGCAAGGTACTTGTAGCCGCTCTATCCCTGTATTTTGTGTTTAACGATTTAGTGGGCATGCACGGTATGTTGGCCTTTGGGTCCATTATCGTGGCTGTGTATTTCATTGCGTCCAGCGATTGGCTCATGGGCGAGTATTTGCGCATCGAGTCCCGCTTTTTGGTTAATCTCAACGAGAAGCATATGCGTAAGCACCGCGAGGCCGAAGGCGCCCAAGAGGGCGAGCAGGCCAATTGGTTCGACGAAAAGCTTTATTTGGCTTATTACAGGGTGGCTGATAATTCCCCCATCATTGGCAAAACCATGAAGCAGCTGGCTGTGCGCCAGTATTATGGCTGCAATGTGCTGCAAATGCGCACGCCCCAGGGCGCTATTGATATGCCAGGTGGCGAGGTTACGGTAACCAAGGAGGCTAATTTGCTGGTAATTGGCACGGAAGGACAGCTCAAGATTATGGATGCGGCTATTGTCCAGCGCCACTTGGAGCTGCACCGCCTGTGGGGCCCGGTAACGCTGCGCCAGTTTATGCTGGAGGACCATGCTTATGCACCGGAGCAGCAGTTTCTGTCCTTGGCGATTACTATTGACGAGCATTCGCCCATTTTGGGCACTTCCTTAAAGGCGGCGGATTTGCGCCACAAGTGGAGCTGTCTGGTTATTGGCCTCGAGCGTGGCGCCTTTACCATTACCAATCCCAACGTGGACCTTGTGTTTGAAAAGAACGACCTGCTGTGGGTTTTAGGCAAGCAAAAGATGATGAACACGCTTATTCGTGAGGAAATTCTTTAATCTCACTTCACCAATCCCATCTTTCTCAAGCTCTTCACACTCTCCTCCATGGTCACCATGCCAGCCTTGGCACCCGTCTGCAAATAGCTGTGCAGCTGGTGGCTCTGCCCCTCGCGGATCAAATGGCGCACGGCATCCGTCGCTACCAGCACCTCAAAGGCTGCCACCCGCCCGTTGCCTTCGGCCCGGGCCAGCAGCCTTTGGCTGGCCACCACCGCCAAGCTTTCTGCCAGCTGGCTCCGCACCTGCTGTTGGTTTTCCCCCAACATATCAAGAATTCTGTTGACACTGGTGACCACGTCCTGGGTATGCAGCGTCGCCAGCACCAAATGTCCCGTCTCCGCTGCGGATAAGGCAATGGCCATGGTTTCACTGTCCCGCAGCTCCCCTACCAAAATTACATCCGGATCCTCGCGCAGAGCTGCCCGTAGCCCACGGGCAAAGCTCAGCGTGTCCCGACCTATTTCCCGCTGGTGAATCAAAGCTTTGCCAGCGGGATATTCATATTCTATGGGGTCTTCCAGGGTGATAATATGCACTGCCTTGGTGACGTTGATGCGCTGCACCAGCGACGCCAGTGTCGTGGTTTTGCCGCTGCCCGTGGGGCCCACAAGGAGAGCCAGGCCTTGCGTCAGCTCCGTCACCGCCTGCAAGGCCGGTGGCAGCCCCAATGTCTCACATTCCGGCACAGTGCTGTTTAACAGGCGCACGGCCATGGCATATTGACCTTTTTGGCGATAAATATTCAGGCGGTAACGCTCACTGCCCCAATCCCAGGCACAGTCCACCTCGCCCCGCCGCTCCAGCTGCTGCCGGGCTCTATCAGGCAGCAGCGTCACAACCTCCGCCAGCTGCGGGGCTGCGACAGGCGTCGCAGCCAGGGGCAGCAGGCGCCCTGCCAGGCGCGCCATGGGTGCGCCGCCGCAGGTTAAGTGTAAATCGGAGGCGCCCAGGCGGCGCGCCTCCTGAATCAGACTAATGCACATTTTTTACCTCCTGCGCCACCGCGTCACCTGTAATCCCCACGCGCCACAGCTCGCTCACCGTCGTTTGTCCCGCCAGCACCTTGTCCACAGCATCGGCATACAGGCTGCGCCAGCCCAGGCTGGCGCCGTGGCTTAACAGCGCTGCCTTGCCGGCACCGGCGCTGATTAAGTCCCCCATATATTCGTCCACGGGCAATAACTCCTGCACAGCAAGGCGACCACAAAAGCCGGTGCCCCGGCAGTGCTCGCAGCCCTCGCCCCGCCTGAGCAAAGCGGGCGCTGCCGGAGCGAGAAAGCGTAGCTCCTGGGGCGAAGGTGCATAGCTCGCAGCGCAGTGCGCACAGACGCGCCGCACAAGGCGCTGGGCCAGCACCCCGCGCAATGCGGCTGCTAATAGATAGGGCTCCACGCCCATATCCAGCAGCCGCGCAACAGCGCCGACGGCGCTGTTGGTGTGGAGGGTGCTAAGTACAAGGTGACCTGTGAGAGCCGCTTGCACCGCCATCGCGGCCGTTTCACGGTCGCGAATCTCGCCCACCATAATAATATCCGGGTCTTGGCGAACTAAGGCACGAAGCCCAGTCGCAAAATCCAAGCCTGACTTACGATTAACAGCCACCTGATTAATACCCTCCAGCTTATACTCCACCGGGTCCTCCACCGTGACCAAATTCAACCCCTCCTGCTTTAGCTCCTGCAAAGTGGCGTACAGGCTGGTGGTTTTGCCGCTGCCGGTGGGGCCTGTAAGCAACAGTAAACCATTGGCTGCTCCGTACATCTGCCGATAGCGCCGCAAATTCGCACTGCTCATTCCTAAATCCTCCAAGCGACGCACGCCCTGCTCCTGGTCCAAAATACGCACTACTACCTTCTCACCAGTAATTGTTGGTAAAGTTGACAAGCGCAAATCAATAACACGCTCTGCCACATTCAGCTGCCAACGCCCATCCTGAGGTAGTCTTTTTTCGGCAATATCCATGCCGCTGAGCACCTTGAGCTGGCTCACCAAGGTAGTATAGCTGCTCCAAGGCAAACGACACAGCTCCTGCAGCAGGCCATCTATGCGCATACGCACACGCACCTCCCTGCCCAAAGGCTCCACATGCACATCACTGGCTCTGCTATTGATAGCCTCCTCAAGTAGCTGTTGGGCCAGCTTGCCATTATGCACTAATTCCATAAAGCATCCATCTCCATCCTTTGTGTGAAACATTTTTGCTGCGCGCTTTTTCATGCTTCTAGCATTTTCTTAAGTGCGCTTGGCTTACCCTTATTGTAGCACACAATATTCAGAATTCAAGTTTTTATTAGGATTTTTCTGATATTTCACAATTAGGTATTGTATTTAGATTGTTCCCGCGTTATAATCTAATCGATGCATCTAATTCCCACAAAGGAGTCTATTGTGATGATGAAAGCAAATAAAATCTTAATCTATGGCTGGATTGCCAGCTTGTTTTTCTGTTTACCAATAGCAGAGGCCCAAAATCTAGACCGTAATCCCTTTTTAGCACCTGCACCCCAGCTTATGGCTGCTTCCTCCATGCCTGGTGCTGCTACCGCCGCCCCTATCGCCCCACCCCTTGTACAAAGGCTCTATCCCCTGAGCTATGCACAAGTGGATGAGCTGGCTAGCTCTATTAAAGACCTTTTTAGCGGAAAAATTGGCATGGATAAAAGCACTAACAGTCTCATTCTTTTCGGTCCTGAAGCAGAGCATCAGCGTCTATGTGCCCTGCTCAAGGAGCTGGATACTGCTACAAAACAGGTTACCTTAGAGGCAAAAATCATTGCCCTTAGTCAGGAGCATAATAAAAGCTTGGGCATCAACTGGAGCTGGGATACTATTCCCCAAAGGGAAGTAAACACCGACGATGAAGCCGAGGATAGTGACAGCGGCACCAATACCTATGGAGGCAATTTTAAATTTTGGCGTGGCTATGCCTTTCGTTTTAACGCCACTTTGAATGCCCTCATCAGCCAAGGCAAGGCCAAGGTCCTGGCAAGGCCCCGCATTATCACCATTCCAGGTCGCCAGGCCAGCATTTTTATAGGCGATCATATTCCAGTCCAAACGGAAAAGCATGACAGCGGCGGTTATTATACTGCTACAGAATATCTGGATGCAGGCATCAAGCTCCAATACCAGCCTCTAATCAGCCAGGATGGCAAAATGGTTACTGCCAAGGTGCACACGGAGGTCAGCACGCCGGTGCTTATTAGCGAGCTGAAAAATTACCGCATTACAAGCCGCATGGCGGACACTAATGTGCGCATGTATTCCGGCCAAACCTTGGTTATTGGCGGTCTGATTTCTGAGGAGGAGCAAAACACCCTGCAAAAGATCCCCTTTTTAGGAGATTTGCCTCTTTTGGGCAAGCTCTTTAGCAATCACACGAAAAAGCGCAGCAAGGTGGAGGTTATGCTCCTGCTCACACCCCACATCACCGCACCCGGAACCTCCCCAGCCATCTTTCAGCCCCCTGCATCCGAATAACACTCCCGCCACAAAAAGCGAAAAAAGCGCCCCAGCGCAGTGAATAGATGTTATTGTAAAAATCACATTCTTCACTGCGCTTTGGCGCTTCTTTTGTTTGGATACTTTTCAGCTCATATTTGCCCTCGTTCGCCAGCATCTACGATGCGGCTTACGCAGCCTGCTCCTGTTTTTCTTCCATTCTGGATACGAAAATGGTGCCGGCCAAGTCGCCCAAGCAGTTGTTGGTGGTGGTGCCCATATCAAAGATATGGTAGAAGGCAGCAATGATGCCAACGATTTCCGTGGGTAGGCCAAAGGCTTCAACCATAACGAACAGCTTCACAATGCCGCTGCCGGGAATGCCACCGCCACCGGTGGACAAAATTGCGGACAAAACAACAACCTTAACCATGGTGCCAACATCCAACGGCGCACCGATTACCTGGCTGATAAAGGTGATTACGCAGCCATACAGGATAACGCTGCCGTCATAGTTCATTTGGGAGCCCAAAGGAATGGTAAAGCTGGAAATACGCTCAGGAACATTGAATTTTTCTTTAGCAACCTTAATGTTTACAGGGATGGAAGCAACACTGCTGCAAGTAGTAATGGTGTACATCCACAGCTCGGCGCTTTCCTTAACAAAGCGTAGGGGGTTGATGCCGCAGGTGAACCACAGCACGCCGCCATAAACCAACAACACATGCAGCAGGCAGGCCAGATAATATACACCGGCCAAGCTAGCCATGCTGGTGAAAATGCTGGCGCCATATTTAGCAAAGGAGTCCGCCATGAGGAAGAATACGCCAATGGGAGATGCCTTCATAACCATGCCAATTAAGGAGAAAACCATAGCGTTGATGGCGTTAAACATCTTTTTCAGGGTTTCCTTATGCTCCTCGTTGGCAACCTTCATAATGGCAATACCAGTCATAACCGCAATAATCAAGGTTTGTACGATATTACCCTTGGCAAAGGTTTGGAACATGTTGGTGGTGAACATGGAGGTAAAGAATTGGGCCACAGTAATGCTTGCAGAGCCCACAACCTTTTTAGAAGCCAAGCCAGTGAAGTTAGCAAAATCGCCGGGGCGCAGCACGCCGGTAACTACCAGGCCTACTACAGTTGCTACCAGAGTAGTCAAAATATAATACGCAATAATTCTAAAGGCAATGCGTCCTAAGGAGCTCAAATTCTTTTGGGAAATAATACCTGTAATGATGGTTACCAATACCATAGGCACTACAATCATCTTGACGCAATTTAGCCAGATGGTACCAATAAAGCCCAGTGCCTTCATCGTAGGTCCAAACATCAAACCTAAAATAGCACCTAAAATCATGGCAATAAAGATTTGGGTAGTTAAGCTAATTTTCTTTCCAAACAATTCCATTGCTTTCGCCCTCCTAAAATCTGAATATATGAATTAAATCTGCTGATCCAATTCCAAAATGATTGCCGCTGCCTTTTTGGCATCCTCGCTGGTTATACCACGGTAATAAACCAGTCTTACGCAGGTTTTCAAAACAGTTTTGATAAGCAGTCCCTTTTGCTCAGCCAATGCGCAAAACTCTGACGGGGTAACGCTGGCCTTGCTCACATCCAGCACCAAAATATTGGATTGCACCTCGTCCTGCATGGAAAGCTTCTTTAATTTGCCCTGCAATAAAGATGCTGTGAGCTTAGCATTGGCAATATCCTCCTTCATACGCTCCAGATTATGCTCCAAGGCATAAATACCGGGAGCGGCAATAATGCCAGCCTGACGCATGCCACCGCCAATAACCTTACGGATTTCGCGAGCCTTGGCGATTTGCGCCTTGGTGCTGCAAAGCACGGAGCCTACAGGAGCACCAATACCCTTAGAAATGCACACCATTACGGAATCCACATATTGGGTAATTTCCTTTACCGGAACGCCCAACGCCGCTGCCGCATGCAAAAGTCTTGCGCCATCCATATGGATGTGGGCGCCATGCTTATCTGCTACCGCACGCAGCTTGGCCATTTCTGCCACCGGTATTACATAGCCACCGGAAAAATTGTGGGTGTTTTCCAGGCACAGGAGCTTGGCACCGGACTCAGCCAAAAGTCTATCAATCTGCTCCACATCCGGAGTCATATGCTCGTTCATAGCATATTTTATAGGCTCCATGCGGCAGTATTCCTCGTCAAACAAGAACTTTTCTGTTAACAGCAAATGCTGCTGCTCGTGAACCAACACCCTGTCCTTGGCCTTGCACCAGGAGAGAACGCCACAGGTGTTGCCCATGGTACCGGTGGGACATAAAAGACCTGCCTCCATGCCGGTCAGCTCCGCCATCATATCCTCCAGCTGGTTGATGGTCAAATCCTCGCCCCTGCCGTTGGCATCCACTCTGCCATCATCGCCCAGCTTGGCCGTTAAGATGCTCTCCAGCATTTCTGCATCAGGCATCGTCAGCGTATCACTACGTAAATCAATCATTTACTTTCCTCCCTACATATAAATCATGTCTCTTGTAAAGTAACAATTTTACTTCATATACCACATTATACCCAAACACTCCGGGATTTGACTAATACTAAAAACTATGCTTTAATATATAAAAAAACTTATATTAAAAGTCGCAGAATAGCCTAAGCACAGGCATTTGCACAGTTTTATCTCTGCACTATTTTGACAAAAAACATTACTATATCCATAATACAAGCATAAGAAGCACTGTTACATACATGATTAAAGGAGCTACAGCATGGAAAAGGTTATGGAATACATTTTACAAGTGAGCATGGATAAAAGCTTTTCAAAGGCGGCCACCAATCTTTTTATCAGCCAACCAGCCCTCAGCGCCATTATACACAAGGAGGAGCAACGACTGAACATCAAGCTTTTTGACCGCAGTGTGAAGCCCATCAGGCCCACCTACGCAGGCGAAAGGTACATTGAGGCCGCCAAAAAAATCAAGCATATCGAGGATAAGCTTTATAAAGAGCTGGCCGCCACGGATAACCAAAGCCGGGAAATCGTTATTGGCAGCTCCGCCTTCTTTTTTGTAAATTTTATCAAGCAATTAACACAGAATTTTCAAAAGCTCAATCCCCACATTAGCTTTAAATGCATAGAATATTCCACGGAGCAGGCCCTGCAGCTTTTGCAAAAAAAGGAAGTGGATTTAGTCATCACGGCTCATAATAGCAACGTTAAGCATTGCCACATGCTCCCTATAAGGTCGGAAAACCTGGTCCTAGCAGTGCCCGCCTCCTTTGCCATCAACGACCACTTGAAAAGCTATGCGGTTACCTTGAAGGATATTACCTCCGGCAAATGGTTAAACGAAAAGTTTTCGGCGGTACCCATAAATTTCTTTGCTAATTACCCCTTTATTCTGCATAAAAAGAGCAAGGATATGTATAAGCGGGCTATGCGCATGTTCAACAATAAAAATATGCACCCCACCATCGTGGGTCAAATAGAGGACTTTTATACGCTTTATTTTTTGGCCCGCTCCGGCCAAGGGATTGTTTTTTTGCGGGACTCCCTGCTAAAATACATGGAGCCCACCCAGAACCTGATTTTTTACAAAATAGCAGACCCCCTCACCACCCGCAATATCAATATTTACTACAAGGAGGACTGCCTCACCCAAGCCATGGAAGGCTTTATCGCCTACTGTGCTCAGGAGGGCAAAAAGGTATAAAAAACTGCAAACAGCGCCTTGCGTGAGCTAACTTTTCAGCTCATGTAGGGCGCTATTTTTTTGCCTCTTTGTATCTTTTTAAGCAACAAAAGTACTGATATTTTATCATACCCGAAATGATACCAAAAAAAGAATGTTTGGTGTTATTTTTGCGCAAAAAAAAAGAACCGCCATCTCTAGCGGTTCTTGATTTTCCATTTGGTCGGGGCGGCGAGATTCGAACTCACGGCCTCTTGTACCCGAAAAGCTTTTATGGTGGTTTTGCCAGATTTGAGAAAAGCCCAAAATGCCTGTGTAGCAAGGGTTTGCGAGTTCTTTCTACTCTAAACAGTTTCAAGTAAATATCGCAAATATATTGCACATTTATTGCATGATTTTCTTTATTTTTGCCTAGTAGGCCATGCATTTTTTTAAGCTGTAAAGATTGTCAGGAACTAATTTTGTATATTAACGTAACGAAAGCTAAAGCTATCCATGAATTTCGTTGCCTTTTAAGACGCTTCTCAGTCCTGGCCTGCTGTTCCCGTTCCTCTTGAATTCTTTTGCTCAGTTCCTGTAATGATTCTGCCATTAGCTTCTGCGAGAGTTCTGCACTCTCTAACGATGCTTTGGAGCTGTCCAATTTCTGCTTGGACTCTTCTAGCTCGCTCCCGGCCTTCTTCAACAGCTCGACCAGCTCGGTGGACGGAGCTTGCAGCATATTCAAGTTCATTTCCAGCTCTGTCAATTTGATCTGCAGCTGCTTGTTGTTGCTCTTTAATTCTATCCATTCCTGCATCGGCACCCTGATTGCGCTCTCGTCTGCATCCAAGGTATATGCATGAGCCGAAAATGGCAAGAATAATGCAAATAACAGCAGTAGTACGAAATAGCATCTTTTGATTAAAATCCTCATACATCAAGCACACTCCAATCTATATCATGGTTGAGTAAATACTGATAAGTGCTTTCAGCACGGTTTGCATATCCTTGCTGATATTTCTCGCCAACGTCAGCAGCTTTCCAATATTGGTCGCGGAATACATCTCGCAGGACATCTAAATTGTTTACATCGTAGCCCCACCTGATACGGTTTTTAACGAAAATCTCTACTACTATAGTAGATGTTGGGCACCAGATGCCAGCATAGATCACACACTTGCTGTCAGCTATCAGAGGCATCAATTTTTCAGCGTATTCCAAGCAGTCACTTGCCAATATCTCACGCTGTGCGTGCTGGCCTTGGGGAGAGTTCAATGCGTCTTGAAGCTCACGAAGCTCTCCTGCATCTACTATATCAGTATAGCTGCGTCCCATGAATTTTCGGCCAGCATCAATCCAAGATAATAGATTGTCGCCGCGCTTTCCTTCCCACTGGCTGACGCCCATGGACGGATAGTTGCCAGCAGTACTGCAGCTTACAGAATTAAAACGGCCTTCAATGCCGGTGGCAATAATACCATCGGCTATTTCTTTTGCTAGCAAATGTTTTAAATCCATTTTTATCCCTTCTTTTTCTTGATAATATCAATTAGCCCCTGCACTGTTTCCACTCCGGCATCATTAAGGTTTTCGATAACGCTCAACACCTCCGTAATTGTGAGATATCCTATAATTGTTGTCACGGCCCATATGGGCCGATTGAGCTGTACCATAATTAAATCCGCTGATGCTGCAGCCATGACGCACATTAAGTAAACAGCTATCTTTCCAAGAAATCGATGCTTCATGACATCGCTAGAGATTTTACCTGCGCTTCTTGCCGCCTTAATGCCAATAATTGACTGGATAACGGTTGGCTCTGCTTTGCCTTGCTCGATTAGGTATTTATGAGATAGCGCCATCCATTTAGTGAAGCAGTCAACAAACACAAGGGCTGCAAAGCCGTAGAATAAGATAGCATGTTTGTGTACCAAAACTGTGAAAATAGCCGCAATGATGGCTTTGTAGTTCCATCCAGCGGCCAAGGTTTTAAGTGCTCCAAGAATAGAGTCAATTAGCATTTTGTAGTTCATTTTGTCCTCCTAAAAATCATAGACTTTTATGCCAGCATTATCAAAGATACTGTAAAGCTTTGTGTGTAATCCCATGCCATTGCAATGGCATAAGGTACCGTTTATAGAGGCGAGATATCTTTTGAGGTAATCATCGTCTATGGCCTGCTGCAGATAAAGACTGCACAGGTTCTTAGTATGCCTAATCATCCTTCTAGTGGTACTCTTCTTGAGAATTCTGTGGGTAGCCCACATTCTATAACCAACAAATTCTATTCCTTTTTCGCATGGTGCTATGATGGTTTTCTTGTTAAGGTCAAGATGCAACTCCTGTGCTAGGTAATCCTCAATAAGTTCCCAATACTCCGCCAACTGGTCCTTGCTGTCAGATAGGATGATGCTATCATCCATGTATCTTACAAACTTTCTGGCGTGAAGCTTGTGCTTAATATATTAGTCAGCCTCGTTGAGATAGATGTTGGCAAACAGTTGAGATGATAGATTACCGATAGGCATGCCTACATCATACAACCACATGTCAGCCGTGCACTCCTCTGGCGACATGCCGGCGGGTAGGCCAAATTTGCGTGAATCGCTATTGATTATGGTGTCAAGAAGCCATAGCAAATCACTATCTTTTATCCTTTGTTTTAGGATATTTTGAAGTATATCATGGTCAACGCGATAAAAATATTTTGAGATATCCAGTTTAAGGTAATACCACTTACTTGGTTTTCTATCCACTTGGCATAGCCAATACTGCAGTCTGTCAGCAGCTTTATGAGAGCCTTTATTGATCCTGCAAGCATAGGAGTCTTCAATGAAGACCTTGTCGTAGAATGGATACAGTTGCCTGTATATGGCCCAATTAACGATGCGGTCACGAAATTGCTGTGCCATTACGAGTCTGAGTTTTGGCTCATGTACGTAAAACGAGCGATAGGTACCAACCTGATAGGTTTTCCATAATAGTTCGTTCTGGATATCAATCAGATTGCCTTCTAGGCCATCAGTGAACTTCAGAACATCATCCCTTAATCTTTTGCCTTTAGCAGCCTTGAGATAGGATTGATAGAGCTCCTCAAAATCGGTAACCATTTTAAAAGCATCGGTTATTACCGCCATGTTAGTTTGAGTATCTATGGTTATCACATATAGTTTTCTCCTTTCGCCGGTGCCGTGTGTGACGTTTCCGCCTCCACGGCAAAGCAATCTTTTCCTTTTGCAGGAAGGAAATATGCCCCTTAGAATGCTTTTGCAGTCTCCGTAGAGATTATGCACCATGTTAGCATTAAGCATTGCAGAGCGGAGCGGAAGCCAATGTTGCTGTTGGAATTGGACCGGGCATTATTGAGGTTGCAGTTGAACACACCAGCATTGCGCTCGTTGTTCCAGTTACCGCCACGGATCGGCACGCGCCATAGGCCACCGTTGTATGGCATACACCCTTGAGCCTATTTGTTTAGGCTCTTCAGATAGCCGCCTACCATCTTTCCAATCTCATTCAGCATTTTGCTGATGATTTCATATTGCTTGGGTGATAGCGGCGGATGCGAATTTGGGCTATAGTATTTGTTTTCGCGAGCTGTACGAACTAGATGCCTTAATATATCAATGTTTACGTCTAGCTCCTGCGCCGTAGTTTTCTTGTAATATCTCTTTTCTATTGTTATTGCAAGCTCGTACGTAAGGAGCATGATACGCCTAATTTCTGCAGCCGTCTGTCGCTCGTTTCTCGGAAAATTTGCTATAGCCTGTTTTGTATAAGCCATCAAATCCTCTATCTTGGTTTTAACCAGGAAGGGTTTTGGCTTGCCTTGTTCTAACTCAGTGTTAGTCCCGATATTATCCATGCTGTTCTATCCCGGTCGCAGCTACCGCTGCGACCATCAGTTTTTCAGGGACCAGTTTACAGCCCTTCATAATAAGCGGAGCGGAAGCTAATGTGGCTGCTGGAATAGGACCGGGCACGATTGAGGTAGCAGTTGAACACACCAGCATTGCGCCCGCTGCTCCAGCTACCGCCACGGATCGGCACGCGCTCTGCAGCTGTATTATTCAGGTAGAAATAATCGTCCTCATAACCAGATGCATCAGCAGGAGCCAAGGCCAGCTCTTTAATCAGCTGAGGAATGGTAATACCGCTTGCAGCAACGATGCTTTCAAAGGTATTGGCTCCACCGGTGCCGTTTTCTTCAGTACCGACTTTGTTGGTAATCGTAGTGCAGATGGTAGGCTTGCTACTTACATAGTCATATTTGAGAGTGCCAGTAGTGCCTCCATCAACCAAGCTGCCATCAGCTTTGATAGCCTTCCATTCAGTGCTGTCTGCGTTCATATTGCAGGTAGGCTTCATGCAGTTGCCATACGGGATAACTTGGATTTCTCCCTCTGCCAAACGCATGCCAGCATTCCACTCCCAAACGTTGCCATTGAGGTCAGCGATGCCGGCCATAGTGTGGTCGTGGTACCAGCTTGCAGGGCCAGAGCCGGTAGCCGTTCTATTAGGCTCGCCCGGATGGTTAGAGCCGCTTGCACTCTCATAGGTCATAGCAATCGCATGCTCATGATGGTAGTCAATATCCTTGCCCCAGTTGTTATTACCATGAGGCATAGTGCCGTTTTTCTTACACCACAGTGCGATAGCGCTCCAGAGAGCAAAAGGAGTCAGGCCCCAGCCAGCACCTTTCTTACGGCAAGCATCCAAGGACCGCTGGAACGTTACGTGGCATCCGGGGTCCTTGAGAGGTAAGCTGTAAGCGCGGTCGCCAGAAATGATGTTAATGTATTTGGAAAGGTATACTTTTGCCTTTTCTACATTGTCCACAACAAATGCAGGATGCACGGTGGCGTTGGCGCCATCAATGATGGTGTTAGAAAACATCTTAGGGATAGCCACCATGACAGAGGGCATGCCTACATCATCAAATAGTACGGTGTTCTTACCACCGGTGATAGATTCAATAGCAAGCTTGTAATCATCAAAATTATGCATAATTAAGCCTCCAATCCCCACAGATAAATGGTGCAAGTGTCGATGTCAAAGGGCATAGGCTCACGTTTTACAACATATTCGCTTTCAGTGCCGCCTTCAACGTATGCAGGGTTCTTTTCCTCGGTTTCAGTGTAAGCGCGGGCCGGGATCTCTACTTGCGCTACATAGCGCTGGCCTGCAGCGGTGCCCATGGTCAGCTCGCCATTGATATCCTCGCATACATCAATGGTCACAGCTTCGTCTTTTTGGCGATTTTTCAAATTGATGGATAAATCCTCGTCCCCAAAAATAACGCTTTTATCGGTAGTGGCATAGGCAATGTGATTGCCGGGAGTTTTAATTACTTCAATCATTATCTTTTATCCTCCATTCTTCTCAAATCATCGTAGGCCTCACGCGTGCGAGCAGTGATGCATTCCACCATCTCGCGGTTTTCGGCCTTATCAAGATTAGCTCCAAAGTCGCAGGCTACACGATACTCCTGAGCTCTTCTTTCATCAGATTTCACATGGATATAAGGCATTTTACATACCTCCTTGGACATAGCACTTTACATGGGCGCTGGTAGCGCTGCCAGTATAGGCCACCTTAAAGCCGTTCAGCATTTTGTCGGATACGAGCACATCACCAAGATGCCCGCCCGTAGGAGCTGCCTCTACGATTACAGTGTAGTCTTTGGTTAATCTAATCATTTCTCCGGTCAGAGCTATGGTTTTGACGCTGTTGTTAAATGGATAAGCTTGCGTGTTAGTCAAATCCGCTTCAACAACAAAGCCCTTTAGAGCTTTTGCCTTTTCGTCAACTAAGCGGATGAGGTTAAAAGCTTCAGACATCCAAGATGTAACAATGGTGGTCTCTTTTTCTCTTTCAGCCTTCTCCTCGCTGAATTTTTGCTCAAGCAATGCCATGGTAGCAAGGCCAGCTGGGTCAACGATGACATTGACGCTAGATGCATTGCCAACACCCATTATGATGTTGTACTGTTCGGAGATTACAGACGAGCTAGTCTTGGGCGGCAAAAAGTCCGGTGCTGTATCCATCATTACAGCATAAAGGATTTCGCCCGCATCAGGATCACTTGCCATCAGGCCAAATTCTCTGATGTAGTAGCCTTTGTCAAGGGTTGCATTGCTGATAATGCCAGAAATCACTACGGTGCCGTCATCTTTGGGAGTGATGCTGGAGATGCCAACATCCTGCACCGCGTGAGCCAAAGCTGTGAGCTTGGTTAAATCCTGCCCACTAGCAACCTGGCCATCACCAAGCTTTATCTTGGTAAAGGTCAAGGTCTTTCCAGCCTCCGCCTTGGCCAGCATCCTTTGTCCATTTTCGGTGAGAACAAAACCGGTCCAATTAGACATAGATATCAATCCTCCTAAAAGAATTTATTAAAGTTCTGTAGCTATTGGCTATTCTAGCTACAGGGGCTTTTAAAGTAGCAGCTGTTGTATCGATGCTTCTATATAGGCTCCTAATCAGTGCCGTATAGAAGCCAACCTCTACGCCATCATCAGGGAAATCGTATTTCGGGTAGCTTGCATCAATGCGCTTTAGTGCTGTAAAAGCATTGCTCGTATACAGCGTGAAGCTTAACTTGGGGGCAGTTAGTTTTGATGGCCAAGCGTCAATAGTATTCAGCCTGCTCATTGGCGCGCCAACATAGAAAATGTGGAACATTTCCCTATAAAAGCCTATCTCATCAAGCCAGCTCCTAGTATTCTTGGTAGCATTGATGGCTTCAATGAGCATGTCAATGACCTTTTCGTTAGGAACGGCTTCCTTAACAGCTTTTACTTTGAAGTGGTAGGGCTGGCCACCATACTGCCAATTCTCCTCAACACTGGCGCTCTGAAACACTGCTGTGCATACTGACTCGACCGCTGCCGGCGTGCCCTTGATGCGGTGCCAAGCTATGGCCTCGTGCACAAGAGCACGCTTTTTCTCTATAGCCAAATCAGGTGTATAGAAATCTACATGGTATTCCCATGCCAACTCATCCACTAGGGCCTCAGAGAGCTCGTTTAATCTTGGCAGCAGGAGCACAAAAGCGCTTTGCTTTTTTATTTCCCAGAGTCTTTGCTCTATGGCCTTGCAGATATTCTGCACCTGCTCATCAGAGCTGATGCTCTGAGGCAAAGTCTCCGCCAATTTGATTTCACCTAGATTAAGCATCTTCCAGCCCTCCCAAAGATATAGTCACAGTTCCTTCTTTTGCCACCTGAGTTCTGGCGAGCTCAGTAAATAAGGGGGCTGTAACTACAACTCTCTTAGCGCCGGCCTGCATAACTCTGCTTATGAGCTCGGACGGATTGATGTCGCGCCCCAGCTTGGTCTTTTGCCAAAGGATGTATCCGTTAACCGCCTCAGTTACAGCAGCTGTGACGGCATTGGCTTGGGTGCTATCGTTTTTATCAATGTAGTAGGTTAATGATAAATCGTAGGGCACTTGCTCAGGTGCCAGCACTTTAACCTTGTCGGTTAGCGGTCTCACGCTCCTGTCGTCAACGGCATTCAGCACATTGGCCAGCGCTTCTTCCCCAGGAATGGTGCCACCCTCTGCCAAGGGCCTAATTTCTACCTCACCCGGTGCCGGGCTCCAAACATATACATCCACAATATCGCTGGATGCATGCTTGGCGTGGTACTCGTAGGCGCCCGTAGGGCCTGCCACAGAGAACTTTTCGGGCGCAATCTGAATATCCTCGCGATAGCTGTCATCGCTTTGGATATCACTGCCACCCTCGGAAGCGGTAGTGTTCACCACGCTAGCGACATACGGCACAGGGTCTACCAAGGTCTTAATTTGGCCGGGTATGTAACCATTACCTACTGCGCCTTTGTCAAGGCAAACGGCTTGAGCGCTGCCTTTCGTTGCCCCCGCCGGTATTACCAATATGCTAGGCAGGGCAAAGAAAACGTTATCGCCAGCCGTAAAGCGTGTCCCGCTTGGCAGGGTTACGCTTGTGCCTCTTGGTGTAGATAAGGTTATTTCCATGGTAGTAGATGCAGCTGTCGCTGCCTTGCGTTCTACGCCCATTTCAATGCCCTTGTGGTCTAGGTTTATCCCTTTGGCATATCGCAGGAGGTTTTGCTTGCCAGTCTCATTGATAGTGTTTAAGAGCAGGATAATGATATTAGCGATGCAGAGCAAAAACAGTCTTACTGGATCGCCCTTGGCCAAGTTTCTACCTGTTATGCCTTCATATTCGCTGATTACTATTGCTTCGACTTTGCTCTTGTCGGCTTCTACAAAAACAACATCTGCCAAACTATTTAGGTTAATCATCTTCGATGGTCACCTGCACTTTCGGTCTAAGATTGCCATCAATGGTAGCCTCATAGGTTATACCACTTACATAAGCCCGTGGCTCATAGTCCTTGATGGCCGTAATAATGTCGGATGCTAGCTGCGCCTGTGCCACCGGCATGGGCCTATCCAATACGGAGCAATCAATGCCAAATTCTCTATCCAATGGCACAGAAAACTTTGGCGTACTGATTATCGTGCGTACATTTTGCAGGATTTCCTCGGCCTCGGTAGCAGGAGCAAAATTGATGCCACCTGTATTTATTGTCAAAACATCGTAGGTCATAGCTTTTTACCTCCTACATATTCTTGCAGGGTAACATCTACTTTGATGGCTAGGATACTGCCAGCGCGCCCCCAGTGCATTACTGTTTCGCCAATCGATTCTAGCACCCATAGGTTTTGGGTTATTGGCCTACCGCCGATTACAAGACTAAAGGTTTTTCCCTTATCCCTAAGTTTACGCAATTTGTTGAGCTCCATTTCCGGCGCAATGCCTTGGTCGGTCCTCAAATGCATGCTAAAACTAATTTTCTCGGTGTCAGGGCCAATAAACTCAAGTACCGGCTTTTGGCCTAGGAGTTCGTGTTTGGCCCATCTCCCTGCGCTATTGCGATTGTAGTCATCAAAGGTACGTACAAAGGCTTTTGATACCATAAATGGCACACCAGCCATAAAACCTACAAGCATAATATCAATCCTCCTATCCGCCTATAAAAACATCGCCGCTGCCCTCCGCCACACTGCCACCACAGCTCACAGGATCACCAATGCGGCCAGCAGGCCTGCCATTGATAAAGACCGTAGAGCTGCCGGCTGATATAACTCCACTGTGGCTTGGATGCACTTTACATCCGTGAGCAACATAGCTATCATTAACTCGTCCTGCCCCTCTGCCATTGATAAAAACATTGGGGCTGGCTGTTGCTAGGGCGGTAGGGGAACAGCTGTCATGTCCTGTATCATTATCATTCAATCTAGTTGCTGCTGGCATTTGGGACCTCCTTTGCTTTTTGGGAATTCAAAAAGATGTTTCTGCCTTCAATGATTACGTCACCTTTGGCGATGATTTCAATATTTCCGTGGTCATATCTGACGCGGGAGCCGTCCACAAATGTTACGCTGCGCACATCGGGGTCGCTTTCCACCGGTGTATCAACATCACTGTAAAAAGCTCCAATGATAAAGCCCTCCTTAAGGCCCTGACCGCTGGTGTTGGGGAGGAATACACAAAGCACCTGGGTGTCTACCTCCGGTACCCAATACCCTCTTGTTTCCTTACTTCCTATGACCAGCACGGGTAGCCATTGTGATACAAGGTTCTCCTGTTCACTAAAGGTTACACGAGCACTGCAGGAAGCTCCATCCACCGCCGATACCTTACCTATGCGCAGTACATTTTTTAAGATGTTAGTATCCATCTAGGCACCTCCTGACTTCTATGTCAGTGTTGTAGCCACCGCTGCCAGCGCTGTGTGTAGCCCTTGTGATGATGTATTTCCCATCAAAGCGGCCATATCCACTCAGCGTCACGTTCACCGCTGCCAAGAGGCCAATATTGCCCAAGATGCTAAAATTGCCAGTGAACTCGTCACAATTCTTTTCGCGCAGTTTCTTCTTGGCCAACCGTTCAGCATCAGCGATGGTGTCAACCTGTTCGTTAATCTCTAGGACCTTGCCAGACTCCTTTTGCGGGTCTTTAAAGGTTGCCTCTAGTGTTTGCTTGGTCTTGCCTTGCTGGTACTTTACATGGCAGGCTTTGTAAATATCTCTGATTTTACTTTTGAGATTCCAGGACTGGATAGCAGTAATAGTAGCTCCGCCAATGCTGCTAGTCATTCCCCGATACGGTTTGATGATGGTATAAAGCGGCTCTGCCTTTTCATAATCCGCCTCGTCAAAGACAACTACTTGCTTATTGCATATTTTTAGGGCCAAGCCGTGGTCCTTGCAGAGCTTTAGCAAAAAGCCCAGGTCGGACTCTTCAGTTTGCTCTACTCGGTCAATCTTTGGATTGTACTCCATATCATAAGCAAGCTCTAGGCCAGCGCCCACAGCCACATCATTAGCAATGCGCTTTAGCTCTGCCTTTTCCCAGCTGCGAGTGTGTTCGCTGCCGCGCAGATTGTTGTCATCAGGCACGCTGATGGCCTTTATCTGCACCTCGCTGGGATTTCCTTGGCAAGTAATCTCATCAATCTCAAAAAGGCCAACATGGCTCGAAACAGCGCCGGCGCTTCCATCCCAGTTATGGAGAACAAATGTCACATCTAGGGTAGCTCCTTTTTCAGGGAGCCAGCTGGATTGCCACAGCCCGTCCTTGTCCATGAGTGTTATCTGCAAATCGTCAGCCTCACCCGACATATTATCGGTATAGCTAATGCTCTTTAGATATGGCTCAAGGTCGCTGGATATATCTTTGCCATCGTATTTTACAAGCGCTTGGAACTTTCTAGCGTTGATATCCACCATTGTTATCGCCTCCACGGAGGTAGGTTGGAGCTCTCAGGAGCTTTATACTCTGGTATCTGCAGAACTATATTGGCGGAAAATGCCACTATATCAGCATATTCCTGATTAGCTTCTAACAGGGTATTTATACCGGCCTCGCTGCCATACACCTTATAGGCAATGGAGTCCCACATGTCTCCTTGGATTGTAGTGTAGGTATCAAGCATAGCTTACCCTCCTTTGTTGGCTCTTGAGTTCTTCCAGCATGCGCCTAAACTTGGCCATCTCATCATCCAGCACCTGGCGCAGCTTCTTCTCATCGGCATTGCCTTGGATGGTTATATTGGGAGCAAAGGTGGCGTTTATTTCTCCATTGCTCACTGCATCGCGACCTTGCTCCCTAGGCTTAAGCTTTTCCAATAGGGTAGCGATAGGAGACAGGGCTTGGTTCTGTTGGATATTTACAGCAGAAGACTGTATCAATGGTTTGAACACATTGTTGACCATGGGTGCCATAGCTCTTTCAGCGCGTTGCATGATATTTACGGCTGCAGGCTGGATGTTGGGACTAAAAACAGGGCTGAATACAGTATTGCTTGAGGCTCCGTGTTTTTTGTCACGTTCAGGAAGCATGATTTGTATATTAGCATTAGGGACCGGAACATTTATTTGAGGATATACATTTACGCCATTGCCAACGCCCAATGGGTTGCCCATTATCTGGTTGGTTTTTGCTAGCAGTCCTATGTTTTTGGCGTTGGGAGTGTGAGGAATTGCGCTTTCACCGCTTTCCTCTGCAAAGGTAGTAAGGAATGCACCCTTGGAGTAGATGCCACCGGTAGCGTTTTGAGCTATATTGGGTGTGTTGCCCACGGTGTTTTGAGCAAGGATGTTGACTTTTCCAAAAATAGGTGTGCTCAAAAAGTTTTGAATACTTTCCCATTTATCTTTGAGCCAAGCAAAAGCATCGTTGAATTTATTTTCGATGCCATCAATGAATTGTTGTAAGACATCACCCGGAGCATCCCACATTGTTATAAACCATTGCTTTACAATATCCCAATTAGCTATAATGGTGCTTCCGGCACCAGCTATCCAGCCTATCGGGCCAGCAGCAAACATCAAGGTCTTGGCTGTTGGGCTATCCCAAATGGTAGCAAAGAATTGTTTTACCTCATCCCATCTAGTATAAAGTGCATAACCAGCAGCAATTAAGCCGGATACGCCTATAATCAGTAGCCCTAAAGGATTGGCGCTCATCGCAGCATTCCACGCCCATTGAGCTATTGCCCAAGCCTTGGTTGCTGCTGATGCAGCTAAAGTGACGCCTTTGTGAAGTACAATCTTGGCTGTATGGACGCCGATGTTACCGGCGCTCATGGCAATATTCCAAGCCCATTGTGTTGCAGTGTATATTTTGGTTGCAGCCGAAGATAACATCACGGCTGCATTGTGTGCAAATAAAGCTACCCTTTGCCTCAGCAGTAAACCTGTAGATGTATTTGCTATAGTATTCCAGCCTGAGCAAACAGTTTGGAAACCAGCGTAAGCGAAGCTCCCTACCTTAACTGCTAAATTAAGAGCAGATAAACCTATGGTAATAGTGCCTATAGCGCCAGCTGCATTTATTGCCCACTGGTTCTGGGAGGCTATGCCGATAAATTCTGCTAGCACATTGCCAGTTTTTGTCAGTGACGGAAGGAATAAATTGCCCACAGATATTGATAGGCTTTCCATTGCTGAATTAAATCGTGTAGCAGCGCCATGAGCATTGTTTTGCATTCTTTTGGCCATCTTATCAGCGGCTCCATCTGATTTTTCTAGTTCCTTTACTAGGTTGTCAAACGTATCATTGCCGCTATCAATAACCGATATCCAGCCAGTCGCTGCGTTAGTGCCAAATATTGCTTTCATCGCAGCTAACTTTTCTTCATTGCCTAAGTCCTTGGTTTTGTTTCTTAATTCCGTTAGGATTGTAGACATTTTCTTTGGCCCCTTGGAATCGCTCATGCTTATTCCAAGGCTGGCCATTGCCATAGCCGCTTCCTTTTGTTCAGCAGTAATATCATTCATAGACATGCCTAGTTCATCCATAGCCTTTTGTGCCATTTTTGGAGGTCCCGCAAGACGTAAAAAGCCTGATCTGAGAGACGTGCCGGCCTGGCTTGCCTTTATGCCACTGTTGGCCATAATACCCGCCAAAGCTGCTGTCTCTTCCATGGATGTTCCAAAAGCCTTTGCTACAGGGGCAGCATACTTCATGGTCTCTCCAAGCATTTCTACATTTGTATTTGTTCTAGTGATAACGGTAGCATAGATATCAGCCATTTTTTGCGATTGTTCAGCGCTTAATCCAAATGCGGTAAGGTTGTCTGACACAATGTCAGCAGTTCTGGCTAAATCTGTTCCTCCGGCAGCTGCCAGAGATAGCAGGCCAGGCATACCTTTGATAATTTCGCTTGATTTCCATCCCGCCATTCCCAGATAACTCATAGCGTCTGCTGCTTGAGTTGCAGAAAATTGTGTTTGTGCTCCTAGTCTTCTGGCAGTGTTGGTCAGCAGCTTCATGTCATCATCTGATGCTCTTGCTATTGCTCCGACCTTAGACATTGATGCTTCAAAGCTAATAGCAGGCTGTATAAAATTCCCCATAGTGGAGGATGCTGATTTTAATGTCTGATAAGCGCCAACCATTTCAGCGCCCTTGGCTTGGAAATTTTGGAAAGCATAGCCCGTTTTTATCTTGCTGATTTTGCTCATTGCATTCGCATAACTGTTGGCGCTTATAATGCCCTGTTCGAACGCTCTCTTCAGAGAGCCAGCTTGATGGGTTGCCATGGCTTGAGCATCAGCGAGAGATGATATCTGTTTTCCCGCTGTCAAGAAGGCTGTGGAAAAATTGTTTTTTAACACTGCTCCTATGCTAAAAGCAAGAGCAAACTCTTTCATCCCCATATGCATTTCCTCCTTTCTGTGCTATAATAAAAAATGAGGTGATACTATGCGTTACTTAAGCATATTAGGACATATCACTTGCGGTCTAGCAGGTTTGTTTGCCGGAACTTTAATTGGTTGGTTTCTGATTGGTGCTCTGGTATGGTATATCGTGGGTCCATATGACGTAGACGGTTTTGCCAAGTATGTTATTGGAGTGGTATCTTTTTTAACTTGTGGGTTGTTAGGTTGTATGATGGGTATCGCTTTTTCAGGAGCGATTCAAACTATTAGCGAAAGTCTCTTTGCCCGTCGGCTATAATACTTATCCAATCTAATAACTCACATAGAGGTTCCTTGAGGAAGAATTCTAGACTTGTAAATGTGTTTCGAGAGCAGCTTAAAGCTGCTCTTTTTATTTCACAGGAGTTTCTTGCTCCTGACTGAATAAAAAACTGTTTACCTTGCCAATCGCTAAAGTGAATTGTTTGATAGGCAATTCTTGAATATCGTCAATAGCCACATTCATTAAATTGGCCAAAAGAACAGTCTGGAAGGTGGTAGAAAAAATGATGCTAGGAGTCATATCCCCTAGAGCTCGTGCCGTTTTTTCTGCTTGTATAAAGTCGTAACCAGTAGCTTTTTTTAATGCTTCATCAATCTTTTGGATATCCATTTTGCTTCCTCCATTTCGATTTGTAATTGAGTTATATTGGTTGCTCGCAAGATAACTCAACTCTTAGCTTATTTTTCTCGTGAAAATCGCGAGTATTCCGCGATTATTGTTAACGGAAATTATTAGTTTGTGCCCCTGGCTCAAGTCCAGGGGCATTATTATTACGCTAGGCCCAGAGCCTCGCGCACAGTAGCTTGGAAGTCTTCACCATTCACTTTGAAAATGTAGTTATACTTATCAAGCTCAATTACTTCCTTGTCGTCCACAGTTACCTTGATGTAGTTAACCTCTAAGGTATTGCTTGCGCCAACGGAAGTGCCCATGTCCAGCTTGCCCATCTCAAATTTCTTGGGTACGCCACGTACTACCACTTTCAGCTTGCTTGTTACAAATTTGCCAGTGCTGGAGTCATATACCTGTTGAGCGCCGCGCAGGTCAAGGTTGACGCTTTCGGGTTTGGCCAAGAAGCTGTTATCCTTGGTGATGGTGCGCCAATTAAGCTGCACCTCCATTGACTTAAAGTGGCCAATTACAGGGCTGTCGATTTCGCCGGCAAGGCCAGCGCCCTTCACAGTATCGGTCACAGCATCAAAGGACGGCATAGTTACATCAGCAAGGCCGATGAGGTCGGTACCGTCTTTATAGACGCGGAGATTGATTAATTTCTCAGGTACTTGCATTGCTTATCCTCCTTCTTAGCTAAACAGGGTTTGGAAATAGGTTGGGTCGTATTCCAAAACGTTTTCGATATCGCGTGCAGCCGGGGACGGGCTCAGGTAGGTGTGGAATTTGATAATACCATCCATAAGGCTGGTGGTCGGGTTTTCGCTGTCGATAAACTCAACGCGGCCTCCCAAAATCTTCTCCTCCGCTGCCAAGCCATTCAGACGCATGTTCTCGCTGTCCAAGATGGTGTGGATTAAGCGCTTGGTAATAGGCTTATCTACCTTGGCCCAATAGGTTTGGATAAAGGTAGTGCTATGCCAAATGAACATACGGCGGATGCAGAGCATACTATCCTTTACATCAGTGTTTGAAGGATAGCATGAAGTTCGATTGCCCCAGCATTTCCAGCCACCAATAAAGTTCAATGCGGTAATAATGCCTTGCCCATTCAGGTAGTTGGCCTGCTCGTTACCAAGGATCACCTCGGTGCCGTCATCCAAGCAGGTGCCATTGATTTGCATAGTCTTATTAGACGGGCTTTCGTTAGGTACGTCACCATTATCGCTGTCGACAGTAGCCAGCACGCCCAAGATGTGGGTGGACATATGATAAATGTCATCACCCAAGCGTACCATGGGCCAGCATGCTACCTGCAGCGGGTCGGTGTAGTTGTTGTCATTCTTCCACTTGGCCACGTCAGTGTATTTCTTGACGGTCTTGGTCGGAATGTCGTTAAGGGTGATTGCCTTGAAGTGGCTGTTAATGTTACTAGCCTTGGCCTTCATTACAGCAGCAATCTCAGCGTCTCCTGTCCAGCCAGGGGCTAAAACAACACTAGGCACAAGGCCGAACAGCGGGAACACATTGTTTAAGGTTTCCAAGCCCTTGACAGCTCCGGAGCTTACATCAACGCCACCAACAATGTCATCGCCATCCACAGCCTCAGGATCAAGCTTGTCGTATTCGGCTACAAGCTTTACTGCTGCAGCAATAGCGCCATCAGTCAAAGCGGTAATGACCAATATGCCCTCGTCGTTATAGGCCGCTTCATAGTCGGTGCCTTCAGTCAAATATTCACCCTCGCTGGTCTCCTTGAGCTTCAATGTTTCCAGAAGCACAGGGTCATTGATATAGCCAACATGATTGGTTAATGCAACATTTTGAGCGGTAACAGATTCCTTGTGCACCGCCGGGTCCAACACATTGACGAATACTACAGGAGCGCGGTTGTAGAGAGCAAATTGGCTCTTGATAACCTCGCATAGGGTGTAGTTCTTCCAGTCATCGCTATAGCCCAGCGCTGCTACAGCCTCCGCATAGGTATAGCACAGCACAGGCTTGTTTGCCTGCGCACGCTCAGTTGCTAAATGCAGGGGAGCGGTGCCAAATACCACCGGCAAGCACGCCGTACCATGCTCAAGACGCGCACATCAGCCCGTGACATCCCGCTGCTGACCTTTGTACGCCACGAAATAGAGGAGTACAAGGGTTTTATCGCGTTCGCCAAAGAAGAGGCGCTACGGAAGCGTCAGGCGCTCCTAGCTAGTCCTGGCTTTATTCCTGAAAAAAGTGACCCTCCATGGAAGAATAACATGGGCCTGCTCATTGTTTTTCCTGATGACGGTCGTGGCATGTGCCGTGACCACGTGGAGCGCCGTTGGCGCAAGTTCAAGGAGCGCTGCCCTGAATGGCTGGAGCTTGTGGAAAAATATCCACTGCTTGCCGGCATGCGCCACCATGATTTCCGTCACAGCTTTGGCAGTAATATGCGCGATAGGGGAGTACCTATAGCTGATATCAGCGAAATCCTTGGCCACGCCGATGTATCCTTCACAGCTAAAACTTATGCATTGCCGTTGCAGGATACCCACAAAAAAGCAATGCAATTATACGAAAAATCCATTGAAAAACTGCTATAAACACAAAATCTCGGAAGCATCAATTGCCTCCGAGATTTTTTAATTAATTTTATTTTATTATCTAGATTTAAGCGGTTTTAGCTTGTGTATTGCGCCAAATATTGCATGAATATTGCATAACCCCGTATTTTGAGCTGTTTTACACTTTTGGCCAAAAAACACAAAAATAGAAAAACCCGCATAACCATGCGGGTTTCAGCATTTTAAATTTGGTCGGGGCGGCGAGATTCGAACTCACGGCCTCTTGTACCCGAAACAAGCGCGCTACCAAGCTGCGCCACGCCCCGACATTTCACTGATATTTACACATCAGCAACGAATAATATTATAAAGCAAAAGAGCGACTTTGTCAACACATTTTTACCGCTTTTGGTGCAAAACTCCTCCAACTTTGGTCAACGCAGGGGATATGCTCCCAAAGCTAATGCCACAGGCACTCTCTTAGCCCTGGGTCACCACGCGAATGCTGGTAACCTCAAAGGCTTCCGCAATGGCCGGCAAAATTTCGCGTTCAATATTGGTGCGGTGCAGCTCGCTTTCAGCCACCAGCATAATGCGAGTATCTGCATAGTTGATATTGTGCACACGGCTAACAAGGCGCTTAAAGGTATCCTCACCGATAAGCTCCTTTAGCTTTTGCAAGCGAGCAAAAACCTCCGGTTTTTCCTTTTGCATTCTTACCTCTAACGGGGTAAAGGGAACGGTTACAACACGAGCATCACGAGCCAGGACAAAATTTTCCTCGCCCTCGCCAGGTACTACTAAATCTTCACGCATTTTATATTCCTCCATCTTCTATAATATCCATAAACCTGCTCAAGGCAAGATTTGTTCCCTCTTATTATACGGCACAAATACTTTTCAGTCAAGCAGCAGGATTTTTTCCCTTTGGGTAGAATATAAAAGAGAAAAGTTTTGTAAGGAGGAGCGCTTATGTCTCTCAAAGAAGATTTTAAAAAGTTTGCTATGCGCGGCAATGTTATAGATATGGCCGTTGGCGTAATTATTGGCGGTGCCTTTGGCAAAATCGTAGGCTCCCTGGTTAATGACATCATTATGCCCCCTATTGGCATGGCTATGGGCAAGATGGATTTCAAAAACCTCTTTCTCAGCCTTAACGGCAAAGAATATGCCACTCTGGAGGCAGCCAAAAAAGCCGGTGCGCCCGTGCTGGCCTATGGCAGCTTCATCAACACTGTAATGGACTTTTTGATTTTAGCCTTTGTTATTTTTATGATGGTTAAGCAAATCAATAAGCTCACCCCGCCCCCTGCTCCCAAGCCGGAGCCCCGTAAATGCCCCTATTGCAAGAGTGAAATCGCCGACGACGCTACTCGTTGCCCCCACTGCACTTCCCAACTGGAAAACAAGTAATATTCTGAGCTAAATGAGCATCGGAAGCCCTTAAACCCTGCTTCCGGTGCTTTTTTAATTGCTAAAACAGGTGTAATAAGGTATAATAGTGTGAGATTATGTGCTTGCTTATTTTATGTAAGCTTCAATATTTAAGGGAGGTCATTGAATGTCTGTTTTAGACGTGTTACAGGAACGTGGGTTTATTAAACAAATGTCCCACGAAGCCGAAATTAAAGAGTTATTAGAGAAAGAAAAAATCACTTTCTATATTGGTTTTGACCCCACTGCCGACAGCCTGCATGTAGGTCACTTCATTGCACTGATGATGATGAGCCATATGCAAAAGGCAGGCCATCGCCCCATCGTGCTGTTGGGCGGCGGCACCGGCATGGTGGGCGACCCCAGCGGCAAGGACGAAATGCGCAAGATGCTCACCCCCGAATTCATTGAGCACAATATTGCCTGCTTCAAAAAGCAAATGAGCCGTTTTATCGACTTTAGCGAGGGCAAGGCTATTATTGCCAACAATGCTGACTGGCTGCTGAATCTGAATTATGTTAACCTGCTGCGCGAGGTGGGCGTGCATTTTTCCGTTAACCGCATGCTGACTGCGGAATGCTTCAAAAAGCGTTGGGAAAAAGGCTTGACCTTCTTCGAGTTCAACTACATGATCATGCAATCCTATGACTTTTGGAAGCTGCATCAGGATTACAACTGCGTGATGGAGCTAGGCGGCGACGACCAATGGTCCAACATGCTGGGCGGCGTGGAGCTGATTCGCCGCAAGGAGCAAAAGCCTGCTTACTGCATGACCTGCAAGCTTTTGACCAACAGCGAGGGCAAAAAGATGGGCAAAACCGAAAAGGGTGCCCTTTGGCTTGACCCCGAAAAGACCTCTCCCTACGATTTTTATCAATACTGGCGTAATGTGAACGACAGCGACGTAGAAAACTGCCTGGCACTTTTGACTTACCTGCCCATGGACGAGGTACATCGTTTGGCTAGCTTAAAGGATGCAGCTATTAACGAGGCCAAAAAGGTGCTGGCCTTTGAGGTTACCAAGCTGGTGCACGGCGAAGCTGAAGCGCTGAAGGCCCAAGCTGCTACCGAAGCACTCTTTGGCGGCGGTGCGGATTTAAGCAACGTGCCTACCATCGAAATCACTGCTGAGGAAATGAACGCCAAGGTTATTGACGTACTCACCGCGGCTAAGGTTTTCAGCAGCAAGCGCGAAGCACGCCAAATGATTACCCAAGGCGGCCTGACCGTGAAGGAAGAAGTACTGAAGGATCCGGAAGCAGCCTTGAGTGCCGACATGTTCGACGCCGACAAGAGCCTTTTGATTCGTAAGGGCAAAAAGAAATATTACCGCCTGCTGGTAAAATAAAAGAGAAAGCTTAAGGGGCGGCTCTAAAAGGTTCGCCCCTTTTATTTTAAGAAGTAGTCTTTGAGGGGAGCTGCTTCACTTCTGAAATGGGAGTATGTGATGAATAATAATATGAGTTTAGCTAAGGTCCTGCCCATCGGCTTAATGCTGTTTTCCTTCTTCTTTGGCGCAGGCAATTTGATTTTCCCCCCTGCTTTAGGCCAAATGGCCGGCGAAAACCTGCCAGCCGCAATTTTTGGCTTTTGCATCAGCGGCGTAGGCCTGCCCTTATTGGGCATTTTGGCCATGGCCATTTTAAACGGCGACGACCCCAATGAATTGGCCAGTCCCATGAGTCCTGCCTTTGGCAAGGCCATCACCATTTTGTGCGCCTTAACCATCGGCCCCTTCTTTGCTATTCCACGTACCTGCGCTGTATCCTATGATACGGGTATTCTGCTTTTGCTTCCCCCCGGCTGGGAAACAACGGGCTTAGCGCTGTATTCTGTCTTTTTCTTCGGCTTGACCTATTTCCTGTCAGTTAATCCGTCCAAAATTGTTGATAACATCGGTAAAATCATGTCCCCACTGCTTTTGATTTGCCTGGGCATTTTGATTTTCTGCGTTATTGCTAACCCCATGGGCGACCTGCAGCCTGCCAACAGCGTCTATAAAAACGCACCCTTCTTCAAGGGCTTCCAGGAGGGCTACAATACCATGGATTTGCTCTGCACCATGCTGTATGGCGCTGCCACCTTAAAGGCTATTGAGTCCCAGGGCATCAAGGAGCAAAGCCAGCTCACTAAGATGTGCATTTATGCCGGCATCATCGCCGCCATTTGCCTGGCTTTAATTTACGGCGCCTTGGCCTACGCCGGTGCCTCCAGCACCGCTGCCTTAGGCATCGGTTCCAACGGCGGCCAGCTGCTGAATATGATCAGCGTGCATTACATGGGCTTCCCGGGACAGGTGGTTTTGGCTTTAATTATCTTCTTTGCCTGCATCACCACCTCCATTGGTCTTACCACCTCCATCAGCAGCTATTTCCATGAGCTCAGCGGCAAGCGCGTGCTCTACCAACGCTTCTGCGTGTATATCTGCCTGTTCAGCCTAGTGGTTTCCAATTTTGGCCTGAATAATATTATCAAGTTCTCCATTCCTGTTATCTGCATGCTTTACCCCATCGTTATCGCCATCGTGATTTTGAATGTGGGCCAAAGCATTTTTAAGCGGGATAAGGCCATTTTCCGCATCTGCCTGACGCTGACCACTATCTTTGCGATTTTTGATGGTTTGCGGGCCGGTGGCTTCGATTTGCGTGCCTTGGACAGCTTTTTGACCCAGTACCTGCCCTTCTTTGATGTGGGCTTTGGCTGGCTGCTGCCCTGCTTTGGCGGCATTTTATTGGGCTTTGTTTACCGCATGGTATGCCCCAATAAATAATTTTAGAAAGCACAAAAGCCGTTAAGCGAGTTTTATAGCTCGCTTAACGGCTCTTTTTTATGCTCATTTTATTGAAACTCCACTTTAAGGTGTTGGCGCTCCGGCATTCGTTTGTATTTATATTTGGGATAACCAACCATCAGGGCACCCACAAGCTTTTGCTTAGCAGGCACGCCTACCAAATCCAGCAGGGGCTTGTAGCCGGCAATGCCACAGCTTTGGATAAAGCCGGCAATGGTGGTACCAAGTCCCAGGGTGGGTGCGAAAAGCTCCGCATAGGCCCAGCTTTGCTCCGCATTGGAGACGCCGGTGATGTTCAGGCGACGGGCCAAAGCAAAAATCAGGCAGGGCGCATGGCGGGCAATAATGTCCTGGCCACGTTCACGATAAGCACGCAGCACGGTCATGAAATAGCGTTTGTTTTCCGTACCGGCAGCCACCTCGTCCTCCATCCAGTTAGCCACAGCATCGGCAATGGCTTTAATTTTTTCCGCATCACGAATGACTACGTAATACATGCCCTGGGAATTGCCTGCAGTGGGAGCGTAGCGCGCCACATCCAACAGGCGGGTAATTTCTTCTTCGGTGGGCGGCTGGGGCTTAAAGTTGCGCACGCTGCGACGCATACGCAAGAATTCATAGGCCACCTCAGGAGACAGCATGGGCATGGTCACAGGGCGCTGCTCTGCCAGGGGTGCATATTTGTTATCCAAGGCACCCACGGGGCAAATAGCCACGCATTGGCCACAGCTCATACAACCGCGGTCAAAATTGCATTCGGGACCGTTTTCACCCAAGGTCAGAATGCAGGAGGGGCAGCACTCCACACAAATACCACAGCGCAGGCATTTACTAGTATCTACGGTTAATAAATCCATGTGTGCACCTCAACCTTCAAACTGAATATACTCTAAGCCACTAAAATCGGCCTGGTATTGGCCATTTTTAAGGGGCTTACCCATGAGCTCCTTGTCGTCAGCAGCTACGCCCTCCATGTTGATGAGACCAATGGAGGCCACAGCGCAGAGACCACCCAGCTGATTAGCGGCCTGCAGAGCAGCCGCCTTGTCTGCCTCGGTAACCTTGCCCTTGTTGGGATACATATCAGCAGCAGCAACGATGACAGTCAGCATTTCACCGCTCAACGCGAAGACATGGGGAACAGCACATTTTTCCGGCTGCACATAGTCAACCACGAAGCCATGGCCCTCCAACCAGGGAATCAGAGCCTGCAGGCCCAGCATATGTATTTCTTGGTCGTTTAATAATTCTTCCACAGTTCTTCTCCTTACGCCTTATTCTTCGCCTAAAACCAGCACCTCAGGCTCTAGGCGCACTCCGTGCGCCGCAAGCACCTTGCTTTGCACGTCGCTGATGAGCTGCAAAACATCCTGTGCTGTGGCTCCGCCCACATTCACCACAAAGCCCGCATGCTTCTTCGAAACCTGGGCGCCGCCCACGGTGTAGCCCTTGAGGCCCGTTTGTTCGATGAGAGTGCCTGCAAAATAGCCGGGCGGGCGCTTGAACATACTGCCGGCGCTGGGCAGCTCCAAAGGCTGCTTTGAGATGCGGCGCTGGCTAAAATCGGCCATCTTGGCCGCAATGGCCTCTGCCTCGCCGGGCTGTAAAGTACAGGTCACACTGGTGACAATCAGGCCGCTGTTTTGCAGAGCTGTATGGCGATAGGCAAAATCCAGCTCGCTGGCCTTGAGCTCGCTGCTTTTGCCTTGGCCATCCATGACGCGAACACTGGTAACCACCTTGGCCATTTCGCCATCATAGGCACCGGCGTTCATATACACGGCACCACCAATGGTACCGGGAATGCCCACGGCGAACTCCATGCCGCTCAAGGACAGGCTGGCCGCTTTTTTAGAGGCCAGGGCCAGGGAAACACCACAGCCAAAGGTCAGGGTATTGCCCTCAGCAGCAACGCTGCTGAACAAATTGCCCAGCTTGATGACGAGCCCCCGAATGCCCTTGTCGCGTACCAAAAGATTGGAGCCATTGCCAATCAGTGTCACGGGCACAGCATGCTCCGCGGCCCGCTGCAAAAGCGCTGCCAGCTCCGCCTCGTTGGCGGGCTGGGCCAGCGCGTCAGCCGGGCCGCCAATGCGAAAGGAGGTGTGCTTAGCCATAGGCTCTGCGAGCAGCAGCTCCTTAGCTGTGCAGCCTGCAAAAATCGCCTGCAAATCCATTATTTTTCACCCATTGCTTCCTTGACTACGTCTTGAATGGAGTTGGTTACATCGGCCAGCATCATCTGAAAACGCATAAAGGAGTTCAGATATTGCATAGCGTCCTGGTTCAGAGAGAGGATGCCATACAGCTTTTGGATTTTTTCGGTGGTTTCCTTGCTAGGCTCCTTACCCTGATATTTTTCGATTTCTGCTTGTTGGTTCAAGGCCAAGAATTCGTCCACCATTTTCTTTGCGTCCGCATCCTTGTTTAAGGTTGCAGTTGCTTCCTTCAATTTTTTGAATTCATGGCTTTCGCGCATAGCCTTTGCTAATTCGTTTGCGTTATCGTATACGTTCATAATATTACCTCACTTTCATTATTTAAAATTCCTCCACCACTACGTGGTCCCCCTCCATTTTCCCCTAAAGGGATTAGCACGACCAACACGTTCTCGCTGCACTGCGCTTGCGACAACGTGGGTCTTAGCGTCAAAAGGGAGGCTCCTTGCTAATCTACTATAGCAGAGAGCTCCCTTTATAAAGGGAGCTGTCTTAAGCAATTTACGTTAGTAAATTGCGGACTGAGGAATTTACATGTTTACATTTAAATGTGCCCAGTTTGTACTAGGCTGATAGTCAAAATGCCACCATTCCATCTCGATGCCCTTAAAGCCATGAAGCTCCATTGCTTCCTTGAGCAGAGCGCGTAAATAGCGCTGGCGGCTGGTGCCGCCAGCATAGCTAGCGAACTGCCGCAACGAAGGCTCATCAAAGCCGGAAATCATTTCCACCTGCTCCCCCGTCGCCAAATCGTACAGGCTCACATCCACGGCGTTGCCGGTGTTGTGAGCGCTGCCCTTGGTCTCCGGGTCCTCCAGCATGCCCTTTTGGTTCTCAGGCAGAGCCAAATTGGCCAGCTTAGAAACGCTCCAGGGCCTGTAGGCATCCCAAAGCACCAAGCCAAAGCCGAAGGCCGCCAAATGACCCTGGACCTTGTCCAGGGCGGCGGCAGCCTCACGGCCTACAAATAGCTTTTCGCTGGAGTACAGGGGGGCACCGAAGCAATTGTCAGCGCCACCGTAGCGGGAATCAATTTTGATTCCCGTGATGGTGCTGGCATCCACCAGCTCCACCTGCTTGCCTGCGGCCAGAGCCGGGGGCATCACGGCCGCTGCGGCCTCTGCCCGCAGCTTGGCCCAATCCTCAGCGGAGCGGGCCGGAAAGCGAAACGCCTTGGCTCGCTCTCCCGTAGTGGTGCCCAAAAAATAGCGACTATATACGTGTCCGCCTACGCGACAGGAAATACCGTAGCCATCCGGGTCACGTTCAAAACGCACGCTGGACTCGGAGCTGGTCATGGGACCAGCTTCGTTGAGAGTGTAGGAATCAAAATGCTCCTTGGTCAGGGGATAAATATTGGCACCGTCAAAACTTTTGTCCGCTTGCGCAAAGCGATACAAAAGCTCCAAGCGGCCACCGTTTTCCCTAATGAGGACGTTCTCCCCATTACCATAATAAAAGCCCAAAATATGCTTTACATCCTTGGGCGCATCAGGGGGCACCGCTGCCAGCACCACATTTAGTCCTGCTTGGGCATACAAAAGCAGACCGGCTGCCAAGCCGGCCAGCAAATTCTTATAATGCATTAGTGAATCAACTCCTTGCGCACATCGGCCAAAGCATTAAGCCTTGCGCGCACCTTGGCAATATCTGCCAAATCAATGCTGCAGGAAATAACCTCTTCCTCGCTGCCAGCCTCAGCCACAATTTTGCCGCTGGGAGCCACCACCATGGAATGACCAAAGAAGGGTGCGCCCTTAAAGGTACCGGCACAGTTTACCGCCACCACAAAGGTATGGTTTTCCGCAGCGCGGGCCTGAGCCAATAAGCACCAAATATCGCCTCTGGCCGTGGGCCATTCGGCAGGACAGAAGATGATTTGCGCCCCCTGCAGGGCCAAATGACGGAACAGTTCGGGGAAGCGCAGGTCGTAGCAGATGGTGGAGCCACAGCACACACCAGCCAGCTCGTACGCCTTAAAATTATTTCCCGGCGCAAAGAAGCGCTCCTCGTTGAAAAGTCCGAATAAATGCACCTTGTCATACATGTTGACAATGACGCCATTTTTATCGATGGCCACCGAAGTATTATATACCTTACCCTCGCGGCGCAGGGGCACAGAACCAGCCACAATGGCACACTCGTGCTCCGCTGCAATTTTTTGCAGCTCTGCCAGCACCGGGGAGGCTACTGTTTCCGCCTCGGTATCCAAATGCCCCAGGCTATAGCCCGTGGTCCATACCTCCGGCAATACCACCAAATCATGGTTGGGAGCGTTTTCCCGCACCAGCTGCAGTCCATGAGCCACATTGGCCTCTTTATTCTTTTCCAGAACAGCTAGCTGCAGCAGGGCAATTTTCATAATACGCGCTCCTTAGGCATCATGTTGTTCTTCACCAGACGACCGGCAAAGAATTTTTCCAGCTTGCGAGTGCAACGGGTGATAAAGTGCTCCTTGCCACCCAGGGATTGCACCCAAACTACCGGACGGCCGGAAATTTTGGCACCCAAAACGTCAGTCATCAGCTGATCGCCAATGAAGAGGATTTTGCCTTCACCCATAGCCTTGGTAATTTGCTTGTAAGCCATGGGCAAGGGCTTTGCTGCACGCATAATGGCACCCAAATTGGTTTGACGGGTGATGGCCTTAATACGGTCGCCACCGTTGTTGCTAATCAAAGCCACATTGATGCCCAGCTGGTGCATTTGGCGAATCCAGGTCATGGCACGGGGTCCTACCATGTTCTTGTCGCGGGGCAGCAGAGTGTTGTCGATATCCACAACAATCTTCATGTAGCCATTACGCTTTAACCATTTCGGAGAAATGTCAAAAATACTTTTTACTCTGTAATCGGGACAAACATACTTTAATATCATACTACCTTATCCTTTGGAAATTTTATTTCAAATGTGGTTCCTATGCCACATTTGCTGATTACCTCGGCGCTAGCGCCATGAACGCGAATAATCTCCTTGGCAATGGCAAGACCCAAGCCCGTGCCCGGAACACTGCGGCAATGGGATTTTTCCACCTTGTAGAAGCGCTCCCAAATAAAGGGAATGTCAACTTCGGGAATACCCTTGCCCTGGTCGGACACGCTGAGCAAAACACTGCCGTCGGCGAGTTTTTTCGCGCCTATTGATACAGTACCATTTTCTGGCGAATATTTCAAGGCATTATCACCTAAAATCATAATTAATTGCACCATTTGGTCGCCGTCACCTAAAATTTTAATGCTTTCGTCAGCGTGCACGTTAAAAATGACCTTGTGCTTTACTGCTTTTACGCTAAGCTTTTCGGCAACATTGCGAATGATGACCGCCAGTGGTAGCTCATCCATATTATTAATAGTCAGCGGGTCGCTGGATTCCAGCCTGCTGATATCCAAAAGCTCCCGCACCATGCGCTCTAGGCGCACGGTTTCTTCGTTAATCAAAGTGCGGTATCGCTGTAAAACCTCCGGGTCCGTTACCATGCCATCGCTGATGGCCTCGTTGTAGCCACGGATAATCGTTATAGGAGTGCGCAGCTCGTGGGAAACATTGGCCACGAAGTCGCGGCGAATTTTTTCCGTGCGCTCCATTTTAGCGATATAGTCACTCAAATCACTGCCCAACGAGTTCAAGGAGCCGGCCAGCTCCGCAATCTCGTCCTCGCCCTGTACCACCAGTCTCCTGCTGTAATCGCCTGAGGCCATGGCCATCGCACTGTCCTTCATTTCCTGCACCGGCTTAATAATTTTGCGGGACAGAGTTTTTACTAAAAACAGGCTGAGCATCAGGGCAACGATGCCCACAGCGGTTATGTAAATGTAAACATTACGCAAAAACTTTTCAAAACCGCTGAGCGGTTCAATCATTAAAATGGCGCCTGTTTTCCCACTGGGAGTTTTATAAGGCACACCCACCAAAATAACCTGCTCCTTATAATGCGGATGAAAAATCTGCGATTTGAAGGATTGGCCTGCGTATATATCATGGAGAATGATTCTGATGCGGTAGGAAATGCTGCTGTCCTTGATGTCCTTGTCCAGCTTCATGGCGTTGTTTTTTAGCTCACTTTCAGTGGGAACGCCATACTTCATATACTGCCTTAAGGAATCTGGCTGGTCAGCCTTTTCCGGACCATCGTAATAGGAGGCCGCAACGAGTTCATAATTATCATCGAAAAGCCAGATACGGGCACCGACCAAACGGTCCACAGCAATAATATACCGATACAGCATATTCTTGTCTTCCATGCGGATAAAGGCCTCAATGGTTTCGCCCATCTCATGGCCCTTGTCGGTCAGCTCCTGCTCCTTGATTTCGAAGAAATAGTCAGCAATCAAATAGGAAATACCGGCGGTAATTCCCACCACCACGATGACTATAATAACCATGAAGCTATACATCAGGCGGGTACTAAGGGACTTTTTCATGCTAAACTATTTATCCTTAACCTCGAACTTATAGCCCACACCCCAAATGGTGGTAATATCCCACTTAGCATCGGCGGGGATGTTCAGCTTTTGACGAATACGCTTGATATGGGTATCCACGGTGCGAGTGTCACCGTAATAGGAATAGCCCCAAATGGTTTCCAGCAGCTGGTTACGGCTAAAGGCCTTGCCCGGGTTAGAGGCCAAGCACCATAAGAGCTCCATTTCCTTAGTGGTGAAGGTCATTTTATTGCCAAAGGCAGTAACCTGGTACTGGTCCATATCAATAATCAAACCATCATAGACGATGCGGGAAGCATCACCCTTCTTTTCCTGGGTACCGGCACGACGCAGCACCGCCTTTACCCTGGCCACTACCTCGCGGGAGTTAAAGGGCTTGGTGATGTAATCATCAGCACCAATCTCTAAGCCGGCAATGCGGTCATCGTCCTCGTCCTTGGCAGTTACCATAATAATGGGCAGGTCGGTCATTTTGCGCACCTGCTTGCACACCTCGATGCCATCTAATACAGGCATCATTATATCCAAAAGCAAAATATCTGGTTTTTCTGACTGCACCTTGAGAATGGCAGCAGCGCCATCCTCGGCCTCGATTACCTCGAAGCCTTCCTTCTCAAAGTAAATACGCAAAATCTCACGAATCTGCGCTTCATCATCAGCAATCAAAATTTTTTGCTTTGTCATAGTTATCACTCCTGACATTACATGATGTTAAACTAATTATATCACAAAATGCCTTAAAGTTTAGCTACGTTCACAAAAGATTCACACCAAATTGAGTCATTTTCACATTTTTTGGCTCTTGGGCTCGTTTTGGCTAATCATTTTCGTCACAAGTGTTAATTTTTACCTTGCCGTCGCGAATCAGCTGCAGCAAAAGCTCCACAATCTCTCCATCCAGTTGAGTGTTTTTGGCGTGCTCCAGCTCGCTCAAAATCTTTTCTCTGGTCAAATGAGGCCGATAAACACGGGTGGAGTTCATGGCATCAAAGGTGTCGGCCACGGCAATAATGCGTGCCTCAAGGGGAATAGCCTTGCCGGACAGATGATGTCCATAGCCCCTGCCATCAAAGCGTTCGTGGTGGCTTTTAGCCCCCACGGCAATCATGGGGAACTGGGAAATCTCTTCCAAAATGGCACTGCCGATATCGGTGTGCTCCTTCATTTTGGCATATTCCGCATCACTCAAGGGTCCCCGTTTGTTCAAAATCTCATCAGGAATAACCACCTTGCCAACATCGTGCAAAAGGGCCACCCGATACAGGTTATCCACTTTTTCCTTGCTCCAGCCCATGGCCTCCGCCAGTTGGCGGGAGTATTGGGCTACGCGGGCAGAATGACCGCGGGTGTAGTGGTCCTTTAAATCGATAGCCTTAGCAAAGGAGCCAATAACCTGGTCCAGGAACTCTTCGGTTTCCCTTTGCTTTTCTTACATTTTTTGCATGCGGCGGCGCATATACAGGCGGTAGCCACCAAACAGCAGAGCGCTGAAAAGGGCCACGGGCAAGAGCACAAAGCCGGGATATTCCGAAAGCTTCTTCTCTTTAATTAAAGTATAAACCTTTTCCTGCTTTAGCTTGCCTGTGCGTTGGTCATAAATACCCACATGCAGCTTATAGGTGCCGCCGGCTAGGTTCGTATAGGTGCGCTCCTTATTTTGGAAGCGGCTGGTTTTCTCTACCTGCTTATCAAAGCCCTCTAAATAGGTGGACATGAGCACATTATTTAAGGTGTTGGTCAAGACATAGGCTTTATAGGTGATACGCGTAGCGTCACTGGGAATTTTCAGGGGCTGCTCCTCATCTAGGGTATAGTCCACGCCGTCTATATTAACGCTGGGCACGCAAAACTTCTTAGGGCTAGCACTTTGGTCCAAGCTGTCCAAATTCAGCTCACAGAGGCCGTTTTGCAGGCACAGGTACAGCTTTTCCTTGTTCTCAATGAAGTTAAAGGAGTTGGCCGTCAGCGCACCGCTAAGGCCCTCTCTCTGGCTCAAAACATAATCATAGGAGCCGTCCTTTAAAAGCTTGGCCGAGCTTGTTACATAAACGCCCTGATTACAGGTTACCAGCATTTCCCCATTAGGGGTGAAGATAAAGTCAAAATTATTGGTGCTGGGGAAATTAGGGATGGTCTTCAGCTCGCCATCCGTAAAGTGGGCAATGGAGTTGCCGGTGGAAATCCAGATGCCACCTAGCTCCGGGTCCTTGGCCATGCGCAGGATAACGCCGGCCCTAAGGCCATCCTGCTGGTCCAGAGTGTAGGCAATATGGTCGTCCTTGAGCATATTGATGCCGCCGCCATCAGTGCCCACATAAATTGCCCCCTGGTGCTCCAAAAGGCACAGCACCTGAGGGTTGGCCAAGCCATTTCTGCCAGTAAAGGTCTTTTCCACCTTGTCATTGCGGAGCAGCGCCAGGCCATCGCGGGTACCCACATAAATACTGCCGTCACTGGCCTCCATAATCACCCTGCTCCGCTCGTGGGGCATACCCTCCCTGCGGGTAAAGCTCTTGATGGTTCCGGATTCAGGATTATATTTTAACAGTCCAAGCTTGGAATAGGTTGCAATCCATAGGTTGCCCTTGCTATCTACAATAACATGGCGTGTACGGGTGGTGTTCAAAAGCTCGCTGATAGGAGTAGCAATAGGCTTGTCACCCTTGAGGGTCAAAAGTCCCCTATCCGTAGCTACGTAGGTAATGCCCTGATGCTTCACAACGCTGTTCACTACCCTGGGACTGATGCCAGCTATGGCGAAGATATTGCGGAAGCAGTTGTAGGTCAGTTTGGCCACGCCCATACGGGAGGAGCTGAACCAAATATTATCCTCGTAGTCAACCATGATATTGTCCACGGAGTTATTAAACTGCATTTGGTCAACGACATGAAAGTTGTCCTGCATATCAAAATAGCCCACGCCGTTTTCTGTAGCTATAAGCAAGGCCCCATTGGGACGCAGCAGCATATCGTTGATCGTGTGCCGCCCTTCCATGGTTAAAAGCTTCAGCACCTGCAGGGTACCATTTTCTATTTTGATTTTGGCTAATTTGTCGCCTGTGGTGCCTACCCAAAATTGGTTTTCACTGTAAATGTCAGGCTCCACAGCTACCACATTGCCAAAGCTAAAGGCATCTGCTTTAAAATAGCTTTCCAAATCCCTGCCCTGATATACAAACATGTCGCCGCTTTGGGTTAGGCCGCACACTCTATTTCCCGGTGCAGGATGCAATTCCTTGATATATTTGCGGGCCAGACGAGTATCACCTTCGCGAGTAATATAATTCTCCTGATCCTTAAAGCTTAAGCCCTCAGTGGTACCAATAAACATCAGGCCCTCGCTATTTTCAGTAATATCACGGATAGTATTGGAGGAAAGGCCATCCCTGCGCTGCCAAAAGGTGAATTTATCATCCTTGTAGAGGGCAAGGCCGCTGTCATTGGTGCCGATATAGAGCTCTCCCTTTTGGGATACGTATAAATCGGCTACGCTGTAGATGCCGCTAGTTACCGGGAATTGGTAAAAGCTGGAGCCGTCGTAGCGGGTAAGGCCATTATAGGTGCCAATCCAGATGAAGCCATCCCTGGTCTGTACCACATCATTGGCAGCAGAGGAGTCCAGGCCATTGCTATTGTCATAGATGATTTCCATATAGCCAAACTCGTCCAAGGTGTGGCGCTGGGCGGCCTCCGCCCTTACGCTGCCCTGGAGCAGCACCAGCACCAAAAGGACGAACATTAGGCTGAGCCCTTTTTTACATTCTTGTTGCCAAAATCTTTTCTGACATTGGTTCATAAGAGTGTACCTACCTTTCCCTAAGAACGCTTACAGGGCTGTATCAAGACAAATATACAGCATTATAGATACTATTATTTTATCACAGAACCTGCTTCACAACAAAGAACATTTTCAGTACTGCTTATGTTTTTATCAAGCTCTCTAAGCCAGAAGCTGAACATTAACCGGATAACCGGCAAAAAATGTTCATTTTTTACGTTTTTTTATTTACCTTGGCTTATATATATGATAAAATTGACTTGCTATAGTATTGAAACGGCTTGGGTACTACAGCAAATTCACATTAGGGAGTTAATGATATGGAGAACAAACTAGTTTATGTAGGTAAAACCAAAAATGTTTATGCGCTTGAAAACGGCAACTATCTGCTGGAGTTCAAGGATGACTGCACCGGCAAGGACGGCGTGTTTGATCCCGGTGAAAACTCTGTTGGTCTGACCATTGAAGGCGTGGGCGATGTAAACTTACGCATGTCCATGTATTTCTTTGAAAAAATCAACGCAGCAGGCATCAAAACCCACTATGTAAATGCTGACTTGGCTAAAACCACCATGGAAGTATTGCCCGCTAAGGTATTTGGCAAGGGCCTGGAGGTTATTTGCCGCCACAAAGCTGTAGGCAGCTTCTTCCGTCGTTATGGCCAATATATTGAAGAAGGCGCAGACCTGCCCGCTTATGTTGAAACCACCTTCAAGAACGACGAGCTGGGCGACCCCCTGGTTACCAAGGACGCACTGGTTATTTTGGGTGTCATGACCGAAGAGCAATATGAAGCTATCAAGGAAATGACCCAAAAGATTACCCAAATCGTAGCTGACGACCTGAAGGAAAAAGGCCTCGTGCTTTACGACATTAAATTTGAATATGGCTATGATGCTGAAGGCAAAGTAATGCTGATTGACGAAATCGCTTCCGGCAACATGCGTGTATACAAGGATGGCAAGTACATCGATCCTATGACCCTGTCCAAGCTGTTCTTCGCACAAGTATAAATAAGGCTGATATAAAAGCAACCCATGCTCCTCTCAAAAAGAGAAGCATGGGTTTTTCTTTTACCACTTTTTTAAATTTATTGCGTTGTCTGCCTAATTTACCCCTTGCAGAAAATGGCTAAATAGCCATTAATGAAGATGTACAGCACGATAAGAGGCAGAATATAGGTAGCATAAAAACGAATCCACTTGGGGAAGGCTATGCCCTCGCCAGTATCAGCTTCACGAATGAAGTTATCCCAGCCCCAACCATAACGGCTAGTGCAGAAGGTTAGATAAACCAAGCTACCCAAGGGCAACAGGTTGTTGCTGACTATAAAGTCCTCCAAATCCAAAACGCAGCTGCCCTTGCCCATGGGTTGGATGTGGCTCCAAACATTGAAGCCCAAAACGCAGGGCATGGAAAGCAGGATGATGCCCACAATATTATAGCGGATTACTTTTTTGCGCTCCCAGCCCGTCAAATCGCAAATGCAGGAGGTAATGTTCTCGAACACAGCGATAACGGTGGACATAGCAGCAAACAGCATGAAAAGGAAGAACAAAGTGCCCCAAATACGGCCACCGCTCATGGCGTTGAACACGTTGGGCAGTGTCACAAAGAGCAAATTGGGTCCACTGCCGGGATTGACGCCAAAGCTGAAGCAGGCAGGGAAAATAATCAGACCCGAAATAATGGCTACAAAGGTATCCAAGGCCATAATCCACATTGCTTCGCCAGTCAGACGCTGTTCCTTGCCAATATAGCTGCCAAAAATGGCCAAAGAGCCAATGCCCAGGCTCAGGGTGAAAAAGGCCTGACCCATGGCCGCAAAAACAACCTCGCGCACACCATGCTCAAGTACCTTATTAAAATCAGGATACAGGTAGTATTTGAGGCCTTCGCCGCTGTTAGGCAGCATGATGGAATTGACCGCCAGAATAAGCATCAAAAGCAAAAGGCAGGTCATCATGGTCTTAGTGATGCGCTCTACGCCGTCCTTAACGCCTAAATAGCACACCCAAAAGCACAAAAGCACGATGATGATCATGTTCAAGGCCATGGTATAAGGGTCGCTCAACAGGGCACCAAAAATCTGGCCCACGCCCTTGGCATCAAGGCCCACAAAGCCGCCCACGGCCATCTTGTAGAAATAATACAGCATCCAGCCGGAGACGGTAGTATAGAACATCATCAAAATAACATTACCTGCAATAGCTCCATATTTGTACCAATGCCATTTACTCCCCCGGGGCTCCAAAACATCAAAGGATTAAGCCGCACTGCGCACACTGGCGCGACCTACGGCAAATTCCGCTACCATAATGGGCAAGCCCAAAAGCAGCAGAAAGCATAAATAAATCAAAACAAAGGATGCACCGCCGTATTGACCGGTGATGAAGGGAAAACGCCACACATTGCCAAGGCCAATGGCACATCCCGCAGAAATCAAAATAAAGCTAACACGTGAGGAAAAGCTCTCGCGTTCCAAAAAATAACCTCCCTAAAAAGCAAATATCCCCCTACTATTTCCTTGTTATATTTTTTATTATCTCTCTAGTCTGTTATGTTATTATTTTTCTTTGTTTTCAGCAGGCTTTTGCTCGTTAAGCACACGGAAATTCATGCCAAACAGGGCATTCTTCTGATCGAAAACAAATTGCATGAAAACATGCTCCTGCTTTTCAAATTTGCACATGTAGGCAACCACGGAGCCATCATTCAAACGCTCAAAAATGCGGAATTTAGCTTCCTTCAGGGTACCAAATTGCTCCTTGATAGCCTTTTGCCAAGCAGCATATTGCGTATCGGTGAATTTTTCAGCCAGCTTAGCATTGAGCAAGGGCGCAATCATGGCATATTCCGGTGCCGGAGCTGCATCAATGGCATCAATAAAGCGTTCGCAGGTTTTTTGCTGCTTGTTCAAATCGTTGCCATCAGCTGCAAAGCACAGGCTGCAAGCAGTCAGGGTTACCAGAGTGGTGAAAAATAAGAATAACTTTTTCATAGAGTCGCACCTCCTTCATTTCTATATCTTCACAATATGATAAACTCTTTTATCACATAAGTCAAATTTTATTAGCTTCAAAAGCTGTAAGGCAGGCCTTTGCTTTTGCAAGGACTTTCGTCACAATCTTATCATAGTTTAAAAATCTTTGTGAAACGCTATCATTCTTGCTTTATTTAATGTATAATTTAAATAGAGGCGATAAGGATAAAAACTGATTATCACAAGCTTACCTCTACCATGCAGCTGTTTCGCACAAAGGAGTGATAGCAAATGACAGCACACAAATTTTTTATCTGTAAGAAATGCGGTAATATCATCGGTATGATTCATGATAGCACCATGCCCCTAAGCTGCTGCGGACAAGAAATGCAGGAGCTTGTACCTAACACTGTTGATGCCGCCAAGGAAAAGCATGTGCCGGAGGTTTGCATCGATGGCAACATGGTGCACGTGCATATTGGCAGCACCGAGCATCCCATGACTCCGGAGCATTTTATTGAATGGGTATATATCCAAACCAATAAAGGTGGCCAACGCAAGATTTTGCACCCTGGCAACAAGCCTCAGCTGGTTTTTGCTTTGACCCCGGACGATTTCCCCATTGCCGCCTACGCTTATTGCAATCTCCACGGCCTCTGGATGGCAAAATTCTGATAAAGCTAAAAGCTTCTAGGCAAAAAAATAACTCCACTCTGCAAAGAGTGGAGTTTGTTTTCGTGGTAGCGCTAAAGGGAATCGAACCCTTGATTTCGCCTTGAGAGGGCGACGTCTTAGCCGCTTGACCATAGCGCCATCTGGCTCCGGGACTAGGACTCGAACCCAGACCGAATGATCCAGAGTCACTTGTGCTACCATTACACCATCCCGGAAAAGTTATGTTCACCAGAACAAGTAAGATTATAGCAGATTTTTATCTAAATGGCAAGCACTTTTTTCTAAAAAACGCTAAAATAATTTTCTTATTAATATTAGCGCATGTTGATGAATTGCAAATCTACGCCGAAATCCCCGGCCTTCAGCATTTGGATTACAGCCTGCAAATCATCCTTTTTCGCACCGGATACACGCACCTGGTCATCCTGCAGTTGGGCAGTAACCTTCAGCTTGGTAGCCTTGATGGCAGCTTGAATCTTTTTGCCATTTTCTTTGGAAATACCCTGCTGAATTTCCAGCTGTTGACGCACTGTACCCTTGGCAGCGGGCTCAATGCGACCCGGCACCAGGCAACGCAGAGGAATGCCGCGCTTAGCCATCTTTTGGCGCAGCATGTCCAAAATTGCACCCAGCTTATATTCATCCTCAGCAGCAACCTTAACTTCCTTTTCGCCTAATTCAATGGAAGCACTGCTGCCACGAAAATCATAGCGCTGGGAAATTTCCTTTTTTACTTGGTTAACAGCGTTGTCCATCTCCTGCATATCTACTTGAGAAACAACGTCAAAAGAACTATCCTTTGCCATAAATATACCTCACTTCTTAATAAGAATTATTTTGAAAACATTATATCATAACATGTATTTTTATTCAATTTTTTTCTGATAATGACAGCCTAGAAGTAGATAACCCCTTATAGGCTGTCATGCTTAGGCTTGGGAGCTTGTTTCCCATGCATATACGCATGCTCCTGTGCCAGCTCCTCCTGCAGCTTCACGCCGCTCCACAAGGCATTGGTGGGCGTCAAAGCCGCCTTCAAGGCCACGCTTTGCAGCTTGCCCTTACGAATAGCGCTGAGCAGCCTATCCAAATCAGGGCGATTAAAGCCACACAAAATCAGCATTTCTTCCCTTGCCTCTTCACCAGCATAAAGCTCCTCCACTGGCTCCACGCCGGGCACCCCGGCCAAGTAGCCCAAGGGCTGCAAAAGCTGCTCTCTGGGGACCACCCTTAGGGGCACCTTGACCAGCATGCAGGCCAGCTTTAGGGCCGGTAATCTTGCCTCAGAAAAATTATAAGCTAAAACCAACTTTGCCATACTGCACCTCGTTGTGAAACTTTTTATAAAAATCTACTAAGCAACGTTTTTAAAATAACGAGATTTGATTGCTTTCCGGCAGGTCATTTAAAACGCCCACGTTAGCCAAAGCCTCCAGAACGTTTTGACCAATGCCGGCCCGTTGCTTCAGGTCCTCCCAGGAAATAAAGGGATTATTGATGTCACTGCAGGCGGAAATGGCCTTGGCTGCAATTTCTCCCACACCGCCAATGGCTCCCAAGGGCGGCAGCAGGCCGTCCTCCGTAATCTTGAACTTGATGGCATGAGATTTGTACAGGTCGGGTCTGGCGAACTTAAAGCCACGACACATCATCTCATTGGCCAGCTCTAAATAGGTAACCGTGGATTTATCCTGCACGCTGGCCTTAAAGCCCTGGTTATAGACGCTCTTGATAAAATTTTGCACGTAGCTTTGGCCCTTGACCACATAATTGTAGTCAAAATCCGTAGCACGCACGGTGAAATAGGCTGCATAAAATTCCTTAGGATAGTGCACCTTGCAATAGGCAATGCGATAGGCCATCAATACATAGGCCACCGCATGGGCTTTGGGGAATAAATATTGCACCTTTTCGCAGGATTTGATATACCAATCTGGGATTTTGGCTGCCTTCATGGCCTCCAGCATTTTGGGCTCCAAGCCCTTCTTGGCTGCCTTACCCTTACGCACATGCTCCATGGTTTTAAAGGCCAGACTGGGCTCCACGCCCTTGCTGATTAAGTGGGTCATGATATCGTCACGGGTGGAGATGGTCTCCGCTACCGGCTTACCCTCCTTGATCAAATCCTGAGCGTTATTCAGCCACACATCCGTACCATGGGAATAACCGGATACACGCACTACCTCACTAAAGTTTTTCGGCTGAACATCGTGAATCATTTGGCGCACGAAGGCGGTACCACATTCAGGAATGCCATAGGTACCCACGGTGCTGCCAATAGCCTCAGGGTCCACACCCAAGGAGGTGGTGTTTTGGAAGATGCGCATGGTTTCCTCGTCACCTACAGGGATATCCTTGGGATCAAATTCCGGGTCAACCTCTTCCCGCATATATTTTTCCAGCATTTTCAACACCATGGGATCATCGTGACCCAGTATATCCAGCTTAACCAAGCGATCGTTAATGCTGTGATAATCGTAATGGGTGGTGATGGTTGGCTCGTCCGGCTTATCCGCAGGCCTATTCATAGGCGTGATATAGTGAATATCCATGTTGCGAGGCACAACCATGATGCCACCAGGGTGCTGACCCGTGGTACGCTTGATGCCTGCCAAGCCCTCTACCAGCTCGGCTATCTTGGCAGGATGGGCATGGCGATTATTCTCTTCATAATACTTTTTAATATAACCAACGGCGGTTTTATTAGCCACCGTAGCAATTGTTCCCGCACGGCACACATTGTCGCGGCCGAAAAGCTCCTCTGTGTACTTGTGCGCCACTTCCTGATCGGACAGGGGATGAGCGCTGGGGTCATCAGGGTCATGACCGCCAGAAAAATTCAAATCAATATCGGGAACCTTGTCCCCATGGAAGCCCAGGAAAACGGCGAAGGGGATATCGTGTCCATCCCGCACCATGGGCGTGCCGCACTCAGGACAAGCCTTCGGCGGCAAATCAAAGCCCGAATCCACCTCGTTTTTCACGAAAAACTCGCTGTGACGACATTTAGGACAGCGATAATGGGGCTTCAACGCATTGACCTCAGTTATGTCCAGCATGGTGGCCACAAAGGAGGAGCCAACGCTGCCACGGGAGCCAACAAGGTAGCCACGGTCTAAAGAATGCTTAACCAGCTTGTGAGCGATGTAATACAGCACGGAAAAGCCATGGCCGATGATGGCATCCAGCTCCATCTTGAGGCGGTCTTCTACGATTTGTGGCAGCTTGTCGCCGTACCAGGCATGAGCCTTGGCGTAGGACAAGGTCTTTACTGCTTCCTCCGCACCAGGGATGGCCGGCGAATAGAGCTGGTCACGGTCCGGCACAGGCTTAATGCGCTCCACCATTTCGGCAATCTTATTGGTGTTGGTAACAACAACCTCATAGGCTGCTTCCTCGCCCAAATAAGCAAACTCTTCCAGCATTTCTTCGGTGGTATGCAAATAAAGGGGCGGCTGCAAATCTGCATCCTTATAGTTTTGAGCAGCCTGCAAAATGGTGCGCAGCTGGGCATCCTCAGGATTGAGAAAATGCACGTCGCAGGTGGCCACAACCAGCTTGCCCATGCGTTTGCCCAGCTCATAAATCCTACGGTTATGCTCCTTGAGCTCCTCTTGAGTGCAATAGCCCTCCCGCACTAAAAACATATTATTGCCCGTGGGCTGTATTTCCAGATAATCATAAAAGCTAGCGATTTCTTCTAGCTCTGCATCGCTGGCGCCGCTGCGCACCGCCTGATACAGCTCGCCTGCTTCGCAGGCGGAGCCAATAATTAGTCCCTCCCGATATTGGGAAATAACACCCCGTGGCAGCAGGGGGCGCTTGTTAAAATGGCGCAGATGGCTAACGGTAACCAGCTTATACAAATTGCGCAGGCCGGTTTCGTCCTTAGCCAGCAAAATGATGTGGTGACTGCGAATTTTCGGCGCACGGCTTTTTTTCATGGTGTCCGTGGGCTCCTGGTCCACGTCCGCACCCTTTAGAGTTCTATCGCTAATCAAATAACCTTCCATGCCAAAAATCAGCTTCAAATCACTGCCCTCAGCAGCATCGTAGCAGAAGGGAAAGGCCTGCACCACACCGTGATCCGTAATAGCCAAAGCCTTGTGTCCCCACTTGATGGCCTGCTTCACCAAGCCATCCATGGGCGTGAGACCATCCATTTTGCTCATCTTCGTATGGCAATGAAGCTCCACCCTTTTGGTTTCGGCATTGTCCATGCGGGGCTTAACCTCCACATCCAGCTTCATCAGGCCGGTGACCTGCATGCTGAATTCGTCCATCATGAATTTGTCCCGAGCCACATTACCCTGTACCCTCAGCATGGTTCCCAGCTTAAGCTTGTCCTTTAGCTCATTGCAGGCCTTGTGGGTTGCAGCCAGCTCGTCCTTATTGCCCTTGAACATGATTTTCAGCGTCATGCCATTGGTTTCGTCACAGATATTAAAGGTCAGGATGACAAAACCAGTTTTAGTTTCATGCTCCACAAAGGTTTGCAGGCCACCATCCTTATCCAGAGTTTTGACGACCTTGCCCTCAATAACCACCTTGTCTTCATCTTCAATTATGGAATCAATCTTGCGCACTTGCCCTTTAATAGCCCGTCCCCACAAAAGACCTGTGTCCTTCTTTTGGCCATATAAGGCTTCGTAAGCCTGCTGATAGGCTAAATCCTCTGGGGAGGGCTCGCTTGGCTCCGGCGGCAGAGGAATGTCCTGCTCATCCACCTCGCAGGGAGGCAGGGGCGGCTCGGTCTGACCAATTTCTACGTCCACTGGCTCCGGCGGCGGGGGCAATTCCTCGGGCAGGGGTTCGCCAGTACAATCGGTCACCTCCACCTCGGGCTGCGTTTGTCCCCAAGGCAGGGAGCATTTACTGCCATCACCATCGCAAAGCATATCCACATGCTGTAAAGAAAAGGCAGCGGCCAATTTTGCAGCCGCTGCCTGGATAATACCTTGAGTTAGATGGGCAGCACAGGTAAAATGCACTTCCCATTGACGGGTGGTTTCATCAACACAAATCTGGTTGATGTGCATTAACCGCAGCTGCAGCAGCTCACTTTCGGTAAATGACTGAGCAGACAAAAAAGCGAAGAACTTTTCCTCATCGGGCATAATGCAATATTTAGTTTGCATCATGTTATCCTTTCGTTACATATACGTCTCAATAATATAGGTAAAACGAGAGCATCAATATTTGGAGTTTTCGACACTGGTCACACCCTCAATGCTTTGCAGGCCACGGATGTAATCAGCTCCCTCCATATTTTTGCCAACCTTTAAATATAAATCGATAACCAAACTATTTTTATCCTTGTTTTTCTTCACGTTCAGAGATTTCACCTGAATGCCGTTCAAGGACAAATAGCCTGTAATATCAGTAATGGCACCATTGCGATTGCTAGTAGTGATGCGCACAAAACGCCTGTCACTGCGACTAGTGGCCGCAAAGCGTTTTTCCCAGGTATGGAAGGTCACCAGAGTAATCATGGTGATTACAGTAGCCATGATGCTCAAAAAGAACATGCCACTGCCTACGGCCAAGCCAATGGCAGAAACCATCCACAGGCTGGCCGCCGTGGTGAGGCCACGAATGGTGAGGCCTTCGTGCAAAATGGTGCCGGCACCCAAAAAGCCAATGCCGCTGACCACCTGCGCCGCGATACGGGCCGAATCGCGGCGGGCGCCCAAATCACTTTCCTGCATGGCTGTGGCGGGAGCCACATCATCAAAGCCATACATGGAAACTAGCATAAACAGGGCCGAGCCCACGCACACCAGAATGTGGGTACGAAAGCCAGCCGGTCTGTCACCACTGCCTCTCTCAATGCCCACAATACCGCCGAGAATGGCAGCCACAACCAGCCGGACAACCATCATTATATCCTTATTATCCTGTAACCAAGCCAGGTTGTCCAACATTTCCAGCACCTCTAATTACAGATCCTTGAGCAGGGACTTGATTTCAGCTACATAATCCCCTGCTAAGGGCAGCATTTTTACTTCGCCGTTCTTGCGAATCTTGATTTCCAGCTCGCCGGTTTGCAAGGTCTTGGGACCAACAACCACGCGCACAGGATAACCAATCAAGTCGGCATCCTTGAATTTTACGCCGGGACGCTCCTTGCGGTCGTCGATAACAACCTCCAGACCTGCATCCAGCAATTGGTTATAAATTTCTTCTGCTTTAGCAGTGCTTTCAGCATCCTTCACATTAACAGGCACCACCAGCACTTGATAAGGAGCAATAGCAGCCGGCCAAATCATACCGTCCTTGTCGTTGTTTTGCTCCACAGCAGCAGCCATAGTACGGCCTACACCAATGCCATAGCAGCCCATAACCATGGGTTGCTCCTTGCCGTTTTCATCCAGGAAGGTAGCCTTCATAGCCTTGCTGTACTTGGTGAACAGCTTGAAGACCTGGCCAACCTCGATGCCACGAGCCTTTTTCACAGGCGCGCCGCAGTGGGGGCAGGGGTCGCCTTCTGCCATCAGGCGGATATCAGCCACATAGGTCGGAGTAAAGTCACGACCAGGATTTACATTTACAAAATGGTAGCCCTCTTCGTTAGCGCCACAGCAGATGTTGTGCATCTTCATTACGCTTTGGTCCACCACGATAATAGCCTTTTTGGGGTCAATGCCTACGGGGCCCATGTAGCCACCGAAGGTGCCAGCTTGAGCCAGCATTTCGGGCTCTGCCATTTCCACTTCAGTAACGCCCACGGTGTTCACAACCTTGATTTCGTTGACCTCGTGGTCGCCACGAACGAAGCACAGGATGAGACCCTTTTCGCTTTGGAAGGCCACTGCCTTCATGGATTTTTCCACGGGCAGGTTCAGATATTTGCATACATCCTCGATGGTCTTGCAGTTAGGAGTCAGCACCTTTTCTACAGGCTTTGCTTCTTCAGCTTCAGCTTCAATCAGGTGCAGCTCAGCCTTTTCAATGTCGGCTGCATAATCGCACTCAGAGCAGTATACGATTTCAGCTTCACCACTGTCAGCCAGCACCATGAATTCATGGCTACCGTTGCCGCCGATAGCGCCACTATCAGCCTCAACAGGGCGATAGGTTAAGCCACAGCGATCAAAAATACGGCTGTAAGCATCATACATTTCTTCGTAGGATTTATCAAGTCCGGCCTCATCACGATCGAAGGAATAGGCATCCTTCATGATGAAGTCACGGCTGCGCATGAGGCCAAAACGGGGACGACGCTCGTCGCGGAATTTATCCTGAATTTGGTACAGATTCAAGGGCAGCTGGCGATAGGAGCGCACGTCGGCCTTCACAACGGTGGTCACCATTTCTTCATGGGTGGGGCCAAGGCAATATTCATGACCATGGCGATCCTTCAAGCGAATCATTTCTGCGCCATATGCGCCCCAACGACCGCTTTCCTGCCAAATCTCTGCAGGCTGCATGATGGGCATCATGATTTCCTGAGCGCCCTTGCGGTCCATTTCCTCGCGAATAATGTTCTCAATCTTTTTGATTACACGCCAAGCCAAAGGCAGCAGGGTGTACATGCCGTTGGTGGATTTACGCATAAAGCCAGCGCGCAGCAGCAGCTGATGGCTGGGAATTTCAGCCTCGGACGGAACCTCACGCAGGGTGGGTGCATACATTTTAGTAACTCTCATTAATGGGATACCTTCCTCTCAAGTAAAATTTTCTCTATCTCAACAAAAAGCTCGTTGACTAATTTATCTTCCGGCACCTTGCGCAGCACCTCTCCCTTGCGGAAGATCAGTCCCTCGCCAATGCCACCAGCCAAGCCCACATCGGCCTCCCTGGCCTCGCCGGGACCATTAACCACGCAGCCCATAACAGCCACAGTGATGGGCTCAGTGATGCCCTCCAAGCGGCGCTCAACCTCTAAAGCCAGCTTTTCCAAATTGATGCGGGTGCGTCCGCAGGTGGGACAGCTAATCAGGGTGGGACCATGCTCACGCAGGCCCAGAGCCTTCAAAATATCGTAGGCTACCTTCACCTCGTTCACTGGGTCACCTGTTAAAGAAACGCGAATGGTGTCGCCAATGCCCTCGGCTAAAAGGGTGCCAATGCCCACAGCGGATTTGATAATGCCGCTGTTCACAGTGCCCGCCTCGGTGATGCCCACATGCAGGGGGTAGTCACATTGGGATGCCAGCAAGCGGTACGCAGCCAGCGTTAAAGGCACATCGTGTGCCTTCAAGGACACCTTAATATTGCGATAATCCATATCCTCCAAAATGTGGATATGACGCCATGCGGCCTCCACCAACGCTTCTGCTGTGGGGTGACCGTATTTTTCTAACAAATCCTTGGGTAAAGAGCCGGCGTTAACGCCAATGCGAATGGGCAGATTACGCTCACGGGCAGCCTCCACCACGGCGCGGACCCTGTCCTCGCCGCCAATATTGCCCGGGTTCAGGCGCAGACCATGCACCCCAGCCTCAATAGCCGCCAAGGCCAGCTTATAATCAAAATGAATGTCTGCAATCACAGGAATGGGACTTTCCTTGCAAATGGTCTTCAAGCCCTCCGCTGCCGCCATATCCGGCACAGCGCAGCGAATGATGTCGCAGCCTGCCTCGGCCAAGCGCTTGATTTGTGCCAGGGTTGCTGCTGCATCATCAGTATGGGTATTGGTCATGGATTGCACTGCAATGGGAGCAGCGCCACCTACCAACACACCACCAACATTTAATTGACGTGTTTTTCTACGTGTGAACACAAGCTTCACCTCTTAACGTGTGATATCTTTGACAGTGGAAAAAATCGTCAGGGCCAAAATCAGGGCCACGCCCACCATCTGGATATTATTCATAGCCTTGCTGCCCAAGGGCTTGCCACGCAAAGCCTCCAAGCACAGCAAAACGAAATGTCCTCCGTCCAACGCCGGCAAGGGCAATAAGTTAATAACGCCAAGGTTTATACTCAAAAAGGCGACAAAATTCATCAGGGGCAAAAGGCCCTTTTCTGCTACCTGCCCTGCCATTTGGGCCACTCCCAAGGGTCCGGAAACCTCCGCCGGAGCCTTGCCGGTTACAATCTTCGCCAAGCCATCAACCATGGCCGTGATAACAAATTTTGTATAGCTAACGCCCTCTTTTAGAGAAGCGATTAAGCTCATTTCCACCTTTTCAAACTTAGGTGTAATGCCGATTAAAGGACGTTTGGCCTCCTTGTCATATTCAGGCTGCAGAGTGTAGCTCTTAACCTTGCCTTGACGCTCTGCCTTTACAGTTACTTCCTTGGAGCCGTTAGCACGCAAGGTAACGACAATTTCCTTCCAATCCTGCATGGGCTTACCGTTAATGCTAAGGATTTTGTCACCCTCACGCAGACCGGCCTTGTCCGCCGCCATTCCCAGCATCACATTGCCCAGTACAGGCTCATTTACCAGTCGATCCATACCCTGGAAGAAGAAAATGCCTGTGAAAAGAATAATGGGTAAAAGAAAATTCATCAGGGAGCCAGCCAAAATAACCAGCATCCTTCTGGGAATGGATTTTGATTTAAAGGAATACGGCGTCACTGGATCATCAGGATCCATGCCGGCAATTTTATTATAGCCACCAAGAGGAATGGCGCGCAGGCTGTACAGCGTGTCCCCATCCTTTTGCTGGTAAAGCTTGGGCCCAAAGCCAATGGCAAACTCATCCACCCGCATTCCTGTGAGCTTGGCAGTAATAAAATGACCAAACTCATGAACGGTGACGAGAATACCAAAGACCAAGATAGCCGCTAATATAGTAAGCATGAAACCTCCACTTTTATAATGCTTTGATTACCGCTTGCGCTGCCCTGCGTGCTGCTGCATCCGCTTCTTCTATATCCTCGAGGGTGGGAGCCAGCACATTTTGATGCGCTTGAGTAACGCTTTGGGTAATATAGGGAATATCCAAATATTTAATTTTGCCCTCCAAAAAGGCATTTACAGCCTCTTCATTAGCCGCATTAAAGGCACAGGGCAAGGTACCTCCGGCCTTGCCGCATTCCATGGCGATAGCCAGGGAGGGGAAGGCCTCCAAATCAGGCGCTTCAAAGGTCAAGCTGCCGTATTTTACTAAATCCAGCTGCTCAAAGGCGTAAGGATAACGTTCAGGCCAGCTCAAAGCGTATTGAATGGGCAAGCGCATGTCGGGATCACCCATCTGGGCAATCACGCTGCCATCGCAAAATTCCACCAAGCTATGCACAACGCTCTGAGGATGCACCACTACGGCAATTTTTTCATAAGGCATATTAAAGAGCCAGTGAGCTTCGATAACCTCCAGGCCCTTGTTGGCCAAGGTGGAGGAATCCAGTGTTACCTTCTTGCCCATGCTCCAATTGGGATGGTTCAGGCATTGAGCCAAGGTAACATTTTCCAGCTCGCTCCGCTTCCTGCCCCTAAAGGGGCCGCCGGAGGCGGTAATAATGAGCCGCTTCACCTCATTTTCCTTCCCCCCGCGCAGGGCTTGGAAAATAGCGCTATGCTCGCTGTCCACCGGAGTCAGGCTCACACCCTTGTCCGCCACAGCCTGCATCACAATACTGCCCGCCGCCACCAAGGTTTCCTTGTTGGCTAGGGCAATATTCTTGCCGCAGTTAATGGCGGCCAAGGTAGGCCGCAGTCCTGCATAACCAACCATGGAGGCCAGCACCGTGTCCGCCCCCGCATAGGTTGCAGCAGCCAGCACTCCCTCCTCCCCGGCCAGAATCTCTGTCCGGCCATGGTAGCGCGCCGCTAATCTTGCAGCCGCTTCCTTGTCGCTTAACACCGCCAAGTCCGGCTGCAACACCTTGATTTGCTCCTCTAAAAGCTCGTCACTTTTGTGAGCCACCAAAGCCTTAATCTTTATCTTGTCAGGATTGGCCAGCGCCACCTCCACGGTCTGGCGACCGATGGAGCCCGTGCTGCCTAAAAGAGCAATGTTCTTCATCCTTTTCTCCTCACAAATATCCACTTGATTATTAAAATTCAAACATCCTAAAAATGCTGATAAAAAGCAGTACATAATAAATCACCGGTGCTGTAAACAGCAGGCTGTCAAAGCGGTCCAATACGCCGCCATGACCCGGGAAAATATTACCAGAATCCTTGATTTCAAAGGAGCGCTTAATAATGGACTCCACCAAATCGCCCACAGGAGCAAAAAAGGCCACTGCTGCACCCATCAGGCAGGCCTGCCACAGGGCAACGCCTAAGTAGAACAGGCTCAAAAACATCACGGTAATAAAGCAGCCCACAAAGCCGCACACAGCACCCTCAAAAGACTTTTTCGGGCTCACGCGGCAAAAAGGAGTTTTGCCAAAGGCACGGCCAAAAAAGTACGCAAAGGTGTCGCTGGCCCAGGTACCCAAAAGCACCACCCACAAGCAAATTTCGCCATATTCAAACACTCTAAAGCCTAAATCAATATGGGGGCCACCGTCAAAGGTGCGGAGCAAAATCACATGAGCAAATAAAAGGCCACAATAAACCATGCCCCACACGGATAAGGCTGTGTCCATAAGCCAGTTTTCGCCCTCACAATGGCAATGTCGCCATAAGCCCTCGATAGCACCAAAAATCGCAAAGAGAGCTGTCAGCATGGTGATGAAGGCCAAGACAAAAACCTGCTCCATTTCCACATAATAGCCTAAAGCCGCCATGCCTACAATCAGCAGGCTACCCAGGCCCGAGGTCAGTGGGTACACATTGTAGCCCTTGCTGGCGGCCATTTTGTGATACTCATGCCAGCCAACGAGAGCGAGCACCAGCACGGCAGCGGAAAATACCACGCCACCCTTGGTAATGATGGCAATAGCAGCAGCAATGCCCACCAAACCCGTTATAATACGCGTTAACATACAACAATCCACCTATTTCCCTACTATTTTTCTACAAGACCACCAAAGCGACGTTCCCGTCCCTGATATGCCAAAATGGCATCCACCAAATGGTCCGGCGTAAAGTCCGGCCAAAAGGTCTTGGTAGTCCAGATTTCTGCATAAGCAATTTGCCACAAAAGGAAATTGCTGATACGCAAATCGCCACCGGGGCGAATGAGTAAATCCGGAGCAGGAAGTCCTGCTGTGTACAGATGGTCCTCCACCACCTGATTATCTATTTTTGCTACGTCCAGACGTCCTGCTGCAGCTTCTGCAGCAATGCTCTTTACTGCATGCAAAATCTCTGCCTGACCACCGTAGTTAATAGCCAAATTCAAAATGATGCCCGTGTTATCCTTGGTTTCTTCAATGGCGTGGTCCATCTTTTCCTGTACCACCTTGGGCAAGCCTTCACGGGAACCGATAAAACGTACCTGCACGTTATTGTCATTGAATTCTTGAATTTCGTTAGTCAAATAACGGCTCAAAAGCTCCATGATGAAGTTAACCTCCGTCACGGGCCGCTTCCAATTTTCTGTGGAAAAAGCATAAGCACTGATAACCTTCACGCCCAGCTTATCCGCCGCCTTCACAATGGTTTTTAAGGTTTCGGCACCCTGCTGATGTCCATAGGTGCGCACCTTGCCCTGAGCCTTAGCCCAGCGACCGTTACCATCCATAATAATGGCAATATGCGCCGGAATATTGTTCATATCCAAGCCGGCAGTATCCACCACTATATTGTTGGCCACTTTTCTTTTTGTCTGAAACAAGCCTTTAAACACTTTAATCAAGCCTTTCAGTCGTTAAATTTGCAAATCCTTATAATAGAAAGAGAGGCAAGCCCCCATAGCGAGGGCCGCCTTCCTGATTTTTGAAGCCTTATACTTACTCGATAGCGCCAACGGGGCATTGAGCAGCGCAAGCGCCGCATTCTACGCAATCTTCACCGATTTCGTATTTGCCGTCAACTTCTTTAATAGCGCCAACGGGGCAGGTAGCAGCACAGCCGCCGCAACCAACGCAAGCGTCTTTATCAATTTTCAGAGCCATCAAGAGCACCTCCTTCCTTATACTCTGTACACAACAGTAAGAACTAATTTATTGCAAGACAGACTTTGCTGTCTTACTACATATTTACGCACGTGCTTGTCCTGAAAATCCTCTTCATGGTCCCGGGGCGGCAAAAGCACCTCCACGGTAAACTCATAGCCGGCCTCTGTAAGGCGACGAGAAGCCTCCTCCAAGCTTAGTGCCAAAACATTAGGAGCGTCATTCATATTTTTATCTGGTGGGAAATAGCGGCTTATACTTCCATTACTTCCTTTTCTTTATTGGCAGCTACAGAGTCAATATCCTTCATAATCTTATCGGTAATCTTTTGGATTTGCTCAGTACCCTTCTTAGCCTCGTCCTCAGTAATTTCCTTAGCCTTTTCTGCCTTCTTTACAGCGTCGTTAGCATCACGGCGCAGATTGCGGCATACAACGCGGAACTCTTCAGCCTTTTTGTGCACAACCTTAACCAAATCCTTACGACGCTCTTCAGTGAGCTGGGGCAGGTTCAGGCGGATGCACACGCCATCGCTGTTGGGGTTCAGGCCCAAATCAGAGGTCATGATTGCCTTTTCAATAGCCTTCAGCATGTTCTTTTCCCAAGGTTGTACCACGATCATGCGGGGTTCGGGAACGGTGACGCTGGCTACTTGGTTGATGGGAGTGGGAGAGCCATAATAATCTACCATGATTTTGTCCAGCAAAGCCGGAGTAGCGCGACCAGCGCGCAGGCTAGCCAAATCCACCTTTAAAGCATCAACGGATTTGTGCATTTTGCCTTCCATAGTGGTGGTGATTTCTTTTACAGTTGCCATTATTTTTTACCTCCTACCAGGGTACCAATGTCCTCGCCCAAAGCGGCGCGCAGAATATTGCCCGGTTCATCAATATTAAATACTACAATGGGGATACTATTATCCATGCACAGGCTGTTGGCAGTGGAATCCATTACGCTAAGCTTACGCTGAATAACCTCGATATAATCCAGCTTATCAAACTTCTTAGCATTTGGGTTCTTGGCCGGGTCGCTGTCATAAACACCGTCCACGCCCTTTTTAGCCATCAAAATAGCGTCAGCTTCGATTTCAGCAGCGCGCAAAGCAGCGGTGGTATCGGTGGAGAAGTACGGGTTACCAGTGCCTGCTGCAAAAATCACTACGCGCTCCTTTTCCATGTGGCGGATAGCGCGACGACGGATATAGGGCTCAGCGATTTGGCGCATTTCGATAGCACTTTGCACGCGGGTGGGAACACCTAAATTTTCCAGAGCATCGGACAGAGCCAAGGAGTTAATAACCGTAGCCAGCATACCCATATAGTCAGCAGTTGCTCTATCCATGCCCTTATTATAGCCGGACAGACCGCGCCAGATATTGCCGCCACCGTTTACTACGGCAACCTCAACACCATGCTCTACAACCTCTTTAATCTGTTTAGCCAGAGAATACACAACGGTGGGGTCAATGCCAAAGCCCTTTTCGCCGGCCATGGCCTCGCCGCTCAATTTCAAAACAACGCGTTTGTATTTCTTTTCTTCAGTCACTTTTACGACCTCCCTATACACAGACTTAATCCTAATTTCTATTCAACAATTATACCATTTTTTCCTGCTTTATTCTACACTATTTGCGCCACAAATTTCAAGATACTGTGAAACCAACAGCACAGTTTAATCTGGTCTTATAAAAAAATCACTAATTGGCCATATCAATAGTACCAATTAGTCTTATAATAGTGCTAACCAGTTATTTTACTTAGATTTTACAAGAGGGGAATCAGATCATGGAAAAAACCTTAATACAAAAGAAAACCACTACTACCTATGCCATTTGCGTAACTGCTCTGTTCATGGCATTAAACATTTTGATGAGCTCCTTCGGCGTACCCGTGCCCGGCGGACGCTGCTATTTAAACGATGTTATTATCTGTACCGCAGCCATTCTTTTAGATGACACCAAGTCCGCTTTCTTAGTTGGCGGTGTGGGCGCCTTTTTGGGTGATTTGTTCTTTTATCCCACCCCCATGTTTGTGTCCCTGGCTACCCATGGCCTGCAGGCTGTAGTGATTTGCCTTGTGGCGCACAAGGCTGCCAACAAAGAGGTTACCTTCAAAAATGCCGCTTGGGGTGTTTTCTTAGGTGCCATCATCATGGTTGTGGGCTATTCCCTAGGCCGCGCCTTTATTTATAGCACTCCCTATTATGCCTACATTAAGCTGCCCTACCAAATCTTACAAGCAGCTGTGGGTGCCATTGGCGGCCTATTGCTCTGCTTCAAGGGTGGCCTTTTAGATGCCTTTGAAAAAATGAAAAAGTAAACTTGTATAGGAAAGCCGTGAAGCCTTTTTCAGGCCTCACGGCTTTTTTGTACTCAAAATAAAACTGGGAATGAACTGCTAGCTCTTCAATTCATTATTCACTACGAAGAGCACCCATTGGGCAATATTGGTAGCGTGGTCCGCAATGCGCTCCACATATTTGGCAATCATCAGATAGTCCACATATTGGGGCACCAGCTGGGGATACTGCTGCATTAACGCCGTCAAATCCTGACGCATCTGGCGAAAATAAGCATCCACCTCATCATCGGTAGCCATAACCTTTTGTGCCAAATTTACATCGTTTTCACTGATAGCAGAGATGCTATCATACACCATTTGCCGCATCACCTTGAGCATGTCCATGAAATTTTCCGGCATGGGCACATGCTCCTTTTCAGCCAAGCGCAAGGTATATTGGCTAATATCGCTGCAATGGTCCGCAATACGCTCCATATCCCCCACCAGCTTTAGGCAGGAGGCTATTTCCCGCCAATCCGTAGCCACAGGTGTTTGTGTCAGTACCAGCTCCAAGCATTGGCGCTCAATATCTACCTCGCTGTTATCAAAATCATCATCGCCACCAATAATGGCTTGAGCCAAGGACACATCCTTGTTTTCCAAATTATCGATGACCTTGTCCAGAGCCTCCTCCAAATCGACACCCATGACCCTTACACTGTTTAAGAGCAGTGCCATTTGCTCTGCAAATTTATTTCTCACCATAATCTATTCTTTACTCCTTTGCCTAACGCTTGTTTTATGAAAAAAAGATTCTTACTAAGCCACAAGCTTAACCGAAACGACCGCTGATGTAATCCTCGGTCTTTTTATTGTGGGGATTGGCAAAAATGTCCTTAGTATGGTTAAATTCGATTAAATCGCCTAACAGGAAAAAGGCAGTTTTGTCGCTGATGCGAGCCGCCTGCTGCATGTTGTGGGTTACGATAACAATAGTATAATTCTCCTTCAGCTCCAGAGCCAAATCCTCAATCTTCATGGTAGAGATAGGGTCTAGAGCGCTGGTGGGCTCGTCCATCAAAAGCACCTCCGGCTGCACAGCCAAAGCGCGGGCAATGCACAGGCGCTGCTGTTGGCCGCCACTAAAGCCCAAGGCGCTCTTGTTGAGCCTATCCTTGCACTCCTCCCAAATGGCTGCTTGACGCAGGCTGCGCTCCACGATTTCATCCAGCTCTGCCTTACTATGAATGCCATGAGTGCGGGGACCAAAGGCAATATTATCATACACGCTCATGGGAAAGGGATTGGGCTTTTGGAAAACCATGCCCACCCGCTTGCGCAGTGTGTTCACATCATCATTAGCAAAAATATCGTCACCATCTAGCAGTACCTTGCCCTCAATGCGACAGCCCTCCACCAAATCATTCATACGATTCAAGCTCTTGAGCAGTGTGGATTTGCCACAGCCGGAGGGACCAATAAAGGCAGTGATTTCCTTCTCCTTGATGTCCATGTTGATACCATGCAGGGCGTGAAAATCACCATAATACAAGTTTAAATTATCTATCAAAAGCTTCGTTCTCGCTTCTTGCTCGTTCCTATTCATCACTTTAGTTTCCTTTCATCAGCTTTTTCGCTACACGGGCGCTGGCAGCGTTAATACCAATCACAATCAATACCAAAACCACCGCTGTGGCATATGCTTGCTTCATATAGAGGCCTTCGCTGGCCAGCACGTACATGTGCACAGCCAAGGTGCGACCGGAGCTCATCACATTGGTGGGCAGCGCAGCCACTGTGCCGGCGGTGTAAATTAGGGCCGCCGTCTCGCCTACGATACGGCCAATGCCCAAAATTACGCCTGCTAGAATGCCCGGCACCGCCGAGGGCAGCACCACGGCAAACACTGTGCGCAGCTTGCCTGCGCCCAGGCCGTAGCTGCCCTCGCGATAGCTGTCGGGCACAGCCTTCAAGGCCTCCTCCGTGGTGCGCATGATGAGGGGAAGAATCATGATGGCCACGGTGCAGGAGCCTGCCAAAAGCGAATACCCTAGCTTCAGATAGGTGACGAAAAACAGCATACCAAAAAGGCCGTAGACAATGGAGGGAATGCCACTTAGTGTATCGGCAGTTACGCGCACCACGTTGACGATTCTATTGCCTCTTTTTGCGTATTCAACCAGATAAATAGCAGCAAAAATGCCCAAGGGAGTGGCCATAAGCAGCGTCAAAACAACCATAATGAGAGTGTCCAGCATGGCCGGGAACATGGACACGTTTTCCGTGCTGTATTCCAGCTCAAAAAGCTTGGGATTCAAATTGGGCAGTCCTTGCCACAGGATGTAGAATAAAAGGAAGGCCAGGGATAAAAAGGTTACCGCCGCAGCGAACCATACGCAGCCCAACAGCAGCACGGACACAGGGTCCTTGCCATAACGATACATAGCTTTGGAAAAATTCATTGCTGCACCACCTTACCCTTCAAATAGGAGAAGGTCAAATTAATGAGCATGATGAAGATAAATAGCACTACCGCAGTGGCAATCAGCGCATCGCGATGCAAATCTGCTGCATAACCCATCTCGATAACGATGTTGGTGGTCATGGTGCGCACGCCCTCTAAGAGGCCCTGGGGCATGCGGGCCTGGTTGCCCGCCACCATAATCACCGCCATGGTTTCACCAATGGCGCGGCCCACGCCCAAAATGATGGCTGCCATAATGCCGGATTTCGCCGCCGGCACCACCGTGAAGAACACGCTACGCACATGGCCTGCGCCCAGTGCCAGCGCACCTTCGTAATAGCTGTCAGGCACTGCCCTCAGCGCCGCCTCGGCCACGCTGATCAGCGTGGGCAAAATCATCATGCCCAGCAGCAACGATGCCGTCAGCATGCTGCTGCCGGTGCCGCCAAAGGTATCCCTAATAAAGGGCACCAACACTACTAAGCCAAAAAAGCCATAGATTACAGAAGGAATACCTGCCAGCAGCTCCACTGCTGGCTTTAAAAATTTGTAAACGCCACTGGGGCAAAAGCGAGCCATAAAAATTGCTGTCAAAATGCCAATGGGAACGCCCGTGATGCAGGCCCCCAGAGTGACGTAGATACTGCCCATAATCATGGGCAAAATGCCATAGATATCATTATTAGGTCGCCATTTTTGTCCTAGAAGGAAATCGCTGATGCCGATTTTACCAATGGTCGGCAAACCGTTGGCAAAGAGGAAAAAGCAAATCATAGCAACCAAAGCAATGGAAGCACAGGCCGCAGCTAAAAATACCAGCTGCATTATTTTTTCTTTATTCTTATTCATAACACAAATCCTTATCTCCTTGCCGGAGCTATATATGCAAACGCACAAGGCGCTTTTATAACTAGATATAAAGAAAGGGGCGAATAATCGCCCCTATTTTACGTGGAGTGCAGCTGCTACCCCCGTTGTTTGATTCCCTATTATTGGGCCAGCTTATCCCAGGTGGTTACTTTACCGGTGAAGATATCAGCAACCTGGGCTTTGGTCAGATTATCAACCTTGCTGCCCTTATTAACAATTACAGCAATGCCATCAGTAGCGATGACGGTGGCTTTAATGCCAGCATCAATTTCACTTTTCTTCAAAGCTCTGGAAGCCATGCCGATGTTGCAAATGCCGCTGATAGCAGCCTTAACACCGGTGGTGGAGTCGCTTTGCTGTACTTCGATGTTTACATCAGGATTCAGTTTTTTATAGGCTTCCTTCAGTTTTTCCATAGCCGGAGTTACGGAAGAGGAGCCTGCAACTACGATTTTACCGGATTTTTTGTTTGCAGTGTAGTTAGCAGCCTTATCATTGCCAATGTAGCCAGCCTTGGAAACAACCTCCTGGCCTTGCTTGGACAGAATGAAATCGATGAAATCCTTGGTGATGGCATTGGGCTCGCCCTTGGTTACGATATTGAAGGGACGGGAAATTTTGTAAGCTCCACTCTTCACATTAGCAGCGGTAGCTTCAGCTCCATCAATCTTCAGGCCCTTAACGGTGTCGTTTAAGGAGCCCAGAGAAATATAACCAATGGCGTCCTTGTTGCCTGCCACAGTGGTCATCATTACAGCAGTGCTGTTGGTAATAGAAGCGCTTTCGGTGGTCATATCAATCTTTTTGCCATCCTTCTTTTGCTCGATGCCAAAAAGCTCAATGAAGGCGCCGCGGGTGCCGCTGCCGTCCTCACGGGATACGACTACAATTTTGTTACCTGCTGCCTTTTTGTCTTCTGCTTTTTTATCAGAGCCACAGCCCAGTGCACCTAAAGCTACAATGGCAGCCAATCCTAAACATGCAAGCTTATTTACTTTCATTTCTTTTTTCCTCCTTCAACCATCTTTGTGGTTTCTGAGGATAGTATACCAAGCTATTGTTAAGGAAATATTAGGGCTGTGTAAAAGACAAGTAAAATAAAAAACCGCTACCTAAAGTAGATAGCGGTTTAATGAAATATCTCTTATAACTTTAAAAACGCAGAGAAGGTACCAGATACGAGGAAGGGCGACGACGACGTATCGGAAATACTCCTAGGAGCCCTGACGAAGTAGATGGTGCCTTGTATGCATTTTTATTTACCAGTGCGGCCACGTTTAGTGAAGGGTATACCTTTAGCGCACAGCGGGCAGGAATCGGGTTGGAAGGTTTCAACATTCAGGTGCAGCAAAGCTTCGGTGCGCACACCAAAATCAACCTTGCCACCGCTGCGGTCTACCAACAAGCCTACGCCTACCAGCTCGCCGCCGCATTCCTTAACAACCTCCATAACCTCTTTCACGCTGCCACCGGTGGTAACAATATCTTCTACAACCAGCACGCGGGTACCAGCGGGGATTTGAAAGCCACGGCGCAGGGTCATCTTGCCGTTTTCACGCTCGGTGAAGATAGCGCGGGTACCCAGTGCCTTGCCAACTTCATGAGCCAGCAGAATGCCGCCGGTCATGGGGCCTACTACCAATTCTACGTTGTCGTTTTCATAACGACGAGCGATTTCCTGGCACAGGCGCTCGGTGTATTTAGGATGTTGCAGTACGTTGAATTTTTCAACATACATGGGGCTATGCAGGCCGCTGGTCAGCAGGAAGTGGCCGTGGAGCACAGCTTCAGTTTCTTCGAGCATTTTAAGAACGTCTTTTTCAGCTAAAATCTCTGCCATTGATATATCTCCTTTATTCACAATATTTCCCATTTTGGCTCCCCTTGCAAGGGGAGCTGTCAGCTGCGCACTAATGAATGTTTAGCGCCATTTTCATTGCAGCTGACTGAGGGGTTACGCTTGAATTTCTTCTACAATTGCCAATGCAGCAGCTTGTCTGTCTTCCGCCTTAGTAATGGGACGACCTACTACGATATGGCTGGAGCCGTTTTTGAAGGCGCCGGCGGGAGTGGCCACGCGGCTTTGGTCATCCAAAGACGCGCCGGCAGGACGCACGCCGGGGGTAACAATCAAAAAGTCCGGGCCGCAGGCCTCGCGGATGCCGGCAGCTTCCCGCGGGGAAGCAACCACGCCATCCATGCCGGCCTCCTTGGCCAGCTTAGCCAAGCTGATTACCTGCTCGGCAATAGTGTTCTTGTAGTTCAAATCAGCAAATTGCTCGTCGTCCATGCTGGTGAGAATGGTCACAGCAATCAGCTTGGGAGCCGGGCGACCTGCTTTGGCGGCAGCCTCACGGACTGCCTTCACAGCCTCGCCCATCATCTTTTTGCCGCCTACAGCATGCACGTTCATCATATCCGCACCCAAATCGCTGAGCACAGTTAATGCATGAGCTACAGTATTAGGAATGTCCTGCAGCTTCAAATCCAAGAAAACATGCTTGCCTTGCGCTTTTAAGAAGGTGATGATTTCGCTGCCCACTGCGTAGTACAGCTCCATGCCCACCTTGTAGTAGCTAACGGCTTCGCCCAGCTCCAGCACGCAAGCCTTCGCTTGCTCCAAAGTGGGGAAATCCAGCGCTACGATTAATCTATCATCATGTTTCATTTAGTAATCTCCTTAAAATTCCTCCACCACTTCGTGGTCCCCCTCCCTTTGCAAAGGGAGGCTATCTTCTCGCATAGTATAGCATAAAGGCTCCCTTTCTAAAGGGAGCTGTCTTAAGCAATTTACGCTAGTAAATTGCGGACTGAGGAATTATTATTTATACAGAGGCATAGAATCCTTGCCATTGGGCAACGCCAAGCCTACGATGTCGGTAATATTCTGCACCTTATGGCGGTCCAGATATGCTAACATGCCATGGGCAATGCTTTCAGCGATATCCGGATGCACGAAATTCGCCGTGCCTACGGCAACGGCGCTAGCGCCAGCCAGCATGAACTCGATGGCGTCCTCAGCGCACATGATGCCGCCCATGCCAATGATGGGCACCTTCACAGCCTGTGCCACCTGATAAACAAGGCGCACTGCTACAGGGCGCACTGCAGGACCGCTCAAGCCGCCGGTCACATTACCCAGCACGGGGCGTTGACGTTCAATATCAATTTTCGTGCCCAGCAGGGTATTGATCATGGAAATGGCATCGGTTCCCGCTGCCTCCACAGCCTTAGCCATGGACACAATATCGGTAACGTTAGGAGAAAGCTTGGTGATGACAATCTTGGAGGTGTTAGCCTTCACCTGCGCTACAACCTCGGCTGCCGCCTCGGGGCAGGTGCCGAATACGATGCCGCCCTCTTTTACGTTAGGGCAGGAAATATTGATTTCCACTGCGTCCACGCCGTCCACATCCAGCTTTTTGGCAACCTGACCATATTCCTCAGGAGAATGACCATAAATGTTGACAATTACAGGCACATCATATTTGCGCAGCTCGGGCAGAGTATGCTCCAAAAAGTACTCACTGCCGGGGTTTTCGAGGCCGATGCAGTTCAGCATGCCGGAGGGGGTTTCCACAGCACGTTGACCCTTATTGCCTGCTGCGGGGAGTAATGAAGTACCCTTTACGGTCACAGCACCCACCTTTTCCAAATCCAGGAAATCGGTGAACTCAAGACCAAAGCCAAAGGTGCCGCTACCGGTGGTCACGGGAGTAGCCATTTTCAGTCCGGCAATATCCACTGCCAAACGACCTTCATACAATGACTTTACCATTCGCCCACCTCCTCGGCCCAAAATACCGGGCCATCCTTGCACACCTTGATGCGCTTGCCAATGCCCTCGCAGGCACAGGAAAGGCAGGCGCCCAGGCCGCAGGCCATATATTTTTCTAAAGACACCTGGCATTTCATGCCAGCATCAAGACACGCATTGGCCACAGCGCGCATCATGGGCACGGGACCGCATACATACACGCAATCGTAGCCACCCTCAGCCAAAAGTTGGGGCAGTAAGGCCATAACGGTACCCTTAGTACCGGCACTGCCATCGTCAGTAGTCAGGAACATATTGGGGCACAGCTCCTCATACAGCTTGGTCCAGAAGAGCTCGTCCGCTGTGCGGCCGCCCATCAGAATATCGGCCTTGCCTTCGCCAAAGCCCTCTGCCAAAAACAGCAGCGGAGCCAGACCCAAGCCGCCACCTACCAAAAGTGGCTTGGCGGCGCTCATGTCAAAGCCGTGGCCTAAAGGTCCCACAATGCTGAGAACATCACCGGCGCATACATCAGCCAGAATGTGGGTCGCTTCACCGATGATACGATAAATCATGGTGAAGGTGCCCTGTTCTTTATTAACTCCGGCTACGCCGAAGGGACGGCGCAGCAGCGGAGCAGTATTCTTGCACACCTGCACGTTTACAAACTGTCCGGGAACAGCCTGTTTGGCAATTTCAGGTGCGTACACATCAATTAATTTTGTAGAGCTATTCAAAAGGCGTTGGCCAACAACCTTGGCCTCAGCAATAGTTTTAGGCATATACAGCCCTCCCAGTTAATTTTGTAAAGCTTACTGGTAAATCAGCTTAGTGCACTAATTAGTCCTCCCAGCTCAGGCTGAGGTCCTGCAATGCTACTACGCTGACAATGCGGCGACGGCGCATAGCGCTCATTACACGTTGCAGCTCGCAAGCAGTGTCCATGCTGGTTAAGCAGGGAATAGCGTGCTCAACGGTGGAGCGGCGAATCTTGAAGCCATCGCGCTCGGCATCGCGACCATGGTTGGTGGTGTTGATAACCATGCTGATGCGACCAGACTTGATGTCGTCCAAAATGTTGGGGTGACCTTCGCTAACCTTGGTAGCAACACTAACATTAACGCCCTTCTCCTGCAAATATTTTGCAGTACCGCCGGTAGCAGTAACAACATAGCCCAAATCCTCAAAGCCCTTGGCAATTTCCACAGCCTCGGGTTTATCCATGTCAGCTACGGTAATCAGGATGGAGCCTTCGTGGGGCACATTGATGCCGGAAGCCAGGCAGGCCTTGTAGAGGGCACGGCTGAACTGGTAGTCGCAGGCCATAACCTCGCCAGTGGATTTCATCTCTGGGCCCAGGGTGATGTCAACGTTGGACATCTTGTTGAAGGAGAATACAGGAGCTTTTACAGCATAATAGTCCGGGAAGAGACGCAGGCCAGGACGTAAGCCCTGCTCGCGGATGCTCATGCCCATAGCGCATTTAGTTGCCACATCCACCATGGAGATGCTGGTAACCTTGCTCAGGAAGGGTACGGTTCTGGAGGAGCGGGGGTTAACCTCGATTACATACACATGCTCATCACGTACGATGTATTGAATGTTAATCATACCCTTTACTTCCAGACCCAGAGCCATTTTATTGGTATAGTTAATAATAGTTTTAATTACAGATTCGCTCAAAGAACGGGGCGGATATACAGCGATGGAGTCGCCGGAGTGTACGCCTGCACGTTCAACGTGCTCCATAATGCCAGGAATCAAAACTTCCTTGCCGTCGCAGATAGCGTCAACCTCTACCTCGGTGCCCTGCAGATAATGGTCAACCAGAACCGGATGCTCTGCAGAAGCCTTTACTGCGTAGGTCATGTAGTTGCGCAGCTCGTCGTCGTTGTAAACGATTTCCATAGCACGACCACCCAGTACGTAGGAAGGACGTACCATAGTGGGATAGCCAACATCATGAGCAGCATTCAGTGCGCCCTCGGTGTCGAATACAGTGTGTCCTTTGGGACGGGGGATATTGCAGTCAGTTAAGAGCTGCTCAAAACGTTCGCGGTCTTCGGCGCGGTCAATGCTGTCCACGGAGGAGCCCAAAACCTTTACGCCAGCACGGGACAGGGGGCCTGCCAGGTTAATAGCAGTTTGGCCGCCGAATTGCACGATAATGCCTTCGGGCTGCTCTTTATCGATAATATTCAGTACATCCTCCACAGTCAAGGGCTCGAAATACAGCTTGTCAGCAATATCGAAGTCAGTGGAAACGGTTTCGGGGTTGTTGTTGATGATGATGGTTTCATAGCCCATCTCTTTGAGCGCCCATACGCAGTGTACGGAGCAGTAGTCAAACTCTACGCCCTGACCGATGCGGATAGGACCGGAGCCCAGTACAACAACCTTTTTCTTATCGCTAACCTGAACCTCATCCTCGGTTTCATAGCAGGAATAGTAGTACGGAGTAGCAGCTTCAAACTCAGCAGCGCAGGTATCTACCATCTTATAGGTGGGGATGATGCCGTTGGCCTTGCGCATGTCGCGAATTTCGAACTCGGTCTTGCCTACGCGAGCAGCAATGGTCTTGTCGGCGAAGCCCATCTTTTTAGCCTTGCGCAGCAGGCTGGGAGTGAGCTCATGGGTTTCCAGAGCACGCTCCATTTTAATGATGTTTTGAATCTTAGACAGGAACCATCTATCAATCTTGGTGATGGCATTGATTTCGTCAATGGTTACGCCACGGCGCATAGCTTCGGCAATAACGAAGCAACGCTCATCATCGATATTTTTAATTTTAGCGCGAATTTCTTCGTCGCTCAATGCCTTCAGCTCAGGCATTTCCAAGTGAGTCAGGCCGATTTCCAGGCAACGCACAGCCTTCAGCATGGAGGCTTCCATGGTGCGCTCAATAGCCATAACTTCGCCGGTAGCCTTCATCTGGGTGCCCAAGGTGCGGTCGGCGGTAACAAATTTATCGAAGGGCCAACGGGGGAATTTCAAAACGATGTAGTCGATGGCGGGCTCGAAGCAAGCCTTGGTCTTCTTGGTAACAGCGTTTTCGATTTCGTCCAGATTATAGCCCACAGCAATCTTACTGGTAACCTTTGCGATAGGATAGCCGGTAGCCTTGGATGCCAAAGCGGAGGAACGGCTTACACGGGGGTTAACCTCGATTACATAATAGTTTTCAGAATAGGGATCCAGTGCCAGCTGTACGTTGCAGCCACCTACTACACCCAGCTCGCGGACGATGTCGATGGAAGCTTGGCGCAGCATTTGCACTTCTTTATCGTTCAAGGTTTGGGCCGGAGCCACAACGATGGAGTCGCCGGTGTGCACGCCTACAGGATCCAGGTTTTCCATGGAGCAGACGGTGATGCAGTTGTCGGCAGCATCGCGAATAACCTCGAACTCGATTTCCTTCCAGCCAGCAATGGAGCGTTCAATCAAGCATTGGCCGATGGGGCTGTAGCCCAGACCCTTTTGCACGATATCAACCAGCTCGTCCTCGTTTTCGGCAATACCGCCGCCGGTGCCACCCAAAGTATAAGCAGGACGTACAATCAAAGGATAGCCAATCTCACGACCAAAGGAGCAGGCAGCCATGATGGTTTCTACGATGGTGGATTCAGGGATGGGCTGATGGATTTTTTCCATAGTCTCCTTGAACATTTCGCGGTCCTCACCACGTTTGATAGCGGAGATTTGAGTACCCAGAAGGCGTACCTTGTATTCGCTTAAAATGCCCTTCTCTTCCAGCTTCATAGCCATGTTCAGGCCGATTTGGCCGCCCAGGGTTGCCAAAAGGGAGTCCGGACGCTCGCGTTTAATAACGTTTTCCAAAAATTCTACGCTAATGGGCTCAACATAAACACGGTCGGCAATATGCACGTCGGTCATGATGGTTGCAGGGTTGGAGTTAACCAGTACAACCTCCAGGCCTTCTTCCTTCAGGGCACGGCAGGCTTGGGTGCCGGCATAGTCGAACTCAGCAGCCTGACCGATGATAATGGGGCCGGAACCGATAACGAGCACCTTTTTAATATTAGTTAGCTTCGGCATGATAACGACCCTCCATCAAATCAATAAAGTGTTTAAACAAATATTCGTGACCACCGGGGCCGGGGCAGGCCTCAGGATGGTATTGCACGGTGAAGGTAGGATGATTTGCATATTCCACACCCTCGATAGTGCCATCATTCATAGAAATATGGGTTACAGTGATGCCCTTGCCCTCGATGGAAGCAGGGTCCACTGCATAACCATGGTTTTGAGAGCTGATATAGATGCGACCGCTGCGCAAGTCCTTAACAGGCTGGTTCACGCCGCGATGACCGAATTTCATCTTGTAGGTGTCGGCGCCGTTAGCCAAAGCCATCAATTGGTGACCCAGGCAAATGCCGAAGATGGGGCGACGGCCAATAAGCTTCTTCACATTCTCGATAACGTCCACCAAATCCTTGGGGTCCCCAGGGCCGTTGGACAGGAAAATGCCATTGGGGTTGCAGGCCATAACCTCTTCCGCAGTGGCGCTGGCAGGGAACACAGTCAGACGGGTATCGAAGCACAGCAGGAAGTTCAAAATGTTTTGCTTAATACCAAAGTCCATCACGGCAATATGGTATTTGCCGCTGCCCATGGTATAAACCTCAGGGGTGGTTACAGTAGCAACCTGATTGTGCATTGCAGGCAGCTCCAGCAGAGCTTGCACCTCTGCCTCGGGCATATCGACAGGCACAATCACGCCGGGCATTACGCCGTGGTCGCGAATTTTGCGGGTGATAGCGCGGGTATCCACGCCTACCAAAGTGGGCAGGTCCTGCTCCTCCAGCCAATCCTCGAGGCTCTTTTCATTGCGCCAGTTGCTGGGGCAATCGCACAGCTCGCCGATTACATAGCCTTGGAAGAAGTTTTTGCGACCTTGGTTAAACATGGGATTGGTACCATAATTGCCCACCAAGGGATAAGTCATAACAACGATTTGACCACAGAAGGAGGGGTCGGTCAAAGTCTCCTGGTAGCCGCTCATGCCGGTGGTGAAGCAAACCTCGCCCACTGCATTGCGCTTGCCGCCATAAAGAAGGCCTTCGTAAACGCTGCCGTCCTTCAGAACTAATTTACCTTTTCTTACTTCTTTGTGCATACTACACCATCTCTCATTACAAAATTACCATGCAGCATGGTAGCAACGGCTTTACCCTTGCAGGCCTTGCCTTCATAGGGAGTGAATTTGCCGCGGGTATAGAATTTGGAGCTGTCAACAGTCCATTCCTTATTCAAGTCCATAATAGTGATATCAGCAACACTGCCTTCCTTCAAGGTGCCACCGGGCAGATGGAAAACCTTAGCAGGCTCGCAGCTCATCTTGCTGATAATAGTCTTCAAGTCAAAAATACCGGTGTGGTACAAATCGGTCAGCATAACGCCTAAACTGGTCTCCAAGCCGCAGAAGCCGCAGGGAGCATAGCGGAACTCCACGTCCTTTTCTTCAGGAGCATGGGGTGCATGGTCAGTTACGATGCAGTCCACAGTGCCGTCTAGTACAGCCTCGCGCATTGCTTGCACATGGTCCCAGCTGCGCAGCGGCGGACTTACGCGGGTTGCAGAGCTATAGCCTGCGCAAGCTTCATCGGTCAAGGTCAGATGGTGCACAGTAACCTCGCTGGTTACGTTAACGCCCCTCTTTTTAGCTTGGCGAATGATATCGATAGCGCCTTTGGAAGCCACATGGCAGATGTGTACATGTGCACCTGCGTATTCAGCGATGATGCAATCGCGAGCTACAGCAATATCCTCGGAGATGGAGGGGACGCCGGGCACGCCAATGCGGGCGGAAACTGCACCCTCGTGCATATAGCCTTCAGCAGCCAGCTCAGGGTCAATAGCGTGCAGCATCAAGGGTTTATCAAAAGCAGTGATATATTTTGCCGCCAGCATAAACAGACGGGAGCTCTTTACATAATGGCCGTCATCGGAGAAGCCAACTGCACCTCTATAAGCCATGTCGCCCATTTCAGCCAGCTCTTCACCCTTTTCGCCCTTGGAGATAGCACCAACAACCTCTACGTTAGCATAGCTTTCTTCAGCAGCACGTTGTTTGATGCCGCTTACGATAATAGCGGAGTCCACAACAGGCTTGGTATTGGGCATGCAGGCTACAGTGGTTACACCGCCGGCAGCAGCAGCCATGGTACCGGAAATAATGTCTTCCTTTGCTTCCAGGCCGGGCTCACGCATATGGGTGTGCATATCAATGAGGCCGGGGGTTACAACGAGACCGGTTGCATCATATACTTCATCAGCAGCTTCGGTAATACCTGCAGCCACTGCTTTAATCTTGCCATCCTCTACCAGGATGTCCATTACAGCGTCTAAATTTTGGCTGGGGTCAAAAACCCTGCCGTTTTTAATCAACGTTTTCAATGTGTTTACCTCCTGTCAAAGTCAAGAATAAGAGTGCCATACGGACTGCTACGCCGTTTTGTACCTCGGTGCGAATAGCAGCGTTATCGCAGTAACCAACCTCCCAGGAGATTTCAAGGCCACGGTTCATGGGGCCCGGATGGAGCACGGTTACATCGGGTTTAGCCAAAGCCAAACGTTTTTCGTTGATGCCGAAGATGCGGGCATATTCACGAGTAGTGGGGAACAGGCCCTTCTTTTGGCGTTCCAGCTGAATGCGCAGGATATCTACAACATCAGCATCGGCAATGGCGTCCTCAACATGCTTGTGCACGGTTACGCCCAAAGCTTCGATGTCGTGGGGCAGCAGGGTCATGGGACCAGCTACATGCACTTCAGCGCCCATTTTATTCCAAGCAGCAATGTTGGTACGAGCAACACGGCTGTACAGGATGTCGCCGATGATGGCCATTTTCAGGCCCTTTAAGCTTTTGCCCTGCTCACGAATGGTGAACATATCCAAGAGGCCTTGTGACGGATGAGCATGAGCGCCGTCGCCAGCATTGATAATTACGGGGTCAGCAACCTGAGCTGCGTAAGCAGCAGCGCCTTCGATGGGATGACGCATAACAATGGCATCGCAAGCCATGGATTGTACAGTCAAAATAGTATCGCGCAGGCACTCGCCTTTTACTACGCTGGAGTTGCCGGTGGTGATGTTGACTACATCGGCGCCCAGATATTTGCCTGCCAATTCAAAGGAAGTACGAGTACGGGTACTGGGTTCATAGAACAGATTGATGATGGATTTACCACGCAGGGAGGGAACCTTTTTGATATCCCTTTTCATAATCTTCTTCATTTCCTCAGCTGTTTTCAAAATCAGCTCGATTTCTTCCACGCTGAGGCTTTCCAGATCCAGTATATCTCTGCCACCCAGAGATACATTTGATTTAGCCATTAGCTTTACCTCCTGTATATATGTAATAGAATGAATAAAAGCCCTCTTGAACCCATGAGGGTACAAGAAGGCCTTGTGTTTCAACAATAGTCAAACCTTGTAGTCTCACGGGACTCGTTTAAAGGTGCAATTGGATTGATTAGATATATTTTACACCTACATAGCTGAAACGTCAAATATTTCGCGTCATTTTTTACGCTTTTCTTACACAAATTCCCGCTAGCCTTGAAGAGGTAAATAGGTGTATAATTTGAGTAATATGTTTTGGTTTAATGATTTTTCTTATACTGACGAAATTCGTATATCGTATCAATCCTTCGCAAGTGAAAAGCGTATACCTGGGAAGTGGCGGAGGCAAGAATGCGACTACAGCAGTAAATCGATGAATAATCGAAATGCGCTAGCAATGGACAGGCTCGCATGTTCGCGAAGCGCCTCGTCACGCTACGGCACGTTTTTCTCTTGAGGGATTAAGCGCTCTATGTGAACATTGCATCAAGCATTCGCAGACCGGAGCACTTCACAGGTATACCTTTGAGCGATAACTGCTTAATTATATATAGATTTTTGAAAGGCTTTTACTCATGCGTAACAATATCATCGACAATATTCGCGGGCTGTGTATGCTGGGCGTCATCGGCATTCACATCGGCGGCTCCCTGGGGCTAGCCCCTAACAACTTCACATTGTACTGCTTTCTAGAAGTGCTCAGCCGCTACAGCGTCCCTGCCTTCTTCTTCATCTCCGGCTATGGACTCGTCTGCACTGACAAAACACTGCTCACCGGCGGCAGCCTAAACTACTTGGACTTTCTCAAAAAACGCCTGCGGGGCGCAGGCCTGCCCTACCTAAGCTGGTCCCTTTTTTACCTTGCTTATTTCACCATGGTGCTTCCCAAGGGTATGATTAGCTGGCAGCCTCTGCACATTGCCTTCGTGCTCTTTTTCGGCCTTGGCTGCTACCACTTGTACTTCATGGTCATCCTGCTCTGGTTCTACGCCAGCTATCCCCTGTGGCGCACATTACTGCGTTGGATTAACGAGCATAGCATCGCTCTAGGCTTAGCTCTCCTCTTCATCTTCCAGCTGGCCTTCAACTGGTGGACCACCCACCCCGGCCTAGACACAAGCACATGGAGTCTTTTAGCCAAAAACTTTTTCAGCTACCGCCTCAACTACCTGCCCCTGCACTACCTTCTCATTTTTATGAGCGGTGGCTTGGCTGCCCTTCACTGGCAAAAATTTATGGACCTTCTGCGCAAACATAGCGTGGGTGTTGTCCTCCTTTACCTCGCCTCCATTGCCTACACCGCTGGCAGCGCCTACTACTCATACACCTACGAAAAATACTCACTTTTAGATATTGCCAATACCTATCATCAGCTAAGCCCCCAAGGCCTTGTCTACACCATCGCCTCCATCCTCTTCTTCTGCTGGGCACTGGACAAGCTAGAACAAGCTAAACGCACCAAATACATCGACATCCTGTCCAAATACTCCATGCTCATCTACTTCATCCATCCATTAATCCTCGAATGGATGACCAGCCTTTACACCAAATTCGGCATCGTCATGACCGTAAAGAAAGTAACCTTCTCCTATTTTTTCCTCGTTGGAGCTGCCTTAGCAACTAGCATACTACTAACAAAATTATTCAGACACTCTCCCATTCTTAGTAGAATTTTTACAGGAAAGTAAGTAAATATAATAATCATGGAACGAATAAGAATTTTAGCAAATGAGTGGTCTGGTACAATGGCCTCAAGGGTTCGAAAACCTATATTATTTTGCAAGCCAAATAGTACCCCGCAGAGGCCAATTGAACCCCACGAAATTTGCGTGAAGAAATTCTTCTGAGCGGAATGATTATTATATTTACGACTGAAGAAAGCCTAAAAAACTAGAGCTCACCGCAACCTTACGCAGTGAGCTCTTTTCTTATATCAACATACTATATTATGAACTATTTACAGCTTCTCCTTCATGAACCGCTTATAAACCTCCACACCCGGCTGATCATAAGCATCCACATCCGCCAGCTCGCCCTCATACGCCACCGTCAGCATCAGGAAATACATCAGCTGACCCAGCATATACTCATTCAAATGGGGCAAAGTAAAGCGGGCATTATAGCGATTATCACTAGTCAAAGCTGCCTCATTAGCCGCCAAAGCAATCTTCAAAGCCTTATTCATATCAAGACCCTCAAACTTAGCAAAATACGGCACATCAGCAAAGGGATTATGCACCACAGCCTTCTCCTCAGGGTCCGCAACCTCCAGGAACTGCACCACCTTATTTAGGCGTCCATCCTGATGCTGCTGGGTCTGGGCATGCATATCGGTAGTCCCCACGGCCACAATCGGCGTTCTACCGTAGTTCACCACCTGACCGTTACGGTCCAGGCGTTTACCCAAGGACTCTGCCAAAAGTTGCACATACCATTCGCTTAAGGACTTTAAATGCATGCTATAAGGCATAAAGACCTCAATATCCCTGCCCTTGCCATAGGCCAAAAACTTAAGCAGCGCATTGAGCAAGGAAGGATTCTCCTCCAAAGCCACCCTTTGGCAATACTCATCCAACTCACGGGCACCGCGCAAAAACGCTTCAATATCGCCGCCCAAGGCAGCCATGGTCACCAAGCCCGGGTCCGTCATCACGCAGAAGCGACCGCCAATACCCTCTTTAATGTCAAACTGCCACCAGCCATACTTCTGTGCCAGCTGCAAAAGCGGTGCATTGGCTTCATCAGCCTGTAAATCCGTGACAACAGTGCATTCAAGCTTAATATTCAACCCTTTACTCAAGGTATCATAAAAATACGTAAAGGCAGAAATTGTCTCCAAGGTCGTGCCCGACTTAGAAATAGGCACCAGCATCACCCGCAGCTCCCTGCCATTGCTCAAATGCAGGTAAGCCAAACGCTGCACCTCATAAACCAGACCATTGCAGTCCACCGGGTCCAGATTATTGCCAGAAAAATAAATGCGTGGTTGTCCATGGCGCAGCTTGGCATTAGTGTTCCAATGGCAGCCACCAAAGGCATCAAACAGCACCTTATTGCCCAAATATGAGCCACCTACACCCAAAAACACTACCACATCCATCTGCTTCAGGTATTCACCGTACTCCTTTAGCCTCGCAATGGAGGCAGGTGTATTGGGATTGCCCTCGGCAATATAGGGCATACGCGGGAAATAAACATGCTCCGGCTGGCCATCCTTAGATAAATGCGCCTTCGAACGACCTGTGGCACGCAAACCGGCAACAGCCTTATCGGCAGCAGCGCCCAAGGTTGCCAAGCCCTCAGCAACCTCCTGCTCCGTAAGCCTATTTTCCCCAAACATATTAGTAAAATCCAACACCAAGCCACTGGGCAAGGTTATTTTGTACTTCACTTAGCACTCACTCCTAAATCCGATTCTTGGAGTGCGCCCCTATAGCGTACTCTAGTTAGGCATAATTATAGCATATTATGCTTCTTTTAGCAAAGACTGCTACAATAAATATGCAGCATAATGGCGCTACAAATATTGAATTTCTACTTTTTTTAATTACTTTTTCGGACCTTGACGGCGATTACTGCCCGTCTTCGGCGCCTTGCGCTTGTCCGCAACTGCGTTGCGGCCACGCTTAGGCCCAGCGGGCTTTTTCTTTTTCGGCGTAGCTGTGCTCACACGGCGAGCCACGGTCTCGCCCTCCAGATTCTGCCGCTCCATCAAAACACCCAGCCTGGTCTCGATATTGCGCAGCCATTTCACTTCCTCCGGAGTGTACAGGGTGATAGCCACGCCGTCGTTGCCGGCGCGGCCGGTACGACCGATGCGGTGTACATACCAATCCACATCATGGGGAATATCGTAATTGATAACATGGGTCACGCCCTCCACATCCAGACCGCGAGCAGCCAAATCACTGGCCACAAGCACTTGGATTTTGGCATCGCGGAAGGACTTCATCACAGTTTTGCGCTTGGCCGGAGACATTTCCCCATGGAGTACATCCACATTGAAGCCCTGCATGCCCAGCCAATCGCCCAGCTCCTTAGTACGCTCCTTGCTCATGCAAAAAACGATGGCCAAATACGGATTCAACCGTTCAATCAGTGCCGCCACTGCGCGATTTTTATATTCATCCGTGGTTTTCAGGCAGATCTGTTTGATCTTATCCACGGTAGCCTTGTCCGGCTCAATGTCAATCAGAGCGCAATTTTTGGTCAGCTTGCGACCCAGCTTGCGCACTTCCTCGTTCAAGGTAGCACTGCACAGCATGGTTTGGTGTTCAGCCGCAGTCATGGCAATCAAATCGAAGGCTTCGTCCATAAAGCCCTGCTGCAGCATTTCGTCCACCTCGTCCAGCACCAGATACTTAACGCCGCCCAAATCCGTATTGCCCTTTTTAATATGGTCCAACAAGCGTCCCGGGGTACCAATCAGCACATGGCTGCGACCCTCCAGCTTATACTTTTGCTCTTCAAAATCACGACCGCCGGTCACCGCCAAAACCTTAATCGGACTCTCGCCCAAAATCTTTTTCAGCTCCACAGCAATTTGCTGGGCCAGCTCTCTGGTCGGGGTAATAACCAAAGCCTGGGCGTAGGGCTTGTCAGCGTCCACCTTCTCGGCCAAGGGTACCAAAAAGGCCAAGGTTTTGCCAGTACCGGTTTGGGCTCTGGCGATAACGTCACGTCCGGCAAACAAAGCAGGAATCGCCTGCTCCTGCACGGGCATGGGCCTGGTAATGCCCATTTTTTGCAATTGCTCCACCGTGTGCGCACACACCTTCAGAGCAGAAAAACCATTTTGCATCTATGAACCTCCTCAAAATATTCCTTCACAAAGCTTTCCTAGCGTAAAACGCGCTAGGAAAGCGTGTTCGCAATAAAAAAGGCTGAAGAATTATCTCCAGCCTTAAGAATACTAAAATTAGAATTCAGCCAATTTAGCAGCAGCCTTGGGGCAACCTTTAGCAGCAGCCAGTTCAAAATAGGTCTTAGCACAAATCTTGTGACCCATTGCTAAATAATGTTCGCCCAGCATGCATTGATTCTTAGCATACTGCATATCCTTCAATTGAGCAGCAGCTTCAGCGGAGCCCTTAGCAGCAGCCAATTCCAAATAGGTGGTGCCGCAAACAACATGGCCCATACCCAAATATTGTTTAGCAAGCAGCAGGCAGCCGTCAACATATTGTTTTTCTTTAGCTTCAGCAGCAGCGATTTCCTCATCGGATACGCCAACCTTAGCCTTGAACCATGCTACAATTGCGTCCAGGTCTTCGCCCTTGTAGAGCACGCTTCTAAATTTATAATCGATAACACCAGTAGTATACAACCATTCAATGCCCAAATCCATGTCATCATAATCAACATCAAAATGAGTCAGGATAGCATCAATAACAACCTCTGCATTTTCCTTGTCTTGAGCCAATTTAGCAATGCTACGATATTCTTCTACTAAAGTCATCTTCAACAACCTCACTTTTCTTTGCTTATTCAGCGCACAATTTTCTGGCTTTCACCAGTAACCAATATTATCATATCACTATTGGCGCAATTTATCAACTAAAATAGACCGCTAATTACCAATCTTCTGGTTCTTTATCACATGGGACCCAGATTAATAGCAGTTGCATAGGTCAAAAAGCAGAAGGCCACAACCCACCACATGCCAATCAGGGGCAACACGAAGCGAGCCCATTTTTTATAGGGCACATTGGCCATAGCCAAATAAGACATGGTGGCACCGGAAGCCGGAGTAATGCAGTTGGTGAAGGCATCGCCAAAGGTGAAGGCAAAAACTGCGGTCTGACGAGTCAGGCCCACAATATCAGCCAGGGGCGCCATAATGGGCATGGAAATTGCTGCCTGACCGGAGCTGGAGGGAACCAGCAGATTGAAGACGTCCTGAATAATGAACATACCGAAGGCAATAATGGAGGACGGGAATACATCCAGCATGCCAGCCAAAGCATGAATAATGGTGTCCATCACGCGAGCATTGTCCAGCAAAATAGTTGCAGCTTTACACATAGCCACCGCCAAGCAGGGCAGCATCATACCCTTGCAGCCCTCCAAAAAGGCATCACAAATATCATTGGGAGACAAACGACAGATAAGACCGGACAGGATACCCATAATCAGGAACAGCGCAGAAATTTCATTCATATAGAAATCATATTTCAATACGCCAAAGATAATGCCCACAAAATTCAAACCCAAGAGTGCCAGGCAAATGCCTTGGCGAGTGGTGAGCTCATCGGTGTCCGTGAGATTAATGGTGTCTGCCTTAGCTCTATCAATAGCATACACCGGGCTGCTTTCCGGGTTCTTCTTCACCTTGTAGGCATGGTACATCACGTAGGAAATATTCAGCACCAAGAGAACCACGAAGATGCCCACTCTGTATGGCAAAGCAGAAAAAATCGGTACACCGGCAATGCCCTGTGCCACGCCCACGGAAAAGGGTTGGGTGCAGCCAGCGCCATAACCGGCAGCAACGGAACAAAACAGCATGCCCAAGGCAGTCAAAGAGTCAAAGCCCAAGGCCAAAGCCACGCTGACTACCAAGGGAGTGAAGGCCAGGTATTCCTCATTGCAGCCTGCCAAAGTGGAAAAGGTAGCCAAGGTCGTCATGAGCACAGGAATCAGCAAAATGCTGTGGTTGCGCATCTTCTTAACAAGGGTGCTAAGACCGGCGATAATAGCACCGGTTTTAGCCAAAATATTTAAGGAACCACCCACCATGAACAGGAAGGCGATGATGCTAATGCCGCCCTTAAAGCCTTTGTTAATGGAGGTAAAGAAATCTAAGAAGCCAGTGGGCTTTTGCGCTACATAATGGAAGGTGGACGGATTTACAACCATCTTGCCGGTGTGTACATCCTTTACCCTGTCGTACACGCCTGCAGGAATAACATAGCTGGCCAGTGCGCACAGCACGATTACGCACACCAAAATAATAATAGGACTGGGGGCCTTAAAGGCCTTAACATCATCTTTACTCATCAAACATCTCTCCTAAAATCTTAATTTGCATATTTTTGAGCGTAAGTCTCTATTTCCATAATGCAGGCCATGGCAATTAGCCAGCGTTGGAAGAAGCTTTCCACGGATGCACACTCGTTCTTGGTATGGGCGCCGCTGCCCTGGCCACCCATGGAGCAAACGGTGGGCACGCCCATACTGCTAACATAAGAAGCATCTGACATGCCACCTACATAAATAGGCGCAAAGGCCGGATAGCCATACTCCGTGGCCACACTGTTGATATAGGCCAACAGGCGGTGGTTGGCTGCTGTTTCTTCAAAGGCCGGCATGGGAGCCACAAATTCCACCTCGGTGGTAGTGCCTTCGATGAAGGTTTGGGCACAGACCTCACGAATTTTGTCCTTGATATACTCCATATGCTCCAGCTTTTTATAGCGCACATCCAGCTCTGCATAGCAGTAATCAGGCACTGCGTTGGAAACCATGCCACCCTTAATCACGCCCACGCTAACGGTCAGGCCCTCGTCATAGATAGTCAGGTTCTGCAAAAGGGGCAGCTTGTGGGACATTTCCACAATGGCGTTACGTCCCTTCAAATAATCATTGCCCGCATGCGCAGCCACGCCGTGCACCGTAATGTGGCAGTCCATGCCACCCTTGCGGCCCACTGTCAGGCAATTGTCCATGCGCCCGCTTTCCATATTCAGGCAGCACAGGCAGCCCTTGGCCTCTTGCAAAAGAATTTTGTCTGCAATGCCATTTTGGTGACTGCTTTCTTCATCGCCCACGATAACAGCCTTTACAGGTCGCTCGGTAAAGCCAAACTGCTTCAAGGCTACAAAAATATAAAAGATTTGGGCAATGCCATTTTTCATATCCACCACGCCGGGACCATAGGCAAAGCCATCCTTGATATGAAAGGGATCGTCAGGATAGCTGCCGGAGGGAAATACAGTGTCGCAGTGACCAGCCAGCAAAACGGGCTTGCCCTCAGCTTCCTTGTTCAGCTCCATGACCAGCACCTTGGCGCTGCCCTTAGAGTCCACTAAGCGGCAGTCAATACCCTCCGCCTCAAAATGTTTTTTGAGAAAATCAATGATACGATTAATTTTATCCACTTCTTTGGAGCCGGCCTGCATATTCACAAGGCTCTCCCAAAAAAGCAGCATTTCCTGCCTGTTGTTTTCCACAAAGGCACGCAAAGCTTCTATTGGTGTTTTCATAATGACCTCGATTACAATTTCTAGAATTAATTTACTTTATCAAGATAAAGCAATAAAGAAAAATAGTTACTTAATTATTTTACTAAACTATCCCTAGCTTGTCAACTTACCTTAATAATACTAAAAGACAGCAAAGCGCCTAGGGACGCTGCCACGCAAGCAACGCACCTAGGCGCTCTAGTTTTTATTGTTTTAATCTAGAAAAGCTTATTTTTTGCTTTCCTGCAAATGCTTTTCATAAGCCTTGGTTTCAGCAACAACTACACCAGCCAAAGCCAAGAGAGCAATCAAGTTCGGAATAGCCATGAGGCCGTTTACGATATCCGCCAATACCCAAATTTCTTCCAGCTTCAGGAAGGGGCCGCAAGCGATGAGGATGATGAAGATAATGCGATAAGGCATAATAGCTTTAACGCCCATCAAATATTCTACGCAACGTTCGCCGTAGTAGTTCCAGCCAAGAATGGTGGTGAAGGCAAAGAGTACCAGGCCAACCATCAGCAGCATGGAGCCAAAGCCCGGGAAAGCAGCTGCGAAGGCAGCATCAGTCATGGCAGCGCCCTTTAAAGGACCACACCAAGCACCGGTTACGATTAAGGACAAGCCGGTCAAGGAGCAAATGATAATGGTATCGATAAAGGTACCGGTCATGGAAACGAGGCCTTGCTCAGCTGCCCATTTGGTTTTAGCAGCTGCAGCAACGATAGGAGCAGAACCCAAACCAGATTCGTTGGAGAAAACGCCACGGGCAACGCCGCTACGCATAGCCAGCATTACAGTTGCACCCAAGAAGCCACCTTGAGCAGCGGCGGGAGTGAAGGCATCCTGAAGCACCATACCGATTGCACCGGGAACCTTGTCTGCAAAGCAAACCAAAATGCCCACAGTAGTGATGAAATACAGCACTGCCATAGCCGGAACGATTTTAGAAGCAACATTAGCGATGGATTTCAAACCGCCTATGGTAACAGCAGCAACAACAACAGTCAATGCGATACCGGTGTACATAACGGGGATACCGGCAGTAATCTTAGTAATTTCTACAATGGAGTTAACCTGAGCAAAGGTACCAATGCCGAAGTATGCACACAGCACACCAAAAGCAGCGAACATAACAGCCAGGGGCTTGTAGGATTTGCCAAGACCATTTTCGATGTAGTACATGGGGCCGCCGGAAATATTGCCATCAGCGTCCACAGTACGATATTTTACAGCCAAAAGGCATTCTGCATATTTGGTAGCCATACCAAAGAAGGCAGCCATCCACATCCAGAACAGAGCGCCCGGACCACCGGCCTTGACAGCGGTAGCAACGCCGACGATGTTACCGGTACCAACGGTTGCAGCAAGAGCAGTACACAGTGCCTTAAAGGAGTTAACGTCACCGCTACCTTCATTCTTAGCACTAAAAATCAGCTTCAAAGCAGCACCAAGCTTAAATACCTGAATCAAGCCCAAGCGGATAGACAGATAAATACCAGTACCAACCAAGAGCACTAAAAGTGGTGGGCCCCAGACAAAATCATCAATCGCATTCAACATTTCCAACATAATAAAACATCTCCCTCTTCTTTCCCTCTCTCAGCAGGTTAAATCAATAATAATGATAAGTAAATAAAAAACCGGAGTATTGCGCATATACTCCGAAAAAGTCAACACCTATATAAACATCAATACAGATGCTTATATATAAGCTTTTGCTCCGTCCTTTGGCCTGAGAGATTGGTTTGCCGCGCACATTAATAAATTCACGGACAAGCTTTGCACCTTCGGCGCCCATTTAAGGGACTCTCCAGAGTTGTGTCAGCTCACGGTTCCGCCCCACTTGAGGCACCTGAGAGTTTTGCTCCTTCGGTAGGCATCGCCTTCTCCCATAAGCGTCATCCACTCGTTATTTACTTATGTACGCTATTATAGTACACTCTAAAGAAAAAAGCAAGCACTTTTTTTGTTAAAAATGTTACTTTTGCTTAGCTGCAATATCGCGCATGCAATAAACTAAAGAGCCGTTGCCACGATGGTTCATGATGCACTCACAGCAGGTACCATGGCGGGGGCAGGTAGTTTTAGGACAGGTGCAGTTAGCTTCATTACAATGCTTATGTTCTTCCATGTTGATTCCTCCAATCGCTTTTTGCAGTCAGCCTTGCTCTGACACCATTATTATAGCACGCAAGCAGGGAATCGTCTATTTTTCCTTGCTCCGCTACCATCTGCAATAGCAGATAACGCGTAGAACGACCTGCCAGCTGCCATTGCTGCCTATCCTGCTCCAAGACATATTTTTAGGCTTGTAGCTATTCAGCTCCTTTTCCGGCACCAGCTTTACAATACGTGCATCGCTGTAGAATACTGCGGAGGTAGGATAGCTGCCATACAGGCCCACTTCACTGATGCCATCTTTGACCAGGAGCTCTCCCAAGCCCTTAGCCGAACGTTGAGCACTGAAGGGTACGGCGATACTAACAATAAGGGACAGATAAAAGCACAAACACATGCTGGCCAAGCCTAAAGCTTTATGCCTCGCCCCCATTTGCCAAAGGTAGCATAGCATAATACCCAGCATCAGGCTCAAAGGAACGAGGAGCAGGTCTTCTTCCACTACCATACCAGTGCCAGAAACCCACAGTGCAGCTCCTAGCAGAACTGCAAAAATAACACCCACAAAAAGATAATAACGCAGCTGCAAAAGCTCTTCCTCCCTCGTCTCCAGCTCCTTGGCTAAAAAAATGCTCATGGGGAAAAGCAAGGGATAGGTATAGGTAATATATTTCGTGGCCATCAATTGGAAAAAGATGAACACCACGCCTGCCCACAGCAGCAGGAATTTTTCGCTAGCTGCAAAACCCGCTCCCTTACGCCAACGCTGCCACAGGCACACCGGCACCAAGGCGCTCCACGGGAAGAGCGCCAAAGCATTAACCAGTAAATAGTAATACCACACGTTATCACGGGGATGCTCGGACACAGTCGCCCGCAGAAAATTGTGCACGCCAAAAAAGGTGTTGATAAAGTCACTACCATGCAGTGAATACATGGCTGCGTACCAGGGCACGGCTACCAAAGCGCAAAGAACAGTGCCACTGAATAATTTGCAACGCTTGAGCACCTGCCAATCCCGCTGCCACAAGAGAAACAAAGTGATGATTAAGCCCGGAAGCAGCACGCCAATAGGCCCCTTCGTCAGCACAGCCAGCCCCGCACTAGCGTACATCAAATACCAAAAGAGCGGCTTGTTCTCGCTATAGCCCAAATAGAAGAATAATAAGGTTGCACTGAAAAACAAGAACAGCACTGCATCCGTTATGATGGACTTACTGATGAGAAAAAACTCCACACTGGATAGTAAAAGCAAGCCACTCAAAAAGCCTACTTTTTCATTATAGAGGCGATAGCCACCATAGCTAACTAAGCCCAACCCCAAAAGTCCGAAAAAGGCGGGAAAAAAGCGGGCGCCAAATTCTATAAAGCCAAAGAGCTTGAAGCCCAAGGCCGTAAGCCAATAAAACATAATGGGCTTATCATACCAGTAGTGTCCATAAATCTGGGGTGAAAGCCAATCCCCGCTCAGCACCATTTCCTTGGCCGTCAACGCATAATTGGATTCCACACTGTCAGTGACCAGCAAACTGCCATTGCAAAAAAAGAGTAACAAAACTGCTATTGCCCAAAGCCCTAGCCAGTACTTTTTCGACATAACAAAACACCCTCTCATAGCTTGTTGAAGATAGTATAATACTATTATCTTAATAAGCTATTAAGAGGGTATTAATTTATAATTAAGCAAATATCATATTATTTAATCTTTATTTAAGGAAAGCAGCACCTGCATGATTGTGCCACGGGGCTTATTATCCAAAACTTTGATTTCCCCGTGATGCTGCAGCACGATGGTTTTAGCCAGGGAAAGACCCAAGCCCAAGCCACCCTGGCTGCGGCTACGGGCCTTGTCCACCCGATAAAAGCGGTCAAAAACCTTTTCCTTATCCTCATCGCTGATGCCACAGCCCTGGTCCCGCACCACCAAAAGCAAATTATTTTTGCTTTTGGTAGCTATAAAATCAATGGCAGTATTGGTCAGGGAATACTTGATGGCATTATCCAGCAAAATGATGAGCAGTCTGTTTAAGGCCGCCTCATCCCCCAGCAGCTGCAAATTATCATCCACCTGGGCGCGCAGCGCGATGCCCTTTTGCTCCGCCAAAAGGGCCAGCTGCGCTCCTACACGCTTGCACAGCGTGCTCATATCAACCTCAGTCCTCAGCTCCGGCAAGCTGCCCTCGTCCCCTCGGGCCAGCTCCATGAGGTTTTCCGTCAGCCGACTCATGCGCTGAGTCTCATGGCATAGCATCTCGATGGATTCCTTGGCGAAGTCGCTGTACTGGCTTTCCTCGTCCTCCTTAAGGCCCTCGGTGGCCAGTGCCATCACTGCCAAGGGCGTACGCATTTCATGGGACGCATCCGCCGTAAACTGCATTTGCCGTGCATACATCTTGCCGATAGGCTGAATATTGCGTCCTGCCAGCCAATAGCCAAAATAACAGGCCAAGGCAAAAAGCAATGCCGCCACGCATAAAAGCTTGAATAAAGTGGTAAAGGCCGCACGATAGTAAAACTCCATGTCCTTAAACATATACAGGTGCCCTTCCACCCTTCCTCCATTGAGCACGGGTGCCACCGCTGCCAGATACCGATGAGCATTGCCCTTTTCATCAAAAATACGGTTATTCAGCATGCGAGCTGTGTCGAGCTTGCTAGGCCAATAATCCCGATGCTTGAATAAGCCCTCTCTAATCTTGCCCTGACCAAGCTGGTCCAAAATCACCGTCTTGCCGTCAGGAGTTACAAAATAAGCCAGCATGCTGCCTTCCCGCACAGAAACTGCTGAACAGGGCTCCTCGCCACCATCCACCCATTCCTCGGCCTCATGATAGATTTGGTCCACCAAATCATCCTTTTCATGCTGCAGAATGTTCCACCAGATAAAGGTATAGGCAGCAAAAACAATCAAAAGAATCAGCAGGCCGAAAATACCCGCATAAATACAGGTCATGCGCCGCCTGAGTCCCTCAAAAAGATTATTCCACATAATATCCTACTCCGCGTAGCGTTTTGATTAATTCCTCGTTATTCAGACTGATGATCTTCTTACGTAACAGGCGGATGTGCACGTCCAGATTATTTTCGGTGACATCACTCTCGATGCCCCAAATGCGGTCCTGTAAGACAGTACGCGGCATTACCTGTCCCTTATTGCGCAATAAAATCTCCAGCAGCTTGTACTCACGGGGGCGCAGCTCCACTCTTTTTTCGCCATAAGCCAAGCAATAGGTGCTGGCTTCCAGCACATAATCACCATAGGTGAGATTATTGACCACGTAGCTATCCTGACGACGGCAAAGAGCGTGCAGGCGTGCCACCAGCTCCTCCATGGCAAAGGGCTTTACTAAATAATCATCCGCCCCTGCGTTGAGTCCCATAACCTTGTCCGCCACCGTGTCCTTGGCCGTGAGCAGCATGATTTTGCCCTGGTATTCCTCATCCCGCAGCCGGGCGCACAGCTCCACCCCGCTGAGCTTGGGCATCATCCAATCCAGCACCAGCACATCATAGCCGTCGGAGTATACCTTATTATATGCTTCCTCACCATCCTGCACCCAGGTGGTAAGGATATTTTGTTTTTTCAAAAGCATGCTCATGAGCTTGCCTAAATTTAAATCGTCTTCAGCTAAGAGAATTTTCATAATGCATTCCTCCACCAATATTATACCATTTTGTAGCATAGCACTAGAAGCTGAAATTTTACTGAACACATCAAGTCACAAAAAAGTTTCCTAAGCTATAGCAATTTAAACTGAATTTACGCTCCTAAGTAAACTAATCCTTCCTAGTTGAACCTACACAGAATGGCTTACTCAACCTGCTCGCCAAGGCACACAAAAAGCGGAGCGGCTACCGCCGCTCCGCTTTTATAGCGAACATTCTTTTCGAGTAACGTTTCGTTACCCCAAGCTTTATGTCGAACATTCTTTTGGCATCATTTCAGATATGATAAAATTCCAGTACGTTTGTATTTTTTAATAGACAGCTTTATAATCTGTAGCTATTGAGCTGCACCAAAAGCTCTGCGTAGGTGCCCTTGCTATCGGCCAGCATCAAATTCAGAGCCCACATGCTTTGGCCCACATCATCAGTAGTTTGAGCGGCCTGCAGGCGGGGCTTGCCGGAGCCCACAAAGCGCAGGATTTCCTCACCCTCTAAAAGCAAGGGCATATCAGCGCGACTATAAGCACTCAAGCCCTGGTTGGAAAAAAGCACTGTCAGCATCAGCATTTCGTCCATGCGCCAGCATTCCAGACGGAAGGAACGCCCATCGCTCATGGTGCCGGTTTTATAGCCCACATCCATCACGCCATCCTCATCAGGCTCATAGGGGGAGGGCACATAATCCACCCGACAGGGAGCATTATATTTTTTAATCAGCATCAAATCTTCTCCTCAACTATCCCCGGCAGCAAGGCTCACCGCTGCAGGTATTTAGTCAGCAGGGTGTGGGTAATATTACCCTCGGGATAAACCAAATTCAGAGCCTCGGCAGCAGGCACCCACTTGGCAGCATTTATTTCCTCAGACAGGGTAAAATCCCCCTTTGTGGCTCGCGCCACAAAGCCCAAAAGCAGCATCTGTTGCTCGCTTTCCCAGTGACTGCACACAAAATGCACATCCCTGGCCTGCACGCCAATCTCCTCCTGCACCTCGCGAGCAGCGCAGAGCTCGGCCTCTTCTCCCGGCTGCACATAGCCTGAGACAAAATTATAATATTGCTCGGACATATACTTTGGCTTTAAAAGCGCCACTTCCTCGGCCTCGTTGACCACCATGGTAATGGCAACTACAGGAAAAATATCGAAAAACGGCTTGTGGCAGGCCTTGCACCAGGGCACACGGCCATCATCACCAAAGGGCACGCTGCCAAGCTTCGCACCACAGTGGGGGCAAAATGTAAAATGCATAATTCTCTCCTTCAAAACGCCGGCCCGTTGATAAAGAAAAGCGCTCCAAAGCGGAAGCCATGGAGCGCTTAGTTAGGCAATTACAGGTAATTATTCCTGAGCCGGAGCTTCAGCTGCAGTTTCTACAGCTTGCTCAGCAGGCTTTTCTTCCTCTTGCTTAACATTATATTTTACTTTAACGTCACGATAACGGCCCATGCCGGTACCAGCAGGAATCAGCTTACCGATGATAACGTTTTCCTTGAGGCCTAAGAGCGGGTCAACCTTGCCCTTAATAGCAGCATCGGTGAGCACGCGAGTGGTCTCCTGGAAGGAAGCAGCGGACAGGAAGGAATCGGTAGCCAAGGAAGCCTTGGTGATACCCAAGAGGATGGGATGACCTTCAGCAGGCTCCTTGCCAGCCTCGATCATAGCAGTATTCTGCTCTTCAAATTCTGCCACATCCACATATTCACCCGGCAGCATAGTGGTGTCGCCGGACTCGTCAATGCGAACCTTGCGCATCATCTGGCGTACCATTACCTCGATATGCTTACTGTTGATATCTACGCCCTGGGACTTGTAAACGCCAACAACCTGGGAAACCAGATAGTGCTGGGCTGCCTTCACGCCACTGATACGCAGAACATCGTGGGGATTGAGGGAGCCTTCAGTGAGGCGTTCACCCTTCTCAATTTCTTCGCCCTCGGAAACTGCCAGCTTAGCACCATAGGGAATGGAATACTCTTGGCCCAAACCATCCTCGCCGGTCACAACAACCTTGCGGCTGCCATTTTCCTCGATGATGTGAACAGTACCAGCATTTTCGGTCAGCAGACCAGGGTGCTTGGGTTTACGTGCTTCGAACAATTCTTCAACACGGGGCAGACCTTGGGTAATATCGTCAGCACCTGCAACACCGCCGGTATGGAAGGTACGCATGGTCAGCTGGGTACCGGGCTCGCCGATGGATTGAGCAGAGATGGTACCAACTGCTTCACCAACATCAACGTTTTTGCCGGTAGCCAGGTTACGGCCATAGCACTTACGGCAAACGCCGTATTTAGCCTTACAGGTCAGCACGCTGCGAACCTTAACCTTTGTGCGCAGCTCGCAAATGCGATTAGCGATGTCTTCGGTAACATAATCGTTGATATGATAGATTACATTACCATTTTCATCTTCAATATCCTCAGCCAGGTTACGACCGATAATGCGGTCAAACAAGGTTTCAATAACAGTTTTCTCTTTTTTGCCTTCAACGATTGCCTCTACCTCAATGCCGGCAATATCGTTGTTGCGAATGCGCATTTCCTTCACAGTACCATCAGCCAAAATAGCATCGATGGTCTCTTCGGTCATGGTGGAGCCAGCTGCTGCCAGCACCTCCCCTGCAGCATTCACAATATCATCTGCAACCTCTTTGTTGACAAAGTTGTGCATCATAGCTTCCTTCAACACCTTGTGGGCGAACTCATCGCTAATGTTGATGCGAACCTTTTCCGTATCCTCACCGTTCATATCTTCGGTGGAATAGAGGTTGATTTCTTCGATCTTAGCATCATTGAGCTTAGCAAACAGCTCGGGGGTTAAGTTAGTATCAGCTTCAGCAATCAAATTGCCGGCAGCATCCAACACGCCACTAGCCAAGGTGCGGCCCATAATGCGGTCACGAATCTTGTTTTGGCTGGAGCCCAAAACAGCCTTGCTCAGGCGGTTGCGCTCTTTTACCAAATTCATGCCCACGATGTCGCAATCGTCCTCACGCACGATAACATCCTGAGCAACGTCTACCAGACGACGGGTCAAATAACCGGAGTCAGCAGTACGCAGTGCGGTGTCGGCCAAGCCTTTGCGGGCACCATGGGAGGAAATGAAGTATTCCAAAATGGTCAGGCCTTCACGGAAGTTAGATTTAATAGGACGGTCGATGATACGGCCGGAGGGGTCTGCCATCAAACCACGCATACCAGCCAGCTGACGAATCTGTTGCTTGTTACCACGGGCACCGGAATCAGCCATCATAGCCACGGAGTTGAACTTATCCATGGTGGACTTCATCAAAACATCGGTTACCTTATCGGTAGCTTCTTCCCACAGGTCGCAGACCTTCTTGTAACGTTCTTCGTCAGTCATCAAGCCACGACGGAACATACGCTCTGCCTTATCAACCTCTTTTTCGGTTGCGTCCAGGATAGCCTGCTTAGCAGCAGGAATCTTGATGTCGGAGGCAGCAATGGAAATACCGGATTTGCAAGCGTTGTTGTAGCCCATCTTCTTAACAATATCCAGAATTTCAGCAGTACGCAGATTGCCAAACAGCTTGTGCGCCTTAGCAACCAGCTTGCCCAGTTCCTTCTTGTCAATCAGCTTGCCCAGATACCAGAATTCATTACCGTTGGCATCCTTTTCCTTGTGGAAATAACGCATTTCCAAGGGCAGCTCGCTGTTGAAGATGAGGTTACCCACGGTAGTGGTAACCAGGGATACACCTTCATTGCTGGGCTCCTCGAAAATTTCGCTATTGGGGATATATACTTTAATTTCAGCCTGCAGAGCAACTGCATGGTGGAAATATGCCAATTGAGCTTCGTCAGCACTGCTGAAGCGTTTGCCCTCACCCAAAGCGCCTTCCTTCACAATGGTCAGGTAGTAAGCACCCAAAACCATATCCTGGGAAGGAACAGCAACTGGCTTGCCATCCTTAGGAGCAAGGATGTTGTTTACGGACATCATCAGCATACGTGCTTCGGCTTGGGCCTCTACGGACAGGGGCAGATGGACAGCCATCTGGTCACCGTCGAAGTCGGCGTTATAAGCGGTACATACCAAGGGATGCAGCTTAATAGCGCGGCCCTCGGAGAGGATGGGCTCGAAGGCTTGAATGCCCAGTCTGTGCAGAGTCGGTGCACGGTTTAGGAGTACGGGATGCTCTTTAATAACATCCTCTAAGATATCCCAAACCTCGGCCTCAGCGCGCTCAACCTTACGCTTGGCGCTCTTAATGTTGGTAGCAATCCCGCTAGCAACAAGGCGCTTCATAACGAAGGGCTTGAACAGCTCCAGTGCCATTTCCTTAGGCAGACCGCATTGATGCATTTTCAGCTCCGGACCTACTACGATTACGGAACGGCCGGAGTAGTCAACACGTTTACCCAAAAGGTTTTGACGGAAACGACCCTGCTTGCCCTTCAGCATGTCGGACAGGGATTTTAAGGGACGGTTGCCGGGGCCGGTTACGGGGCGACCACGACGACCATTATCGATCAAAGCGTCCACAGCCTCTTGCAGCATGCGCTTTTCGTTGCGCACGATGATGTCGGGAGCATGGAGCTCCAAAAGGCGTTTCAGACGATTGTTACGGTTAATTACACGACGATACAAATCGTTCAAATCGGAGGTAGCAAAGCGACCGCCATCCAGCTGTACCATGGGGCGCAGCTCAGGAGGAATAACGGGCACTACATCCATAATCATCCATTCAGGACGGTTGCCGGACTTCAGGAAGGCCTCGCAAACCTCCAAACGGCGCACTACGCGCACCTTACGTTGGTTGCTGGCATCCTTCATCTCCGCACGCAGCTCGTTGGTCAGGGACTCCAGGTCGATTTCCTCCAGCAGCTCCTTCACCGCTTGGGCACCCATGCCCACGCGGAAGCCGTCGCCGTATTTGTCACGAGCTTCTACATATTCAGCCTCACTCAACAGCTGCTTTTTGGTCAGCGGAGTGTCGCCTGCATCCAGTACAATGTAGCTGGCAAAATACAGCACCTTTTCCAGGTTGCGGGGAGATACGTCCAAAATCAGGCCCATACGGCTGGGGATACCCTTGAAATACCAGATATGGGAAACAGGGGCAGCCAGCTCAATGTGGCCCATGCGCTCACGACGTACCTTGCTGCGGGTTACTTCAACGCCGCATTTGTCGCAGACAATGCCTTTATAACGAATGCGTTTATACTTGCCGCAATGACATTCCCAGTCCTTAGTAGGGCCAAAGATTCTTTCGCAGAACAAGCCATCACGTTCCGGCTTCAAGGTTCTATAGTTGATGGTTTCAGGCTTTTTTACTTCGCCATAGGACCATTCTCTGATCTGGTCCGGGGAAGCTAAGCCGATACGCATAGAAACGAAGTTATTTACATCTAACAAGAATCATTCGCTCCCTTCTCTTAGTTATCGTAGTCATCCAGATTTGCGTCGGGATCTTCACGGATGGTCATGCCATCATCATAATTACCAATATCGGCAATAATATCATCGTTGGCATCATTATCAGCATAGTCGTCATGCTCTACAACCTGACCTTCCTCATACTGATTTTCCATGTTGCCGGCTTCACGGATGTTTTCTTCATCCATTTCGCGGGTCGGGATATCATCATCCTCGTCATCCTGCAGAGAAATTTCTTCCTCGTCCTCGTTGAGCACCTTGATATCCAGGCCAATGGATTGTAGCTCCTTCACCAAAACCTTGAAGGATTCGGGAATGCCCGGATCAGGAACGTTTTCGCCCTTTACAATGGCTTCATAGGTCTTTACACGACCAACCACGTCGTCGGACTTCACGGTCAGGATTTCCTGCAGAGTGTAAGCAGCGCCGTATGCTTCCAGCGCCCAAACTTCCATTTCACCAAATCTCTGGCCGCCGAATTGGGCTTTACCACCCAAGGGCTGTTGAGTAACCAAGGAGTACGGGCCGGTGCTGCGGGCATGGATCTTATCATCAACCAAATGGTGCAGCTTCAGGTAATAGGTCAAGCCAACGGTTACCGGATTATCGAAGGGTTCACCGGTACGGCCATCATACAGAATGGTCTTAGCGGTCTTGTCAATGCCGGCCAGCTCCAGAGCGTCAGCAATATCCTGCTCATGGGCACCGTCGAATACGGGCACAGAGATTTGGACAGCCTTAATGCTCTTGTCGCCAAATTTATCAATTTCTACGGTCTTAGGCATGCCGTATTTATCAACGTCATAGCCATATTTAGTCAGGCGCTCTACCAAGCCCTCGGCATCATTTTCAATTTGCATGCCTAAAGCACGAGCAGCCCAGCCCAAATGGTTCTCCAGAACCTGACCGATGTTCATACGGGAAGGTACGCCCAAGGGGTTCAGCACGATGTGTACAGGTTCACCGCTGGGCAGGAAGGGCATATCCTCACGAGCCATAATGCGGGAAACGACACCCTTGTTACCATGGCGGCCTGCCATCTTATCGCCCTCGGAAATCTTTCTCTTTTGGGCAATATGCACGCGAACCTGCTCGTTTACTCCCGGAGGCAGGTCGTCGCCGTTTTCGCGGCTGAAGACCTTTACGCTGACAATCTTGCCTGCTTCACCATGGGGCACACGCAGGGAGCTGTCGCGTACTTCGCGAGCCTTTTCACCAAAGATAGCACGCAGCAGGCGCTCTTCAGCGGTGAGCTCGGTTTCGCCCTTAGGAGTAACCTTGCCTACCAGAATATCGCCGGGGCGTACTTCCGCACCAATGCGGATGATGCCGCGCTCGTCCAAATCCTTCAGTGCTTCGTCGCCAACGTTGGGCAGCTCACGGGTAATTTCTTCCTTGCCCAGCTTGGTATCACGAGCATCGCAATCATATTCTTCAATATGGATGGAGGTAAAGATATCAGCCTTTACCAAATCCTCATTCAGCAAAACGGCGTCCTCGTAGTTATAGCCTTCCCAAGGCATGTAAGCTACGATAACGTTGTGGCCCAAGGCCAGCTCGCCATGGTCAGTTGCCGGACCATCAGCCAGAACCTGCTTAGCCTCTACATGGTCGCCCTTGAAGACGATGGGGCGTTGGTTTACGCAGGTGCCTTGGTTGGAGCGCTTGAATTTCAGCAGCGGATAAACGTCTACTTCACCGTTTTCAGCACGCACGCGAATTTCGTTGCCCACAACGCGGATAACCTCGCCGGCACGCTTAGCCAATACGCAAACGCCGGAGTCAACGGCTACCTTGTATTCCATACCGGTACCGATAATAGGCGCTTGGGTGCACAGCAAGGGCACTGCCTGACGCTGCATGTTGGCGCCCATCAGCGCACGGTTAGCGTCATCGTTTTCCAGGAAGGGAATCAGCGCAGTTGCAATGGATACTACCTGCTTCGGAGAAACGTCCATCAAATCGCAGCGTTCAGGAGCGATGGAAAGTACGTCGTCCTTGGCGCGGGCAGTAACACGCTCGCCCAGGAAATAGCCCTCGTCATCCAAGGGTTCGTTGGCCTGTGCAACAATATATTTATCTTCTTCATCGGCAGTCATGTAGATTACTTCGTTGGTAACGCGTTTGTTTTCTTTATCAACTACGCGGTACGGAGTTTCCATGAAGCCGTATTTATTGATAACAGCAAAGGTGGACAAGGAGCCAATCAAGCCGATGTTCGGACCTTCAGGGGTCTCGATGGGGCACATACGGCCATAGTGGGAGTTGTGTACGTCGCGGACTTCGTAGCCGGCACGTTCACGGGACAAGCCGCCGGGGCCCAGGGCGGACAGACGGCGCTTGTGGGTCAGCTCTGCCAGGGGGTTGTTTTGGTCCATAAATTGGGACAGCTGGCTGCTGCCAAAGAATTCCTTAATAGCTGCCACAACAGGACGAATGTTAATCAAAGCTTGGGGAGTAATTACTTCAGTATCCTGAATGGACATACGCTCACGCACTACGCGCTCCATACGAGCCAGACCAATGCGGAATTGGTTTTGCAGCAGCTCGCCTACGCAGCGTACACGACGATTGCCCAGATGGTCGATGTCGTCGCCGGAGCCATATCCATCCATCAGGTTCAGCAGGTAGTTGAAGGAAGCCAGCACGTCCTCAACGGTTACAGTGTGGGTCTTCTCATCAATACCGGTGGTGAAGAGCATCAGCATGGGCTCATCCTTGAACATAACCTTAATTTTACGCAGGCCCTGTTCAGCATAAACACCGCTAGCTTCAACCTTATCCAGGTTAGCAGTGGTCATCTTGGTGCCCTTTTCCAGGATGATTTCGCCGGTTTCTTCGTCAACCAGAGGCTCTGCCAGAACGGTGTTTTCCAAGCGTTGACGCCAGCCCAGCTTTTTATTTAATTTATAACGACCAACACTGGCCAGATCATAACGTTTATTATCAAAGAAGGTTGCTTCGATCAGGGAAACAGCATTCTCCAAAATGGTGGGCTCGCCGGGACGCAGCTTTTTATAAACCTCCAGCATAGCCTCATCCCTATTCTTGGTGGTATCCTTTTCCAGGGTAGCCATCAGATAGGGATGCTCGCCAAAGACGCTGATAATTTCCTCATTGGAGGACAGGCCCAAGGCGCGCAGCAGCACGGTGGCCGGCAGCTTGCGGGTGCGGTCCACACGAGCATAAATGCAATCGTTAATATCGGTTTCATATTCAATCCAAGCGCCGCGGTTAGGAATAACAGTAGTGCCATACAGCTTTTTACCGCTGGGATCAATATCTACACTATAATATACGCCGGGAGAACGCACCAATTGGCTGACGATAACACGCTCAGCACCATTGATAACAAAGGTACCGGTTTCGGTCATCAGGGGGAAGTCGCCCATGAAAACGGTTGATTCCTTGATTTCGCCAGTATCCTTGTATACCAAACGTACCTTGACGTTCATGGGAGCGGAATAGGATTCATCCCTTTCCTTGCACTCTTCCACACCATACTTGGGCTCGCCCAGGCTGAAGTTTTCAAAATAAAGCTCCAAATTGCCGGAAAAGTCTTTAATCGGAGAAATGTCATGCAGAATGTCTACCAAGCCCTCGTCGAGGAACCATTCATAAGATTTTCTTTGAATGTCAATCAAATGAGGCATGGGCAGTATTTCTTTGATTCTGGCATAACTATACCGTGTTCTGTCACCTACTTGAACCGGTTTAAACATGTAATTCCTCACCCCTTCGTTAATTCTTGAACACACTAAAGCTAGCACATCCATACGTGACAAAAAAAACAAGGTTCTTACCACAAGGACCTTGTCTGTTGTCTGCGATGATGTGCTTCATCCTTCATTATAAGCAAGATACGCCGTTCAACCACTGACCCGGCAATATTTGTTGTCAATTACACCTGCAATTTTTAATAATGATGTAGTATGTTATGTTATCACATTACAGGCGTTGTGTCAAGCAAAAACTACAAATTATTTTCCTGGCTCTGCGCAGCTCCGTCCACGCTGCTGCGCACCTCCTCCAGCATTTCCTCGTAGCCCCGCAAGGCCCGAAACGCAGCAAACTGCTTGGCCCGTTTGCTGGTCAGGCAAACGGGCTCCGCCTCACCCGCCCACTGGGGCTCCAGTGGGCGCCGGCCGCCCTTGCGATAGCATTTACGCTCCTCCGTCATGGTGCTCGCCTCCCTTGACCTAAGTAATTACTAATGCAGCAAAGCTTTCTCCGCCAATGCGCGCTGCTAGCAGCCACTGTTGTGCCCGCCAATCAGCTTGTTGCGCAGCTTGCCCGTGGCCTTTTGGTAGTAGCTGATGCCACGCAAAATCGCGTTTTTGCCATATTTCCCCTTTACGTCCAGCAAGGCCTGCTGAATATCCCGGTCCCGCAGCTCGTCCACAGCATAGGCCGAAAAGAGCTTTTGCTCCACCCGCCCCAGCCAGATCAAATCGTTGGCACTGACGCAAATTTGGCGGATGGGCGCATCCGCCGCAGTAGTCCGCCAAAACAGCTCCCGAAACAGCTGCCCCAGCACCTCAAAGGAATCTGTGGCCTGGGGCAGACGTTGGGAGCCCCCTGTGGGCGGCAAGCAATCCTTGCTATAGCGAATACTAAGGCTAAAGGAATTGCACAGCATTTGGGTTTCCACCAGCTTCAGGCACAAAAATTCCACCATTTCCAGCATAACAACCAAGGCATCCGCCGCAGCGTAATCCTCAAAAAGAATTTGGCTGTTGGCAATGCTGTGGCTTTTGGGCTGATAATGGCGTAGCTCCGCCAGCGTGCAGCTCTCCCGTCCCCAAGCATGGTCGATTAAATATTCCGCATTAATGCCAAACTCCCTGTACAGCCTTTGGGGCTCACAGTGGGCCACACCGTATAAATCGTAAATCCCCTTGCGAGCTAGCCGCTGCGCCGTGCCCCGGCCAATATTCCAAAAATCGGTCAAGGGACGGTGATGCCACATTTTTTCCTTAAATAAAGCCTCATCCAGAAAGGCCATATTATCCGGCTGGTGCTTGGCCAAAATATCCAGAGCCACCTTGGCCAAAAACATATTACTGCCAATCCCCGCCGTGGCACAAATGCCAAACTTTTCCAAAATGCGCTGCACTAAAAGCTGCACCAAGGACTTGGGCGTCATTTTGTACAACAAAAGATAGGGCGACAAATAGATAAAGCACTCATCAATAGAATAAACATGAATATCCTGAGAGCTGAGATATTCCAAATAGCTGTTATAAATTCCCGCCGAATAATCCATGTACAGCTTCATGCGTGGCACAGCAGTAATGTAGCTAATATGGGAGGGAATCTCAAAAATGCGACAGCGGTTGCGCACGCCCAGCGCCTTCAGGGCTGGCGACACAGCTAAACAAATGGCGCCCCGGCCCCGTGCCGGGTCCGCCACCACCAAATTGGCCTTGAAGGGGTCCAGCCCCCGCTCCACACATTCCACCGAAGCATAAAAGCTTTTCAAATCAATGCAGGCATACATTCTCTCCTGCGGTCCAATCAGCGTGTTCATTAGTACCACCACCCGTAGCAAAAAGAAAACTTTACTACGCTTATTCTAGCACTTTCTGAACACAATTTCAATATAAATATCTAATTTTACTTTCTGTTCGTTTTTGTATCAATAAAGCGCAAAAACTCCTGCACATAGGTGGGCAAAAGATAATCCTTGCGATAGATAATGTACATATTACGGGCAGCTAAGTATTCCGGTAGCTCAAAGGCCAAAATGCGCTTTTCTAAGAGGAAATTTTGGGCTGCTCTTTCCGAAATCAGCGATACTCCAAGGCCCCCGGCCACCAAATTCTTGATGGCCTCCTGGTCGTTAACCCGAGCCACCACATGCAGCTTTTCCTCCTGCAGTCCGGAGCTGGCCAAAAACTGCTCTGCCAGCTTTTCGCTGCCACTGCCCTTTTCCCGCAAAATCAAGGGCTCCTTGAGCAGCTCCATCACCGCGGCCCCGCCCTCGGCCTGCAAGGCCAAAAAATGCTCGTTAACAGGGGTAATCAGCACCAGCCTGTCCTGACAAAAGGGCTGGCAGATTATTTCCTCATCCTGGCATGCCATGCCGATAAAGCCAAGATTAAAAAGTCCATCCTTAAGACCATCGATAATCCCCTGACTATCGCTTTGGTTCATGACAAAATAAATATCCTCATGCTCCCTGCCAAACTCCGGCAGCAGCTGGGGCAAAATGTAGGCCGAAGGAATGGTGGAGGCACCCAAATGAATAATGCGCTTGCTCTCCACGGAGCACGCCTCCAGCATCCGCTGCTTCAGCTCCAAAATATTCATGGCATAGCCGTACAGCTCCCGCCCCTTAGGCGTGATGGTGATGCTTTTCGTGGTGCGCAAAATGAGCTTGGTGTGCAGCTCCTCCTCCAGCTGATAAATATGGGTGCTAATTGTCGGCTGGGAAAGATAAAGCTGTGCCGCTGCCTTCGTAAAGCTCTGCTGCTGCACCACGGTGACAAAGCTCTGCAGCTGCTTAAACTCCATGGCGCAGCACCTCCTCCAGAGCGGCGAGAGCGGTAGCGATATCCGCCGCGCTATTGTGCCAGCCCATGGAAAAGCGCAGCGTACCCGTAGAGTACGTGCCCAAGGTCTTGTGGGCGTTGGGCGCGCAGTGCAGGCCCACACGCGTAGCAATGCCGTATTCTGCGGCCAGCTTATGAGCCACCATGGCGATATCCAGCGTGGTGTCCGCAATGGACACCACGCTGGTGCGTTGCTTTACGTCCTTGCGCCCCACGATGCGCAAAAATCCCTGCTGCTCGAGGGCTAGCAGCCCCGCCAAAAGCTGCTCCGTCAGCGCAAGCTCATGATTACGAATATTATCAAGCCCCCGCTCATGTAGCCAGCGCACGCCTGCGGCTAGGCCCATAATCCCCGGCAGATTCAGCGTCCCGGCCTCAAATTTATCCGGCATAAAGGTGGGGGTGCGTTCCGTGTGGCTCAAGCTGCCGGTGCCGCCCACGATAAGAGGGAGCACCTGCTCCACCATGTGCTCCCGCAGGATAAAGCCACCCATGCCCTGGGGGCCCAGGAGCCCCTTGTGCCCCGTGAAGGCCAGCGCATCGATGCCCAAAGACTGCATATGGATGGGAAATAAGCCCGCACTTTGGGCACTATCTACAATTAATAGCAAGTTATGCTCCTTGCAAAAAGCACCAACCTCGGTCAAGGGCAGCAGGGTGCCGCACACATTGCTGGCGTGGGTCATCACGATGGCCTTAGTATTAGGGCGCACCAGCTTGGGCAAATACTCCAGCTCTAAATTGCCCTCCCTGTCGCAGGGCACGCGACTAAAGGTAATGGTATCCGAAGGCTGCTCGTCAGCTGCCAGCTCATGACCTAAAAGCTGCAGGGGGCGCATCACAGCATTGTGCTCCATGGCCGACACCAGCACATGATCGCCGGGTTGCAAAAGTCCCCGCAGCAGCACATTTAAAGCTTCCGTAATATTTTTCGTAAAGACCACATTTTTAGGGTCCTCGCCACCAAAAAAATTGCACAGCAGCTGGCGGGCCGCAAACACTGCCTCCTCCGCCGCGTAGGCACTAGCATAGCCACCGCGCCCAATATTACTCCCCATTCCCATCATATAATGGTACACAGCATCGCTCACTTCCCGGGGCTTGGGAAAGGACGTGCTGGCGTTATCAAGATAAATCTGCTGCATAAGCATACCTCCAACCGTGCTTGCGTTTTCTGTTCCTGACATCATTGTAGCACAATTTATTATAAATTCCAATCAATCCATCTGCTTTATCTATAAATGGTATTGGAGTGCGCCGCATGCCTATGCTATACTTGTGCTGTAATATATTATAGAAGGAAAGGTGCTATGATGAAAAACGAACGCACAACAATTATCACTGCCGGCGTGGTAGTAGGCCTCATCGCCTCCCTGCTTGTATATTTTGGCAATCCTGCCAACATGGGCTACTGCATTGCCTGCTTTTTGCGGGACACTGCTGGCGGCTTAGGCCTGCACAGCGCCAAGGCCGTGCAGTATATCCGCCCGGAAATTATTGGTCTGGTTATCGGCGCCTGCGGCGCCGCCTTCGCCCATGGCGAATTCTCCCCCAAGGGTGGCAGCTCGCCCCTGACTCGCTTCACCCTGGGCTTTTTCGCCATGATCGGCTGCCTGATGTTTTTGGGCTGCCCCTTTAGAATGCTGCTGCGCCTGGCCGGCGGCGATTTAAACGCCTTGGCTGGTCTCGCAGGCTTCGCTGGTGGCATTTACGCCGGCATCTATTTTCTCAACCGCGGCTACACTCTAAAGCGCACTTATAAAATGACTCCAGCCGAGGGCGGCATTCTCCCCGCCATAGCTGTGGCACTTTTGGTGCTGCTGGTAGCAGCCCCCGCCTTCATTCACTTTACCAAGGCAGGTGGCGGTCCCGGCGCCAAGCATGCGGCTCTCTTCGTGAGCCTGGCTGCAGGCCTAGCGGTAGGTGCGCTGGCCCAGCGCACCCGCTTTTGCATGATCGCCGGCATTCGCGATTTTATTTTGTTTCGTGAAACAAAAATGCTGTGGGGCTTTGTGGCTCTCACCGTGGCCGCCCTGCTCTGCAATTTGACCCTGACCGCTGTAACCAGCGGCAGCTTCTTCAAATTGGGCTTCGCCGGCCAGCCCATCGCCCACACTGACGGGCTTTGGAACGCTTTAGGCCTGTTCCTCGCAGGCTTCGCCTGCGTGCTTTTGGGCGGTTGCCCCATGCGCCAGCTGATTTTAGCTGGCGAGGGCAACTCTGACAGCGCCATCGCCATCCTGGGCCTCGTTGCCGGCGCTGCCTTTGCTCACAACTTTGGTTTGGCCTCCAGCGGTGCCGGACCCACTGCCAACGGCCAAATCGCCGTTATTATTGGCATCGCCGTGGTTACACTTATTGCTTATCTGAATACCTACAAAAAATAAAGGAGGCTTACCCCTATGCAAATCATCGATGCCCGTGGTCTTTCCTGCCCCGAGCCCGTCATTTTAACCCGCCAGGCCATGGCCAGTGGCGCAGCCAGCTATCAGGTTATTGTGGACAATAACACCTCTAAAGAAAATGTTACTCGCTATGCCCATCACCAGGGCTATGAGGTTACCATCAGCGAGCAGGACGAGGAATACACCCTGCTGATCAGCAAATGAAGCAGTACATTGCCACCTTTTTCTCCCACTTTGGTGCCATCCGTTTTCAAAGGCTGTGCACCCAATTAGGCTGGCCAGCCCAGCTGGCCCCCGTGCCCCGCTCCCTAAGCAGCAGCTGTGGCACCTGCGTGCTGTTTCAAACAGCAGAGCTAGCTAAGAATGACTTAGGCCAGCTCATTACACCGGAGCTGGAGCAGCTGGTGCTGGACGACAATGGCTACAGCTTCCTTTACACTGCGGAAGAATAAGCCCTGCCACAAAGCTTAGCTAAGCAAAAAGAGCTTGCTAGCAAACAGCTAGCAGCCGCATTTACCCACAATAATTGAGGATACTTTTATGGAAAATCAAGTAAAATTAACCAAGCTGGCCAGCTGTGCCGGCTGCGGCGCCAAGGTCGGCGCCGGCACCCTGTGCCAGCTGTTGGAGGGCTTCGCCACTCATACGGACCCCAAGCTTTTGGTGGGCTACGACAAAAGCGACGATGCCAGCGTTTACGCGGTGAGCGAGGAGCTTGCCATAGTGCAAACCACCGACTTCTTCCCACCCATTGTGGACGACCCCTTCATGTACGGGCAAATCGCCGCCACCAACGCCCTCAGCGATGTGTACGCCATGGGTGGCGAACCCAAGCTAGCACTGAACATCATGTGCATTCCGGAAAAAATGGACCAGCATACGGTGCAGGAAATCCTGCGGGGCGGCTATGCCAAGGCCTATGAGGCCGGCGCCATCATCACTGGTGGTCACACCATTCATGGCGCCGAGCCCATTTACGGCCTGGCGGTGACGGGCTTTGTGCATCCCCAAAGGGTGTGGCGCAACAGCGGTGCGCGGCCTGGGGACGTACTCATTTTGACCAAGCCCTTGGGCGTGGGCATTTTGACCACGGCCGCCAAGGCCGCGCTGGTGGAGCAAGCACTGCTGGACAAGCTTTATGCGCAAATGAGCACGCTGAACAAATACGCCCACGATGTGCTCATGAGGTTCAGCGTGCACGCCTGCACGGATGTGACGGGCTTCGCCCTCTTGGGCCATGCCTTGGAAATGGCCCAAGGCAGCGACGCCACCATCCATTTGCAGGCCAGCGCTATCCCCTACCATGCGGAGGCCTATGAAATGGCCTCCATGGGCTTCATCCCTGCCGGTGCTTACCGCAACAGGGAGTTCGCCGAAGCCCATGTTAAGGTCGCAGGCGATATTCCCCTGCCCCTGCAGGACATTTGCTACGACCCCCAAACCAGCGGCGGCCTGCTCTGCGCCATCCCTGCAGCAGAAGCCGCGACCTGCTTGGCGGAGCTGCAGCAGGTCGCTTCGGCAAGTGCCATAGTTGGCTATGTGAGCGAGCAATTGGATACTGCCATTTACTTAGAATAATTCCCTAAAATATATAGACCCTCCCTGCCTAAAATGGGCATAAAAAAATGCGAGCTGCTCCTGCTCGCATTTTTTTATTAGAGATTTTAAATTGGTGTGAGGTGTATGATTTATCCACTAAAAATGTCTTAAAATGGAGTACAACTTATGCTGACTTATACTTAGTCCAGCTTGGGAGTGCTACGAGGACGCCCCAAATCCTTCAGCATTTGCATATCACGATCAGTGCCACGACCGGCAGTGGTCAGATAGCCACCGATCATAATGCCGCTAGCACCGCCATTCAAGGCTAGGGACTGCAGGTCACGCAGATTTACTTCGCGACCACCGGCAGTACGAATTTGTGCCTTGGGCAGAATAAAGCGGAAGGTTGCAAAGGCACGCAAAATTTCCAGCGGCGGCAGGGGCTTATTGCTTTCAAAGGGAGTGCCCGGAATCGGAGTCAACAGATTCAACGGTACGGAATCGATGCCCAGCTCCTTTAAGGTGAAGGCCATTTCTACACGCTGCTCGGGAGTTTCGTTCAGGCCAAAGATACCGCCGCTGCAGACGCGCAGACCTGCTGCTTGGGCATTCTTAATGGTAGAGAATTTATCTTCATAGGTATGAGAGGTGCAGATATCCGGGAAATGACTGCCACTGGTTTCCAAATTGGAGTGGAAACGGGTTACGCCAGCAGCACGCAAGGCTTTTGCTTGCTCCAGAGTCAAAATGCCCAAAGAAGCGCACACTTCAATTTTCAGTTCCTTTTTAATGCGGCTCAATGCCTTGCAAATATTGTCAAAATCATCGGCCTTGCTTTGGCCACGACCACTGGTAACGATGGAAAAGCGTACTGCGCCTGCTTCCTTAGCCTTTTTAGCAGCCTCAAAGAACTCTTCCTGGCTCAACAGTCCATATTCCTTAACACCGGTGTGCCAATGAGCGGATTGGGCACAGAATTTGCAGTTTTCACTGCATTTGCCGCTGCGACCATTAATGATAGCACAGCAATCCACCTCGTCACCGGCGAATTTTTGACGAATCTTATCCGCCATAGCGCACAGCACCATGGTATCATCGTCACTTACGTTAATCAAATATTCAGCTTCTTCTCTAGTAATATCCTGACCATCCAGCACCTTGTTGGCCAAAGCAATAATTTTTTCCATTCTCAATTTCACATCCCTATTTATAGTAGTTAACCATTCAATCATACATTGGTTAACCATGAACTATTATACCGCAGAAAAGCGTTTACGTCAACCTTGTTTTCGCTTGGGTTTACTAATAAAAAAACTCCCTCCGCCTCGCAAGCTCGGCACCTCCCTCATAGAGGGAGGACAAACTATAGTCTTAAACTATAACTTTGTGCTCCCTCTTTGAGGGAGCTGGCAGCGAGTTTACGAGCTGACTGAGGGAGTCATAATTACTCTTTACCTAATTCCTGCTACGCCTAAAACAAGGCCCAGCACGCCACTCATGCAGAGCAGCCTGATAACGCTCATTTTGTGGCGAATGCACCAAACGGAGACCGGCAAGACGATAACGCCAATCAAATCCACCTTAGTAAAATCCTTGGGCAGGGTTTCCGTATTCCACAGCGCCAAAAAGACAAAGCTTAAGCCTGCAGAGCAGATTAAGGCTACTACGGCAGGACGCAGGCCGTTTAAAACGCCGCGCACGGGACCGATATCACCGTATTTAAAGAACAAATGGGCCAAAATCAACACGATGATTACGGAAGGGAAAACAAAGCCCACGGTGGCGCACACTGCCCCGGGCACACCTGCAACCTTAGTACCCACAAAGGTGGCTGCATTGATGCCGATGGGTCCCGGTGTCATTTGGGAAATAGTGAAAATATCGATAAACTGCTGCATAGTAAGCCAACCATGCTCTTCAATAACCTGGGCCTGAATTAGCGGCATGGAGGCATAGCCACCGCCCACGCAAAAGGCGCCTACCTTAACAAAGCTCCAAAAAAGCTCCCAATAAATCATCCAGCTCACGAACAAGGCACCTCCTTACGCATATTTTTTATCCCGCAGCAGGAAAAAGCCAATAATGGCATCCACTACCACAGCGTACATCAAGTTCACATGGAAAAAATAATTGGCCACGAAGGTACCAACGATAATCAACAGGGGTAGCGCTAGCTTTTTCTTCCACTCTTTTTTCAGCAAATCAATGGCCACGTTGATAATGATGGCCGTAGCACCGCACTGCATGCCCTTTAACAGCAGTTGGATATACTGATTGTTGGCAAAGGCATCGTAGGCATAGGAAATAAGGCTCAAGGTAATCAGCGGCGGCAAAATGGTCGCTCCCAGCGCCACAAGGGTGCCCTTAATGCCCGCCAGACGATAGCCCAAGCTGATGGCCGCATTGGCCGCCACCACGCCGGGGGCGGACTGGGCAATGGCAACCAGATTCAACGCTTCCTTATCGTCCATCCATTTATATTCATCCACAAATTTGGCCTTCAAAAGTGGTATGATAACGTAACCACCACCAATGGTGAAGGCGCTAATGATGAAGGTGGATTTGAACAGCTTCCACAGCAAATTCTCGTCCTGTATTTTTTGCAATTCCAAATCTATCGCTCCTTTAAGAGAATATGACTGTATTATAACATGTTTTGCATTATTTTGCACCCACAGAATCCACCATTAAATAGTTAGGAAGCCTAGACTTAACTAGATTTAAGCAAACAAAAAGCTCCCTGCCCCATTCACGAGGCAGAGAGCTTGTTTTATTTGTTGTAAGGGCTGATTACATCATGCCGGGCATGCCGCCGCCCATGGGAGGCATTGCAGGCATAGCGCCTTCCTTAGCCGGTTTGTCGGCTACGATGGATTCGGTGGTCAGCACCATAGCAGCGATGGAAGCAGCGTTTTGCAGTGCGCTTCTGGTAACCTTGGTGGGGTCAACGATGCCTTCAGCAATCATGTCCACATATTTTTCGGTTGCAGCATTGAAGCCAACGCCCTTGCGGCTGCGTTTGATAGCGTCCACGATAACTGCGCCTTCCAGGCCAGCGTTGTAAGCGATTTGGCGAACGGGCTCTTCGATAGCGCGTTTAACGATGTCTACGCCGGTCTTTTCGTCGCCAGTAACCTTCAGCTTAGCCAGAGCAGGTTGTACTTGCAAGAGAGCAGTGCCGCCGCCAGGAACGATACCTTCAGCAACAGCAGCGCGGGTTGCGTTCAGAGCATCCTCGATGCGCAGCTTCTTGTCCTTCATTTCAACCTCGGTAGCAGCGCCAACCTTGATTACTGCTACGCCGCCAGCCATTTTAGCCAGACGCTCTTGCAGCTTTTCTTTATCGAATTCGGAGGTGGTTTCGGGGATTTGGGCACGGATTTGTGCTACGCGAGCAGCAATAGCGTCCTTGTCGCCTGCGCCATCAACGATGGTGGTCATTTCCTTGGTTACGCGAACTTGGCTTGCACGACCCAAATCAGCAATGGTAGCGCTGTCCAGCTTGCGGCCAACTTCTTCGCTGATTACGGTTGCGCCGGTCAGGGTAGCGATATCCTGCAGCATAGCTTTACGACGGTCGCCAAAGCCAGGAGCCTTAACAGCAACAGCCTTGAAGGTGCCACGCAGCTTGTTCACAACCAGGGTTGCCAGAGCTTCGCCTTCAATATCTTCAGCGATGATCAAGAGCTCGCTGCCGCTTTGAACAACCTTTTCCAAAACGGGCATAATGTCTTGAATCATGTTGATTTTTCTATCAGTGATGAAAATGAAAGGATTGTTCAGAACTGCTTCCATTTTGTCAGCATCGGTAGCCATGTAGGGAGAAATATAGCCACGGTCAAATTGCATGCCTTCTACGGTTTCTACGCAGGTATCCATGGTCTTAGCTTCTTCGATGGTGATAACGCCGTCGTCGCCAACCTTTTCCATAGCATCAGCAATCAATTGGCCAACCTCTTCGTCACCAGCGGAAATAGAAGCAACCTGTGCTTTAGCTTCCTTGGTTTCAACCTTTTGGGAAACAGCCTTCAGCTCTTCCACCAAAACGTCAACAGCCTTTTTGATGCCCTTTTTCAGGATCATGGGGTTAGCACCGGCAGCAACGTTGCGCATGCCTTCCTTAATCATAGCTTGAGCCAAAACAGTAGCAGTGGTGGTGCCGTCGCCAGCAACATCATTGGTCTTGATAGCAACTTCCTTTACCAGCTGTGCGCCCATATTTTCAAACGGGTCTTCCAGCTCAATGTCGCGGGCAATGGTTACACCGTCATTGGTAATGGTGGGTGCACCAAATTTCTTTTCCAGTACTACGTTGCGGCCCTTAGGACCGAGGGTTACTTTTACAGCATCTGCCAAAGCATTAACGCCACGCTCTAAGCTGCGGCGAGCTTCTTCATTAAAACGAATTTCTTTAGCCATTTTTAATCGCTCCTTCTATCTCAATCCAATATTACTTGCTTATTCAATGATAGCGAGAATGTCGCGTTCTTCCAGAACCAAATAGTCCTTGCCGTCAATTTTAACAGGAGTGCCGCTGTATTTAGCGAATACAACCTCGTCACCAGCTTTTACTTCCAGCTTAATCAGTTGGCCGTTGTCGGTGTATTTACCGGTGCCAACAGCGATTACCTTGCCCTGTTGGGGTTTTTCCTTAGCTGCGGTATCGGGCAAAAAGATGCCACTAGCAGTTTTTTCTTCTTGTACAACAGGCTCTACAACAACATGACTTCCTAACGGTTTCAACATTTTTCATAACCCCTTTCGAGTTCTTTTATGCTTTACTTTAAGCGTGAGAATTTTGTTTTATTGTTAGCACTCAATTTGTCCGAGTGCTAATCACAATTATTATTATATCCATAAATCTCAAAAATGCAAGTACTTTTCCTGCTTTTTCTCACTTTTTTACAATTTTGTTGCAAATTGGTTTTGGGAAATACAAAAACTCCGCACCATAATGATGCGGAGTAAATTGTGCGATATTTGTGACTGAATGCTGGACAGAATCCAAAAATTAACGTTTGGAGAACTGGCTAGCCTTACGAGCTTTCTTCAAGCCGTATTTACGACGTTCTTTTTCGCGCGGGTCGCGAGTCAGGAAGCCTGCCTTTTTCAGAACAGGACGGAACTCAGCGTCAACCTTCAGCAGAGCGCGAGCAATGCCGTGACGGATAGCACCAGCTTGGCCGGAAATGCCGCCGCCAACTACGTTAACGAGTACGTCATATTTGCCTTTGGTCTCGGTAACTTCGAGCGGTTGGTTAACAATCAGCTCCAAGGTCTTCAGACCGAAATATTGATTTAATTCACGATCGTTGATTACGATGTTGCCTTCACCCGGAACCAGGCGAACGCGGGCAACGGAAGATTTACGACGACCGGTTGCGTTATAAGTAACTACTGCCATTTATTGTTCCCTCCCGGATGTTATCTAACGTTGATTTCCAAAACTTCAGGTTTTTGAGCTGCATGCGGATGTTCGCTGCCAGCATATACATGAAGCTTGCTGTAGATGTCTGCGCCAAGGCGGTTATGAGGAATCATGCCTTTAACTGCCAGCTCAACCATTTTTACAGGGTTATTCTTCAGCATGTCGCCAGCCTTTACATAGCTGTCGCCGCCGAGATAACCGGAATGATGGAAATAAACTTTCTTGGTCAGTTTTTTGCCGGTCAGAACAACCTTCTCTGCATTGATAATAATTACGTGATCACCAGTGTCCATGTGCGGGGTAAAGGTAGGTTTATGCTTACCGCGCAGGACTTTTGCTACTTCTGCAGCCAGACGGCCCAGAGTTTTATCAGCTGCGTCAACAACGAACCATTTACGTTCGATGTTGGACGGATTAGCCATAAAAGATTTCATCGCTTATGTCCCTCCTAGATAGTTTCCAAATATACAGTTCGTTGTGAATTTTCTCACCGTATTTCGGGGCTAGTGAAATCAAGCGGAAAATCACGTAGATATATTATACTGAAAAGCAGGTTTTAAGTCAAGCTTTTTTCGTAAAAAATTGTAAAAAAGTTACAGTAATCCAGCCAGCGCCAGCCTTTTTAAACGCAAGCTGCAAACACGCCGGACTCAAAAATAGTGAAGCTTGCACAAAGCTTTCACTACCAAAATATTTTTCTTTAGGTAAACGAAACCCAAACTAAGCTCACCTTTCCGGATAAGGCTTATAGCAAACCTCCTCCAAATAAAGTCCCTCCGCAGGAGCAGGCTCGTTTAAAAACTCGCAGCGCTTAGCCCGCAGCTCTGCCGCGAAGTCCTCCTTAGTGCGACGTCCCAGTCCCACCTGCACCAGGGACCACACAATATTGCGCACCATGTGGTACAAAAAGCCATCCCCGGCAATGCGAAAGACCAGTTCGCTGCCTTCCTTATGCCAAGCGGCCGCGTAAATGGTTTTTATGGGCGAGCTATCCACGCTGCCGCTGCTGCGAAAGGCGCTGAAGTCATGGGTGCCTAAGAGCAAGGCCGCCGCTTCATTCATCGCCACCAGATTAAGCTCATTAGCAAGCTGCCATGTATAGCGCACCCTAAAGGGATTCGCAAACGCACAGCACAGCACCCGGTACTGATAGACCTTCCAGCAGGCGCTAAAGCGCGCATGAAAGCCCTCTGGCATTTCCTCCGCGCTCAAAACCACGATATCCCGGGGCAGCAGGCTGCGACTGGCGCGCACGATATTGGCGCAGGGAATGCGTCCATTAGTAGTAAAGGTCACCGTCTGCCCCAATGCGTGCACCCCGGCATCGGTGCGACCGCTGCCGGCAATGCTCACCCGCTCGCCGCATAGCAGGGCGAGCTTTTCCTCCAAAATACTTTGGATAGTGTCGTAATCCTTTTGTTTTTGATAGCCATGATAACAGCTGCCATCATAGGCCACCACCAGCTTTATAGTCCGCATAGCTTACCCCAACGCAGCACTGCCAGCCCCACAGCCAAGGCCAGCACCAGCACTAAGGACGCATAATCGCTGGCGCCATAGCTCAGCTCGTGCATGCGGGTGCGGCCCTCGCCGCCCCGATAGCAGCGAGCCTCCATGGCCACAGCCAGCTCGTCAGCACGACGGAAGGCGCTGATGAACAGCGGCACCAACAGGGGCAGCATGTTCTTCAGGCGCTGCAGCATGTTGCCGCTGGCAAAATCAGCGCCACGGGCTGTTTGTGCCTTCATAATGCGGTCCGTTTCCTCTAACAAGGTAGGAATAAAGCGCAGCGCAATGGTCATCATCATGGCCAGCTCGTGGGCGGGCACGCCCACGGCCTTAAAGGGCCGCAGTAAATTTTCAATACCATCGGTCAACACGATGGGAGAAGTCGTAAAGGTCAGCACGGAAGAAAACAGCAGCAACAAAACCAGGCGCACTGCCATCTTCAGGCCCATGTCCAAGCCCTCCTGAGTCACACTCAAAAACTTCCAGGTCCAAATAATATGCTCGCCAGGTGCGGTGAACATGTGAATGAACATGGTCAAAATGACGATAATCCAAATGGGCTTCAAGGACTTTAACACCAGCAGCCAGGGCAAGCGGGAAATCAGAATCACCAGAGCCGCAAAGGCTGTCAAAATGCCATAGGATAGCGGCGTTTCCGCAAAGAAAATCGCAATAATATAAATGATAGTAGCCAAAATTTTCGTGCGGGGATCCAAGCGATGCACAAATGAGTTACCGGGGAAATATTGGCCTAAAGTAATTTCTGTCAGCATCATTTCCACCCCTTTGCTTGCTTAATGGCCTTCACTAGCGCCATTTCATCCTTAATACCCTCGGGCAAAGTCATACCCTTGTGGCGCAACAAATCTGCCAGCTTGTACACCTGGGGCACATCCACGCCCACCTGCACCAGCTCGTCCCCATGCTCCTTGAAAATCCCCGCTGGCTCGCCGTCAAAGAGCACCTGCCCGCCGTTGATAACCAGCATGCGGTTGGCATATTTTACGGCCTCCTCCATGCTGTGGGTTACAAGGACGATGGCAATGCCGCGGCTTTTGTGCAGCGCCATGATTTCACGAAAAACAGCGTTGCGGCTGCGAGGGTCCAGGCCTGCGCTGGGCTCATCCAGCACCAAGTAATCAGGATTCATGGCCACCACACCGGCAATAGCCACGCGGCGCATTTGGCCGCCGCTCAGCTGAAAGGGAGAACGCTCTGCATAGGTATCATAGTCCAAGCCCACGAATTCCATGGCCTCCCGCACGGCCTTAGCCACCTCTTCTTCATTAAAGCCCTTGTTACGAGGGCCAAAGGCAATATCCTCAAAAACAGTTTCGGCAAAAATCTGATGCTCCGGATATTGGAAGACCATGCCCACCTGCTGGCGAGCGGCCTTGGCCTGCTGGCCCTTGGCCGTGATATCAATGTCGTCGATGGTGGCAGTGCCCTTATCCGGCTTGAGCAGACCATTTAAGTGCTGCACCAGCGTGGACTTGCCACTACCAGTGTGACCGATAATGGCCACAATCTCGCCCTTGGCAATAGCAACTGAAACATCCTGCAGTGCCAAGCGCTCAAAGGGCGTTCCCTTGGAATATGTATGATAAATATTACTTAGTTTTATTGACATAATGCTTGCGCCAGCTCCTCATCCGTAATAATCCCGCTTGGCAGCTTCACGCCGCTCTTGCGCAGCTCGCTGGCCACCTTCGCCGCCAATGGCGCCTCTAGGCCCAGCGCTTCCAGCTCGTCCACCCGGCTAAAGACCTCGCGCGGGGTACCCATGAAGCGGATGTGACCCTTCTCCATGACCACCACTCTGTCCGCAGCCAGCGCCTCCACCATGTAGTGGGTGATATAGACAATGGTAATATTTTTCTCTTGGTTCAGCTTTTGCACGGTGCTGACAATTTCCTTGCGTCCTTGGGGGTCCAGCATAGCCGTAGGCTCGTCTAGGACGATGCATTTGGGCTCGAGGGCCATGATACCCGCAATGGCCACGCGCTGCTTCTGGCCGCCGCTCAAGCGGTGGGGCGCATGCTTGGCGTATTCCGTCATGCCTACGGCAGCCAGTGCCTTGGCTACGCGAGGAGCGATTTCCGGTCCCGGCACGCCGATATTTTCGGGGCCAAAGGCCACATCCTCCTCCACCACCGCGGCAACGATTTGGTTATCGGGGTTTTGGAAAACCATGCCCACCTGCTGGCGAATGTCCCACATGTTCTTTTCTTCCCGCGTATCCAGACCGCTGATTTCCACCCGTCCATCCGTGGGCAAAAGCAGGCAGTTCAAATGGCGTGCCAGGGTGGACTTGCCACTGCCGTTGGCGCCAATGATGGCTACAAATTCGCCCTGCTCGATGGTCAAATCCACGCCGTCCAGCGCCTTCACCTCGTTGCCATCGCTATCGGTATAATAATGCTTCAAATTTTCTATCTTAATCACAGGATTGCCTCCTAATGCTATGATGCTTCTATTACTACAACTCTTTGAAAGCTAATTCATCTTATAATTATATCCATAATGAAAAAAATAGTCAACCAACTATTGTAAGCTGGTTGACTAAATTGCTGTATTAAAATTCCTCCACCACGACCTGGTCCCCCTCCCTTTTCCCCTAAAGGGATTAGCACGACCAACACGTTCTCGCTGCACTGCGCTTGCGACAACGTGGGTCTTAGCGTCAAAAGGGAGGCTCCTTACCAATCTACTATAGCAGAGAGGCTCCCTTTAAAAAGGGAGCTGTCTTAAGCAATTTGCTACGGCAAATTGCGGACTGAGGAATTCTATTTCTTCTTACCCAGGTATGCCGCCTTAATTTCCGGATTCTCCAGCAGCTCCCTGCCGCTGCCGGTCATAGTAATGCGACCGGTCTCCAAAACATAGGCAATGTCGGCCACCTTCAGGGCCATGTTGGCATTCTGTTCAATCAAGAGAATGGTCATGCCCTGACGATTAATCTCCTGGATAATCTTAAAAATATCCTTAATAATCAGCGGTGCCAGGCCCAAGGAGGGCTCGTCCATCATCAGCACCTTCGGACGGCTCATAAGAGCTCTGCCCACGGCCAGCATCTGCTGCTCGCCACCGCTCAAGGTGCCGGCCATCTGCCAGCTGCGCTCCTCCAAGCGGGGGAACAAATCGTAAATCCAACGGATATCCTTCTCTATCCCCTCTTTATCGTTGCGCAAATAGGCACCAATCTGCAGGTTTTCCAAAACAGTCAGGTTGGGGAACACCCGGCGCCCTTCGGGCACCAGGGTAATGCCGTTTTCCACAATCTGCTGGGAGTTCAAGCCGATGAGCTGCTTGTCGCCATAGGTCACAGAGCCGCTATCGGGCTTTACCAGGCCGATAATGCTGCGCAGCAGGGTGCTTTTGCCAGCACCGTTGGCGCCAATCAATGTTACAATCTTGCCATCCGGCACCTCTAGGGAAATACCCTTCAGGGCTTCGATGCCGCCATAGGAAACTACTAAATCATTAACCTTAAGCATCCTCATCCACCCCCAGATATGCCTCAATTACACGATTATTGTTTTGGATTGCAGCCGGTGTATCCTCAGCAATGAGCATGCCAAAGTCCAGCACATAAATCCAGTCGCTGATTTCCATAACCAAGTCCATATGATGCTCAATCATAAAGATGGTCAGGTTGTATTCATCACGAATCTGGCGGATAAATTCCGTCAGCTCCTCGGTTTCCTTGGGGTTCATGCCTGCCGCAGGCTCGTCCAAAAGCAAAATCTTAGGATTGGTTGCCAGGGCGCGCACGATTTCCAGGCGGCGCTGCTTGCCGTAAGGCAAGCTGCTTGCCTTCTCGTGGCGAAGCTCCCACAAATCCACAGAGCGCAGCAGCTTCTCCACATCCGCCTCCATCTGGCGCTGCTCCTTGTTGTACCAGGGCAGGTGCAACGTTGCCGAAAGGAAATTGGACTTTAAATGTAAATGCTTGGCAATCATAACATTTTCGTACACGCTTAAGTCCTTAAAGAGGCGAATATTTTGGAAGGTGCGGGCAATACCCATTTTCGCAATATCGCTGGGGCGCTTGCCCGTGATTTTCACGGGCTCGCCACCAGGCGCCGTGTAAATTACATCGCCCTCGGTGGGAGTATAAACACCCGTAATCATGTTAAAGGCCGTGGTTTTGCCAGCGCCGTTAGGACCAATCAGGGCCACAATCTGGTGCTCGCGAATGTCCAAATTCAGCTGGAACACCGCCGTAACGCCACCAAAGCGCATGGTCATAGTATCAGTTTTTAAAACAGTTTGCGTCTTAGCCATTGTTCTTTGCTCCTTTCCGCATAAAGTATTTGAAAGGATTCTTGCAGAAAGCAACAAACTTATCCCAGGTAAATTCCTCCGTACCCATGATGCCCTTACGCCAGAAGAGTACGCAAATCATGAGCAGCAAAGAGAAAATAACCATACGGAAGCCGGGTCGGAACAGCGGAATCACCGTGCCCATAATTTCCCAGGGCTCGTCGAAAATACGCAGGTACTCCAGGCCTGCCGTAACGATAATACTGCCCAGCATACTGCCGGTGATGCTGCCCATACCGCCTAGCACGATGATGAGCAGGAAGTTGTAGGTCAGAGTAAAGAGGAAGTTTTTCGGGTCAACAGTACCCAACAGTGTTGCGTAAAGGCCGCCACCAATGCCTGCAAAGAAGGCACTCAGCATGAAGGCCATGCATTTGTGATGGAACAGGCCCACGCCCATAGCCTCGGCAGCAATTTCGTCCTCACGGATGGCCTTAAAGGCACGACCATAGGAGGAGTTAATGAGGCAGGTAATAAAAACGAAGATAAGCGCCGTTACTAAAAAGATGTAGCGCACATCGTTAATGGTAGGAATATCCTTAATACCCAGCGCGCCGTTGGTAAAGCTTTGGGCATTGGTAATCACGATGCGGATAATCTCAGAAAAGCCCAGGGTAGCAATGGCCAGATAGTCGCCGCGTAAGCGCAGCACCGGCGTACCAATCAAAAAGGCCACCAAGGCCGCCAAAAGGCCGCCCACAATCAAGGCCAGCCACAGGGGCAGCTGAATATCGGCAATCAAAGGATTCATGGGCACCGCATAAAAGACGTTGGCACGAAGCTCCACCGGCACGGTAAACACGCCTACCACATAAGCACCCAAGGCCATAAAGCCAGCCTGACCCAAGCTAAACTGACCGGCAAAGCCGTTGGTCAAATTCATGGACAGACCGATAATCGCATAAATCAGGCACAGATTGATAATTCTGCGCAAATAGGAGTCCAGTTCAAACTGCGCGTAGCAAGCACCAGCAAAGAGCACGATGAGGCCAACTACGGTCAGTATCATATTTCTTTTACTCATGCTTACACCTTCTCCGTAGTTTTTTCACCCAACAGACCCGTGGGCTTGTAGAACAGAATAATAATCAAAACGATGAATGCAAAGGCATCGCGGTAGCCGGACAGCTGCGGGAAAAAGGCCACAATCAAAACCTCGCCCAAGCCCAGAATAAAGCCGCCGATTACAGCGCCCTTGATATTGCCAATGCCGCCGATTACTGCAGCGATAAAGCATTTCAGGCCCGGCATAACGCCCAAAAGCGGGGTGATGCCAGGGTAGCGCACGCCCCACATAAAGGCGCCAATGGCTGCCAGGGAGCTGCCAATAATAAAGGTAATGGAAATAACCCGGTCAATGTTAACGCCCATAACACGGGCAATTTCGTAATCCTTGGATACGGCGCGCATGGCCATACCGGTTTTAGTGTGGTTGACGATGTGTAGCAGCACTACCAGGCTAATAAAGGTAATCACAGGAATAACCAGGCAAATCGCCTGAATGTGGACACTGCCAAAAGAGACCGTCTGGCTTAAAAGCGGAATATCCGGAAAGCGCAGGGGACGACCACTGAACAGATAGTTGGCCAGGTTTTCCAACAGAAAGGAAGCACCGATGGCGGAAATCAGCACGGAATTTTTCGGCGCATCCCGCAGGGGACGATAAGCAGTGCGTTCAATGAGCACGCCCAGCATAGCCGTGGCAATGATTACCAGCACAAAGGTCAGGTACCAGGGTATGTGGAACACCGTGATACCAAAAAAAGCAAAATAGCAGGCCATCATAACAATATCCGCATGGGCAAAGTTAATCATCAGCAAAATGCCATAAACCATGGTATAACCAATAGCAATCAAGGCGTACAGACTGCCTAAGGAAATACCGTTAACAATGTGCTGTGCAAAGCTTGCGGCGGACATGTTGGCGATAACCTGAAAGAATTGAGTCAAAAAATCCATTTCTTCACCACCAGAAAAAATCTAAAATTAATGCTCCCACCTCCACGGACGGAAGCGGGAGCATCTTTAAGGTCTTGGTTTATTTAACGTCTACAAAGTCCAAATATTTGAATTTGCCGTCTTTAACAACCTTAATAACAGCAGCTTTAATAGCGTCGCCGTTCTTATCCAAGGTGGTTTTGCCGGTTACAGCTTCCAGATCTTTGGTGGTAGCAATAGCATCGCGAATCTTCTTGGAATCGGTGCCGCCAGCGCGTTTAATAGCGTCGATAGCGATCAGGTAGGAGTCATAGCCCAAAGCGGACAGTGCGGAGGGCTCGCCCTTGTACTCGTCGGTATAAGCCTTCAAGAATTTCTTAGCTTCTTCGGTGGAAGCCTTTTCGCGGTCGAATGCGGTGCTCAGCACGCAGCCTTCAACATCCTTGCCACCAACGTCGATGAATTCTTGAGTTTCCCAGGTGTCGCCGCCCATGAACGGAGCCTTGATGCCCAGTTGACGAGCTTGTTTAATCAGCAGTGCGGATTCGGTGAAGTTACCAGGAGCAAATACTGCGTCCGGGTTCTTAGCCTTCAGGTTGGTCAATACAGCGGTGAAGTCCTTATCACCAGTTTGGTAGTTAGCAACGTCGATGATGCAGTTCTTGTCGTTGGTCAGCTTTTGGAAAGCTTCAACGAAGAATTTTGCCAGGCCAACGGAGTAATCGTTGGAAACCTCTTGCACGATGGCAACCTTTTTAGCGCCTTGCTTGAAAGCGTAGTTAGCCATTACAGTGCCTTGGAACGGGTCGATAAAGCATGCACGGAAGTAGTAATCGTTGTTAGCGGTTACCTGCGGGTTGGTGCAGCTGGTGCCGATGGCCGGAACCTTTGCTTCTTTAACGATATTGCCTGCAGCCATAGCCAAGGAGGAACCATAGGTACCCAAAATAGTGCAAACCTTATCCTTTTCAATCAAACGAGCCGCAACAGAAGCAGCTTCAGCTTTGTCGGATTTGTTGTCGGCAACAACTAATTGCACCTTTTTGCCCAATACTTCGGGATGCAATTTGTTAGCCAATTTAATGCCGCGCAGCTCCAATTCGCCGCCAGCAGCGTTGTCGCCGGTCAAGGGCAGGAATACGCCCACTTTAATGGTGTCGCCAGCAGCCTTCTTTTCATCTTTCTTTTTGTCGCCGCCGCAGCCGGTCATTGCACCAATCATTACAGCAGAGGCTAATAATACGGATAACAGCTTCTTCATTTTCATAATGAGTTTCCCTCTCTTCTCCCGCTGCCATAAAGATGTGCAGCAATTTGATGTTCCGATTATACCATGTTAGCAGGGCACTTGCAAGAGCTGACAAGCTGTAATATTTTACCTGCTTTTTCAGAATGTTCACCGTTTTACTCCTGCTTCTTTACAATAATCTTGTGGACATTTTTTGCAATTCGGGCCTTTTGTGTTTTTGAGCAGTACAAACCCAAAAGACATAAAAGTAATTTGTATTTATGGGCAGGACAGTATTTTCTAAAAAATTTTTACTCCAGGAGGACAAACTTACACAGCTCTTTAATATTGTATCATCTGAAACACTATCTGATTCCACATTTCTTTGGCATTATCTTTTCATAGCAATGCTAATCGTTGCATCACTTCTATTAATTCTCGACATTAGTATTTTAATTATAAAATCTTGAAATTCACAATTTGTTCAACACTTTGCCCTTTTTCTGCCACTAGGATGTAGTATACTATAGGTGTAGCAAGGATAAAACCTGCTACACCCTTCCCATCAAATTCATCATAAACAGCTTTCCTAAGAGAAACACTCCGCATCATCCCCTGCGGAGTGTTTTTCGTTTTAAATATACGAGCAAAAACAGTTTTCCTATCTTTTATTATACTGGATAAAAAACGTCACAAAAATATTTTTGCCGTAAGGTGCCAGTAAAGTGCACAAAAACACTATTCGCAAATTTGCCTGTTAGTGGTATAATAGTACCATTAATTCTACAAGGCGGCATGAGCCCTTTAGGAGAGTAAACATCGTCAAGCTAGCTACAGCTTGTTTTTACAAGGGGAGTAATTAAAAAATATGCATGGTTTGGGAACGCTGGCCAACTGCTTCAAGACACTGCCTAAGCGAAGCAGTAAGAGAAAGGAGTATGCACTGCTATGAAAAAGACTGCCATTTACCATTCCCCAGTGGGTGATATTCAATTAGAATACGAGGATGGTGTTGTTACAGCGCTAAAAAATGCCACAGCAGGCGTCAAGGCTGATCCGCCCAGTGAGCTGGCGAAGCTGGTCTTTCAGCAGTTGGATGAATACTTTGCTGGTACTCGCACAGTATTTGCCTTCCCCTATCGCCTGCAGGGAACGCCCTTTCAGGAAAAGGTGTGGGAAGCACTGCGCCACATTCCTTACGGCGAAACACGCAGTTATAAAGATATCGCAGAGGCCATTGGGCATCCCAAGGCCTTTCGTGCCGTTGGCATGGCCAGTCATGCCAATCCCATTTTTATTGCCATCCCCTGTCATCGTGTTATCGGCATCCATGGCTCCTTGGTCGGCTATGGCGGCGGCTTGGAGATGAAAAAGGCTCTGCTGGAGCTGGAAAAGGAAGCAAGCAGGAAATTAATAAAGTAATAGCACAAATCCCCCGGCCGCAGCCGGGGGATTATACTTTGCTTAGAATGCCCAATGGGTCCAAAGAATGGAGCCTTGCTTATTCCAGTTGTAACGACACAATGTCTCCATCGTTCTTCAGGAAATTGGTTGCAAAAATATGTCTTATTGTATGGCAAGAAAAGGTGCATTTTTTCTGGTATATTTAGTTTACCAAATAATACCAAATCTGCTCTTTATTTATCACTCCTAATCATTTGCCTCTCTTTTTCACATCATCGGCAATCTTCTTCCGCATTACGCCCACCGCTGCATCAAAATCCTCCATGGCACAGCCGCAGCGCAAGCATTCCATCGTCTCGCTGAGCACCTGATAGTTATTTTGTAAGCCTTTGCTGTCATTCTTGTAGGTCATAGCCCGCTCTTCCTCGATACCAAAGCGTTTCGCCTCCCGTGGAGCATCAATATTGGCTCCCAAAAAGAGGAACTCCCAGCCGTATTTTTCCTTTTGCCGCTTAATCATCTCCTGTAGCCTGCTATAGGTGTACTTGTGGCTGGCGTTTTCCAGACCATCGGTGATAATTACAAAAATCGTTTTTTGGGGCACGTCCTCCCTGCGAGCATACTTGTGAACATTGCCAATGTGCTTAATGGCACTGCCCACAGCATCCAGCAAAGCCGTGCAACCCCTTGGTTCATAATCCTTTTCCGTCAAAAGCTCCACCTTTTTGATATCCACCCGGTCATGGAGCACGGTCATTTCGTGGTCAAACAGCACCGTCGAAATATAAGCATCGCCCTCAAGCCTGCGCTGTTTTTCCAAAAAGCTGTTATATCCTCCAATGGTGTCCTTTTCCAGCCCATTCATGGAGCCACTGCGATCAAGAATAACTACTATTTCCGTCAAGTTTTTCTTCATAAGTAAAAGCCTCCTTTGCTTTGATGACTTCATTATAGCAAAGAAGGCTTTTTATTTGGTCGCCGCAAAAGCGACATTTAATTCAAGGGCTCCTCACCACGCTTAGCCAGAAAAATGTTGAGCTCAATAACATCATACATCTTTTTGCTCAAAAACCACTGCACAGCAAGGTCCGTAATATTGTTAGGAGCAAAGGTTATACCCGCATAGCGCATAAGGTCCATGGCCTCATCCATGTTCAATTTCAAGGCTAGAAGCAAAGCAAAAATGGTCTTTTTATGGGGCGTATAATTCTTTTTACGTAGCTTCGAAAAAAGGCGCCTGTCTATATTGGCTCGTTTATATACTTCCGTATCAGTAAAGCCCTTTTTATTGATGAGCTTAAACAAATGGTCAGAAAAGCTTTCCATGTGCTCCTTTTGCACAAACTCGTCCCAAACCTTTGCGTTTGCTTTGGCATAAGATATGGGAGGAATACTGCCAAGAACAAGGCTATGTTCCCGCCTGACAATTTTCTCTCTATAAACATGCTCCGGTGGGTAGTTACTCTCTAAGCAGTCGCAAAGCATCAGCTCGGGATCAGCAAAATGCTCGTCGATATATTGGTCTAGCTCAGCAAAGCGGTCCTGGGCCACGGTAAAGGAAGCATCATCATATATAACCAAATAAACGGTGAACTCGTCTTTATCCAATTGGTCCAAAGCATCGATATATTTCGTGGCTACTTCCACAGCCAAATCCAGCGACATGCCACGAGGAAAACGATTGTTGCCAGTAGCCAATAAAGGCATGGCCACACTGCGGCACTCATGCTGCACGGCCAATTCCATAATGCTTTCATAGGTGCTCTTGAGGAGCATTTCCTCACAATTGTGGCCGCCACGCCACCGGGGACTCACCGCATGAATGATATACTTGGCGTTGAGCTTATACGCAGGTGTAATCGCCGCCTGTCCGGGAGAAATATTGCCGATTTTGCGTCTTGCCTCCAGCAGCTCTTCCAAGCCAGCTGCATGGTAGATTTTCGCATCCACGCCACTGCCCACCACGGGATGCGGGTTGGCTGTGTTGACAATGGCGTCCGCATGCATATCAATGATGTTGTTTTTGACTATTTTTAAAGGCATGAGCTACACCTCTTTTATCTAAATGCTAATATTCTTACTCTCGCCAGCTCTGCAGCGCCAGCTTGTCGATTTTGCCACTTTCATTGCGGGGCAAGCTCTCTAAAAAGACAAACTGCTTGGGCAATTCATAATCCTCCAGGCTTTCTCGCAAAAGCTTCACCAGCTCCTGCTTGCTAAAGCTTGCAGATGCTGCCACAAAGGCCACCAATACATCGGCATCACCCACGTGCTTGCTGAGCACTGCAGCCTCCACTACGCCCGGCAGGTCCGTCAGCGCAGCTGCCACCTTCACGGAGCTCACCTTGCGCCCATTCACGTTGCAAATATCATCGGTGCGCCCCAAAAAGTGCAGCAGTCCATGCTCGTCCAAATAACCCCTGTCCTTTAAGGAAAAGGGCATGGCGATTTCCTCCACATGGTAAGGGGTGTTGATAAAGATTTCCTCTTGGTGAATGGTGATCTCCACACCTGCAAAGGGCTTGCCAATCACGGTGTGGTCCTCTGTCATGTCCTTGTCTTTGATATATGTAATGTAATTTAATTCGCTGGCTCCATAATACAGAGTTATTTCCGCAACGGGAAATACCCCCAGCAGCTTGTCCGCCTCCTGGCGCCCCATGGTTTGGGAGCCACTAATAATAGAACGAATCTGCTCATTGGGCTCGCTCATAAACTTTGGTAAAAGCAGCAGCTTGGAGGGAATTAAATAGATGGTGTTGACATCATATTGATGTATGAACTCTAGCCAATGCTTCGGGCGGAATTTTTCCGTCACAATCAAGGTTCCACCCGCTGCCAGCACGCCCATATAAATATTCAAATTGCCTGTAAAGGCGAGACTACCCTGGCAAAAAATGATGGTGCTGTCGTCCACGCCGAAAACACGATTTTGCTCTGGAAAAAAGTCCGCCCAGCTATGATAATCCCGCCACAAAAGCTTGCTCTTGCCAGTGCTGCCACTGGTCATGACGCCCATGCAGGCCCTGGACGGAATCTCCTTTACCTCAAAATGCTGCTTTTTACTCAGCTCCGTGGCGATAATCGGTCTGGTCGCGGTGCCGCTATAGGCCACAAATTGCAGCAGCTGCCCGGCGATGGTATCCTCGTGGATAAACATCGCCGGCTGGCTAAAGTCCGCCCCAGCACGCAGACTGCGTGCTGCCTGTACCAGCTCACCATAGGTAAAGCTGACTGCATCATCCACCAGCGCCATTTTTTCTTGTGGTTGCGCTGCCAGCATGGCCAGATAATCGGGATATGCTCCGTATGCCATTTTACGCCTCCACCCTTTCTATCAACAAGGCTGTACCGATGCCACCCGCCGCGGCGACGCTGGCGCAGCCAAGGCGCCCGCCGCGGCGCTTTAATGCTTCCAGCAAATGCAGGGTGATGATGGCGCCGGAGGCGCCATAGGGGTGGCCGTAGGCCAAGGCGCCGCCAAAGGTGTTGTATTTATCCACACTGTGAGGAAAAGCGCGGGCAAAGAGCACATCGATAACCGCAAAGGCTTCGTTGATTTCAAAATCATCAATGGCTGCTTCCGTCAGCTGGTGCTTGGCTAACAGCTTTTCCAAGGCTGTCACCGCCGTGCGGGGGCTCACCAAGGGGTCGCCACCGCACGCAACAGAGCCTAAAATTTTAGCTTGAGCCTGTAAGCCATGCTCTTTAAGATACTTTTCAGAGCACAGCACCACAAAGGCTGCACCATCGTTAATGAGACAGGAGTTAGCCGCCGTAATAAATTGCCCTTCCGGTAAAACCTTGGGCAAGCGGTCCAAGAGCCGTTGGCTCATGCGGGGACGAATGCCCTCATCCTTGGTGGCCTCAAAGCAGGGGGCAATAATCTTCTTCAGGCTCCCCTCCCTTTGCGCCTGCGCAGCCATAGCATGGCTGCGCAACACCCAGGCATCCAGCTCCTCTTTAGCAACATTTTCCCGCTGGCAGGCCAGCTCGGCACCCTCCAGCATCACGGTTTCGCGATGAATGCCGGGCATGAACTTGGCCACGCTGTACCAGCTGTCTCCGCTGTAGTCCGGATGGTTGGGGTTATAGCCCCGGCGAGGCTGAGTGCTGCTGCTTTCAAAGCCACCGGCGATGATGCAATCCGCCTCGCCGCTGGCGATTTTCGCCGCGGCCACGGCAATGCTCTCCAGACCACTGCCACACTGTACATCAATAGTAAAGGAGGGCACAGAAATATCCACCCCTGCCTCCAAGGCCATTAACCTGGCAATATTGCCACCGGCGCCTACGCCGTTGCCGGCAATAATATAATCGGGCTTTGCGATACCATATTTAGCTAAAACCTGCTGCAGTACCGCAGCACCCAGCTTTTCTGCAGGCACATGACGATACATACCATTGACCACGCCTACAAAGCTGCGCAGTCCCCCTACAAGATATACCTTATCCATATTTCCCACCTTATAAATATCCCCGTATTCGCACAAGCGTCAAATACGGGGAAAATGTTATTTATGATCAAAAATTCGATGAATAGGACCAGCCAGGAAGGCAGCACCCATGCATTTTACAATATCCAAGGGAATGAAGGGCAAAACGCCGGTCATAAAAGCCTTATCCCAGGGCATACCCGTTACAAACTTCAATTGCAGGAAGCCAAAGAGATAAATAATAGGAATGCCAACTGCGCAGCCTAACAAAGCGTAACGCTTGAAGCTATATTTTTCACCGCGGGTAGCTGCTAAGAAGACTGCTGTGAATAAGAAGCCAATAATGTAGCCGCCGGTAGGACCAAAAAGCTTGCCAGGGCCTCCTGTACCGCCCGTGAATACGGGCACGCCAGCCAAACCAACCAGAATATATACCAGCATGGTCATAAAGGCCTGCTTTACGTTCAGTACATAGCCTGTCAGATTTACAATCAGAGTCTGCAACGCAATGGGCGACAGGGAAAAGGGCAGCGGAATAATGATGTAGGCAGAAATGCAGTTCATGGCTACCATCAGGGCCATTTTCGTCATTTCCGCAGTTTTATTAATACTTTTGTTATTTGTTGTCATAAAAAGCACCAGCCTTATTTATAATTTGATTAAAAAAACCTTAGTAGTGCCCACATAGGCCGCCAGCTCCTGCTCTGTAGCATAGACCCTTAGCTCGTCCCCTGTGTAAACCGGAGCGAGAAAGCTGATGCGCCAGTCCAGCTCTTGCTTTTGCAAAGCCTGCTGGAGCCATGCAGCCATGCACAGTCCCGGAACGATGGGATGCTCACCCTGATGGATGATGTTTTCATCCCCGGTATAGGCCACGTAGTCCCGCACCTCCTGCACAGTGAAGACATGCTCCACCAGCAGCTTTCCTGTGGGGGTCTCCGGCTCGATGGTTTTGGTGCCCAGCTTGTTTTTTGGCAAAACCAAAAACACTCGCAGCTCCTTCACCAGCCGCTCTACACTATCTGCAAGGGTGGTTCCCCGCACCTGGATTATGCATTTACGCTCTTTTTCCAACAGCATGCGGTTTTCCAGCTTAACAGCCTGCCCATGAATATGGGCCTCCACTCCTGCCAAAACCCAGCCACCGAAAAATTTAGTATCGCTGTCTGCCAGCTTATGTGCAAGCTCTAACATTTTCTAACATCCTTTCATGTAGGATATTATAAATCAGACGCGTCATTTAGTCAACCTTTTCTATAAAACAAGTTAACAATTGGGTGCAAAAAAGGCGCCGCAGCAGCGGCGCCTAACTTAGCTTATGCTGAGCATGTGCTATGCTCCGATAATAGGTCTACCTTCAATGGTGTTGACGATTTTGGAAAGCTCCCATTTGATTGTTTCTTCTGGATGGTCCACATTACCCATTTCCCGAAGATGGCGTTCACGCAGCTTCTTTTTCAAGAATTTGCCGCCATCCTTTTTGTAAACGAATAAATCAGCGCAGGCAGAGGTTTTGATATAAGTATCATCATCCCTAAAGACAAAGCCCGTCACCATGTATTCGTCCAGCTCGTAAACACGGGCCACAACCAGCACATCCACCTTGCTTTTTTCAGCCAGAGCTGCCAAGGAATCCTTGTCCAGTTTGGCACCGGTGCGCACGGCCTCGCTCACCAGCTTTTGGGGCTCACCACCGTCAATAATCTGGTAGTACGGAAAATGATAGGCCCATTTTACAACTTGACGCCAGGATTTATAAACAGTGCCATTCACATCCCCATCCTGGTCGATAACCACAAAGCCCACAGGGCGTTCGGCAAACTCGGCATTCGCCGCTTGAGGCAGCACCGTAGCCGCCATAACCATCATCATCAATAAACAGCCTAAAAAATGCATCAGCTTTTTCATATGCTCTCCACCTTTTCTAAGCGTTCCACTGCGCCACGCACTATAGCAATTTGGTATTGCAGTGCCTGGTCGTATTTTTCCTTAGGCACAATGCCCTCGCCCTCCGTCCGCTTGGCCACCACGCCGCACACGGCGCCTGCCTTGATGCCCAAGGCTTGGCAGGTTACGAAAAGAGCCGAGGTTTCCATTTCGTAATTTAAGGCACCCAAGCGCTGCCATTCAACCATTGTCCCCTGAAAGGCCTTGGGTACGTAACCCGTAAAGCTGTCGTAGCGCTCCTGTCCCGGCCAGAAGGTGTCGCTGGAAACAGCAATGCCCACATGATAGGGAGCAGCGCAGGCCTTGGCCGCTGCAATAAGTGCTCCCGTCACCGTAAAGCTGGCCACAGCCGGAAAGCTGGCTGGCGCATAATGATGGGAGGTGCCATCCAGACGCACGGAAGCCTTGTTGATAATGACCTCTCCGGGGTTTATGTATTCTTGAATAGTGCCAGTTGTGCCCACGCGAATAACCTGAGTAATGCCCATGCGCGCCAATTCTTCAAGACAAATAGCCACGGAAGGGCCGCCCATGCCCGTGGAGCAAACTAAAACGGGGCGACCGGCTATATGGGTAAGCCAGCTGGTGTATTCCCGATGGCAGGCAATAAAGCTAGGCTCCTCACCCAACTGCCGTGCCAGGGGCTCCACCCTGCCCGGATCTCCGGGCAGCACGGCCAAGGTTGCCCCTTGCAGGACAGCTTTGCTAAAGCCAACGTGGTACAAAACTTCATTTTCACTTGCGTAATGTTTATCCATGGGCCCCTCCTTATTTATCCTCACTAATACCCACGCCCACATAGGCCGCAGGAGTGCCTGTAAAGGTAGGCTCAATGCCCATATAGTTGGCGATGGTTTGCCCAATATCGGCAAAGGTATCCATGGGCTCCAGCTGAGCCACCTTAACATCTGCTCCGGAGAACAGAACAGGAATCTTTTCGCGAGTGTGGTCCGTACCGCTCCAGGAGGGGTCATTGCCATGGTCCGCCGTAATAAGCAGCAAATCATCAGCCTTGAGCAGGCTTGTGATTTCCGGCAGGCGGCTATCAAAATACTCCAAAGCCTCGCCGTAGCCCTTGCTATCACGGCGATGACCAAAGCTGGAGTCAAAATCTACAAAATTAGTGAAAACGATGGAGTTATCCGGCGCATCCTGCACAGCCTGAATCGTTGCATCCACCAGCTTTTCCAGCCCACCGGCTGCATAATGCCTGGTGATGCCACGATGGGCAAAAATATCCGCAATTTTGCCCACAGCGTACACATTGCCGCCCGCTGCCACCATTTTATCCAACAGCGTTTGCTGCGGCGCAGGCACGGCGTAGTCGTGCCGATTAGTGGTGCGGCTAAAGTCTGCGGCGCAGTTTCCCACAAAGGGACGGGCAATAACACGGGCGATATTATAGGGCTGCACCAGCCTATAGGCCAGCTTGCACAGCTCGTACAAGCGCTCTAAGCCGAAGGCTTCCTCGTGTGCTGCAATTTGCAGCACACTATCAGCCGAGGTATAGATGATGGGCTTGCCGGTTGCCACATGCTCTTCACCCAGCTCCTTGATGATTTCCGTGCCGGAGGCATGGCATTCACCCAAAATACCGGGCAAATTGCCCTCTTTAATGAGCGCATCCACCAGCTCCTGGGGAAAGCATTTCGGTACATTGGGGAAATAGCCCCAATCAAAATCCACAGGTACGCCGGCGATTTCCCAATGGCCGCTCAAGGTGTCCTTGCCACGGCTCACCTCCTGGGCGAAGGTATACGCGCCGATGCTGTGCTCGGCGCCCAAATCAGCGGGCAGGGCAATGCCGCGACTCAGCTCTGCCGCCTTGGCCAGCCCACGGGCTGCCAAGTGTGGCAGGCGCAGCGGCAGGGGCTTGCCCGCGGCGTCCTTGCGATTGTTGGCAAACCATTCACAAATATGACCCAAGGTATCGGCGCCCTTGTCGCCGTATTTTTCCGCGTCATGAGCATAACCAATGCCAAAAGAGTCCATTAGTAATATAATAGTACGCATGATAATCACCTAATCTAAAGCACACTTACTATAATAAGACAGTTCAGCACTAAAAGCCTAAGTTTTCGCCAACTAGAATAACCTTAATCCTACCCTTTACCCTGCTAACTCTCGTAATAACCATCTGACAGCAAATAGAGTCTGGAGAAATACAATTAGCGCAGGTTCCCAGCTTTGCGCAGGGAGTGCTTAAGCCGGCAAAGCGGGATGCATTAATGGGCGCAGCCACATGACGGGCTCTGTCGATAGCGCCCTCCAAGGTGCCGGCAATCTTGTTCATACCCACAATCATGATGACCTGCTTGGGTCCAAAAATCATGGCAGCCACACGGTTACCGTTACCATCAATATTCACCAGCTCGCCATCCTTGCTAATGGCGTTGCTGCTCATCAAATAGGTATCGCACAAAAGAGCATTGCGCATAAGCTCTGCCTTTTCCTCAGGAGTATCGGCTAATTCCCTATCAATAACAGGGTTGCGCTTTTTCACAGCATCCAAAAGGCCTATTTCCTTGATGGACACAGAGCCACCCCACGCTACCACATCTTCCTCAGGAATCAGCTCCAAGGCCTTGGCCAGAGCTTCCTCCTTGGTGGCGCAATAATAGGCCCCCATGCCACGCTTTTGCAAATTTTTTACTAAGGTTTCACCTAACAATTGATTGCGTAATACTTCTGCTTGCTCCATAATTACTACCTCACTTTTATGGGTAGCAAAACGCTACCAAAAAGAATGTTCACCTTGATTATTCGTGTAACGAAACGTTACTCGAAATATATGTTCGTCTTTATTTCAATACTTTATTTTACTCTACATCACCGATAGCTACTTCATCCAAACCATCCTGCTCTGCCAAATATACATTGATGGCTTCCTTGTGGGAGGTAGGCACATTTTTGCCGGCAAAGTCTGCACGGATGGGCAGCTCTCTGTGACCACGGTCAATCAAAACTGCCAGCTGAATAGCCTTAGGACGACCCATATCAATTACAGCATCAAGAGCGCAGCGAATGGTACGACCGGTGTACAGCACATCATCTACCAAAATTACAGTTTTTCCGTTCAGGTCAAAGTCAATTTCGGTGCCATGGCAAATAGGGTTATAGGCCAGGGTGGACAGGTCGTCACGATACAGGGTGATATCCAGCATGCCCACGGGCAGCTCCACCTTTTCAATGTCGCGAATAGCAGCAGCCAAACGCTCGGCAATGGGAACGCCGCGGGTACGAATACCCACCAAAACAACGTTTTCTACACCCTTATTTCTTTCAATAATCTCATGAGCAATACGCACGATAGCACGACGCATAGCATCTGCGTCCATAATTACATTCTTTTTAACAAAATTACTCATTATAGTCACCTCGACAATAGTTTTTATATTTACTGCTCTAAGAGCTAAATAAACTTAGTTAAACTGCCCCAAATGCAGACGGGTAATAATCTTCTGCATATCCTCGGGCAGGGGTGCTTCAAATTTCAAGCGCTCCCCGGTGCGAGGATGGGTAAACTCCAAGGTTTGAGAATGCAAGGCCTGCCCCTTGATGGCAAAGGGGGTTTTGAGCGGTGAATATTTAGGATCACCTACCAAGGGATACCCCAAATGCTCCATATGCACGCGAATTTGGTGAGTGCGTCCTGTACGCAGCTTGCAGCGCACCAAGGTGTACTTGCCAAAGCGCTCCACCACCTCATAATCGGTGATGGCCTCGCGACCGTTTTCCTTCACCACCGCCATCTTTTTGCGGTCATTTTTATCCCGGGCAATAAGGGTTTCAATGGTGCCGCTGTCGGTCTTGATATTGCCCCGCACCACCGCTAAATAAGTACGCCGAGCGGTTTTGGCCTGAATCTGCCGGGATAGTGACAAATGGGCTTCATCATTTTTGGCACAAATCATGATACCACTGGTGTCCTTGTCCAAGCGATGCACGATACCCGGTCTAATCACGCCGTTAATCCCGGAAAGATTTTTGCAATGATATAGCAAGGCATTTACCAGGGTACCGCTGTAATTGCCGGCGGCGGGATGCACCACCATGCCTCTGGCTTTATTCACAACAATTACGTCATCGTCCTCGTAAATTATATCCAAGGGAATATTTTCCGGCTGGGCATCTAAGGGCTGGGGCTCGGGCAAGGTTACCACGATCTGGTCCCCTGCCTTCAGCTTATAATTGGCCTTCAAAACCTTAGTCCCCTTGACAGCGCGACCATCCTCCAACAGCCTTTGCATATTGGAACGAGTGATGTCCAGCAGGGTGGCCAAGCCAACATCGGCCCGTTGACCAGCCTGCTCCTCGGTGATAATCAAGCTTTCCTGTTCTCCTGCCATTCCGTCAGTAATATGCTCCATATAATACAACCCACTCCTACACATATAGCAATATCGGCCACATTAAACACGGGCCAAATGCGAAAATCAAAAAAATCTATGACTAAGCCCTGCCGCGCTCTGTCGATTAAATTGCCCACGGCTCCACCCCCAAAGAGGGCCGCACCATAGGTGCACCAGGGTCCATAAGCTGCAATATCGCGCCGCAGGTACCAAATGCCGACCATCACAGCCAAGGCAATTAGCACGAAAAGCCAACGACTGCCCTCCAGCATGCCAAAGGCCGCGCCAGGATTCAAAATATAGGTCCAATGAAAAAAATCTTGGATAACGGGCACGCTTTCCCCCACATCAAAATGTGCCACCACATAGAGCTTTGTCAGCTGGTCCACAAGCACCACTGCCAAAGCCAACAACAAATAAACCATTTACATACTCCTACGCTGGTCCAGCCAGCTTTTATAGATAATTGTACGCATATATTATACCATAACCGCAGTATAAAAATACAGGTTTCACGAAAACTTAATAAAAAATCCTCCACCTTTTTACAGATGGAGGATTAATTACCACACTAGTATTAGTACAGCAGCTTGTTAGCAATAACCAGACGTTGGATTTGGTTGGTGCCTTCGTAGATTTGCATAATCTTAGCGTCGCGCATCATCTTCTCAACGGGGTATTCCTTGGTGTAGCCATAGCCACCCATTACTTGTACAGCATCGGTGGTTACTTGCATTGCAACGTCAGCAGCATAGCATTTAGCCATAGCAGCTTCCTTGGAGAATTCCATGCCTTGATCGCGCATCCAGCAAGCCTTTTGTACCAAAAGACGAGCAGTTTCAACCTTCATAGCCATGTCAGCCAGCATTGCCTGTACCATTTGGAAGGAAGCAATGGGTTGGCCAAATTGACGGCGCTCCTTAGCATATTTAACAGCGCAATCCAGAGCTGCTTGAGCAATACCAACGGATACAGCGCCAACGAAGGGACGAGCGCTGTCTAAGGTGTTCATGGCAATGCGGAAGCCTTCGCCTTCGCGGCCAACACGATAGGATTCGGGGATAACAACGTCCTGCAGCACCAGCTCACAGGTGTTGGAGGGACGGATACCCATCTTGTTTTCCTTTTTGCCAACGCTGAAGCCCGGAGTGTCCTTCGGAACGATGAAGGCGGTCAAGCCACGGATGCCGCCGGTTTTACGGGTGTTAGCAAATACCAGGAAAATTTCAGCCAAGCCACCGTTGGTGATGAACATCTTGGTGCCATTCAGGGTATAGGTGCCATTTTCTTTATTCTTTTCTGCGCGAGTAGAAACGCCACCGGCATCACTACCAGCGCCGGGCTCGGTCAGAGCAAAGGCAGCCAGACCGCCATTGTTCAGAACATCGCAGTACATTTTCTTTTGTTCGTCGGTGCCAGCCAGCAGCACAGGTACGGTTGCCAGGCTGTTTGCAGCCAAAGAAGTAGCAACACCGGCGCAGCCCTTGCCCAGCTCTTCATAAATGGTAGCAATAGCAATGCTGTCCAAGCCAGGGCCATCCAGCTCTTCCGGAACGATAACATTGAGCAGGCCCATTTCGTTGGCCTTTTCCATCAGGCCATCACGCCAATGGTTTTGTTCGTCCATTTCAGCAGCATAGGGAGTAATTTCCTTTTCAACAAACTCCCTCACCATTTCCTGTAGTTCTAATTGTTCTTCGTTTAATGCGAAATCCATCTTATCCTCCTTAATTTCCCTTGCGACCGAGCCGCGTCATTCTCCCTTACCAGTTCAACCCGTGAGTCACCACTTGGCGGGTATTTCTTCAAAGCGTCCTACGATAAACATCGTGGTCAGAATGGTGGCCATTAACCTTTCCTCAGCATCATACATTTCAGCCTCAATTACCATAGTTGTATGTCCATGATGGCGGACCCTACTCCTCACGTAGACCCGACCCGCACTATGCACATTCCTGATAAAATTCATGCTGAAATTCAGTGTAGCCACAACAGCGCCTACACTGGCACCGGTTACTCCTAAAACAGAGTCAGCCAACGCTGTAAAAACACCACCATGACAAATGCCACGATGATTAAAATGCTTTTGGGGATCAATATCAATGCTTACTACAGCCCCACCACAGGTTATTTCATCAATATGCACACCAAAGGTATTCATAAAAGAATTATAACCATACATTTTGCGAATATAGGCAGGAACATCCTTAACCTGTTCCACCAAAGCCATCGCCTTCCTTCCACCGGACGCAAATACTTATGTCATTATATCTCCGTTATTTTACCACAAATTTGCAATTAACTCAACATTTTTATGCAAAAAAAGCCGAGAGGAAGGCAAAATAAGCTCCTCTCGGCACTAATTCATTTAATTACGGCTTCAAGTGACCGATTAGTCAATAATATTTTGTTTATAATCATGATAGAGACTCTTTAGCTCCTCCATCACAGCGCACATTTCAATCTTCAGCTTGGAGGCTGCATCATAATCACCATTGGCCACAGCCTTGCGAATGCTGGTGAAAATGCTCTTTTCTTCGAAGGAGTCCTTGGCCAGTCTTGCCCGCAGCACCTGAATTTTGTGCCACAGAGCCAAGTCGCAGTCGGTGGAGCTTTCGGGGCTATGCAGCTTCTTCATATCTACCACTGCCTGATAATATTCCGGAATCAGGCGGGTCAACAGCTCGGTGGTCCAACGAATCAAAGCACCTTGGCGGAAGGATTCGATATATTCCTTGCGCAGAATGTTACCTTGGGTCAAAACTGCTACCTTCTCCGGATATTTGTCAAAGGCCTGCAGGTTTTCCCAAACAGTTGCCGGGGGCTCGCCAAACAGCCTGCTGCGTTCTTCCGCAGTAAAGTCCTCGAACACATCGTCCTCGGTACGATATTGACGGTCCTTTTCCAAATAGAAGCCCTCTTCTCCTGCTGCCTTGGAGATTTCCTTTTCCAATGCGGCCAAATCCTTGCCGGATTCTACGCAGGCCTTGATGCCGTCCAGACAGGACAGATAGAAGGCAGCGATGGCAATGTAGGTATTGGTATAGGGGTTGGGAGAACGCATTTCAATACGAGTAGCCTTGGGGTTGTCCAGATCGCGGATCAGGCCTGCCAAAATGGTTCTGTTACGGGACGGATTATCCGGGCTCAAGCCCAAGCTGGTTACGATGCACACCGGTGCCTCAAAGCCGGGCTTCAAGCGATTTAAGGAGTCAATGGTGCAGGAAATGAAGGGATTGGTAACCTCGTAGTTTTTCAAAAGGCCCATCATAGCACCATAGCCAATAGCGGACAGGAACTCTTTATGCATATCCTTGGGGGAGAACAGGTTGACAATCTTGCCATTTTTCAGCTTAGCAGCCATGCCCACATGGGTATGCTCGCCACTGCCTGCTACACCCGGAATGGGTTTAGCCTGGAAGGAAACCTCAAGGCCGTTCATACGGAATACTTCCTTCACGATGATGCGAGCCAGGATTTCGTTATCAGCAGTTTGCACACCAGTAGCGAACTTCCAGTCCACCTCCAGCTGCTCCATAACGTGGGTCATGTGACCGGCGCCATCGATTTGACCCTTAACGCCACCGCATTCCTTGTGGCCCATTTCCGGCTCCAGGCCGTAATAGTCCAAGGTTTCAACAGTTTGCTCCAAGGCGGTACGCACGTTGCCGCGGGTACGCTGCCAATATTGCTCCTGCATCATTTGGGAGGAGCTCAAGGCTTCAATAGGAGCATCCTCACGGGGAGATTTTACCCAAAACTCCAGCTCCGTAGCACTGGTAAAAATCAACTTTTCAATATCGTTGCCATTGATATGCTCAAGACCCGGAATCACAGGATGCTTTTTGAAGAGCTCCATGATTTCGCCTTCCACATAATCAAGGGTGTTTTTCAAAATAGAACGGGAGTCTACGAAATTGCCATTGTGCAGCAAATAGCAGGGAATACGCAGAGTACCGATCATGCGACCAGTGGCAGCATCAAAATGCTCATAGTTATAATCTACAAACCAGTTAACAGTTTTATCAACAACCATATCCACGCGAGCGTTGTTCAAGGTAGCGATGCCAGTGAGCACAACGGAGGAGCCATCGGTTTGAGCAGCGCTGCCCTCCAAAAAGCCCTCCATATCCTCTAAGAAAATCTTCATGGGGATTTTTTCATCGGTATCATTGCCCGCAAAATCCACGCCCATTAAAGAAACAAATTTTACCTCAGGATGCAGGGACAGCAAGGTACGCAAATCCTGCTCGTTTTGTTGTTCAGGTTTAATTACATACAATAATTCCTTATTATTCATGATCGTTTGCAGCACGGGGCTGCTCTCCTTTCTCAATACTCCCTAAATAACACCAGAAAAACAAAAAGACCTTTTCAAGCAGGGGACACACTCTTCCCTGTCTCAAAAAAGTCTTCGTTGACTGTTCAAGGCTATTATATCAATTATGGTTTAACTCGTCAACTTTTTTGACTCAAATTGCAAGGTAACTGGCAGAAAAACATCAAAGCCGGCGCGGATATACCGGCCGGCTTAAACCCCATGTAAAATATTTATTTATCACTTGCCAGGAAAGCAGCAAAGGCTTTATAGGTGTAGTAAACGTCCAGCTTGCTGGTCAGCTCAAAGGGAGAGTGCATGCACAGCACAGGTACGCCCAAATCCACAACATCCACGTCCATGGCAGCCACATACAAAGCTACAGTGCCGCCGCCACCCTCGTCCACAGCGCCCAGCTCGCCTATTTGCCAATAAACCTTGGCTTCACCCATAATGCTGATGATTTTAGCCATGGTTTCGGCGCTGGCATCATTGGAGCCGGATTTACCGCGGGCACCGGTATATTTGGTCAGGCAGGGACCCTTATTTACAAAACAGCTGTTGCGCTCTTCATAAACACTGGCAAAGGTAGGATCAAAGGCACCATTTACATCGGAGGACAGAGCAGTAGTATTGCGCAGCAGGGTGCGAATATTGGCGCCCTCCAGGCTAGCCAAATCCTCTAAATAGTGCAGCACAAAGTCGGAGCTTAAGCCCGTGTTACCATAGGAGCCAATCTCTTCCTTATCTGCCAAAATGGTTACCGTGGTATAGTAAGGAGCCTTGGTGTCGATTTCCGCCGTCAGAGCGGTATAAGCACACACCTTGTCGTCCTGGCCATAAGCACCAATCAGGCTGCGGTCCAGGCCAATATCCACGGCTTTCACCGCAGGCACAAATTCAATCTCCGCACGCATGAAGTCATGCTCAGTGATGCCATACATTTCGTTCAAGAGCTGCAAAGCAGTCAGCTTCACTGCATTCTTAACCTCGTCCTTTTCATCCTCGCCCACAAAGGGCAGGCTGCCAATGACAATGTTCAATTCCTCTCCCCGGATGCCATCGGACAGCTTGCGCTCGTTTTGCTTTGCACCCAGGTGGGGCAGCAAATCGGTAACACAAAATTGGGGCTCGCCTGCCTGCTCGCCCACGGAAACCTTCACTACCTCGCCGTTTTTCTTGACGATAACGCCGTGCATAGCCAAGGGAGTGGTCACCCATTGATATTTGCGAATGCCGCCGTAGTAGTGAGTTTTGAAGAAGGCAATATCATTCTTTTCGTAAAGCGGATTGGGTTTTAAATCCAGACGGGGAGAATCGATATGAGCAGCATTCAAGCGCACGCCCTTTTCCAAGGGAGCAACACCAAAGGTGGTCATGGCAAGGGATTTACCGCGGTTAACAAAGTAAACTTTGTCGCCAGGTTTATAGCTTTTGCTCAAATCCAAGGGCTCGTAGCCTGCGGCCTTGAGCAGCTCCACCGCCTTGGCAGTGAATTCACGCTCGGTTTTACCCTCGTTCAAAAATTCCTTATAGCCTTCGCAGTAGGCAAAGGCTGCTTCCTTGGCAGTGGGTTCAGCCTTACCAATATGGGGAAATTCCCAGGTCAGGCTTTTTTGCAATTCTTTTGCAGTAGTCATGTAAATCAAATCCTTTCTATAGTAATCCATATTAGTTTTTAGTTAACAAAACATACTGCAATTATACCATATTTCCAGTGAAAGTGTTAGGAGATTTCGTGAAAAAACCTCCCAAACTTAAGTCTGGGAGGTTCAGTTTGAATATTATTTACTTCACGCAGGAGCAGGCTACGAAATGGTTGGGTTCCACCTCACGCAGCACGGGATTGCCCTTGTCGCACACACCCTCCACCGGGCAGTCGCAGCGCTTCATAAAGCGGCAAGCGTCCGGCAGATTGATGGGAGCAGTAATTTCACCCTTAATAATCTGGCGTTTAGGCTTATCCTTGCCCACGATGGGCAGCGGAATAGCGGAAAGCAGCGCCTTGGTGTAGGGGTGCAGAGGATTTTTGAAAAGCAGATTGGCCGGAGCCTTCTCTACCATGGTACCCATATACATTACGGCGATATCATCGGAGAAATATTTAACGACGGACAAATCGTGGGTAATGAAGATATAGGTCAGGCCCAAATCCTTTTGCAATTGCTTGAGCAAATTCAAAATCTGCGCTTGAATGGAAACGTCCAGGGCAGATACGGGCTCGTCGCACACGATGATTTTCGGATTCATAGCCAAGGCGCGGGCAATGCCAATGCGCTGGCGGCGGCCGCCGTCTAGCTCATGGGGATAAACGTTGGCGTAACGTTCAGCCAAGCCTACAGTGCGCATGAGCTCCAAGGTGCGCTCTTCAATAGCTTCCTTGCCCTTAATCAGCTTGTGCTCAATAATTGGCTCGCTGATGAGCTGCATAACGGTTTCGCGGGGGTCCAAGGAAGAGAACGGGTCTTGGAACACCATCTGCATCTTTTGGCGCAGAGGGCGCATTTCCTTACGACTCAGCTTGGTAATATCGTTGCCTTGGAAAATAATCTTGCCGCTGGTAGGCTCGATGAGCTTTAAAATGCAGCGGCCGGTGGTGGATTTACCACAGCCGGACTCGCCTACAATACCCAAGGTTTTGCCCTCTTCCAAAGTAAAGCTAACACCATCCACAGCGTGAAGCTGACCTGCCGCCGTATTAAAATATTTAGTTAAATTTTCAATCACTAACAAAGGAGCGTTACTCATTTTTGGTTCCTCCTTAAGGCGAAGCCAGGTCTAGCATAAGCATGGCAGGCTACGAAATGGGTGCTGCTGCCATCCACCGCTTCCAGCTTGGGCACGGATGCAGAGCAAGCCTCGGTGGCATAGGGGCAACGGGGTGCGAAGGTGCATCCCGGCGGCAAATCTGCCGGGTCGGGCATCAGGCCCTTAATGGGCTCCAGCATTTCGCCCTGCTCCTTCAAATTAGGCAGGCTGTTGAAAAGGCCTTCTGTATAGGGATGGCGCATGCTGTTAAATACATCATCCACAGTGCCCTTCTCCACAATACGACCTGCGTACATAACTGCCATATCGTCACAAATTTCCGCAACGATACCAAGGCTGTGGGTAATCATCAGCATGGACATATCGCGGTTGTTAATCAAATCCTTCATCAGCTCCAGAACTTGCGCTTGAATGGTAACGTCCAACGCCGTAGTGGGCTCGTCCGCAATCAAAAGCTTCGGACTGCAGGCCAGCGCAATAGCGATAACCACGCGCTGCTTCATACCGCCGGAGAATTGGTGGGGATAGTCGGTAGCTCTAGCTTCCGCAATACCAACCAGCTTCAGCATTTCCTTGGCCTTTTCCAAGGCCTCCTCGGGCTTCAGATTTTGGTGCAGCTCCAGGCTCTCAGCAATCTGCTCGCCTACGGTCATAACCGGGTTCAGGGCGGTCATGGGGTCCTGGAAAATCATGGCTACATCGTTGCCACGCATGGCTTCCAGCTCAGCATCGCTCATTTTGAGCACGTCCCTACCCTCCAAGGTAATGGAACCGCTCTTGATTACTCCCGGCGGGTCGGGAACAAGATTCATAATGGACAGAGCGGTGGTAGTTTTGCCAGCACCAGTCTCGCCTACCAGGCCCAGGGTGCGCTGCTTGCCAATGGCAATATCAATGCCGTTGACCGCATGCACATCGGAATCTTCTGTTTCGTAATGAACCACAAGGTCCTTAATATCTAATACTAAATCCATAATGCAAGCCCCCTTATTTCTTCAGCTTCGGGTCCAGCGCATCACGCAGGCCGTCGCCCAAAAGGTTCAGTGCCAAAACGGTGAACATAATTGCTAAACCAGGAATTACGCAGATATAGCTGGCACCACGGATGTGTGCACGACCACCGGAGAGCAAAGCGCCCCATTCAGGAGCGGGAGCGGGCACACCAATGCCCAAGAAGCTCAGGGAGGAAGCAGAAATAATAGTGGTACCAATAAGGAGGGTTGTCTGTACGATAATGGGAGACAGGCAGTTAGGCAGAATATGGCGCAGTATAATCTTCCAGGTGGGCAGGCCCATAGCATAGGAGGATTCTACATATTCCAAATCGCGGACAGTCATAACGGATGCGCGCACGATACGAGCATAGTTAGTGGCGCAGGAAATGGCCAAAGCGATAATAAGGTTAATGGTGCTAGTGCCCAGCAGGGATACGATTACAACAGCCTTCAAAATGTTCGGAATGGAGTAGAAAATATCGATGCCACGCATAATGATATCATCAGCCTTGCCGCCGTAGAAGCCGGCAATGGAGCCCAAAATAGTGCCTACAACGAGGCCAAAGCCCACGGAGCCGATGCCGATGGCCAAGGAGTAGCGTGCGCCATACATTACGCGAGCAAACAAATCACGACCGTATTCATCGGTGCCAAACCAGTGCTCACTGTTGGGAGCCTGCAGCTTGTTAGCCAAATTTTGGCCGATAACATCGGTTTCATAATCAAAAACAAAGGGACTAATGAGAGCCACCACTACCAAAAAGGCAAGGAAGGCCATACCGATAACGGCGCCCTTATTCTTCATCAGACGATGCCAGGTTTCTTGGAACATGGTGCGTCCTCTAGTTCTTTTCTTTGCAGCCATCTTCCTCACCCCTTCTTGCTATATTGAGCCTTGATACGCGGATCAAAGAAGGCATATACAAGGTCAACTACCAGATTAATAATACACATTAAAATAGAGCACAAAATAATGGAGCCGGTTACCATGGGAATATCGCGGCGGGTGATGGATTCGTACACCAAACGACCGATGCCGGGCCAACTGAATACGGTTTCAGCAAGTACGGAGCCGGTGATAACCAGGGACATTTGCAGACCAATAGCAGTGATAATGGGAATCAGCGCGTTCTTCAGACCATGCTTGTAGATAACGCGATGTTCGCTGCAGCCCTTAGCGCGAGCAGTGGTCATGTAATCCTGACGCATAACGTCCAGCATGGAGGAACGGGTGATACGGGTAATCAAAGCTGCCAGGCCAAAGCCAACAGTCACGGCAGGCAATACGAGGCTCTTCCAGCCAAAGTTACCGCCAGTGGGGAACATTCTCAAATGCAGCGCAAAAATGATGATCAGCATCAGGCCCAGCCAGAAGTTAGGCATGGAGGTACCGAACAGAGCAAATACCATGCCAGCGGTATCCTTCCAGGTATTTTGGTTAATGGCGGTATAAATGCCCAAGGGAATGGACACGATGGTAGCAATGATAACAGCAGAACCGCCAAGATATAAAGTATTGGGCAGGTATTGAAAGAAGGTTGCGAAAACGTCCTTGTTGGTTACATAGGATTTACCCATGTCACCCACCAACATGCCCTTCATGTAATTAAAGTATTGCAGTAAAAAGGGTTGGTCCAAGCCCAAATCATGACGAATCTGGTCAATCATTTCCTGGGTGGCACCATCGCCGGCAATCATCATAGCCGGGTCGCCCTCGGTGAGGCTCATAGCCCAGTAGATAAGGAAGGATGTTACCAAAATTACCGGGATGAGGCTCAAAAGTCTGTTAACAACGTATTTAAGCATCCAAACAAGCTCCTTTCTAGTTGTTTAAAAAGCTTGTATATAAAACAAGAGAGGACTATGCCTCCCTTGTTTTACACCTTTGTAAATTATGCAGCTTAATTATTTAGCGATATAAGCATGACGCCAATCGTGGTTGCCGCCGCCATAGAAATAGGTACCCTTCAGGTCCTTGTTGTAAGCGATAACCAGGTTAGCAATGTACAGAGGAACCTGCGGGCATTGGTCAACCAAGTATTTTTGCAGTTCGATACCAGTTTCCATGCGTTTCTTTTGGTCCTTCAGGGTTGCAACATCGTCAATCATCTTGTCAGCCTTAGCATCAGCAAAGTGATGATAGTTGGAGCCGGAGCCAGTGTAGAACAGGTCGCGGTATACGAAGTCAACCTTGGAGTCCTCGTTCCAACGCCACAGGAACAGGGATTGTTTACCATCCTTGCAGGCAGCCTTCAGAGCAGCTTGTTCCATGGGAACCAAATCAACAGTGATGCCGATTTTAGCCAGGTTAGCTTGGATTACAGTAGCAATTTGCTCATAGGGAGCGCCGGTTGCATAGGTCAAAGTGGTCTTGATGGGGCCGGTTACACCGGATTCCTTCATCAATTGTTTAGCACGCTCAAGATTGAAGTCATAGCCAGGCATTTCGTCATAGAAGCCCCACAGGCCACGGTTCAAAATGGTCTTTTGCAGAGTGCCTTTACCGTTCAGAGCAGCGTCCAGAACGGATTTCTTGTCGATAGCGCAAGCAACTGCCTGACGCAGCTTTTGGTTATCCCAAGGCTTCTTTTCTACGTTGAATGCAAAGTAGAACAGACGGGTGCCGGGTTGTTCGTAAACGGTAACCTTCTTGTCGTCCTTCAAGAATTTCAGGTCGTTAATGGGCGGGTTAACGCAAACGTCGATTTCGCCAGCTTGCAGAGCCATTACACGAGCAGAAGCTTCGATCATAGGACGGAACTCGATGATATCGGATACGCCAGGAGCAAAGTTATCGGTTGCGGGCAGGTTATTTCCCCAGTAATCCTTAACCTTTACCAGACGGCAGTATTCGCCTTGAACCCATTTCTCATATTTGTAGGGACCGGTGCCGATGAACCAGGGCTCCTTCACGCCATCATCATAAGCCTTTTTGGATTGGATGGACAGAGGAACGGAGGACAGGGATTGAATGAATTCGTTGTTATAGGATTTAATTTCGATTTCGATTTGATGTTTGTCCTTAACAGTGCATTTTACAAAGCCAGCCAGAGCGGATTTGATAACGTTCTTCATGGCCATGTCCAAGGTGAATTTTACGTCTTCGGCGGTCATGGGAGTCTTTTTGCCGTCGTTGAAGTAAACATCCTTGCGCAAATTCATGATGATGTGGGTATCATCTACGAATTTCCAGTCGGTAGCCAAACCAGGAACAAAACGTTCTTTGCCTTGGGAACCATTGTTGAAGAATACCAGAGTTTGGTGGGTGTTCTTCAAAATTACGTTGTTAGCTGCGTCCTGTTGTTTTTGCAGGTTCAGGTTGTTGATGTCCGCATCAGTACCAATAACCAGCTTTTCCTTGTGAGCAACAGCGCCGCCAGCAGCCTTGTCAGCCTTTTTATCGCCGCCGCCACAGCCAGCAACTGCCATAGCAACGACCATCAAAGCCGCCATGAGAAAAACTAATAACTTTTTCATAATACACCTTCCTTTACTAGTTTGCATAATATGGCTGGTTTTATTGTACACTATAAAGCTACATTCTGCAAGAAGTTTATCGTTAAAAAGATTTTACATAAGCCCTTTTCATTTTACCATAGTTTGTATAAGAAGAGCTTTTTACCTTCAAAATCTTTGTATACTTGCTTAATATCTTCATCATTTAAGCTTCAAGAAAACTTTTAGACAAATTAAGTCTTTGTTCCCAGAGGGACAAAAAGAGGCCACCTTCTAAAGTGACCTCTTTTGTTACATAAATTTTACCTCTATGACAATCTTTTAATAAGCTTCTCTTTTGTGAGAATGCTTTTTTATGCGTGGGGAATGTCAGTGAATTCGCTGATTTCCCGATTGATGGTGCACAAATCACTCAAATTCAAATCATGCAAGTTTTTGTGGCCGGTGATGCGTGCGTAGGATTTAAGCTCGGCCAAGGATACCTTCAAATAGTTGGCCACTCTTTGAGCTGCAGCATCGATGTGCAGGCGGGCACGCAGCTCCGGATCCTGGGTAGCAATACCCATGGGGCACTTGCCGCGGCCACAGATGCGGTATTGCTGGCAAGCAGCTGCCATCAGGGCAGCGGTGCCCACAGCAATCGCATCTGCGCCCATAGCGATAGCCTTTGCAAAATCGCTGGACACGCGCAAGCCACCAGTGATGATGAGAGCAATGTCCTTGGCGCCTACGGAGTCAAGGTATTTGCGCGCTCTGGCAAGGGCGTAGATAGTGGGCACACTGGTAGCCTCGCGCAGCAAAAAGGGGCTTGAGCCCGTGCCACCGCCACGGCCATCAATGGTAATAAAGTCCGGCTCCGCATATACGCAGTATTCCAAATCGCGCTCAATGCGACCAGCAGCAATCTTGATGCCAATGGGGCGACCATCGGATTCAGTGCGCAGCATATCAACCATAGCCTTCAAATCCTCGCGACTGTTGATTTCGGGGAATTTAGAGGGGCTGTGAATATCCTCGCCCACGCCGAAGCCGCGAATAGCGGCGATTTCCGGCGTCACCTTTTCGCCCGGCAGGTGTCCACCCATGCCGGGCTTGGTGCCCTGTCCAATCTTAATTTCGATGGCATCGGCCTTCATCAAATTTTCCTTGGTTACGCTGTATTTATTGGGGATATATTCAAAAATAAACTTTTTCGCAGCAGCCTGCTCCTCCGGCACGATGCCGCCCTCGCCGCTCTCCTCTACGCTGCCGGCCATGGCTGTCGCCTTGGCCAGAGCGATTTTCGTTTCGCGAGACAGAGCACCAAAGGACATATGGGTTACGAAGATGGGGTTTTCGGCCACCAGCGGACGCTTGGCGTTCTTGCCCAACACAACAGTGGTGCACACCTCTTCCTCATCCAAAAGCGGAGGCGGATTCAGCTGGGCACCCAAAATCAGGATGTCATCCCAGTTGGGCATTTTCATCTTGGTGCCCATGGCACCACTAATGGATTTGCCGGTAACAGCCATTTCGTGAATTTCCGCCATATAACGATTGGAGGTATCATGACGTGCATATTGAGGGTCATAAGCTAGGGATGGAGCCTGCGCTGCAGCCTTAGGCTCGGCAGCAGGAGCTTCCGGAGCTGCCGCTTCCTCTTCTACCTTTTTGAAATTGGTTGCCGGACGCTTGCACACGGGGCAAACCACTAAATCAGCAAAGAGAGCACCCTCCTTCGCCTCGTCATAAATAAAGCCACACACACCGCACTTATATTTTGCCATCTTGCCATCTCCTTTTTTTGCAAAGTACTTCTAATTATTAGCCACAATCAGCACAGAAGTTTAAATATTGCTATAATTCGCCTTTGCCCTTGAAAACTCCTGCCTTAATTTAACCTTAATGGAGAATTTTTATTAAAAAATAAAAGCCACGAGATAGCTAGGAATTCACTGTCTCGTGGCTTGCATATTTAATTATTAAAAGATAGTCCCTTGGCTACAAAAACTTTTTGACAAAAGCTCAAAGCATTACTCTCTCAGCTTAGCTTTATATGCTTCAGCAACCTCAGCAATCACAGCCTTCATGCTGGCATCAACCTCAGCATCGGTCAAGGTTCTATCTGCAGCCTGATAAGTCAGGTTAAAGGCCATGGATTTGCAGCCTGCAGCAACCTGCTTGCCGGTGTAGATATCGAATACACGCACACTGCGCAGCAGCTCGCCAGCATGGGCACGAATCACGCCTTCAATTTCCTCATTGGTAACCTCAGCGGGAACAACAACGGCAATATCACGGCTCATAGCGGGATACTTGGGCAGATGCTGGTATTTCGGCACTGCAGTAGCACTGGCAACCAAAGGCTGTACTTCCATTTCCAGAACATAGGTAGTTTGGTCCAGCTCAAAGTTTTCTTGAGCAACAGGATGTACCTCACCGAAGGAACCTATAACCTTACCATCGATAACGATATCACAGCTCTTGCCAGGATGCAGATAGGGTGCGCTGGAGCGAACCAGGCTATAATCAGCTACCTGCATGGCTTCCATGAGGCCTTCCACAATGCCCTTCAGGTCGTAGAAGTCCACGTTTTCCTTGGTGTCACACCAGTTCAAGGCTTTGCGACGACCGCTGAGCACAGCAGCCAGCATCGGACGCTCTTCCGGGTCTTCGGTCAAGGGCAAAGCCTTGGGCAAGAAGATGCGGCCTACTTCAAACAGTGCTACGCTGTCATTATGGTTGCGCAGATTGAAGGAAGCAGTTTGCAAAGCGCTGGGAATCATGGTAGTGCGCATTACGGAGAAAGCATCAGTTATAGGGTTCAAAAGCTCGATGCAGCTGCGACGGCTGTCGTCGGCGGGCAGCAGCATTTTATCGTAAGCGGTAGCTTTAATAAAGCTATAGGTCATCATTTCGTTGAGGCCAGCGCTGGTCATGTAATCCTGGATTGCGTCCTTCACATCGTCCAGCACGGATTGGTGACCTTGGGTAATGGTCAGCTCTGGCTGATGGCTCTCGATATAGTCATAACCATGCATGCGGGCAATTTCCTCGCTGATATCCGCATCGCATTCAATATCGCGACGCCAGCTGGGAGCGGTCACGATGAGCTCCTCGCCCTTCTCCTCTACACCAAAGCCCAATTTAACCAAAATCTCGATGATTTCCTCGCGGCTAATTACAAAGCCGATGCGACCATTGATTTTTTCAGGAGTGGTAGTAATAACGGCGGGCTTTACCTCTTCCGGATATGCTTCCACAATGCCGGCAAAGGTTTCGCAGGCACCCATGTTTTCCAAAAGATTTGCTGCACGGTTCAGGGCGTTGTGGGTCAAAATGGTATCCACACCACGCTCAAAACGACCACTAGCCTCGCTACGCAGGCCCAAAGCACGGCTGGTGCGGCGAATGCTGGGACCATGGAAGGAAGCAGCCTCCAAAATAACATTCTTAGTTTCGCCGGTAACCTCGGTCAGGAGGCCGCCCATTACGCCACCAAGGCCAGCAGCCTTTTCGGCGTCGCCAATAGTGATCATGGAAGGATTCAAAATGCGCTCCTTGTCGTCCAAGGTAATGAGCTTTTCACCTTCTTCAGCGCGGCGCACAATCAAGGTGCGACCTGCTACCTTGTCGGCATCATAAGCATGCATGGGCTGACCCAGCTCCAGCATAACATAGTTGGTTACGTCAACTACGTTGCTGATGGGACGCACACCGCAGGCACGCAGACGGCGCTGCATCCATTCGGGGGATTCGGTAATTTTAATATCCTTCAAAACACGGGTTGCAAAGCGGGGGCACAGCTCGGGAGCATCAATCTTGATGCTTACATAATCAGCGGCATTGCCACCAGCGGCTTCTTTGACGTCCAGAGCAGGCATTTTCAAGGGGCAACCGGTAATGGCGCTAATCTCGCGAGCGAGACCAATAATGCTGAAGCAATCAGCACGGTTGCTGGTAAGGTCAATGTCGATAACAGTATCGTTAAGTCCTAAAACCTCTTTTACATCCACGCCAATGGGAGTATCCGGAGGCAGAATAAAGATGCCATTGCGTTGCTCAGGCAGCAGCACCTTGCTATCAATACCCAACTCATCAGCACTGCACAGCATGCCAAAGGAATCAAGGCCACGCATTTTCGCCTTCTGCAGCTTCAAGCCTTCAGGATTGCGACCGCTGGGCGGCAGCACGCTGCCTACAACAGCTACAGGAACGATATCATATTGATGCACGTTTTGGGCACCAGTCAAAATTTGCACAGGCTCGCCACCTTGACCATAATCCATCATGCACACCCACAAATGGTCAGAATTGGGGTGACGGGAAATTTCCATTACCTTGCCGGTAACAACGCCCTCCAGGCCCTGTCCCAGCTTAGTTACAGTGTCTACTTCCAAGCCAACGCGAGTAATCTTGTCGCACAGCTCTTCGGTAGAGATGTTAATATCTACATATTGCTTTAACCATTCTAAAGATGCTAACATTTTGCTCCTCCTTATTTGAACTGATTGATGAAGCGTTGGTCATTTTCGAAGAACAAACGCAGGTCGTCAATACCATATTTCAGCATAGCAATACGCTCTACGCCGAGGCCGAAAGCAAAGCCGGTCATCTTGTCCGGATCATAGCCGCTCATACGCAGTACATTGGGATGTACAACGCCAGCGCCTAAGATTTCCAGCCAGCCGCTGTCCTTGCAGACGTGGCAGCCGCCCTTGCCTTGGCAAATGGGGCAGGAAACGTCCACTTCTACAGAAGGCTCGGTAAAGGGGAAATAAGAAGGGCGCAGACGTACCTTAACATCATTGCCAAACATTTGCTTACAGAAGAGCTCTAAGGTGCCCTTCAAGTCAGCCAAGCTGATATTTTTGTCAACTACTAAACCTTCAACCTGATGGAACATGGGGGAATGGGTTGCATCGTAGTCGCAGCGATATACGGTACCAGGGCAAATCATGCGAATGGGAGTGTTGGGCTCCATGCTTTCCAAGGTGCGAGCTTGCACGCCAGAGGTTTGGGTACGCAACAGGTAGTTTTCAGTGATATAGAAGGAGTCCTGCATATCCAGTGCCGGATGATCAGGCGGCAGATTCAAAGCAGTAAAGTTGTGGTAAACGTCCTCGATTTCGGGGCCGTCACAAACATCAAAGCCCATGCGCATGAAAATCTTTTTGATTTCACGCAAAGTCAAGGTTACAGGGTGCAGGTGACCCAATTGAGGCTTGCGACCGGGCAGAGTAATATCAACTTTTTCGTTGGCCAGCTTCTCAGCCAAGGCCTTCTTTTCTAAAACAGCAGTCTTTTCGGTAATTTCCTTTTCCAAAAGGCTTTTAATTTCATTGACGATTTGGCCAATTTTCGGACGTTCTTCGGCGGGCAGCTTGCCCATGCCGCGCAAAATTTCGGTCATGGGGCCTTTTTTGCCCAAATATTTAACGCGCAGGTTTTTCAGCGCGTCCAAAGAGTCAACCGCAGCGAGTTCGCTCAGGGCTTGCTCTTTTAAAGCTTGCAGTTGTTCATTCATTGTAGCTTCCATGTTTGCCTCCTAAAGCTTTATAGTGGGAAATATTAGCAAATTGAACATATAAAAACGCCCCTGCATTAATCACAGGGGCGTAAATTACGCGGTACCACCCTTATTTGTACTTCATTTACAGCTTTAACGCAGCGTCTGCGCTCACCCTACGCAAATGCAACGGCCCGACAAGGCGAACCACATTCTTCAGGCGGGACACTCCCAAGGGAACTTCGATAGCTGCGCCTGTGCGAAGCTTGCAGCCGGTGACTTCGCTCTCTGCTACGTTAACAGCAATCTACTTTCTTGTTCATCGTGTACTCAGGGGAATATTCAATTTGAAGCTTATTATAGCACAAAACAGAAAGAGAGTAAAGTAAAATAAAATGAGCAATTAGTAATTAGCATGCGAGCTGTGATTTTCCAGCAGCTATCTATAACGCTCCGCATGCTCCCTATTCGGTCGCATGCTCTGCGAAAGCTCCACCTTCTCG
>JAUNWI010000008.1 GCA_030540395.1 Phascolarctobacterium sp.
GGTGTTCTCTTTTATTTTTATTTCCCGTTTTTCCTACAAAAACTTTACGCTAGCTTGCCACAACAAAAGGCTCCTGCTAACCATCCATATCTAGTAGCAGGAGCCGTTAATACATCATAAATATTGTAAAATTTCCTTAGCGTGGGGCAGGATGATGTCAGGCTTAATATTGCCCTGCTCCACATCCTCCATGCTGGCCTCACCGGTCAGCACCATAATGGACAAAATGTCATTGTTCAAACCGAAGGCGATATCCGTAGCCAAGCGATCCCCCACCATGGCAATCTCTTCCTTGGCAAAGCCTGTTTTATCCAGCACCACATCCACCATGTATTGATAGGGCTTGCCAAAAATCAGCTGGGGCGCCTTGCCTGTAGCAGTTTTAATCAGCTCCAGCATAGCACCTGTGTCGGGAATAAACTCGCCCCCTTCAATGGGACAACGCACATCGGGATGGGTGGCCACATAGGGGACTCCCTTATCAATTAAGCGACAGGCAATGGTCAAACGCTCATAGGTCAGTGTTTGGTCAAAGCCCACCACCACATAATCGGTCTCTTCCTCCAAGCTGTTGGTCAGCGTAAAGCCAGCCTCACGAATGGTATCCAACAGCTGAGGCGTACCCAGAACAAAAAGCCGAGCCCCGGGCTTATTTTTGCTCATCCAATTCGTCAGCGCATCGGAGGAAATCAAAATTTCCTTGCGGGTCACAGGCACGCCAAGGCCATTCATTTTCTGCACATAATGCTCATGACTGCGAGAGGAATTATTGGTCAAAAGGTAATACTTTCTCCCGGCAGCAGTGAGCTTATCAAAAAAGCCCTCCATGCCAGGGATTAGCTCATTGCCCAAATTAATAGTTCCATCCATATCAAACAAAAAGCATTTTATCTTGCCAATGCGCTCATAATCATAACTCATCTGCCACTTCCTCCAATCATCGTGCTAGGGCACAGCCTTCCGCCTTTACCACAGCTAGTTAATCTTTGCTTCAACGGCACAGGGGCAAAACGTCCTGCACCTGCTCTGCCAAAATGGTTGCGCCATGCTCCACCAAAAACTCCCTGCCGCGAAAGCCCCAGCAGGCACCGATGCAGGGAATGCCCGCATTGGCTGCAGTCATTAAATCCGTATCCGAATCACCGATATAAATAGTGCTGGCTTTTTCAGCTCCCAGCTTTTGCATCACGGCCACAAGCATGTCCGGCGCCGGCTTTTTGGCAATGCCCGCCTGCTCACCGCAGGCGGCGTCCAAAAGCCCCGGGAAATACTGCTTGGCCAGCTCCTGCACCCCATAATCAGCTTTATTGGACACAATAGCTGTCTTACAGCCCAGCCTGCGCGCTTCCTGCAAAAGCTCCAGCACACCGGGATAGGTACAGGTGGTATCAGCACAATGAGCCTTGTAATACACATTAAAATCAGCGAAAACCTGCTCCTGCACGGTCTCGCTGGTTCCCACAGGCACGGCCCGCTCAATCAGCTTACGAATGCCGTTGCCTACAAACATGCGCACCTCATCCGTGGTGCGCTTAGGGAAGCCATTTTTTTCCAATGTATAATTAGTTGCCGCTGCCAAATCTGCCAGCGTATCCAAAAGAGTGCCATCCAAATCAAAAATCAAAGTCTTATAGCGCAAAGCCTGTTCCTCCCCACCGAGCTTTTTTCTACACTCCTATATCATAATATGGAAAGTGCAAAAACGCAATGCTTTTACAAAACAGAAAAAGGTGTATTGGTGCCACAGGGCATCAACACACCTTTAATTCTGTATAATTGCAATACTCTACCTTTGCTTTAACAGCTTGACGATTTGCAATACCTCTTCCAAGCTGATATCTTTTTCCTTGGGTTCGGGTTGTGCGTCCAAATCTACAAAAAAGTTTGCCATCTCGCAGCCCAGCAATTTGTGCAACTTAAGCAGATTGGGTAGGGTTACAGGCACACGACCACATTCAATATTACATAAATGTGTTTGAGATATACCCATATCCTTTGCTAACCCAGTTTGGGTCAAATTTTTTGCAGTACGCAGTAATCTGATTCTGCGACCAATCAGTTTGATTTCCTCCTGCATTATTTCCACCGCCTTTCGATACACCCACAATTATTTTTCTTGCAATACTTCTATATATGTTTAGAGTATATCACGAAATGCAAATTTTTCAAGCCTTTTGTCTCAAATTTTTATTTGTTTTCTGGTATATTTTAGGCTTGTTGATGATAATTACATGTTTTTTGAATCAAAAAGCAAATTTCGGAGACAGAGTCCTTTAACAAAGGACGTTTGTATTGAAGGAATTTCAATTATCCCAGCAGCAATCTGTCACTAGACATTTCAGAGCCACTAGCCTTTTCAAACATGGCCAACAGATCGGGAATTTCCAAATGCTGCTTTTCTTCCCCCTGCACATCGATAATAACACGACCATTGTGCAGCATAATCAAACGATTACCATAACGCAGTGCATCACGCATGTTGTGGGTAATCATCAGAGTCGTCAAATTATCACGAGTAACGATTCTTTCGGTAAGAGCAAGCACCTTGGCAGCCGTTTTCGGGTCCAAAGCCGCTGTATGCTCGTCCAAAAGCAAAAGCTTGGGCTTCTTTAAGGTAGCCATAAGCAAGGTTAAGGCCTGACGCTGACCACCGCTTAAAAGGCCCACCTTAGCCGTCATGCGGTTTTCAAGGCCCAAATCCAGCTCCTTTAAGAGCTCATAAAAACGGTCATGCTGGTCGCTGGAAAGGCTCCAGCCCAAGCCCGGGGTTTCGCCGCGGCGAGCAGCCAAGGCCAAATTCTCTTCGATCATCATGCCGGCAGCCGTGCCAAGCATGGGGTCCTGGAACACTCGGCCAATGTACTTCGCCCGTTTGTGCTCCGGACGCTTGGTAATATCCTCGCCATCGATAACCACTCTGCCCTCATCAATGGGGAACACACCCGCAATGGAGTTCAGCATGGTGGATTTGCCTGCGCCATTGCCGCCAATGACGGTAGCAAAATCGCCGGGCTTCAAATGTAAGCTTAAGCCCTGCAGCGCCCGCTTTTCATTAATGGTCCCAGGAAAGAAGGTTTTATAAATGTTTTCTACCAATAGCATTTAACGTACCACCTTTCTGCTGCCAAGCTTGGCTTTAATCAGGGGCATGGACAAAGCCAAGGCCACCAGCACGGAGGTAAACAGCTTCAAATCGTTGGGCGGCATACCCATCGCCAAAACAACCGCAATAACGATGCGGTATACAATGGAGCCTAAAACAACGGAAATCAGGCAATTTTTAAAGGAACGGGTACCAAAAAGCACTTCGCCGATAATCACTGAGGCCAAGCCGATAACGATGGTACCAGTACCCATGCCAACATCGGAGAAGCCGTTGGACTGTGCCACCAGCGCGCCACTGACAGCCACCAGGCCATTGCTGATTAATAGGCCCAAAATAATGGTCACATCCGTATCCACGCCCTGGGCACGAATCATCTGCTGATTAAAGCCCGTGGCACGGATGGCTGCACCAATTTGAGTGCCAAAAAACCAGTACATAAAGCTACCAACAATTATGGTTACAGCAAGGCCCACAATCAGGGTGGTTTGGGCCATATTCAAGCCCAGCATGCTGCGCGCAATCTTAAAGGAGGTATCCACGCCCAAAAGGGAAAGATTGGCCTTGCCCATAATGCGCAGGTTCACAGAATACAGCGCAATCATAGTCAAAATACCAGCCAAGAGAGCAGGGATTTTCATTTTTGTGTGTAAGAGACCTGTTACCACACCAGCCAAGGTGCCAGTCACAAAGGCCGCAGCGAGACTTGTCATGGGGCCATAGCCTGCCACCATCATGGATGCTGCGGTAGCAGCACCCAAGGGAAAGCTGCCCTCCACAGTCAAGTCTGCAATGTCCAGCACCCTGAAGGTCACATATACGCCCAAGGCCATCAAAGCCCATAACAGACCCTGAGCCACAGTAGGAATCAATAAATCGATCATTAACAACATCCTTCCATTTCCAGAATAGTGTTAGTATAAAGCAAAACTATAGATAAGAGAAAAGTCTGCCATATATAGGATATGGCAGACTTCATTTTTCCTAATATGGGGAAACGGGCTTATTTAACTATTTCTGCACCCTTCATAACATCTTCAGGAACCTTTAAGCCGATCTTTTCAGCTTCTTTTACGTTAACCATAGCTTTGAATTCTTTTTGAGCTTGAATAGCCATATCAGCGGGTTTGGATTTGCCACTGAGGATGGAGGCTGCCATTTCACCAGCTTGGAAGCCCAGCTTGTAGTAGTCAACGCCCAAGGTAGCAACGCCACCGGCCTTAACCATGCCGCCTTCACCGCAAATTACGGGCAGCTTAGCTTCTTCAGTTACAGAAATCAGAGTAGGCATTGCAGAAGCCAAAACGTTGTCGGTAGGTACATAAACAGCTTGTACCTTGCCCAGCAAGCTGCGAGCAGCTTGTTGAATATCGTTAACATTGGAAACGGTTGCTTCCTTCACGGTAACACCCTTCGCAGCAGCAGCCTTCTTCAGGATATCGATTTGCAGCTGGGAGTTAACTTCGCTGGAGCAGTAAATGGTGCCCACGGACTTAGCATTGGGAACCAGCTTGAGCAGCAGGTCTAATTGTTGTTCAACCGGGTTCATATCAGTGGTACCGGTAACATTGGTGCCGGGTTTAGCATTGTCCTTAACCAGCTTAGCAGCCTTGTAGTCGGTTACAGCGGTTGCTACGATGGGAATATCGCTGGTTACGTTAGCAACAGTTTGCGCAGCCGGAGTAGCAATAGCGCAAATCAGGTTTACCTTGTTATTAACAAAGCGATGAGCGATGTTTTGCAGATTGGATTGGTCTGCCTGTGCATTTTGGCGATCATAAGCAATGTTTTGACCTTCCTTGTAGCCCTTGGAAGCCAAGCCTTCTACAAAGCCCTTGTTGGCAGCATCCAGTGCAGCATGCTCAACCAATTGCACAATACCTACATTAACCTTCTCGGCCTTTTTCGGAGCTTCCTTTTTGTCGCCACCGCAGCCCACAACGCCCAGAGCCAGAGTCAGCATCAGACCAGCAGCCAATGCTTTAATTTTAGAGGTTTTCAAAGAAATCATTTTTACCATCCTTCCATACTACATAATTTTGCGTATATACTGTAGATAGGTGTATTGTATACTTTTTTTGTCCACTTGTAAACAACTTTGTGATATTTTTATGAAAAATCACTTGCTTCCCCTTAAACAATGTTCAAAGCTTACATTTTTTCAGAGAAATCTGCGACTTTTTTGTACCTTAACCCTTTTCACTCACAGAAAACGGGCAGCAGCCAAAGGCTCTGCCCGTTTCTTGTGTAAAATGCTCGTTATTTAACCTCTTCCATCAGCTCGAACAAAATGCCATCCTTCATGATGAAAGCAATGCGGGTGTGCTCGTCAGCCATCCAAGGCTCTACAACAACCTTGTTTTCAGCCAGCTGCTTATCCATATCGTCAACCTTATATGCTACATGCACCAGGGTCTGCAGCTCCTTCGGCAAGGGAGTGTCCTTTTCAAAGCGCAGATACTCAATATGGAATTCATTGGTGTCGGGAGTAATAATATGAGTTTTAATGCCCTCAGCGTAAATTTCGCCCTCACGAGCAATATCAGTGGGCACGCCCACGTGCATAAATTCTTTCATTTACTTCACATCCTTCTTCCACAATTCGTAAGCCTTAAAGGCCTCTTCGGGCTTAGCATTTTCGTGCACGACCATGCGAATAGCGCGCAGCATAGCCTTGGGGCATTCCGCCTGCAGCACGTTGCGACCCATATCCACACCAGCAGCGCCCTCGCTTACAGCGCGATAAGCCATTTCCAGTGCTTCCTTTTCGGGAATCTTTTTGCCACCGGCAATAACGATGGGCACGGGGCAGGCAGCAGTAATCTGCTCAAAATTCTCGCAATAATAGGTCTTGATAATATGAGCGCCAGTCTCAGCCAAAAGGCGCGTTGCCAAGGAGAAATAACGGGTGGTGCGCTCCATTTCCTTGCCTACAGCCACTACGCCCAAAACGGGAATACCATATTTTTCGCCATTATTTACATAATAGGACAGGTTGCGCAGGGAATCAATTTCGCCCTCAGAGCCTACAAAGCATTGCACTGCCATGCAGGAAGCATTCATGCGAATAGCATCTTCAATATCAACGCCCACAGTACCGAAGCTCATGTCGTCCTTGAGCACGCTGGTGTCAGCGGTGCAGCGCAGGGCAACAGCCTTGCGGTGGTTAGCAGGGATGCAGGTGCGCAGCGCGCCGCGGGTTGCCATGAGGCAATCCGCATATTGCATCAGGGGCGGAATCACTAAGTCCAGACGCTCCAGCCCAGCGGTGGAGCCCATAATATAACCGTGGTCAAAGGCCAGCATAATGGTGCGGCCGTCATCACTAAAAATTTCGGAAAGGCGGCGTTGCATGCCCCAGCCGGCGCTTTGGTGACCCTTCACAGGGAAGGTCTGCAGGGGCGGCTTAATGCCGATACCATAGTCTTTTGCTAAAATGTTACCATCTTTATCAGCCATAGAAGTTACCTCTTAATTCTTGAAGTACGGAGTACGTGCCGGCGCCTTCCACAATGCGATCATTTCGTCGTCCATGCGAGCGATGCTCATTTGGAAGCCAGCGGTTTCTTGTACAGTCAGGATTTCGCCAACCATGTTAGCCACGATTTCGATGCCCTTTTCAGCCAACAGCTTGTGTACAGCGCGGAAAACAATCAATTGCTCCATCAAGGTGGTAGCGCCGCTGCCGTTGATAACAACCATCAGCTTTTCGCCAGCCTTTACGTCCAAATCCTTCAGCAAAGCTTCCAGCATAATAGCTGCGGTTTCGTCAGCAGATTTCATGGGTTGGCTGCCGCCGCCACCTTCGCCGTGTTGGCCCATGCCAACTTCCATGATACCATCTTCAATATGAGCGATTTCCATGCCGGTTGCAGGATGGGTTGCACCCTTTGTAGCAACAGCGATGGTTGCCATGTTATCAGCAAAGCGTTGGGCAATAGCAGCAACCTCTTCCAAGGATTTGCCTTGAGCTGCAGCAGCACCGGCAATATGGTACAGAGGAACGCAGCCTACCAAGCCACGGCGGTCGTCAGCGTTCTCACGAGGTGCGTTAGCAATATCCTCTTGGGTAACAACCTTGATAACGGGGATGCCCAGCTTTTTGATTTGCTTCATGGTCAGGTTACCGGTGAGCATATCGCCGGCATGGTTCAAAACAACGAACAGAACGCCATGACCCTTGTCAGCCATCTTAATAGCTTCCACGCAGGCTTGGGGGCCGGGAGCAGCAAAAATATTGCCTGCTACGGAAACGTCGATCATGCCCTCGCCAACAAAGCCGCTGATAGCGGGCTCATGACCGGTGCCGCCCAAGGTAACGATGGTTACGCGGTCAGCTTCAGCCAATTTTTTGTTAACAATCAGATTGCCTTGCTCCAAGGAAATCAAATCAGCATTGGACAAAGCCAAGCCTTCCAGTAATTCGCTAGTCAAATCCTCAGGTTTGTTGATAAATTTTTTCATTTGCATTGCCTCCTGTTTTGTATAATATTTAATCCTAATCTATGGACTGTCAAGAAAGTGCCAGATACGAGGCGTGGCGACGACGGCGTACAAATTAGTACTCCTAGGAGCCACAACGAAGTAGATGGTGCTTTATTGGCAGGCCTCTGCCATCTTCGTGAATAATAAGGCCATAGATACGGCGCCTGGGTCCTTAGCTCCCAAGCTGCGCTCGCCCACATTCTTGGCTCTGCCAAAGCGTGCCACCATTTGTGCCGTAGCTTCAGCACCCTTATTGGCGGCCTCTGCCATAGCTGCAAAAATAGCCTTCACATCACCATTGCAGGCCATGCCAGCATCCAAAGCCGGGTACAGAGCATCCACCATGGTCTTGTCGCCCTGCTTAGCCTTGGAAATATCCATAAAGTCCTCCTTGGCCTGCTCCAGCATCTTGTGGATGCCTGCGGCATCCAGCCCGGCCACGCCTTCGTCGATGCCCTCAGCAAAGCCACCAAAAACAGTGCCCCACAGGGGACCGGCGCTACCACCATTGACGCCCATAAAGGCCATGGACAAATCATCCAACAGCTCCTTCATATCGGCGCTGGTGTCCGCCTCCACCTGGGCCTTCATGGCATCCGCCATGCGGCCAATGGTCAGGCCGTGGTCACCATCGCCAGCTACACTATCCAGCTCACACAGAGGAATCACATTCTCCTTCAATGCTACAGCAGCTGCTAAAAGCATCTTTTTCAACAACTCTAAAGTCAGCATGCTATCTCCCTACCTTTCCAAGTTTAATCTTCCTTTTTTGCCAAGCTCGCACCCACAAACAGAGCTTTTTTCTGAAAGTTTCTATTATAAGCCAAGCTTTTGCGACATACACGCTATATTAATTCTCCAATATGGTCTACTATTCCTGCTACAGATGCAAAAAAATACTGCCAGAGCAATAAACTCTGACAGTAACGCTTTAAATATAATTTAAGGGATTGACCTGCTGGCCATGCTTTAATACTTCAAAATGCAGATGAGGACCGGTGCTGTAGCCGCTGGAGCCTACATAACCGATAACCTGACCCTTTTTCACATAAGCACCTGCACTAACCTCCAAGCTGCTCATATGAGCATAGGCAGTTTGCAGGCCAAAATCGTGGCTGATGCGGATATAGCGGCCATAGCCACCATACCAGCCGGACTGCTGCACATAACCGGAGGCTGCAGCGTAAACGGGAGCACCATAATAATTAGCGATATCAAGGCCGGAATGCCAGGTATAATCGTAGCCGCCAAAGGGATTGTTGCGACCGCCAAAGTAGGAGGTGATTTCGCCGCCAGCAGTGGGCCACTGGCTAGGAGTAACATCACGGCGATAGTTTTCGTTTTCAATCGCATTTAAAAGCTTTTCCAAATCGGCCTTCTTTGCCTTGGCCTCATTGTCAATATTCTTTTCCTGCTCCAGCATATAGCCCATGGGAGTGCTATCGCCCAAGATGGGACCACCCTTGCCGGCGAAGGCAGAAGCATCGGTCTTCGGCGGCAGCTCAGTACCATTCTTAGCCATTTCCTTGCGCACCTTATCCTCCAGCTTGGACAGATAAGCCAGCTGCTTCTGGTTATTTTCAGCCAGCTTTTGCAGCTCCTGAATGGTGCGTTCCTGAGCGGCCTTGGTTGCCTTATATTCAGCCAGCTCCTGCTTTTGGGTTTCATTTTGAATAGCAAAGTGAGCCAGCACGCCAATAGTAACGGATACCACAACAACCAGAGCAGCCAAACTTCTAGCAACGTACTTCAAGTGGGTCTTTTTCACGTGGGTCTTAGCGATGTGGGAGCCATCGGCAGGAATCACCCAAAAGGTAAAGTGAGAATTGGCATGCCAGGTTTTTTTGCACACAGCATAACGATGATTCATACGTTGGGACAAAGCCAAGGCATGGGCATCCAGACGCTGCCGCAAACCTTGCAGTTTTTGAGTGGACAAATGTATAATTAATTTAATTTGCTCAAGTAACCTATCCAGCATTACTACTCTCCTTAACCTTAAAAATCACTGTTCTATCATCTTTACGCCCCTTATGGGGCCCTTAAGTTTACAAAAATGCACTGTTATTATAATACTTTTTCCCTTTTTAGTCAAAAGCTTTTTTCTTATACCGCAGCCACAGTCCAGCTTCTAGATTGCTATAACAAGTAAATATATCTATGAAAGCTATAAGTCTACCAATGCAAAGAAATAACCGCGAGCAAAACATGGCTCGCGGCAATAATTTTAAATACGAAAAAAGTTTAAAAAGCTACTCGTTTTTGGGTCCTAAGCCGTATTTTTTCAGGTAACGGTACAGGGTTACGCGGCTCACATCCAACATAGTGGCCAGCTTACTGATGTTGCCACCGGCGGATTTCCAGGCCGCAATAAAGGCTTCCTTGTCGTACTTCCAGGAGCGCTCCAGGGTTTTGTCACCGGGCAGCTTAATGTTTTCGGCTTCAATGATGCTACCGGGAGTATGGAAGAAGGCCTGCTCAATGACGCCCTGCAGCTGCTTGATGTTACCGGGCCAGCTGCAATTTAGCAGCAGGGAAACAGCCTCGGGGGACAAGCGTTTTTGGGGCAGGTTATGCTGTGCACTCATTTCCACAAGGATGTGACCGGCAATAACCTCAATATCCTTAACGCGCTCACGCAGGGGTGGAACACGCATAGTGGTATCTAAAACAAGCTCGTACAGCTTGCGGCTAAAAAGACCCTTGTCAGCCAAGCGCTTCAGGTTGGAGTCGCAGGCAGCAATGACGCGCACATCAAAGTAGCGGGGCTTGCCACCCTTTTTCAAAGGGGGCAGGCCATGGGTCAAGGCCTCGGCCAGCTCGTCGCCCATTTCCAAGGGCAGCTTTTCTACCTCGTCCAAGAAAAGAGTACCGCCAATAGCCAGCTCCAGCTTGCCTGCGGACTGTTGGTCACCGTCATTGTCACCAAAGAATTCGCTTTCCAGCTCCTTTAAGGAAGCATTGCGGCACTTCACAGCAATCAAAGGTGCTGCCGCACGGGGGCTGGCCTGATGAATGCCGTGGGCCAAGCGCTGCTTGCCCGTGCCGGGCTCGCCTTGCAGCAAAATGTTGTGGTCCGTGCGGGCCACACGGCTAGCCTTATGCTGTAAAGCCAAAAATTCACTGGTCTCGCCCACCATGCTATACAGGCTATAACGGCTGCTGTAGCCCGTGGCATGGGCAATAGTGGTCTTCAAATCCTCGATGGACATGGACAGCACCAAAGCACTTTCCACCTCGCTGCCCACCTTGATGGGCATAACAGTGGTAATATCCTCGTAGGTTCTATCCTGGGTAATCCAGGTGATTTCCCGGCGCTGAGTAGGAACACCCTTCAGTGCCTTCTTGATGGGAATATGCTCGTAGTTCAAGAAAACATCCTGCAAACGACCATGATTGTCCAAGCGCTTGCGGCCATTCTCATTGCAATATTTCACTGTGCCATCCTTGCCCAGCCAATACACGGTCACGGGCAGCTGGTCCATCATGATGCGATTAATGGTCCAGGATTCCAGCATGGCCATGTGCTGCTCGATGGAGTACTTCATGGTCAAAAGCAGGCTCAGCAGCAAATCATAGGGTAAATCGTTCTGATCCAGGGAGAAGAAGGAGATGATGTAGCGAATCTTGCCATTGATGCAAATGGGTGCACTGCAGGCGTCACCGCTATGGCTATCCTTAATCCACATTTCCGGTCCGAACATCAAAAACGGCACATTATGCTCACGGGCCACGCTGATGCTGGAGGTTCCCACATCCTCCTCCAGCACTCGCATGCCTTGAATATCCTCGATAATGCGTTGGAAAAAGGGCATGGCATAATTCTTGATAACATAACCATTTTCATCGATGAGCAGCATGCTCAAATTATGAATATTAAAATGCTGCTTGCTTTGCTCATAAAGGCCATCCACATACTTTACGATGAACTCGTGGGTCCTTTGGTGTTCAGCAATTTCTTCACGGCTCAGCTTATTGATTTTGGGCATGGTCTCGTGGGGCAAATTCAAGGCCCGGCAGCGCAGCCAGCTTTCCGCCACCCACGGATGCACGTTGGGGTCCACTATACCCTCTTCCATAAACTTCTTGTAATAAGAAGCCAGCTTTTCTTTGTTACGTCTTTCACGAATCATGAACAAACCCTCCCCCGCTGCCTACGGCAGCAATTTCAAACCTTTATCCTTTGGGGTAACGTTTCGTTACCCCTGTAATTTCTGCGAACATTCTTTTCCCTCGCATTTTGCGATAGGAAGGTCAATATTCTGTGTTATTGTAAACGTCCCAGGTTTTCAGCTTACTTAAAGCTTGCACGCTAGCCTCAACCTGACGCAGCAGACGTTCCTTTTCCTTGGGCAATGTTGCCGCCAGCTGCACGTAGTTGGATACGTGATTGCTGCGGAACAAGCAATGCTTATCAGCAGGCAAGTCGATATGCTCCAGCATCAAATGCAGCTCCTGCATGAGTCCTGCCGGGGACAGAGGATTGAACTGACCTGCCTCGAATTGGTCCAAAAGCTCGCTACCGCGATAAAGCATCAGACACAGAGCGCTCAAATGGGTGGGCTGAATGATGTTGATGGCCTTGGCAGTTGCCAAAGCATGGCGAGCACTGCCCTCCACTCCGGCTAAGCCTAAAATCACCATCAAGGACAGCTTCATGCCGCTGGCGGTCACCCGACGACCCGCTTCAATGGCCTCCTCGGCATTCACGCCCTTGTTCACGGCCTTCAAGGTGATGTCATCACCGGTTTCCATGCCGTAATACAAAAGCTGCAGACCTGCTTCCTTTAGCTGGCGCAGCTCCTCCTCGCTCTTGCGCAGGATATCCTTGGGCGCCGCATAGCTGGCCACCCGCTGCAGCTTGGGAAATTGCTCCCTAAGCGCCTGCAAAATTTTCAGCAGCTTGGCTGTGGGTAATACCAAGGCATCGCCATCGGCCAAAAAGACCCGGCGCACCTTGTCCTTGCCATAGTAAGCAGCCAAAGCAATCTGCCTGGAAATTTCCTCGTCCTTTAATATTTGAAAGGGAACGCCACGATACATATTGCAATAGGTGCATTTATTGTGGGCGCAGCCCCTGGTTACTCGCAAAATAAAGCTTCTTGCCTCGCTGGGAGGACGAAATACTGGTGTGTCATAGGAATCAAAAAACATATTAACCTCACTTGCAAAAAAATAATAATAAAATACAATAACAAAAACAATACATAGCGCCAGTATAATGCAGCCAGCTTTGCACAGTGTCGCGACCAACTGTAAAGCAAAAACGGCTGACAGTGTTAACAATAGAACACTTTTAACTATATTATACCTTATTTTTCGCAATTTGTAACGTGGTTCTGAAAACTTTTTGTAAACAATTTTACAAAGCTTTGTGGAACCTGCTCCAGAGTGTAAAACACCTTCAGAAAAACAGCTGCACTTTTGTTAGAAAATCTCGCACAATCACCCCTTAGACGTGCTATAATGCTATCAGAGAAAGTAAGAGTTACACTTTATTAGATATGGAATTATCAAAGGAGAAATTATATGCTTAACCAATTTTCCCGTACAGCTCTTTTAGTTGGGCAGGGAGCCATTGAAAAATTACAAGCAAGCCGAGTAGCTATTTTCGGCATTGGCGGTGTGGGCGGCTATGTGGCCGAGGCGTTGGCCCGCAGCGGCGTGGGCTGCTTCGACTTGATTGACAACGACACGGTGGCGCTGACCAATTTGAATCGCCAAATCATTGCCACCCATGACACTATCGGTCAGCCCAAGGTGCAGGTGATGGCGGAGCGTATTCATGCCATCAATCCCGAAGCTGTTGTGCATGTACACCAATGCTTCTTTTTGCCGGAAAACGCCCATGAGTTTGATTTTGCTCAATATGATTATGTGGTGGACGCGGTGGACACCGTGGCTGCCAAAATAGCCATTATTATGGCCGCCAAAGCGGCCAATGTGCCCGTCATCAGCAGCATGGGTGCGGGCAACAAGATGGATCCCGGCAAATTTCAGGTCGCCGACATTTTTAAAACCAGTGTGGACCCCTTGGCGCGGGTGATGCGCCAAGAAATGAAAAAGCGCGGCGTGAAGAAGCTCAAGGTGGTTTATTCCACAGAGCTACCCTTGACGCCCGTGGATGAGCTGGAAGGTGAATGCCACGCAGAGGCTCCCAAAAGGCGCGCTCTACCCGGCAGCACTGCCTTCACACCCTCTGCTGCGGGCTTGCTCCTCGCCAGCGAAGTAGTGAAGGATTTGATTGGATGGGATGGTGGCCAGCGCAAGGGCATGGCATAAAGTTTTGCTAACGAACTAAAAAAACTTTACACTAGACAGAGAAAGACCCCGAAGCGGCAGCTTCGGGGTCTTTTTATTTAGAGTTTTGTTCTCTATGAAATTAGAAAGTGAAGTACAGGTCAGCGTACAGCAGTTGAGAATCCTTGTTGTTCAGCTTGGAATCGGTGTCATAGTAGCTCAATTCTGCTACAATGTTCTTAGCCAAGGTGTAGTTAGCAACAATGCCATAACCCTTGTAGCCGCCATCACCTTTGAACTGTTCAGCATCAGTAGTAGGAGCCAATATAGCGTTAATAGGTTGGTCAAAATAGGTTGCACTTACGCCCCAGGTACCCGGAGTTGCAGCGTCAGCACCCTTGTAAGCCAGGGTAGCTACCCAACCATCTTTGGAAACTTCTTTGTTGTATTCCTTGTCGCCCCACATATATTCATATGCCAGGTTCAAATCTTTAGCTACATCAAAGTTTACGCCAACATTGTAGATTTCTTTGGTTTCACCCAAATGAGCGGTAGCATTGCCATCATCATCCCACTGAGTTGCAACATTAGATGCATGGAAATAGTTTGCATATGCACCAACAACGCCTACCTTGGTTTCAACACCAGCTACATAAATACGATCAGCAGCTTCCTCGGTCAGAGTAGTGCCATCATCAGCACCTTTAAGAGCCATACCATAAACTTTTACTTTGTCGCCATAGGAAACCTTAACGCCGTCAACATAAGAATCCAGAATGTTAGCGGTAGAGGTGCATTCATCCCAACGACCAGCTTGAACAGCCAAGCCACCAATCTTGCCGTTTACATATGCACGATTCAACTTAACAGTATCATTTGCAGCATTATCATCAAATTCTTGAATATTTTGCAGCATGCCAGTGTAGGACCAATCATCGTTAACTTGGCCATTTACCCACAAACGAGTACGCAGAGAAGTGCTGTCTTTGTCGCCATCAGCCTTGTAGTCATGAACGTTGCGGAAACGAACTTGACCAGTGATCTTAACATTGTCAGCTTTCTTTTCCAGATTAGCAACGCGAACGCCCAGATTATCCAGCTCATCAGCAAATTCAGCAGCCAGCTTGTCAACGTTAGCGCCCTTTGCCATTGCACGAGCAGTGATTTGTGCCATTTCATAGCGGGTCATCAGCTTGTCGCCACCAAAGGTGGTGTCGCCATAACCATCGATTACGCCAGCAGCTGCCAATTTGGCAACACTGTCATATGCCCAGTGGCCAGCAGGAACATCAGAGAAGGGGCTAGCAGCGTAAGCAGAAGCAGTTACGCCCAGAGCCATAGCCATTGCTAATACTAAGGATTTTTTCATTGTCTTTTCCTCCTTAAGGAAATAAATTTATTTTATAAAACACCTTAAGGATGCCTTTGCCTTAGCTTCGCCTTGCAAGAGTTGCCTTGTTTCCTCTGCTGCTTCACCTTGGCTCTAGCATTCTTTAGCTGCTTATAAACAGTAGAAATAATCTAATCCACTCTACATTTGTATTATAGTTAATAGTCAAACTTTTAACAATTCCGATTGCTTATGTATTCATAAGCGCCACTGATACACATTTGTCTTTTTAAACGTCTGGAGTGTTACATAAATTTCTGAAAAATTTTGCAGAATACTGTATACAAAATACAAAAAGGTGGTATAATAAGAGACGTAGAAAAGAAACAACCTTGACCACGCAACAGCGGTAGCCAAGGAGAGCATATCATGCAATTCGTGGAGGTGAATACACTATGTTTAGCGCAGTAGGTGTTAGCTTAGTATTTTTGTTCGCGTTGACTGTTATGTGCATTTTTGAATAATTGAGGGTAGCAAAAACGTCCTTAGCCAAACGAGGCCAAGGACGTTTTTTATTTGCGCTTTACAGCTTGCTCATTTTCGGAGCATCAACCATAACCTTTTTAACTTGCAAAATACGATTGATTTCACGACGGACAGCACGTTCCCATTCCTCATGAACCCAATCCCAACGAGATGTCAAGGTTTCATCAATTTCCGTATCGCTAAAAATTTGATGTTGGTAGTACTTCCCAGTAATGCCATTATAAGCTACAGCTTTACCGCGCAAGGTTAGTTTTACATAGCGTTCGCCAGACGGAAATACCGGATCATCATGGAGCTCATCTAATTGAACAGCGATAACGATATCCACTTTACCTTCGGAAACTATTTTTTTCAAAGCTGCTTCAGACGGTACTTTATTGCCATTTTTGTTTGCTTCAATTATTGCAGTAATCTGGTCATTATCTACAATGGTGTAATCTTGTTGTGCATTGATAGCACCAATAGCACTCTTATAGAAAAGCTGGTTAGCAATTTCATCCCCTTGCACGTTATTAATTAAGGGTACAAGAGCAATGGTAGCAGCTTCTGCAGCCAAAGCGGGAATGCTCAGGCATAGCGCTAACACTGCTATTAATAAATAACGATACATTTTCCTCATTTTGGTAAACCTCCCTACAGAAAAACCAAACCCATACTCTGACTGAATAGTCAAAAAGTATTCTTTCTAACAAAAACGGGACTGCCGAAACAGTCCCGTTTATTAGTCAAATCACAGTACTAAACTTTGCTAATTAAATCAGAAAGTGAATACTACTTCAGACCACAGAGTTTGGTTGTCAGCTTCGCCTTCACGAGCTTCCAAATCATAGTATTTAACGCCAGCAACAATGTTCTTAGCTACAGTGTAGTTAGCGCCAACCTCAAAGCCCTTGAAACCATCGCCAGCGATGCCTCTGGTCAGAATCAGTTCACCTTTAATACCTGCTGCATAAGCAGAAATAGTCGGTTTCAGGTAAGTAGCAGCCGGTTGATCAAAGTAGTTAGCATACAAGCCATAAGAACCAACTTTAGCAGCTTTAGCACCCTTGAATGCCAGACCTACTACATAACCATTATTGTCTCCATTGTAGTCATCAGCATCACCATTCAGATATTCAGCAGACAATTTCAAGTCTTTGGTCAGTTTCAGAGCTGCGCCAACATTGTAGATTTCTTGACCATAATCATCAACCTTGAAATAGGTTACAAAAGTATCAACAACACCCAACTTAGCGGAAACATCAGCTACATAAACACGGCTGTCAGAGCCTTCATTAGCAGGAACAATGCCAGCAGCATTGGTAACCTTGTCAACAGCTTTACCAGCAGCCAAAGTCAGTTGAACATCTTTACCATAGGTAGCCTTTACGCCGTCCATGGTTTGATCCAAAACGGTACCAGCATGCAGTTTCAGGTCGCGACGACCAGCAATAACCTTCAAGCCGCCCAGTTTACCTTCAACGTAAGCCCAGTTCAGTTTGAAATCGCCATTGCCATCTTCACCATCATTATCGGTGAAATCTTGCTCATTTTGCAAACGTGCATTGTAAGCCCAATCTTCATTTACTTGACCCTTTACGAAAAGACGAGTACGCAGTTTAGTTGCGTAATCACCTTTATCAGGAGCTTGATAATGATAACGGATTTGGCCAGTGATCTTAACGTTGTCAGCTTTCTTTTCCAGGTTAGCTACGCGAACGCCCAGATTATCCAGCTCGTCAGCAAATTCAGCAGCCAGTTTGTCGCAGTTAGCGCCTTTAGCCATAGCTTTTGCTACGATTTGAGCCATTTCATAACGGGTCATCAGTTTGTCGCCGCCGAAAGTAGCGTCGCCATAACCTTCGATAACGCCAGCAGCAGCCAGTTTGGAGATGCTGTCATATGCCCAGTGGCCAGCCGGAACGTCGGAGAACGGGTTAGCAGCGTATGCAGAAGCAGTTACGCCAAGAGCCATTGCCATTGCCAATACTAAAGATTTTTTCATTGTTTTTTCCTCCCTTGGAAAAAGTTTTATTTTTATAAAACACCAACGGGAGCAGCTTTACTTTCATCACAAGCCTTGCAAGAGTTGCCTTGTTTCCTCTGCTGCCCTAATGCAAGCTTCGCAACCCCAATGGAGCTTCATAAGCGAAGCGGGTGCAGGGTTAGGATTTAGGCGAATCCGCTCCCTGCTGTGAAAAAGAGGGTACTCGCATGTATAGCTTGTAAACCCCACCCCTGAGGCAAATCCTTGCTATACTACCCCTTTTCTCATGTTTCCATTATAGGACATTTAAAATTTTGGAACAATTCTAATTACTTATACTAGAATTAGTTCAGTTTATCCAAGGTTGCGATGTGGCAAAAATGTTACAAAACGTATTCACAAAGCTTTAGCATTTGCCCTTTTCGCAACAAAAAAGCCCCGCATTAAAGCGGGGCCAAGATTTAAAATTCATAATTAGGAAGCAGCTTTTCTAAAAGTAAGCGTTTAATCCTGCTTTGGTTGCTGCCTTGCGTCTTATCATAATTGGCATTTGTTTCATTTGTATTGTAAAGGATGGCGTAACGAACCAATATCGGCTCATTATTCTTTTGCAGAGGCAGCACTTTAATGAAGGAACGATAGCCCTCCATACTCGCATCCCTACCACGCAGCGGCATAAAAGCAGTATTGTTTATCAAATAAGAAAGCGCCGCAGATAAACGGGGGGGGGTAACGCAATTGCCAAAAAAGTTTAACAGTCTTTGGTAGTATTTTTCCGTGTTATCCCGGTCCTTAGGAGCTGTTAGAAGCACGCACTGCATATTTTCTAATTGAGCAACATCAAGATAGTCTTCCTGTGCCAAAGGAGAGCGAACAGATATGGCTGCCCACAAGGGCTCTTCACTCAAGCTATGCTGCACAAGCTCCTCATAATCTTCTTCAGGACGAATATCACAAATGACCATTTCCAGCTCCTGTTGATGCAGCTTTGCCAGGAGCTCATCATGCTCACCCCAAAGGATTTCAATGTTCATATTTTCATGGGCGGCCAAAAGCTCATTCACAGCTGTGCAAATCTGAATCACATTATAGCCATTGAGGCAGCCAAGGCGAAAAAGTCCCTGCTCGTGCTGTTCAATTTGCTTTACAGTGTTTTTGATGGTGTTAACCTCCTGCATGATTTTGCGACTTTGGGCATAAAAGTATTCACCAGCACTGGTGAGCTGAAAGCGGCGATTGCTACGCCGTATAAGCTCCACTCCCAACTCATCTTCTAAAACCTTTATCTGTTGAGAAACTGCAGATTGAGAAATAAAGCACTCCACTGCTGCTTCACTAAAGCTTTTATTATCGGCAACGCTAACGAAATATTTCATTTGACGTAAAAGCATGGATGCACCACCTTCATGAGTTTCTTACTTTAGTTATACTTATTGTAAACCATGTTTTTTCTAATTACAAATTAGTAGTAATGATAGCATTGATAAGTTGTTCTTATGTTGTGATTGCATTCTTTCCTATAAGCTTTCTAGAACAGCATTCATGCCGACAACAAAAAAGCTCCAAGGTAAGCAGATGCCTAGCTTGGAGCGTAAAAACGATATATAATTTTTAAAAATGGAGCGGGTAACGAGACTCGAACTCGCGACACATAGCTTGGGAAGCTATTGTTCTACCACTGAACTATACCCGCATTTTTGATGAAAATAGGTCTTTTCTCAATTCATCGTGTATCAATTATAGTATAAAGAAGGCTTTCTTGCAAGTTTTATTTGGCCAGAGGCCCATTTTTATTAAAAATAATAGGATTAGATCAATTTGTCAGACAGTGTCTGGCATTTCTCATAAACAAAAAACAATAACATTATGTTTTGCAAGTTTTAGCGGAAGAAACGGCAGCCGATTTGGCCGCCCTAATGATTTTTCTTGCATGATTTCCAATGAAGTGGTAAAATAAGCATAGAAAGAGTGCTACCGATAGACGGTTGGCCTCAGGTTATAAGCGATTTTAAAAAAATAGCCGAACCTTGCCGGGGGCGGCTATTTTTTACTGTATAAAGCACCAATTGCTAAACCGATGCCAAAGCCTAAGGCTATACAGCCTACACCAAGGCCCAGAACACCAAGCATGGTATCTGTGGTTAACATGGAAATCACCCCTCGCGTGCAAGAGATTTCTGGAAAACCAGATTTCTATTTTCTCGGAGGGTCACAGTCCCTCCGTTAAGAGGGCAACCGCCTACCGTTATGGTAGCACTGCTATTATTATAGCACGTTTTATCGAAAAAGAAAATATATTTTCGTTAGAAGGCTTGTTTTTATTAAAAAAGTGGTACTAACTCAATTTGCCAGACACCGTCTGGCATTTTTTAACTAAAAAATAAAAAAACCCGCCACAAAGCGGGCATTTTTACTTCGCGCGACCAGCGTCCGGCCCCCCAGCCGGCAGTGCTCATACCTTCAGCCAAACCAAAAGTCCCCTCATTTGGCCGCTTCCACGAACCACCTTTTCTATATATATGGTGGCAATTGCGTCACGCGATCGAAGCACTAATTCTCTTTTTAATAAATAAAAAACAACAACGACACTTAGAGCACATAGCTCACAACGCCGTTGTTGTTCATGTTGCAATTATACATCATCCATAATTGCTTGTAAATAGTTTTTGTGTATTTTTTGTGAAAAACTTTTAAACGTTCGGGTTTTGCGTCAAAGTTTACACTTTAGTCACAATTAGAAATCGAATTTCTTGCCAGTCAACAGCTCATAAGCCTCGATGTACTTAGCAATGGTTTTGTCGATTACATCTTGAGGCAGCTTATAATCGGAGTCCGGGTTTTCCTTCAGCCAATTGCGCACGAATTGCTTGTCATAGGAGGGTTGGTCATGACCAACCTCATAGCCCTCTAAAGGCCAGAAACGAGAGCAGTCAGGAGTAATCATTTCGTCACCCAACACAACCTCGCCCTTTTCGTCTAAGCCAAATTCAAACTTAGTATCAGCAATGATGATGCCGCGAGACAGAGCATAATCAGCGCATTTTTTATAGATAGCAAGAGTATAATCCCTGATCTTCAGGGCATATTCTTCGCCACGACCGGGATAAAGCTTCTCCAATACTTCGATGCTGCGCTCTACGCTGATGTTTTCATCATGGTCACCAATTTCTGCCTTGGTGCTGGGAGTAAAGAGCACTTCCGGCAGCTTTTGGCATTCCTTCAAGCCCTCCGGCAGCTTGATGCCACAGATTGCGCCGCTTTCCTTGTAGCTGGACCAGCCACTGCCGGTGATATAGCCACGCACGATGCACTCTACGGGCAGCATTTCCAGCTTTTGGCATTTCATAGCCTTGCCGGCAAATTCTTCTGTTTGGAAAAACTCGGGCATATCCTTTACATCCACGGACAGCATGTGGTTGGGCACAATATCCTTGGTGAAGTCGAACCAGAATTTGGAAAGCTGGGTCAGTACGGTGCCCTTTTTCTTGATATCATTTTTCAGGATCACGTCGAAAGCGGAAATTCTGTCGGTGGCTACCATAACGATGCTGTCGCCGATATCATACATTTCACGGACCTTGCCTGATTTAAACGGTTTGTACTCTTGCATTGATAAAGCCTCCTAATGCAAAATTTTTACTGTAATATCATACCACAAGCTGCCCAAAAAGTCGAACGTTTTACGAAAATTTTTCAAAAATATTCGCTTGTTTTTACTTCATCTTTATCAGCTCGTAAGCGCGAGTTCCCAAACCAATCTTTTCCGCATGCTCTAAGCAGCTCTGCCACTCAGACTCAGGAGTGGTGTTGTGGAAATGGTCATGACCTGCGCAACCAGCAGCATCCGCAGCCAAATGCTCACCTAATACGGAGTTGGCCACCGCGGGAGCAGCATTAACCAAATCAGCGCAAGCTTGGTCCAGCGCTACAGGGTCAAAGGAGGCCAGCATACCGATGTTGGGCACGATGGGAGCATCGTTTTCGGCATGACAGTCGCAGAAGGGAGATACATCCACAATCAGGCTCACATGGAAGGTAGGACGGTCCTGGCATACTGCTTGAGCATATTCGGCCATCTTTTTGTTGAGGTTTTCCATGCTGGCATCGTTGAGAGCGTGAATAGCATCCATGGGGCACAGACCCAAGCAGCGACCGCAGCCCACACATTTATTAATATCAATAGTAGCCTTACCACCGGTAATGCTAGGAGCGCCATGAGCACAAATCTTTACGCAGCGACCGCAGCCAATGCATTTCTTTTGGCTTACCTTGGGCTTGCCATCGTTATGCATTTCCATTTTGCCGGCGCGGGAGCCACTGCCCATGCCCAAGTTTTTAATAGCGCCGCCAAAGCCGGTCATTTCGTGCCCCTTGAAGTGGGTCAAAGAAATAACAATATCGGCATCCATAATGGCGCGACCAATCTTGGCTTCCTTTACTACCTCGCCATTCTTTACAGGCACATATGCTTCATCGGTGCCCTTGAGACCATCGGCGATAATTACATGGCAGCCAGCAGAAAAGGGGCTAAAGCCGTTTTCAAAAGCGGTATCCATGTGCTCCAGAGCATGCTTACGACTGCCCACATACAAGGTGTTGCAGTCGGTAAGGAAGGGGCGACCACCAAGCTCTTTAACTAGGTCCACAACGGCCTTGGCATAGTTAGGGCGCAAATAGGAGATGTTGCCCAGCTCGCCAAAGTGCATTTTGATGGCAACGAATTGTTTTTCAAAGTCGATGTTTTCAATGCCAGCTTTTTTCATGAGCTTTTGCAGTTTTTGGGGCATGCTGGCACCGCCATAAGGGGTACGAAAATCAGTGAAATATACCTTAGCTTTTTCCATATTCATTCTCCTCCGATATAAATACTCAAAAAGTATTGCTATGAGTAATTGGCATACTCTCTAGCAACAATTAGAGTAATTTTAGCGAGCCATTTAATCAACGACAACATGGTCTGGGCTCATCGTGAGCATATTTATCCTTAATCTTTTTTCAATAAATATGCGAACATATGAGAACGACCATGTTGTCATACCCCTGCGAGCGTTAAAAAATTACTCGTTGCAGAGAGTATGACGATTACTCATTACTTTTCTATAACAACTTATCTAATTTAAGCATCTCTGTATCAACATATGGCTCGCCTAGATTGCGTCCCGGCACGAAGGTGCCGTGGCAATCGCTGCCGCCACTTATTAGCAGATTATGCTTTTTGCAGTGGCGCAAAAGCCGCTCCGTGCCCTCCTTACTGTGGCCGCTGTGATAACATTCAAAGCCATCTAAAGGCTCCACACGCAAAAGGTCCATCACACGCTCCAGTCCCGGTCCATGAAAGCCGCTGGCCGCATGAGCGCACAAGGCCACACCACCGGCGCCGTGAATGGCTGCAACCACCTCACTAATAGGCGGGAACTCCGGGAAGCCCAAATCATGCTCCGGCGTAAAAATGCGCTGAAAGAAATCGTTCACGCCTGTACAAAGACCCTTGTCTACCAAGTAAGCCAGGGCGCGCCAGCCGCCGCGCCTTCTGTCGTAATCATAACGCGCAAACTCACTGCTGGACACGGCCCAGCCATCACGCTCCAGCATGCGAATGCTGTCCACATCCTTTTGGGCTAGCAAATCCTCGTTATGCTGCATGAGCTCCAGCAACGGCTTATTAGTGATATCAATGCCGTAGCCTAAAATATGAAAGGATAAATCCTCTTTAGTAGAGCAAATCTCCGCCGCCGGCAAGAACTTCAGCCCCGCTGCGCGGGCTAAGCTTGCCGCCTCCGCCACGTTGGCCACGCTGTCGTGGTCCGTCACCGCTAAAGCGCCCAACCCTATCGCCAACGCCTGCTCCACCAATTCCTGTGGCGTCCAGGTGCCATCGGAGGCCGTGGTGTGAATATGCAAATCAGCTCGCATGCTCTTTACCCTCTTCCTCACAAATATGACAGTGGCAATGCCCCGGCGCAGGCTGCTGCGCCTTGCGCCCTGTGCCAACAAGGCAGCTCAACAAAAAGAACAAGGTGCCCGTAAGCACGATGGTGCCACCGGGAGCCAGATTCACATAATAAGAAATAGTCAGGCCAAAAAATACAGTTACCAAGCCATAAAGCATGCTTTGCATAATGGTACCGCGAAAGCTGCGTGCCGTCTGTAAAGCGCAGGCCACAGGGATAACCATCATGGCAGAAACCAAAAGCAAGCCCACAATGCGCATGGATAGCGCCACCGTGAGCGCTGTGAGCAAGGCCAAGAGCAAATTCAGTCGCTCTACTGGTAAGCCTGCCACCTTGGCAGATTTTTCGTCAAAGGTCAAATACTGCAAGGGCCGATAAAACAGCACCACAAAAAGCACGGTGCACAAGCCCAGCGCAGCCACAATCAGCAAATCCTTGCTGCTGACCATCATCAGGCTGCCGAAAAGGATGCTGCCCAAATTGAAGCCGCCATCCTTGTTGAGTCCGGTGAAAATTACGGCCAAACCCATGCCGCTATAAAAGAAAATAGCTAGCACCATGTCCGCTGCATCGCTCAATTTAGTGCGCACCTTTTCAATAGCCAAGGCACCCAAAATCGTGGCTGCTGCGGCGCTGAGCACGGGGCTGGCGCCCCATAGCGCGCCCCCGGCCACGCCGGCAAAGGCGATGTGCCCCAGCCCGTCGCCAATCAGCGATTGGCGACGCAGCACCAAAAAGCTGCCAATCAAGGGGCAAATCACAGCCATAATCAGGCCTGCCAGCCAAGCGCGCTGCATAAATTCCATTTCTAACATTTCCAGCATTTTTTCGTCCTCTATCTATAAAAATAACCATGCTTGTGATGATGCTGCAGAGCTTCGTGCACGTCGCCCCTAAAGCAAATGCCGTGGTCGATGCACAAAGCACTCTTGGCGGCATCCGCCGCCAGCTCCAAATCATGGGAAATCATCACAATGGTCACATTTTGCTCCCGATTGATTTGCTTGAGCATGGCATATAACGCCACCTTGGAGGCCATATCAATACCCGTAGCCGGCTCGTCCAAAAGCAAAATTTGGGGGCTATGCACCATAGCCCGGGCCAAAAATACCCGCTGCTGCTGGCCGCCGCTTAGCTCGCCAATCTTGCGGTGGCGCAGATTAGTGAGCTGAAAATCCAGTAAAGCCTTTTCGACAGCCTGCTTTTCGCTGTGACCATAGCGGTGCCACAGCTTGCCCGGCTGCAAAAGTCCCAAGGCCACGACCTCCTCCACACTGATGGGGAACTCACGCTGCAGCTTCATGGGATTTTGAGCTACATAGCCAAGCTTTTGCCAATCCTTAAAGGCTTCTATGGGCTTGCCATAATAGTAAATTTCGCCCACAGTTGGCGGCATGGCATGAGCCACCATCTTTAAAAGAGTGCTCTTACCCGCACCGTTGGCACCAATAACGGCCACAAAGTCGCCTTCAGCAATATCCAAATTCAATTTGTGAAAGACCCAGCCATCGCCATAATCGAAGCCCAAGTCCCGCACTGTAATAATATTATTTTCCATCGTCAATCCTTATTCATTTAACGCCTTTTGCAGATTCACAATATTTTGCTCCATAATCTTGAGGTAGTTAAGGCCCTGCTTGCGCCCCTCCTCATCCAAGCCCTCCAAGGGGTCCAGCACAGCTGTTTGGGCACCAGTTTCCTGAGCAACCAGCTTAGCTATTTTGGGGTCCGTCAATGTTTCAAAGAACACATAGCGCACCTTTTCTCTCTTCACGGTGGTAATCAAACGCTGCAGGTCGCCGGGAGTGGGCTCCGCCTCGGCAGAAATGCCTGCCACGCTAAGCTGGCGCAGGCCATAATCCTCTGCCAAATGCCCAAAGGCCGCATGGGCAGTAACAAAAACCCTTTTAGGAGCCTTTTGCGCCACCTCTGTCAGCTGTTTATCCAACTGCTCCAGCTTGGCAATATAGGTTCTGCTATTGGCTTTGTATTCGTCCACATGCTTGGCATCTGCTTCGCACAAAGCTTCAGTAATGCGCTGCACCTCAACAATGGCCTTTTTCGGGCTCACCCACACATGGGGGTCCTGCTTGCCACCTCTGGCGAAAAGCGCCCTACCTGCCTCCACAGGAATAATTTTGCGCTCGCTCAAGGCCTCCAAGGCCTGCTCGGCCCAAGGCTCCACCAAGCCATTGTACACAAAAACCTGCGCCCGTCCCAAACGAGTCAAATCCTTCGGCGAAGGCTCCCAATCGTGGGGCTCCGCACCATCGGGCACAAGGGTAGTCACCTGCACATTTGTGCCGCCCACGGCCTGCACAAATTCTGCCATAGGATAAAAGCTGGCCGCCACCTGCAGTTTGCTTTTATCGGCACCTTGCTTACCACCACAGCCAGCTACAATATTCATTATTATTAGTAGAAAAAGAAGTAAAGCTTTCATAGTCATAGAATATTTCATAAACCCTTTCTTGTCAATATAAAAAGAAGCTAAAATTCTGCCACATTACATTATAACACGAAAAAGGCTGCCAGTACAAACTGACAGCCTTTGGTAAAGGAAAGGGTGAATGTAAAAAAGATTGATAGGGGATATGGGAAGTACTTAGCCTTCGATGGCTATGTACTTTTTAGCTTCAACAGCCTTGTGTTCAACCTTAGGAATAGTAACCTTCAGGATACCATCCTCGAATTTAGCTTTGATGTCCTCTTGTTTAACATCTTCGCCAACATAGAAGGTTCTTGCACACTGACCGGCATAACGCTCACGACGGATGTAAACACCCTTGTCGTTCTTTTCGTCCTTGTCAACGCCTTTAGCAGCGCTGATGGTCAGATAGCCGTTTTCCAATTTAGCGCTGACATCCTCTTTTTTGAAGCCCGGCAAGTCAATGTCCATTTCAAAGGCATTGTCCATTTCCTTGATATCGGTCTTCATAATATGCTCGGCATGTTTGCCATACAGGGGATTGCGGCGACCAAAGAACTCTTTTTCAAAGGGAAAATCCATCAAATCATCAAATAAGCTTTCACCAAATACACTAGGCATCATCATAAGTCATTCCTCCAATTTTTATAAGCTTGTAGTCTGCATTTTCATGTTGATGCTGCAAGTATGAATTTGATTTAACTCGGAATCGAGTTGCTTACTCGTTTCAGTAGCTCTTTTCTTTTGTTGATTATGTTATACCACCATTTGTTAGCACTGTCAATAGGTGAGTGCTAATTTTCGCACGATTTCACAGAATTAACAAAACTACTAATGAGTAGTGAGTAATCAAACAAAAACGTATACTTCGCAAGCGAAAAGCGTATACCTGGGAAGTGGCGGAAGCAAGAATGCGACTACAGCATCATTGCGATGAATAATCGAAATACGATAGAAATCGACAGGCTCGCATGTTCGCGAAGCGCCTCGTCACGCTTGCGGAGGCTTTTCTTTTGACGGATTAAGCGCTCTATGTGAACATTGCATCAAGCATGCGCAGACCGGAGCACTTCACAGGTATACCTTTGAGCGATATCATCTTAACCAAGCTATAGGGCACAATTTATTGCACTCTTTAATATTCTGTATTATAATTACATTATTAAGTATAATGAAAGAAGGTCATGACATGAAGCTGCCTGATAAAAAATACATTGCGTCCTTTGACATCGACGCGCAAAACACCTTTACCCCAGTGTGCCCTAACGAGCTGCCCGTAGCCGAAGGCGACCAAATTGCTGACGAGCTCAACGCCCAGGCCCAATTCGCCAGCCTCCGCCTTGGCTCACGCGACGCTCACACCATGGACGCCCTGTGGCTGAGCGATGAGGAGCATGCGCCCCTCACTCCCATCGAAGGTCATCCTGACCTTGATGTGCGCTGGCCCGCTCACGCCATCATCGGCACCAAGGGCTTCGACTTCATTGCTGGCCTGGACCCCAAGGCTTATGACTTCCAAATCTACAAAGGCATTGAGCCTGATAAGCACCCCTACGGCGCCTGCTACCACGATTTGAAGAACACCCTCTCCACCGGCGCCATCGAATTCTTGCGCTGCCACGGCATCACCACTGTCATCTGCGGTGGCTTGGCAACTGACTATTGCGTTAAAAACACTGTACTGCAGCTGAAGGCTGCTGGCTTTGATGTTATCCTCAACAAGGCCGCCTGCCGCGGCATTGCTCCCGACACCATCGCCGCTGCCATGGAAGAAATGGCAGCCGCTGGCGTAAAATTTGTGGAGTGCGCTGCTGAGCTGGAAGCATAGATTTTACCAAAAACTCCTTGACTATAATTCATATGTGTGCTAACATTTACTTACCAAAAGGTTGGTATGGTGTGAGCATTTCTACACACAAAGCAAAAACCCGGAGTGCCAGCTCCGGGTTTTTTATTATGCTGACTGTGAACTAAAGATATCTGTCCAGCCATTTGCAAATATAGTAGCCAGCTACAGATGCTCCGACAGATACGAAAAAGGTTGTTATGGTATCGTTCACTTCTACACCTCCTCTCTGCTGCCAGATCGGAGTCACAGCATATGTATTATAACACAAATAAACGCTCTTTTAAACTTTTTATGTGCGAACTAAAAGCAAAAACACCCAATATATTTTCTGCAAAATCTATTGGGTGTTTTTTATTTTATCCCGCTGTGATGCCACCGTCAACAGTGATGATGCTGCCGGTCATAAAGCTGTTGGCCGGCGAAGCCACGCTGCAAATCGCATGGGCGATTTCCTCAGCGCGGCCGATGCGGCCCAGCGGATACGCCGCTGCCATGTCCGCCAAGGTGTAGCCGCCGTTGGCGTCTACCAGCTGGCGGGCAAGAAGCGGCGTGTCCACATCCGCCGGGCAGATGCAGTTGACGCGAATCGCTGGCGCTAAATCCAGCGCCAGCGCCCGGGTCAGCGCCACCACTGCGCCCTTAGAGGCGCAGTAAACAGGGCAGCCATAATTGCCACTGACGCCAGCGTCAGAGGCAATGTTCACGATACTGCCGCCGCCATACATCATAGGCAGGCATGCCTGCGTCAAAAGCAGTGTTCCCTTCACATTGGTGTCCATGATAGTATCGTAATCTGCTTCCGTCATATTGTCCAAGCGCTGCTCGACGTATACACCAGCGCTATTTACCAGAATATCAATATGCGCCTGCTGCTCACCCAGCAGGCTTTTTTCATTCTCACTGATTATAGCCGCAGCCTCCTTACAGGAGGCTGCTTTTTTTACATCACAGCCCACAAAGCACACTCTTACTCCCGTTTGTTCCTCGATGTGGCGCACAGCCGCCGCTCCCCGAGCGGCGTCGCGCCCTAAAATATACACCCTTGCCCCGTCAGCAGCTAGCTTCTCGGCGGTGGCCAAGCCAATGCCAGATGTACCACCGCTAATTACAGCCACCAAGTCCTTACAACCATAATTAAGCTTGTTCATAATTATCTTCCTCTCTTACCATTTCCGGCGGCAACAGCACCGTAATCGTGGTACCCTTGCCTACCTCGCTCTCTAACTTTAACTGCATCTCATGTCGCAGAGCAATTTGCTTAGCGATAGCCAGTCCCAGACCGCTGCCACTCTTGTTCTGCTCGTTGCGTGCCTTGTAAAACCTGTCAAAGGCATGGGGCACATCCTCAGCCTTCATGCCACAGCCATGGTCCGTAATCCGCAGCTCGTTGCCCACCAGCTGCACCTCGATGCTACTCTTTTCCGGTGAAAATTTAATACTATTATGTAGAAAAATCATCAGCATCTGGCGCAAGCGTCCATAATCGCCACTGAGTAAATAAGGCTCCTTGTCCAACTCAGCAGTAATAGTAAGCTCCTTTTCCAAACCCAAACGCCTTGAGCCACGCACAGCATCCTGTACCACAGCGCACAAATCCAATGGCTCCTTTTCTATGGGAAAATCCGTATTCTGCAAGCGGGACAAGTCCAGCAGGTCATTAATTAAGCGCTGCAAAAAAAGGCTCTCGTTATACATTTGCTCATGAAACTCAGCCACATCTTCAGGCTCCGTTACTACGCCATCACGCAAGGCCTCAAGACTGCCACGAATAACCGTCACCGGCGTGCGCAGCTCGTGGGAAATGTTGGCAATGAATTCTCGGCGCAGCTTCTCCAGCTTTTGGCTTTCTTCGTCCGCCAGCTGTAAACGTTTCGCCAAAACGTCCAAGGTTCGAGCCAGCTCGCCCACCTCGTCCTCTTGAGTGATATTATTGCGTACCTCGTAGTGACGTTCCGCCAGCTTCTCCGCATTATCACGCATGATGTTCAGCGTGCGGGTAAAGCGCCAGCTCAAAAGCAAGCTCAAAATCATTACCAAGGCCAGCGCAGCCAAAAGGCTGGTAAGCAGAATCTGCAAGCCCTCCCAAATAGCCTTGTTCAAGCCCTGGCGAGGGGAATGAAGTAGCACCACAGCCTTTACCTTGCCTTGAGCATCATAAACAGGCTCTCCCACGGTCAGCGTGATGTCGTTGAGCCAAACATTGTATTCCTCCACAGAAAAATCCTCGCCCTCAGTAAAGCATTTTTCTACATTCTCTTTGATATGCTTGGGCAGCTTGGCAAAGGCATCCCTTGGATCCTGGGGTGGCTCCGGCAGCGGACGATTTTGCGCTTCGTGATGCTTTTTGCGCCACTGCATGCGCCGTGCCATGCGCTCCTTGTTAATATTTAAATTGCGTTGACTGTCCACAACCCATAGGATTTCCTGATTTAAATTGTCGATGAAATTTATAAAATTGCTCTTGGCGATGCCGTCACCATGGTGCTGCTCCAACACCGGCAAATTAGTGCTGATGGCAGCAGCAATACGCTTGGCCTGGGCCCGCATGCTGCGCTGCTTGGTCTCGATGGTATGTTCCTTGAAAAATTGGTAGAACACGCCACCAATAATAAGGCCAAAGATAACCAAGACGGAGGTAAAGCAAAGCATCAGCTTCAGAGCAATTTTATTTTTAAAGGGCCACCTCATGGCTTCACCTCAAAGCGATAGCCCACTCCCCAAATGGTCTTGATGTCCCATATTTCATGCTCGTACTTGTCCAGCTTAGCTCTGAGGCGCTTGATATGGGAGTCCACTGTGCGACTGTCCCCAAAATAATCAATGCCCCAAATGCTGTCCAAAAGGTTGTCACGGCTGAATACCTTGGTATTATTCTTGGCCAAGGTCCACAACAGCTCGATTTCCTTTTTGGTGAGAGGTACCTCTTCTCCATTAATCTGGACTTGGTACTTATCTACATTAATAAAAAGATTATCCACAGTCATGGTGTTCTTGCTAGCAGGCTCCTGAGGCTGGATGCGGCGCAGCACTGCCCGCACTCTGGCCATCACCTCACTGGCAGAAAAGGGCTTGATGACATAATCATCGGCACCAATATCAAGGCCCATGATTTTGTCGTAGTCCTCACCGCGGGCTGTAATCATGATAATGGGCACCATGGATTGCTTGCGCAGGCGACGACACACCTCAAAGCCATCCAGCTTGGGCATCATCACATCTAAAAGAACCATGACGATCTCCGCTTCCTGCTGCTGAAATTTCTCCAAGGCCGCAGCTCCGTCCAAAGCTATTACAGGCTCCAAGCCTTCCTTTTTCGCATAGCTGGATAAAATAGTGGTAATTTGCTTATTATCATCGGCGATTAAAATCTTCTTCATTTTAGCTTCACCTCATTGTTTTCGTTTTCAAGCCATTACTGGTTATATTATAGCATACCAGCAAAATGTGTTGAAATTATGACGGATATTCACCTTATTTTTTTACAAAAAAAGTCAAAAAAGGTCTAAAAAAACATAAAAAAGTCATAATCCTCCTGTACAATAAAGACAAATCAAGGGAGCGAGCTCCCAAGAAACTACAGTAAACCAACTCTAAATTCTACATTCAAGCATAAATGCAAAACAAGGAGTGACTAAAGATGTTGAACATGAAAAAGATTTTAATCGCCGGTACTGTAATGACAGCTCTGTGTGCAACTGCTTTCGCAGCAGGCAATGACCAAGCTGATAAACCCACCATGCGTGAGCGCGTAAACCGCATCCTTTGCGAAAATCGCGGTGATTGCCCTGCTCCCGCTGACCAGCAAGGCCCTCGCATGGGCAAGCACCACAAGGACTTCAAAAAAATGAGCCTGGAAAAACGCGCTGAAATGGAAAAACGCCGCGCTGAATGGGAAAAGATGACCCCTGAGCAGCGCCAAGAAGCTTTTGCAAAGATGCAAAAGGAACGCCAGGAGCGCCATGAAAAGCGCGCCAAGGAGGCTATGGCCAAGCTCACGCCGGAGCAAAGAGCAGAGGTTGAAGCCTTCATTAAAGAGGACATGGCGCAACGCCAGGCTCGCTGCGAAAAGCTGCAAAAGATGACGCCCGAGCAACGCCAGGCAATCAAAGCCAACCGTCCCTTGAAAATGAAGGATGGCAAGCATTTCAAGGATCATAAAGAAAGCGAACATTTCAAATTCCACAAGGATGGTAAGCACTTCAAGGGTGAGCACTTCCGCGGCCACGGCCCGCAAGGTCATCGTCCCGACTGCCCCGTTCCTAACTGCCCAGCAGCACCTGCCAAATAACAAGTAATTTGACTCCTATACACTAAACACTTTTACAAGTTCCCTCCATACAACCATTAAGATACTAAACAGCAACGACAACAACTTCCTTTCCCCTCTCCCATAAAAAAGCTCATGGCCACACTGCTTAGCAACAGTGACCATGAGCTTTTATTTGTTTCTTAGCATTATGTAAAAATCGAAAATTTGCTTCACTTAAACATGCCCAGGCGTTGGCCCACAGCGAGAATTCTTCTGCCGATAAAGGGTATATTATCCAAATCCTCTTTGCTCAGGCCGCCAAAAGCAATCAAAGCCAAAGCGTAGGCAGGAACAGCAGCCACCATAGCAAAAAGCACGCACCACATGCCCAGTTGCTCGGTAAGGCTTAGCACAGCATAAATCACTGCACCCATTACTCCAGCAGCCAAAAGAGGCTTCAGCAGGCTCCCTAAGGAGAAGGTAAAGCCTGTGTACTTATAGATAAAGCCCATATTGATAATAGCAGCCACAGCAAAATCGGCAACCGTAGCCATGGATGCGCCCTTGATGCCTAAGAAGGGAATAGCGGTAAGCCACCAGCTCATGACAACCTTCACTAAGCAGGCCAAAATCATATTGATAACAGGGATCGCAGTCTTGCCCAAGCCCTGCAAAATGCCGGTACTGATTTGATGCATGCCTAAAAAAAGGATGCCCACGCTCATGGTTTGGATAGCACCAGCTGCTCCCGGAGCGTTATAAATCAGTGCCGCCACCTTTTCAGCCAAGAAAAACAGTCCCATAAAGCAGGGGAAGGTGATAATCATCGCTACACGAAAGGCCAGGCGAATTTTGTCACGAATGGCATCAAAGCGCTCCAAGGCTCTGGACTCAGAGATGGAAGGCACCAGGCTAATGGTCATGGCTGCCGTGAAAATCGTGGCCAAATTAACTAAGGGCACTGCCATACCGGTCAGATAACCAAAAAGCTCCGTGGCATGGCGTACATTAAAGCCCGCCACCTCGAGGCGCTGGGGCACAATCAAAAGGTCCAGATTAGCACCAATGGGCAACATAAGGCTAGTCAAGGAAACAGGCAAAGCAAGCTTGAGCAAACGCTTGATGATATGACCAGCGCTCTCTTGGGGAATGCTGTCATCCTGAGCTTCAATTTCTGCATGCAGACGACGCTTGAGACGACGATAAAACCACATGAGCACCAAAAGGGCACAGAAGGCACCTGCGCCAGCGCCCATGCTAGCACCACCAGCTGCGTAAGCTAAGCCGTATGGCATAAACAAATCCGCAAACACCAGCATGGTGATAACGCGCACCAGTTGCTCCACCACTTCACTAGTGGCCGTTGGTGTCATAATCTGCCACCCCTGCAAATAGCCACGGAAGCTAGCCAAAAAGGTTACAAAGAACACCGCCGGCGCCAAGGCAATTATAGAATAATATGCTCTGGAGTCACGAATAATGTGCTGATTGATTAAAAAGTCAGCGCCAAAGAAAAGCGCCGAAGAAAATAACAGACCCGAAATTAACAGCAAGCGCAGGGACACATTAAAGACGCGCTTAGCCCCACGGTAGTCCTTATTAGCCAGCTTTTCCGAGGTAATAATGGAAATAGCTACAGGCACGCCTGCCGAGGATACAGTAATCGCCATCAGATAAATAGGAAAGCCCATTTGATATAGGCCAATGCCCTCGCCACCTAAAACGCGGGAAAGAATAATCCAGTTCAGAGAACCAATGACCTTGACAATGATACTGGAAATGGTCAAAATCATGGTGCCCTTCAAAAATTTACTATTATTGGTATTTGAATTCTGTTGCTCTGCGCTCATACAATCCGCCTTAATTATGAAAATAGTTGTACAGTATAATTATCCTCTTTTCCGCTCAAATTTACAAGAGGTTTAACAAAAAAGTCATAAATAGCTGCTTGTTTTTCCTTGCATAATCCTCGCAGTATGCTACAATTATTACGGAAAGAGTTTTGAAGTGTTGCATTTCGTACTGAGACCTTCTCCAAAGGAAATACTGCAAGTTTAAAAGGCAGACTCTTTTCAAGAAAGCTCGGCAATAAAGAATTATTATTGACAATTTTAGTAGGATATGCTATGATGTGAGTGTCAAGGAAGTGCTTGTATTAAGGCACCGAAGATGCTTATTAATAAAAATTATATAATTTGGAGGGAATCATAATGAAAAAATTCGTTTGTCAAGTTTGTGGTTACGTTTATGAAGGCGAAGCTGCTCCGGCTGCTTGCCCCCAATGTAAAGCTCCTGCTAGCAAATTCACCGAAATGAAGGGTGAAATGACCTGGGCTTGCGAGCACGTTGTAGGCGTTGCTTCTGACGTTCCTGAAGATATTAAAGCTGACCTGCGCGCTAACTTCAACGGCGAATGCTCCGAGGTTGGTATGTACCTGGCTATGGCTCGCGTTGCTCATCGCGAAGGCTATCCTGAAATCGGCCTGTACTGGGAAAAAGCTGCTTACGAAGAAGCAGAGCATGCTGCTAAATTTGCAGAACTGTTGGGCGAAGTTGTTACCGACTCCACCGAAAAGAACCTGGCTATGCGTGTAGAAGCTGAAAACGGTGCAACCGCTGGCAAGAACGATCTGGCTAAACGCGCTAAGGCTTTGGGTCTGGATGCTATCCATGACACCGTTCATGAAATGGGTCGCGACGAAGCTCGCCATGGCAAAGCATTTGCTGGCCTGCTGAAGAGATATTTCGGCAAATAATTTAAGCTTGGCTTAAGCAAACCCCGCTCTTACCAGAGCGGGGTTTTTTGTTGCCTAAAGCTTGTACTTTTCCACCCACTTATGCACATTGTGGATAACTTTTACCGAAACATGTGGATAAATAGACCTTTTTGTGGATAAAAAAGCCTACTTATCCACAGCCTAGTAAATTACTCTGTGAAAAACAGCCCTAACCTAAGAAAAAATACCCTTCCTGCTCAAGTGCAAGAAGGGTAAAATTTTCTATTAGCTTATGCTTTATAGCCGCGTGCTTCCGCAACCTTAGCAAAGGCTACGCTAGCAGCGTCAATGGTCTTTTGAATATCCTCAGGACTATGAGCCAGGGACACAAAGTTAGTTTCAAATTGGCTGGGTGGCAAATAAATGCCCTGCTCCAGCATGGAATGGAAGTAAATCTTGAAGGCCTCCAAATCGCTGGCAGCTGCGCTGTCGAAATCGGTGACAGGCTTGTCGCTGAAGAACACAGTGAACATGCTGCCCAAACGATGTACCTGCACGGGCACGCCGGCCTTAGCAGCTGCGCGCTCCAAGCCACCGGTCAAAATAGCGGTCATGCTTTCCAGCTTTTCGCAAACCTTATTTTCTTCCATATAGGTTAAAGCAGCAATGCCTGCTGCCATAGCCAGCGGATTGCCACTCAAGGTGCCAGCCTGGTACATGGGACCTGCCGGAGAAACCTTCTGCATAATTTCCCGTCTGCCACCGTAGGCAGCCACGGGCAGGCCACCACCAATAACCTTGCCCAGGCAAGTAATATCAGGGTCCACATCATAGAGGGATTGGCTGCCACCTTGGGCACTGCGGAAGCCACTCATAACCTCATCGCAAATTACTAACGCGCCATACTTTTTGGTCAGGGCACGCACACCCTCCAAGTAACCTTCCTTAGGCAGCACCAAGCCCATATTGCCCGGAGTGGGCTCCATAATTACCGCAGCGATTTCCTCGCCGCGCTCTGCGAAAACCTTTTCCAAAGCAGGCAAATCATTGAAGGGAACAGTAATCGTGGTGGAAGCAACTGCCTTGGGCACGCCGGGGCTATCGGGTACGCCAAAGGTGGTAGCACCGCTGCCAGCCTTTACCAAAAGGCTGTCGTGATGACCATGATAGCAGCCGATGAACTTTACGATGCAATCGCGGCCGGTGTAGGCGCGAGCCAAACGCAAAGCGCTCATGGTAGCCTCGGTACCGCTATTCACCATGCGTACTTGGTCCATGGACGGCACCAGGCGGCAGACTAGCTTAGCCAGCTCGGTCTCAGCCAAGGTAGGTGCGCCATAGGAGGTACCCTTTTCGGCTGCGGCTTTAATAGCCTCCGTTACGCAGTCGGGTACATGACCCATGAGCAGGGGGCCATAGCTCAAAACATAATCGATATATTCGTTGCCATCAATATCATAAATTTTGCTGCCATTGCCACCGGCAATGAAGGGAGGCACACCGCCCACACTGCGGAAGGAGCGTACAGGGCTGTTAACGCCGCCGGGGATGTACTGGCGTGCTTCCTCAAAAGCAGCTGTAGATTTATTTTGATTCATAACAAAAAATCCTTTCCTAAAACTAAGACTGGTGAGAAGGTATTAGATGCGAGGAACGGCGACGACGGCGTATCGGAAATACTCCTAGGAGCCGTGACGAAGCAGATGATGCCTTATCGCCAGTCTTACTCCTTTAACCATCTTGCAATATCAAGCGCATGATAAGTAATAATCATTTTCGCACCGGCGCGCTTGAAGCCCAGCATGTTTTCCATAACAATGCGTTTTTCGTCAATCCAGCCCTTTTCAGCGGCAGCTTTAACCATAGCATATTCGCCACTAACGTTATACACGCACAGCGGACGATTAAAGGTTTCGTGCACACGTTGTACTACGTCCAAGAAGGCCAGCGCAGGCTTAACCATGACGATGTCGGCGCCCTCTTCAATATCCAGAGCTACCTCGCGCAGTGCTTCATCGCTGTTGGCCGGGTCCATTTGGTAACCCTTGCGGTCACCGGCGGAGGGGGCGCTGTCTGCGGCAGCACGGAAGGGGCCGTAATAAGCGGAAGCAAATTTAGCGGAATAAGCCATGATGGGAATATGGTTGAAGCCATTTTCATCTAAGGCTTCGCGAATTGCTTTCACATAGCCATCCATCATGTTGGAGGGAGCAATCATATCAGCACCAGCCTGGCAATGAGAAACGGCAACCTTGGCCAATAAAGGCAGGGTTTCGTCGTTGTTCACGGTGCAACCATTTTGCAGCACGCCGCAGTGGCCATGCTCGGTGTATTCGCACATGCACACATCGGTAATGATAACAATTTCAGGATAGTTTTCCTTGATGAATTTGCAGGCCAGCTGCACGGGCTCGTTCATATCCCAAGCGCTGCTGCCCACAGCATCCTTGTAGGAGGGCACGCCAAAGAGCAATACAGCGGGAATGCCAAGGCTGGCAACCTCATCCATGCACTCGCCAAGGCGATCAATGGACCAATGGTAGTTGCCGGGCAGGGACTCGATTTCATGCTTCACATTGGTGCCGGGAACTACGAAAATAGGATAAATCAAATCCTTGACAGATACTTCAGTTTCACGAATCATAGCGCGCAGGTTTTCGGTGGCGCGGGTTCTGCGAGGACGATAAATAGGAAAATCTACAGACATGTTCAAGACTCCTTTTATTTATTGTAATACTCTCTAATAGCCTTTACTAAGCCATCAATGGTGTATTTTTCAGCTTCGATTGTCGGAGCAAAGCCGTGCTTTTTCAGGGTTTCGCTGGTCACAGGGCCGATGGCAGCCAAGGCAACCTTCTTCAACAGCTCTTGCTTGTCACCCAGCACCTTCAAAAGGTTAGTAACGGTGGAGGAGCTGGTGAAGGTTACTACGCTAGCGCTGCCTTCTTCGAGGGCAGCGAGGAGCTCGTCCTTATTTTCGCAGTCAGCCACAGTTTCGTAAGCAGTTGCTACATCAACCACAGCGCCGATTTTACGCAGGGACTCGGGGAGCACCTCGCGAGCGACCTTGGCGCGAGCGATGAGAATTTTGTCGCCGGCAGTGATTTTATCAGCCAAGGCTTCGGCCAATTCCTCTGCCTTATAAGCAGAAGGAATTAAGTCAGCAGTGAGGCCGTGCGCCTTCAAGGCATCGGCAGTGGCACTGCCGATGGCAGCCAGCTGCACGCCAGCAAGCGCGCGTGCATCCTTGCCGGCGGCGTTCAAGCGCTCAAAGAAATATTCCACACCATTAGCACTGGTGAAGACGAGCCATTTATAGCTGGACAGCTCGGCAATGCCCTTGTCCAGCGGGCCATAATCGGCGGCGGGCACGATTTTAATTGCCGGCACTTCGATAACCTTCGCACCCAGTGCTTCCAGCTTTTTAGTCAAATCGCTGGCTTGGGCACGAGCTCTGGTCACGATAATGGTTTGGCCAAAGAGGGGCTTGTTATCGAACCATTGCAGCTGCTCACGCAGCTTCACAACCTCGCCCACGAGGAAGATTGCAGGGGGCTTCAGATTATTGGCCTTTACATCCGCAGCAGCCTTGCCCAAGGTGGTAACCAAGGTACGTTGCTCAGGATGGGTACCCCAGCGAATAACAGCGGCGGGGCAGTTAGCACTGCGACCGTTGGCAATCAATTGGCTGGAAATCTTTTCGATATTTTCCACGCCCATCAGGAAAACGAGGGTATCCACAGCAGTGGCCAAGCCCTTCCAGTTGATGGTGGAAGCACCCTTAGTGGGGTCCTCGTGACCGGTGATAACAGCAAAGGAGGTAGCCACATGGCGATGAGTAACAGGAATACCGGCATATTCAGCAACTGCGATGGCGCTGGTCACGCCGGGTACAAATTCAAAGGGTTGGCCTGCTTCCAAAAGCTCGATCGCTTCCTCACCACCGCGGCCAAAAACGAAGGGGTCACCGCCCTTAAGACGAGCTACGGTTTTGCCCTCCTGCGCCAATTTTACCAGCAGCTTGTTGATATCCGGTTGACGCATGGTGTGGTTGGCGCTGGCCTTACCCACATAAACCATCTCTGCATCTTTGCGGGCAAAAGCCAAAATGCGGGGGTCTGCCAGGCGGTCGTACACAACTGCGTCCGCAGTTTCCAAGCATTCCTTAGCCTTGAGGCCCAAAAGTCCCGGGTCGCCGGGGCCTGCACCAATTAAATATACTTTACCCTGTTTAGTCATTGTGTCACTCTCCTTAAAGAATTGCGGCCAAGATTTCCTGACCACCGTTAGCGAGCATCTTCTTGCCCAGCTCTTGTCCCAAGGCTACAGCATCAACGGCTGCACCCTCGATAGTATCTCTCAAAACAGTGCTGCCATCTAAAGCAGCAATGATTGCTTCAATCTTAATTTTCTCTCCCTCCACATCGGCGTGCACGCCGATGGGCACCTGACAGCCACCTTCTACGAGACCTAAGAAAGCGCGCTCCGCATTGGTAGCATGCACAGTGGGCATATCATTCAAAAAGTCCAGCATTTGGCGTACTTCAGCGTCAGCTGTGCGACATTCGATAGCCAAAGCACCTTGTCCTACCGCAGGCAAGCACACGCTGCTAGGAATAATGTCCTTAATTCTGTCCCCATGGCCCAGTCTTTCAAGGCCCGCTGCAGCCAAAATCACGGCATCATAGAGGCCCTCATCCAGCTTGCGCAGACGCGTATCCACATTGCCGCGCAAATCGCGGATGGTCAAATCGGGACGTGCCGCCAAAAGCTGCGCTTTGCGGCGCAGGCTGCTGGTGCCAACCACTGCACCCAAGGGCAGCTCGGCAAAGCAGCTATACTTATTGCTCACAAAGGCGTCGCCTACATTGGCGCGCTCTGTGATGGCGGTCAAGCACAAGCCCTCAGGCAGCACCGTAGGCATATCCTTCAAGCTATGCACTGCCAAATCAACCTCGCCGCTTAGCAAATCCTCTTCAATTTCCTTGGTAAACAGGCCCTTGCCACCAATTTGCGCTAAGGGAACATCCAAAATTCTATCGCCCTTGGTGACGATTTTTTTGAGCACTACCTCGCACTCAGGGTATTTTTTGCGCAGGCAGGCAGCAATATGATTGCTTTGCCACAGCGCCAGGAGACTTTGTCTAGTCCCAATCTTCAATACGGCTTTCATCACCAAACTCCTCTCCGCTTTCGTTCAGCAGGAATAAATCACACATCATTTGTCTATAACGCTCTTCTTCAGCGGTACCAGCCACAGCATTCATGGCCCTCATGGGCTCCCGCAAGAATTTATGCTCTAAGCGTTGGGTCATCAAATCGATGATACGGCGCTCCTCATCAGTAAGATTAGGTAGCTTAATAAAGGCCTTTTTCAGCACCTTTTGGCGTAAAAAGTTCATTTTATCGTGGAGCTGCACCATCACAGGACGCATGGTGTAATAGCGCAGACGTTCCTTGAGGGCGGCAATTTCCTCGGCAATAATCTGCTCTGCCACCTTGGCCTCATGGGTGCGGAAGTTTTTATTCACATCCACCACATTTTCCAAATCATCGATATTATATACAGTTACGCCCTGCATATCGTTCAAAGCAGGGTCCACATCGCGAGGCACAGCAATATCAATCAAAATTAAGGGACGTGCTGTACGATTAATCAGCAAGGGTCCGAGGTTTTCCGCCGTCAGCACGTAGTGCGGTGCGCCAGTGGAGGTGATGATGATATCAGCCTGAGCAGCCTGCTTAAACATTTGCTGATAGGGAATGGCCGTGCCATTAAACTTTTCGGCCAGCTCCTGCGCGTGGTCAAAATTGCGGTTGCTGACAAAAATAGTCTTAGCGCCCTTGTCAATCAAATGGCGGGCGGTGAGCTCGCTCATATGACCTGCACCTACCACTAAAATATTGGCAGTCTTCAAATCGCCCAAAATGTCGATAGCCAAATCCACTGCTGCGCTAGAAACGGAAACACTGCTGAAGGCTATTTTGGTTTCGGTGCGCACGCGCTTGCCCACAGCAATGGCCTTGTTCATAATCGTGTTTAAAATGGTATCCGTCATATCATTAGCGCGGGCAATCTGATACGCATTTTTAATCTGGCTCAGAATCTGGCCTTCGCCAATAACTAAAGAGTCCAAGCTTGAAGCTACTCTGAATAAATGCTGCACACACAGGGTACCAGTTAAATTATAAAAGTATTCGCTCTTGTAGTGCTCGCCAGCCAAATGCTCCAAAAGACGCTTCACAAAGGGAATGGCCTCATGGGGATTTTCGATGACCATATACAGCTCCGTGCGGTTGCAGGTGGACAAAAGCATGGCCTCGGGGATATTGTCGTAATTGCGCAAACGACGCAAAATACTAGCTACCCTATCATTAGTGAAATTAAAACGCTCGCGGATCTCAACGGGGGCCGTTTTGTGATTGAGACCTAAAACTGCTAATTGCATCTAAGATGTTCTCCTTTGCCTGAGCAGCATGGCCTGCTGCTACTAAATTTATCAAATCATCCGTTAGGATTTGTCGCCAAAAAGTAGTGCGCTGGGCAGGGGTTGAGGGGATTTGCTGCACAATGTGGCGCTGTTGGCGCAAAAAATCGTTAAAAGCCGCTATATCAGGAGTAATTACTTCTTGCAAGCGCTTTTTTAACATACGCGTAAAGGCTGGCATGCCGCCGGTAGCCAAGGCCACGGTGATATCTCCTTGGGTGAAGGAGGAGGGCACCGTAAAATTGCTCAGCTCCGGCTCCGTAATATTATTGCAGAGCAAGGGCGCATCAGTGGTGATTTGCCTATTGACAGCCTTATCATTGGTAGCAGCAATAACAATAAAGGCTTGCTGTAAATATCGCACATTATAGCAATCATTTATCAGTTGGCATTGGTATTTCCGGGCTGCCTTCTGCAGCAAATCGCAAAACTCAGGCGCCACAATTGTGACCTTGGCACCCGCCTCACAGAGGATGTTGAGCTTGCGGGCTGCCACCTCTCCACCGCCGATAATGACGCATTTTTTACCTGTTAACTTCAAGATTACAGGATAATGAAAATTATTCTCAATAAGCATTAGTTAGACCACCTGTAAATTAGTGATAATATATTTCATTAAACACCAGTCTTAAGTATATATGATATCACATTTGCGCTTTTTTTTAAAGAGAGGAAAGGAGAAAAGTGTCAGAGAAGTTACGGAATTACTCACGGTCCCCCGCAAGCACGACTGTCCCTATAATAAAAAACCCCCGCCCTGACAATTCACTCAGAGCGGGGTTTAGCTTTTTCACAAGCATAGTTATGCACAGGGTCACACTATTTTAAATTTTTTTGAAAAGTCTCTTGGCGTTAGTTGTAGTAAGAGCTGCCAGCTCCTCAAAATCCATATCCAGCACCAGCGCTGCATTCTTGGCCGTGTATTCCACATAGCCAGGATTATTGCGCTTACCTCTAAAGGGCACGGGCGTCAGATAGGGGCAATCTGTTTCAAAAAGCATGAGCTCCTTGGGAACATACTGCATAACCTCCCGCACCTTTTGGGCGTTCTTATAGGTGGAGGTGCCGCCAAAGCCAAAGTAATAGCCACGCTTAGCAAGCTCCTTAGCCATTTCCAAGCTGCCACTGAAGCAGTGGAACACAGCCTGCACACCCTTCACTTCCTTTTGGAAAAGCTCCAGCATGTCGCCGTGAGCCTCGCGGTCATGGATGATGATGGGCAAATCGAACTGCTTGGCCAAATCAATCTGCTCCAAAAAGATGCGCTTTTGCACCTCCTTAGGCTCGTTTTCCTTCCAGTAGTAGTCAAGACCAATCTCGCCAATAGCCACTACCTTGGGATGCACAGCCCAAGCTGCCAGCTGGTCCAAATAATCGGGCGCGATACCCTTTAAATTTTCCGGATGATAGCCCACTGCCGCATAAATAAAATCATACTGCTCTGCCAGCTCCACCGCCATGGCGGAGCTGGGAGCATCACAGCCAGCATTAATAATGCCGTCCAAATCCTGCTCCAGCTGTGCCAAAAGCTCCTTGCGGTCCTTGGCGAAGGCAGTGTCATCTAAATGGGCGTGGGTATCCCATAAGCCTGTTCTACTCATAAATTTATCTTACCTCTAAATAAGCGAGAGATTTTTGCTCAGATTGGTGCGTATGAGCTTGCGGCTAATGTTGAGCATTGCCGCAAGCGAATACGTGCCAAGATGGGGAAAAAGATCCGCTTATTCTTATTTTACACGGCTACCAGATGCCATATTAGGCGCTTCTGCCAACACCAAATTGCCTTGTCCATCGCTAGCGCAGAGCAGCATACCAAAGGACTCGATGCCCATCAGCTTTGCAGGAGCCAGGTTAGCAACTACCACAACATTGCGACCCAGCATTTGCTCGGGCTCATAGTATTGGGAAATACCGCTAACAATAGTGCGCACTTCATCACCGATTTCTACCTGCAATTTGAGCAGCTTCTTGGACTTTTTCACCTTTTCTGCTGCCAAGACCTTGCCCACACGCAAATCTATCTTTTCAAAATCAGGGGATTGAATTTCCGGCTTAATGGGCTCCATGGCCGGTTTCGGTGCTTCAGCCTTAGGAGCTTCCACTACAGGACGCTCATAGCGCTTGCCACCGATGATGGTTGCACCATCCTCTGCAATTTCGATACGGGGATACAAAGGCTCGCCCTTGCAAACCTTGGTGCCGTTGGCAAGACCACCCCAAACAGCGTTCTCCAGCAGGAATTGCTTAGGAGCAACGAGACCCAATTGAGTATAAATCTTGGGGCTGGTGGTGGGGATATAGGGGCTGATCAAAATAGCCACAATGCGCAGAGTTTCAGCCAAATTATACATAACAGTCTTCAGGCGGTCAGCCTTAGCTGCATCCTTAGCCAAAATCCAGGGAGCGGTTTCGTCGATATATTTATTGGCACGGCTAATCAAAGCCCACACAGCCTTGATGGCAGTGTTAATTTCCATATTGTCCATTGCCTTACCATAGGTAGCTACGGTTTCAGCAACCAATGTCTTCAGCTCGTCATCAATGGGTTCGCTAGCGCCAGCATCCTCCACAATACCACCATGATACTTTTCAATCATGGACACAGTGCGGTGCAGCAAGTTGCCCAAATCGTTAGCCAAATCAGCGTTAATGCGGGTAATCAACGCATCGCGGGAGAAGTTGCCATCGCTGCCCAGGTTGATTTCGCGCAGCAGGAAATAACGAATGGAGTCAGCGCCGAATTCGTCAATCAAAGCCAGCGGGTCGATAACATTGCCCTTGGATTTGGACATCTTGTCACCGTCTACAATCAGCCAACCATGACCATAAACCTCTTCCGGCAGCTCCAAGCCCATTGCGTGCAGCATGATGGGCCAAATAATGGTGTGGAAGCGGACGATTTCCTTGCCAACTAAATGCAGGCTTGCAGGCCAGAATTTGTGGAAGAAAGCATCATCCACGCCGTATTTAATACCGGTCAGGTAGTTTAGCAGTGCGTCAAACCAAACGTAAACAACGTGCTTTTTGTCAAAGGGAACAGGAATACCCCAATCAAAGGTAGTGCGGGTAATGCACAAATCCTCCAGGCCTTGCTTTACGAAATTAATCATCTCGTTGCGACGGCTAGCCGGTTGGATAAAGTCAGGATGCTTTTCAATAAAATCAAGCCACCAATCCTGGTACTTGCTCATCTTGAAGAAATAGCTTTCCTCCTCCATCTCCTCAACAGGACGATGGCAGTCGGGGCAGCAGTGATTTTCGTCCAACTGACGCTCCAGCCAGTAGGATTCGCAGGGCACGCAGTACAGGCCCTTATAATTCTTTTTATAGATATCGCCCTGCTCATAAATCTTTTGCAGTGCGTCTTGTACTACCTTGTGATGACGCTCTTGGCTAGTGCGCAGGAAGTCATTATTAGAAATATGCAGGCGCTCCCAGAGCAGCTTAAAGTTAGCAATAATAGCATCAACATATTGAATGGGAGTTACACCCTTTTCCTTAGCCTTGCGTTGAATCTTCAGGCCGTGCTCGTCACTGCCGGTAAGGAACCAAACATCCTCGCCCTTCAAGCGATGATAGCGAGCCAAAGTATCGGCAATAGTGGTGCAATAAGCATGGCCGATATGCAGATTATCACTGGGATAATAAATAGGGGTGGTAATATAATAGGTGGGTTTTGTCATCTTTTAAGCCTCTTCTCCTTCAGAAATTAGTTGATTATATAGCTCCCGTTTGGGAATTTTACGTTTTTTTGCTACCTGAGCCAGCGCTGTTTTTTTGTCAACACCCTCTGCAATAAGCTGGCGCACCTCGTCCAAGGGCTCCAGCTGTTCTTCCTCCTCCGGCGCCTTGGCTTCGCCGGCGCCGATAACGAGGCAGAACTCGCCGCGAGCAGCGCCTGCTGCGAGCCATTCTAAGCAGCCACTGATGGTGCCATGGTAGAACTCCTCGTGGAGCTTGGTCAGCTCCCTTGCGGCCGCCATGTGGCGGTCGCCCCAGCTCTCTAAAACGTCCTTGAGCACCTCTTCTATGCGGTGGGGCGCTTCATAGAGAATGATGGTCGCGGGGATGTACTTCCAGCTTTCGAGCTGCTCCCGCCGATTTTTCTTGCTCTTGGGCAAAAAGCCCCCAAAGAAAAAGGGATAGGCGGGCAGCCCCGAAGCAATCAGAGCGCACAGCGCCGCATTCGCGCCCGGCACTGGCACCACCCGCACCCCGGCGGCGATGGCCTGTTTGGCCAGCGTCTCGCCGGGGTCGGCGATACCCGGAAAGCCCGCGTCGCTGACCAGAGCAACGCTTTTGCCCTGCAAAAGCTGCTCTAAAAGGTACGCTCCTTGCTTTTCCTTGCTGTGCTCATCATAACGCACCAAGCGTCCCTTGATGCCAAAATGATTCAAAAGCTGCAGAGTATGACGCGTATCCTCCGCGGCAATCAAATCCGCCTCCGCCAGCATCCGCTGGGCTCTCGGCGTCATATCCTCCAAATTACCTATGGGCGTGGCGCACAAATACAGCGTTCCGTATGTAGTTTCTTGACTTGTCACAGCCTCGCCTCCTTTGAAGTCCATAATATAAATATTTTATCACAATGCTAGCAAATAATAAAGAAAAAGCGCGGAGTTTTTCCCTCCGCGCACCGATTATTACCCGAAAAGAAGCCCTACTGTGAAGACAGTAACGCTTTTTTACATTACTTTTTCTTTTTATCCTTGGCTGCCGCCTTGGCATCGTTTTCGTTGGCAATCACAGCCCAGTCACGCAGCATATCCACGCAGGCGCTGGCGTAAGCACCGGCGCTGCCCCAAGCTCCTGCATCCTGAGTATACAGTGTCAGCACCTGGATATCATCGTAGTAAATATGAGCATAGCTGCCATTGTCATACACCACAAAATAATTGGGATTTACCTTGCCGCGCTGACGCACGTTCCATAGGCCCCCTGCCAGCATATAAGCGCGATATTTCGCCTTGGTATTGCCAATGCTTTGATTAATATCAAAGCGCCAATTTCCTTCGGTAACAGAAGCATGATTGTCATCAGTAACAGTTACATCTGGATGAATATTATACTCCTTCAGCTGCTTTAGCACGCGCTTTACACGTTCTTCAGGCTCGGGATGGCTGCTGAACAGGCCGTAATTAGCGCCGCCACCCTGCTTGGACAAATCATCCAGCTTTTGCACTGTAATCAACATGGCATAGGGATTAAAGCCCGCCTTAATAGTATTGTTCACGCCCTCTTTATCGGCACCACGCTCGTCGGTGCGGCTGTAGCCTGCAAACAGCGCCTGCTGGGCGGCCTGCACCAACCCCAAGCCCTGACCTCTAGTAGCAGCGATGAGAATCAAGGAAGTCCACAGCTGCTTTTCAATGGAATGCACGGTGTGTTTTTTTGCCACATGGCCAACCTCGTGACCTAAAACACCAGCCAATTCCGTATCCGAGGGCATGTAATCCATCAGCCCTTTAAACACATAAATAAAGCCGCCGGGGCAGGCTAAAGCGTTGACCTCATTGCAGTTGAGCACCTTAAAGGAATAAGTAATCTCGTTGCGCCCGCACACTGCCGCCAAGCGTTGACCAATTCTGTCCACCCGCTCATTCAAATAATAATCCTGGGAAAGGCCATATTTAGCCTCCAAGGCTTGGGCTGTTTCCTTGCCCATCTTGATCTCATCCTCAAGACTAATCATGCCTGCCTCTGCCGGCTGCAGCCCCACAAAGCAGGCACAAGCCACCACGAAGGCTAAAAATAATTTATAAAGCTTTGCCATTGTACACCTCCTAAATCGCTCCTTCTGCTTTCAAAGCACTAATATCTGCGAAGCTATAACCTAAAGCTCCCAGTACCTCCTCCGTATGCTCGCCCAAATAGGGCGCACGGCGGGAAATAGCAGCGCTGGCATCCGAGAATTTTACAGGACCACCCATGTAACGCAGCTTGCCTAAATCGCATTCCTGCTCCTGCAGGATATTTTCTTGGGCAGTCAGCTGGCTTTGCAGTGCCTCGTCCAGCGTGCACACCGGGGTTACGCAAAACTCTGCGCCACCAATGAGCTCCAGCCATTCTGCCTGGGTTTTAGCCGCAATCTTGTCCGAAACAATTTGCTTCAGCTCCGCCTCATGAGCAAAATCAAACTGCCTTTTCTCTAGCTCAGGACAAGCAATTAAATCGCAAAAGCGCTGCCAAAATTTCGGTTCAATGGTGCCCACGGTCAAAAAGCGTCCATCCTTACAACGATAGATATTGTAATAATGGGCAGTACGACCGAAGGGAGTATCGCCCGTTTCGGCACAGCCCCACAGGGAGCTGATGCCTGTTACCTGCATGGACATGGCGGTAGCGTAAAGATTCACGTCCAGCCACTGCCCTTGCCCAGTTTTCTCACGAGCCAAGAGTGCCATAGCGATGCCGCTCAAAGCATTCAAGCCACTGCCGATAGCCGAAACCTGCACCTCGCTGACGCAGGCACCACCCACATCATCAAGGCTATTCAAGCCTGCCAAACCAATCACATTCAAATCATGAGCGGGCTTATGACAATTTTGCCCAAAGCCAGTAATGGAACAATACACTAAGCGTGGATTGATTTTGTGCAGGCTCTCATAATCCAAGCCGTAGCGAGCCAGATACCCGGGACGAAAGCCCTCCAAAAAAACATCGACCTCTGCCAAAAGCTTGCTCAACGCCTCCCGTCCACCGGCCTTTTTGATGTCAAATGCCACACCACGCTTATTACGATTCAGCATCATATGCCAATAGCTCATGCCTGGCGCCTTTTCCGGCCAAAACTTGCGGGTGGCGTCCCCGCCCAAATCCTCTATCTTGATAACATCTGCACCATAATCACCCAGCAGCATGCCGCAATACTGCCCTGGCAGCCATTTGGAAAAATCTACAACTTTAATTCCCTCCAAGAGGTTCATGCTCATCACTCCAATTATTGCTAAACTAAACACAGATAGTGCTATACTATTCTACAAAAATTGTCCGTTATCCTTTTTTTACTAGCCCACTTCTTGAGAAAAATGGTATAATATCAGTGAACTTTATCATTCAATTGCTTTAGAATAGAGGGGATTTTCATGCAAGTACACAAACTGACTTCCGCAGCGCTTTTGATTGCCATCGGCACTCTTAGCGCGCATCTGATTTATATTCCTGCCGGCGTTTCCAAATGCTTTCCGGTGCAGCACGCTATCAACGTTTTAGGTGCCGTGCTGTTGGGTCCTGACTACGCCGTGGCCATCGCCTTTATTATTTCCTGTCTGCGCAACATGTTTGGCACGGGCTCCCTTTTGGCCTTTCCCGGCAGTATGATTGGCGCTTTATTAGCAGGTCTCGCCTACAAGCGTTGGAACAATATTCCCGCAGCCATGGCAGGCGAAATTTTCGGCACCGGTATTTTGGGCGGCCTGGTGGCCTGGCTCATTGCCAGCACGCTTTTAGGCAGCAAAGCTGTGGCTTGGTTCTTCGTTCCTCCTTTTTTGGTTAGCACCATTGGTGGCAGCATTATCGCGGGACTTCTGCTCAAGAGTGGCTTGTTGGCCCAGCTAAAAATGAAGGCAGGTAAATAGCATGACCTTCCACCAGATTGTGACCTATCTGCTTTACGGTATGAGCGGCCTGTTTTTTGGCATCTTTGCTTCTCGCTACAGCGTATTATCCGCCCTAAAAATCCGTGAAGCCTTGCACGAAGGAGGAATCGCAGGCCTTTTCAGCGTGCTCCCCCAAGTTCTTTTCTTATTTGTCAGCTTTTTCCTCTTTCCCTCCTGGTTCTTAACACGCACCACAACCGGTGGCTTTGCCTATTATGTTTGCCTTTTGTTTTTCTTTAACAAGGGCCTTTCCATGCACAGCAAAAATAAAAGCAGGTGAAATTATGCATATCCATCAACACAAGCTTCCTCTACCAGGACAGGAGGACGAAAAATATCTTCAGCCCATGGCGGATACCTTTAAGGTGCTTAGCGACCCTACTCGCATCCGCATTTTGGCACTTTTGGCCCATCAGGAAATGTGCGTCACCTGCATTGCAGAGGCCTTGGAGATGACCCATTCTGCCATCAGCCATCAGCTGCGCATCTTGAGGTCCACTAACCTAGTAAAATTCACCAAGGAAGGCAAGGAAGTAATCTATTCCTTGGACGATGCTCATGTCCTTTCGCTTTTTGACCAAGCCTTAGACCATGTAAAGCACAAAATGGGTTAAGCACTAGCGTGCATTAACCCATTTTTTTATAATCTCACTCTTATAGGTGCTGGTCCAGCTCAAATCATCCACTGGCACCTGCACATTGCCTATAAGCTCCCTACGACCATCGTTGTAGGGATAATTTTTTACGTGCCACATGTAATGGTAGCCATTCTTGGGCAAAAGCTCGGCGCCCTCGTCGCTCATCAGGTAGTCCAAAAAGCTCTTGGCTATTTGCTCGTGGGGAGCCCCCTTAATGATGGCCGCACCAGTCAGGATATTGCGGTTAGCATCCTTGGGCACCGTAGCAAAAAGATGTCGATGCCGTGTTTCTAAGAGCAAAGCATAATCCAGCGGCACCACTGCCACTGTTTTTTTACCGATATAAACCTTGTCCACTGCCTCACCAAAGCCAGAGGTATAATCCGGATTTTGAGCATTGAGCTTAGCCGCATATTCCAGCGCGGCCTCCCGGCCCCGCAGCTGCCAAATCGAAGTCAGCATGCCAAAGCTGGCACCACCCTGAGTAAAATCCGCCATAGTAATCTCATCCTTCAGCTGGTGTGCCAACAGCTCATCCCAGCTTTCGGGAGCATAAAGTCCATAGGCCTGGAGATTATTTTTATTGCTCAGCAAAGCAATATAGCTCAAATAAAGGCTGGTCCATTCACCAGTGCGATTGCGCAGCTCCGCCGGCACCTTGTAGGATTCCTTGGCCAGATAAGGTTCTAAGATATGCTGCTCATCGGCCATAAAAAATTCCTCACTGGTACCGCCCAGCCAAATATCAAATTTATGCTGACGCAAATAATCAAAGCGCTGCTGCTGAGTGCCACCGGGAAGGTAGCTCACCACAACCTTAACACCACTTTTTTTACTAAAGCTCTCAGCAATAAGCTCTGTAAAAGCCTTATTCATACTGCTGCACAGCTCCAGCCGTGGCTTTTCCTGGGGCTTTTCGCCACCGCAGCCACCCAATATCACTAAGGCCAGCAGTACACATATTATCCTTGCAAAAGCTATTTTTCGCATTATTCTTAATCCGCCTTTCCTCTATCATTATATCATACCTTGACAAGCAAAAAGCAGAAAAAAATAGGCTGGCAGGTCTGCCAGCCTAAAATTTTACAATTTTGATGCTTATTTCTCAAAAACCATAACGCGGTCAAAGTCCAGATATACCTTGGCGCCATCGGGGATAGCATCCAAGTCTGCACCCTTAACGATAACGCGCACATCGTGGTCGCCCACCTTTACGCGATAGTCAACCGCATCGCCCAAGTAGAAGCGGTGGGTCAGCTGGCCTTCGATTTGGCCGCCGTCCAAGGACATAGTAATGTTTTCGGGACGTACAGCGATAGTTGCTTCGCCAGTAACCTTACTGGTATTGGGGAAGGAAACATTGCTGCCCTTCAGGAATACGCGGTCACCCTTAGCCTCGCCCTCCATAAAGTTAACCAGACCGATGAAGTCGGCAACCATCTTGTTGGCAGGTTGAGTATAAATTTCGTGGGGAGCACCGATTTGTTGTACCACGCCCATGCTCATAACCACAACGCGGTCACTCATCGCCATGGCTTCGCCCTGGTCATGGGTTACATAAACAACGGTAATGCCGGTTTTCTTTTGAATTTCCAAAATTTCAAAGCGCATGGATTCACGCAGCTTAGCATCCAGGTTGGACAGGGGTTCGTCCAAGAGCAGCAGGCCGGGCTCTGCCACCAGCGCACGAGCCAAAGCTACGCGCTGTTGTTGACCGCCGGACAGCTGGTTGGGATAACGCTTGCCATATTCGCCAAGATGTACCAGCTCCAGCATTTCCTGTACGCGGCGTTCACGCTCAGCCTTGTCCACCTTTTGAATCTTCAGGGGATAGCCAACGTTTTCAGCCACGGTCATATGGGGCCATACTGCATAGGATTGGAATACCATGCCGATATCGCGTTTTTCCGGAGGTGCAAAGGAGCCCTTGATGGAGGAGCTTACGCATTGCTCGCCGATATAAATTTCACCCTCGGTGGCACGCTCAAAGCCTGCAATCATGCGCAGGGTAGTGGTCTTGCCGCAACCGGAGGGACCCAGGATGGAAACGAATTCGCCATCCTTAACAACTAAATTAAAATCGTTTACAGCAGTTACGCCGCCGAAACGCTTAAATACATGCTCAATTCTTACCTCAGACATTTATTGTTCACTCCTTGTTAAATACCAACATTACCCTTGGAAAGCTTGTTCAGAATCAAGTTACCAATGAGGACGATAGCCAGAATGATTACAGAAAGCACGGAAGCATTCTGGGTATCAGCATAGGTTTGCAGCTCGTACAGCAATACGCCAATGGTCTTGGTGTCACTGCCATACAGCAGCAAAGACATGGTCAATTCGTAGAAGGACGGCATGAAAATCAAGAACCAGCCGGCGATTACGGAAGGAGCAATCAACGGGATAATAATATCCTTGCAGCAGCGCAGCCAGTTAGCACCGGAGTTCAGCGCAGCCTCTTCCAAGGAAATGTGTACCTGACTAAGCGCAGCCGCAATAGTACGCACGGACATGGTCATGTACTTAACCAGGTAGCTGACGATAATAATCCACACGGTGGAGTACAGGTTCAGGCCATAGTTGCCGCTGAAGGTAATAATCAAAGCCAAGGCGATAACGATGGACGGAGTGGAGCCGCCAATTACTACCAACAGGTCAGGAATGCTGCGGCCTTTAATCTGAGTTTTAACAGCCAGATAAGCCACGAACAAGCTGAGCAGAGTACCGATGGTAGCAGCGATAACACCGTAAATTACGGAGTTCCAAACGCTTTCCATGTATTGGGCACTGGTAATAACGGGAATCCAGGGGTCAATACCGATATTGGACCAGGTAATGGGCTTGGACATGGACTTCAGGAAGGATGTCAGCACGATGGAGCCCAAGGGGATAATTACGGCGATTGCACCATAAAGGCCAACGGCACAGAAGGCAGGCCAACGCCATTTGCCCAGCTCTACGATATTAGGACGGGTGGATTTACCGGAAATAGTGGTGTAATCCTTGCGACCCATCATCCAGGTCATGCCCATCAGAAGGATGTTAGCAATAAACATCAGGGAAGCAGCCAAAGCCGTGGAATCACGGATACCGGCATCATCACCCATGTAAATATAGGTTACAATACGTGTGGTCATAACCTCGATATTACCGGGCATACCAACGATGGAGGGGATACCGAAGCAGGAGCCTGCAGCGATGAATACCAAAAGGCCACCAGCCAAAATGGAGGGTGCCATCAGGGGCAGGGTTACGTCCAGCACGGTACGCAGGGGAGAAGCGCCGGATACGCGAGCTGCTTCCTCCAAAGTCGGGTCCATTTTCTCCATAGCGCGAGAAATGGTAATAAAAGCAAAGGGGGAATAGAACAGCGTCAATACCCAAGCCAAGCCCCAAAAGGTGTAAATATCAAAGGGAGCCGTTTGCAGGCCAAACATCCACTTAAAGATATTGTTTAAATAGCCTACACTGGGATTCAAAAGCTGTACCCAGGCAATAGCGCCAACATAGGGCGGAATCATGTAGCTGGAAACCAAGAGGGTACGGAAGCCCTTCTTACCGGGCATATCGGTACGACCAACCAGCCAGGCCAGCGGGAACGTAATGATAACGCTGGCAATCATAACCATAAGGGACAGCTCCACGGTATTGGTCAAAGCCTTCCAGTTTACATCGGCGCTGTACACGTTACGGTAGTTTTCTAAATTAATGGCACCATCCTTGACAATGCTGTCGAAAAGCAAAATTCCCATGGGGAAAATTACAAAATAGAGCAGCAGCAGCACGGATAGTGAAATAACGATAGTTTTGCTGTTTATACGTGATGATAGCATGGAAAGTAATGTTTCTCCTTCCCTAAAAAATCTCAAAACATAGGGGTTTAAGGGACTTAAAAATAAAGCAGGAAAACAGGGAGCGCCGAAGCGTCCCTGTTTTGCCTATGAATTACATTGTTACACTACAGGTAGATTATTTGTCCATAACTCTCTTACGGAACTCTTCTTTAATCTTAGCGTTGTTGTCAGCCAGTTTTCTCCAGTCAACTTTGATCTTGCCGTCGGTCAGACCTTTGGTCGGAACGGAACCAATAGGCTCTTTAACGTCGCCACGAACGGAGTGCATCCAGCCCTTAACAACTGCTTGTTGGCCTTCCTTGCTCAGCCACCAGTCAACCAAAGCTTTAGCGCCCTCAGGATTCTTGGTGGTGTTGAAGATTGCAATCGGGGAAGGAACTTGAACTACGCCGTCCTTCGGATAGATAACCTTCAAGGGCTCTTTCTTGGTGTTAGCCAGCTTCAGGATGTTTTCTTCCAAAATCATTGCAGCTGCATATTCGCCGGTCAACAGCTTGTTTTGGATAGCGGAGTTGCCTTCTTCAACGCGCAGGCCGTTAGCCTTCAGTTTGTCAAAATATTCCCAACCATATTTGTCAGCCAAAGCGCCAACTGCTACATAAGCGGTACCGCTCAGCATGGGGTTAGGCATAGCGATTTTGCCCTTCCATTTCGGGTCGGTCAAATCGGTCCAGTTTTTCGGAGCATCTTCAGCCTTCAGCTTGTCAGCATTGTAAGCAATGATCATGTTGCAAACACGAACTGCATACCAAGCGCCATCAGCTGCTTTATCGTTAATCAAATTCTTTTCTTCCTTGGATTTGTAAGGAAGCAACAGTTTTTGATCTTCTAATTTCAGATAGTAGGAAGGATCTGCTACCATCAATACGTCAGCGCCAATCTTCTTAGCTTTGATTTCGCCGGTAATCTTGGTAACAACTTTTTCGGTACCGCCTTGGAACCAGTTAACCTTCATTTCGGGGAATGCTTTGGCAACATTAGGTTTGCACATATTGTCGATGATATCAGGGTAGATAGAGGTATAAACCATGATTTCGCCTTTAGTGCCGCCAGCTTTTTTGTCAGCCTTTTTGTCGCCGCCACCGCAGCCAGCCAGTGCTACGCTCAATGCCAGAATTGCTGCTGCGCCAAGCATCCATTTAGATTTTTTCATTCACAAACACTCCTTTTCCTTATCCTCGTTGATATTTAATTTACTAGTGTAAACGACATTCTACACCCTCATTAGAAAAATTCGCTACGGTCCAATTTCTTCCTGCTTACACTTTACAAAAATTTAACAATTTTTATACTTTTTGTGTCACATTTACGCTTATTGAGTAGACATTCCACCACGGAATTACATGTGACTATTTTTGTCCTATACGGACTTTTTGCGTCCCGCTTATAGCAAGAAAAAAATGTGTATTTAAAGCAGGCTTCACTGACTCTACTTCAAATACACATTTTGGCTTTGTTACTTGCTAGGCACAGCGATAAAATTTAACTCCCAGGCAGGAACATAGGGATGCTTTCGCAGATAGATTTTATAGTCCGGCACCAGCTGCCACATTAATAATGGCAAACGGAATAAATCCACATCATAGTGATAGGCAGCCACAAATAGCTTCGGCTTGTGTTGGCTAATAGTCCCGGCGCCGCCTTGCAGCGCCTGCACCTCCGCCCCCTCCACATCCATTTTGATGTAGGAGACGGCTCGTCCCGCCGCTACAACGTCAATAGTAGTCACCGGCACCTCCCTTTTACTCGCGCCAATAAAGGTGGACTGACGTCCACCGCTGTCGCTAAAGCTAAGCTCACCCGCGGCATCCCAGATGCCGCTTTCGTGCACCTCCACAGCAAGCCCGCGCCGGGCGAGCTCCTCGGCCAGCGCACGTAGCTTGCGGCAGTTGCGCCTGTCCGGCTCCACTGCCACCACCTCACGCCACTGCCAATTGGTCAGCTCACCTAATTCTTGAATGGTGTCCCCGTTATAAGCACCCAAATCTAAATAAATCTCCTTCGCGTCAGGACGGATTAGCTGGCGCAAATCCTCCTGCCGCTCGCTTGCGCATTCAAACAAATAGCTGATTTTTCCACTCAGCTTATAGTTCAAGGTATTGGCAAAAACCTTTCGCGAAGCATCGTCTGCCAAGCGCTCATACACCAGCTCTAGCTCTTGCTCGTGCTTTGCTAGCCACTCGCTGCTTACCAGCTCCTCCTCCGCAAAAAGCGGCAAATGCGGCGCCACTACCTCCTGCTCGCTAGCCAGCTCGCGAAAGCGAGCCAGCACCTCCGGCCTTTCACTGGCAAAGGCTATTACTACTAAAAGCTCCTCCCCTAAGCGAGCCTTGATAGCGGCATAGCGCTCTACGGTAAAGCCGCGAAACTGCTGCCCCCGCACAAACTCATCGCTAGCAAAAACGCCCTGCACTGGTACCTCGTTCGCCTCGCACCAATCCAGTATTTTATCAGCACCATTGCCCATGCCATACAGTACAATGGGCTTAGCGGTCCGCTTTAAAAGCTCCCACACGCTTTCCTGCTCTATCATAAAGATTAGCATCGTCACTCCTCCTGTCATTTATCTTATTATACACTATTAACTAGTGACGGGTAGGATTAAATATGCTAAAATAGGGGATAATAGATTGGTTTTTATCACTGCAATCACTCTCACTAGGCTTGGAGGTTATACCTATGGCTCTACTTGAATCAGGTGAAAACTACCTGGAAACAATTCTCGTTCTCACTAAAAAGAACGGCAGCGTTCGCTCCATCGATATCGCTGAGGCAATGCAATTTACCAAAGCCAGCGTTAGTCGCGCTATGAGCATTTTAAAGCGCGATAACTATATTATTATGTATCCTGATGGCTCCATTTTATTAACCAAGGAGGGTCTGAAAAAAGCCACCGCTGTTTATGATCGTCATGTAACTCTCACTCGCTTCATCAACGAAGTCTTAGGCGTTGATGTGGAAATCGCAGAAAAGGATGCCTGCCGCATCGAGCATATCATCAGTCCCGAAACCTTTGCCGGTATCAAGGCTCAGCTTAGCAAAAGTAAATGAGCTGCTTAATTAGTTGGGGTGCAACCATTTTTTAAGGAAGGTGCGTTATGAAAAGAATCATTTTACTCGCTCTAACACTCTGCCTCTTCTGCCTTAGCGCAGCAGCTGGCCCCAAGCTTTATCGTCATCCTGAATACGATTTTACTAATTTACGCAACATTAAGGTCACTGTCATTAACAACACCCATCCTGAAAACAGCGGTAACTTCCATGCCGAGGCTATGGCTGAAGAAAAAATGCTATCTGCTCTTTACAGCGCAGCAGGCAAAGCAGGTCTGATTTTGACAGACGAGCGTGCTGGCGGTCCCATTGCACCCACAGGTGAGCAGGAAAGCCTTTTGCAGCGCAACAAAAAGGCTCCTAAAACTGCGGAAGTGCGCATTATCATAAATTACCTAGGCTATCGCCGCTATAAGGTACCGGGCCATTATGAGCAAAAAACTGAGTACTTTAAGGAAAAGCGCAAGGACCAATGGGGCAAGGAATATTATGTAGAGATTCCCATCCCCACCCAAGTATGGGTTCCCGATGCTTATCACAACAATGCCTTGATGGATGTAATCTACAATGTTCATGATTTAGAAACAGCGGCAGTTATTGCCAATGTTATGGACAGACGTGAGCGAGAATACGAGGAGGACACCTCCGGTATGCTAGGTCGTTCTACTAAGGATTTCTTAAAAGCTCTCAAAAAATAATCAGGCATAAATTATACCCCTAATATGGTTTAACGCCCATATTAGGGGCTTTCTTTTTGCGCCTCTAAAGTCTTAATGAAATTGATTCTCATTATTCTTGACATCTTATTTATACGTGATATAATCTTAAGAAAGAGAGCAATCTAAACTCTTTTATACATTTTAGTCGTGACTCAATTAATGTGCAAAACATAAACCAAAGGAGTGTGTATCTATGAAATCCTTAAAAAAACTCGCTATCACCACCATGACCTGTGCAGCTCTTTTAGGCTTTGCTGCTACCAGCCATGCTGCTTATCAGCTTAGTGATGAGGTTAAAACCGCAACCCCCGCCCTGCTCATGGCTACCGAAATCGGCGTAAAGTCAAACACTAACGCTGCCCTGGCTAATCTGCCTGATAAGGATGCCATCCTCGTCATGAGCTTTGGTACTACCTTCAAGGATACTCGCAAGAAAACCATTGATGCTACTGTAGAAGCCATCAAGGCGGCTCATCCCGGTGTGAAAGTTGTGACTGCCTTCACCTCCCACATTATTATTGACCGCATTAAGGCTAAGGAAGGCATCACCTATCCTACTCCTGAAGAAGCCCTTGCTCAGCTGAAAAAGGAAGGCTACTCCTGCGTAGCTATGACCTCCTTGGACATCATCCCTGGTATGGAATATGCCTACAAGGATGCCGTTTATCAAATGCACAAGAATGATTTCAAGAGAGCTTCCTTTGGCACTCCTCTGATGTATTGGCAAGGCCAAGAAGGCCAGGATGACGACATTACTGCTACCATGAAGGCCCTGTCCACCCAATTCCCCAAGATGGGCAAAAAGGATGCTGTGCTGGTAATGGCTCATGGCACTCCTCATCCGGCCAATGCTTATTACGCTGTAATGCAGGACCGTCTGAACGAGCTTGGCTATGAAAATGTTTTGATTTTCTCCGTTGAAGGCTGGCCCCATCTGGAAACCGTTATTCCGCAGCTGAAGGCTAAAAAGATAAAAAATGTAACTTTGATGCCCCTGATGATGGTTGCAGGCGACCACGCCAACAACGATATGGCCGGTGACGAGCCCGATTCCTACAAATCCATTTTGGAAAAGGAAGGCTTCAAGGTTGATGCTTACATCCACGGCTTAGGCGAAAACGAAGCAGTACGCAAAATCTTTGTTGAAAAGGCTGACCAAGCCTGGGATGCATTACACAAATAAGCATACTCCAAACAAGAAAACGACCTATACTCTCCGCCCGTAGCTGACGGAGAGTATTTTTTTACCAAAGTAATCTGTGCTATAATAGAAGCACAATAAAGACGAAATGAGGTTGACCATGAAGAATAAAAAAGCATTAATAGTCATCAGCTTTGGCTCCACCTTTGACGAAACCCGTAAAAGGGATATCGGCGGCATTGAAGCAGCCTTAGCCACCGCCCTGCCCGACTTTGACCAATATCGTGCCTTTACCTCCGGCATTATTCGCAAACGTCTTGCTGCCCGTGGCATCTTTATAGACGATGTGGAAGCCCTGCTCCCCAAACTAGCTACAGCGGGCTACGAGGAAGTGCTCCTTGCCCCCACCCATTTGCTCCACGGGGAGGAATTTGAGCAAAAAATCTTGGCTCTCAAGGAAAAGTTCCTGCCCCTTTTTAAAAGCATCACCATCAGCAGGCCCCTCATCGTCACCGAGGAAGACTATCAGCTCGCAGTCAGCGCCCTTTTGGAGCAGCTGCCGCCCTTAGCCGAAGGTGAAGGTGTAATCTTCATGGGTCATGGCACCCCCAGAGCCAACAATGCTGCCCATGGCTACACCTATGTAAAGCTGCAGGAGCTCTTCGACCAATGCCAAGTCCCCGTATTGGTGGGCACGGTCGAGGACGAGGATACTCCTAATTTTGCCACTGTGCTTGAACGCTTACAGCAGCGCGGCTACAAGCATGTGCATCTTTATCCCCTCATGGTAGTTGCCGGCGACCATGCCAACAATGATATGTACGGCGATGAGCCCGATAGCTGGAAGTCCCAAATCGAAGCCTTGGGCATTTCCACAACAGGACATTTAAATGGTATTGGCCGTTATCCTGCCATTCAAAGGCTTTATATCCAGCACGCTCTCCAAGCATTGCCAACCAGTGAAAGAGCATAAATTATATATTTTTTATTATAATTGTCCATTGCATCAGAACCTGTCTTTTCTGTAAACACAAAAAAGGCAGGTTTTTCTTGCCCCCATCTGCTCATTCATGATATAATATATTTACCAAATTTTTGCACAAAAATTATGTAAAGAAAGGATGTTGCAAATGGGTGTTGTTATTTCTGCTGTGGTAACTTTTTGGGTTGGCTATCTCATCTACAAAAAGTTCAAACCCCAACCCGTTCTCTTCTTGGGCGGTATGATTTTAATGTGGCTAGCTTCTATTCTAGGCTATGGCCAAATTTTAGGCGCTAAGGCTACCACTGGCTCCGTATTTTTGGATGCCTTTGAGTTTATCCGCGCAACCTTAAGCTCCAATGTAGGCAAGCTGGGCCTGAACATTATGTCCGTAGGCGCCTTCGCCAAATATATGGATAAGATCGGTGCATCCCGTGCGTTGGTTCGCCTCACCATTAAACCCCTGTTAGCCTTGAAATCCCCCTATATCGTTATGAGCGCTACTTGGATCGTTGGTATGCTCATCGGTCTTTGCATCAACAGCGCCTCCGGCTTGGCCATGCTCTTGATGGTAACCATGTTCCCCATTTTGATTGGCTTGGGCGTTTCTCGCCTGTCTGCAACCGCAGCGGTTGCTACCACCCTGTGCTTCGACTGGAGCCCCAGTGACACCGGCACCATCTTGTCCGCCGAAACCGCCGGTGTGGACCCCGTTTTCTATTGGAGCCATTATCAGGTTCCCATCGTAGCTGTAGCCTTCGTGGTTGTAGGTGTGCTGCATTATCTGACTCAAAAATATATGGATAAGCTTGATGGACACGTTGTTAAGCCCATTGACGTAGAAACCGTTAAGGACGAATCCGATACTGCACCGGCCATCTATGCTATCCTGCCTGTTATTCCCCTGGCTTTGATTTTGAGCTTCAGCTCCCTGTGGATTACCTGGATTAAGATGAACATCGTTATGGCTATGTTTATCGGTCTCTTCATCGGCGTTATCTGCGAATACATTCGTTGGCGCGATGGCCACAAGGTTTTGGGTGATATTCAAGCCTTCTTCGATGGCCTGGGTCTGCAAATGGCCAACGTAATTACCCTGGTAGTAGCAGGCCAAACCTTTGCTAAGGGCCTTATTTCCATGGGTACCATTAAGGCTATGATCGACGGTAGCCAAAGTCTAGGCTTCGGTCCTATGGCTATGATGCTGGTTATGGTTGCTATTATCGGCGGCTCCGCTATTGTTATGGGCTCCGGTAACGCTCCCTTCTTCGCCTTTGCGGCTCTGACTCCGGCTGTAGCTTCCGCTACCGGCCTGCATCCCGTACTGATGCTGCTGCCCATGCACTTTGCAGCCTCCATCATGCGTAGCTGCTCCCCCATCACCGCGGTTATCGTAGTATCCTCCGGTATGGGCGGCGTTTCTAGCTTTGATTTGGTAAAACGCACCTTCATCCCCATGATGGGCGCTATGGCTGTAACCATCGGCATGACCTTCTTCTTCTACTACACTGGCTATTAATTTATGACCCCGAGAGCGCCCCCTCTATTTAGAGGGGCATCTCTTTTTAAACAAGAGATATAATAATTACGCTATTAACTACAAAGGTCGTCTAGAAGGTATTAGCTACGAGCAAAGGTGACGACGGCGTACTAGAGGTACATCTAGGAGCCTTTGTGAAGTAGATGATGCCTTATAGGCGACCTCTACGGAGGCTATGACCATGTTTATTTGCGATTGTCACTGCGACACCCTTACTGAATTATACAAAAAACAAATAGATTTATACGAAAACAAGCAGCACATCGACGTTAAACGCCAGCTGGAATTGGGCGGCATGCTGCAATTCTACGCTATGTTCGTGCCTACGCCGGAATATCGCTATGGCGGCGGGCTGCGCTACACCATGCTGCTTTTGGATACCTATTTACAGCAAATGCGCAAGCTTAAAGAGCAAGGCATCGACATTCTAGAGGTGCGCACTAAAGAGGACGCTGCAGACGTTTTGAATCACCGGTGTGCTTCTCTTTTAGCTATTGAAGAGGGCGGTGCCATCGATGGCAGCTTAGAAGCCCTGCGCTGCCTTTACGAGCTGGGCGTCCGTGCTATGACCTTGGTTTGGAGCAACCGCAACGATATTGCTGACGGCGTCAACGAGGAAGGCAGCGGCGGCGGTCTCACCGTCTTTGGTCGCAAGGTTGTAGCGGAAATGAATCGCTTAGGCATGCTGGTAGACGTCTCCCACATCGCTCCTGCTGGCTTCTGGGATGTTATCGAGACCAGCACCAAGCCCATTATCGCTACTCATTCCGACGCTAAAGCACTGTGCTCCCATCCCCGAAATTTAGACGACAAGCAAATTCTGGCTATTAACGAAAATGATGGTCTTATTGGCATCACCTTTGCAGGTCAATTCTTAGAAGATGATTATAATAACGCCTGCATCGAAAGCGTTTATAAGCACATCGACCACATGCTGAACCTTATGGGCAACGATGATCACCTTGGCTTTGGCAGCGATTTTGACGGCATCAGCCATCCACCCTACAACATTCAGGGTGTGCAGGACTACAAGCCCTTAATCGAATATCTGGCCACTAAATACAGCGATAGCACTATCCAAAAAATCACCCATCAAAACGTGCTGAACCTGCTGCAAAAGGTGCTGTAATAATAGGCTTACATAAAAATTAATAACATTGCCTTACTAAACGCCGAGAAACATTCTCGGCGTTTACTTTTCCAGCACCAAGCTTGCCTGTTTATCAATACCATAGCAACAAAAATGCCGCTCACCTCATTTACAGTGAGCGGCTAACATGGTGCTGCAGCAGCCATGGAATTATTTATCATTGTGTGCAATGTAATCAGTCCTTTATTGTTTAATATATAAGTCCGTTAATGCTCCATCAGCCAAATACCACCGATGCAAATCAAAGCGATAATTCCGATGCTAAGAATAGTCGTGCTATCCATCATCCTGCCTCCTTTCCACAAGCCTAATGGGTCAGTGAGCTTCGCCTTAGTTAGGTAAAAACCACAAACATCAGCACTGCCCACACACCTACGATGCTAGCGTAAGCAATCTTGTAACCAGTTTTGGCCCACCACATAACCTGCACCTCCTTTTCATTACTAGTCAACCTGCACTCCCCCATGCCTGCCCTCACGGGTCAGGCTGTGGCGTGCTTTTGTTTTGCTTGGGGGACTCAGAGTGTTAGAGGAAGGTTTCTCTTTATCCTGCATCTAAAGTGTACTATATTTTTTACTTTTATTGGTGTCAGCTATGTAACGCTTGCTTTACTTTTATGTAGAATATGAAAAAGGCGCGAATATGAAAGTTTATTAATCACACTCGCGTCTCATTTTTCATTTTCTTCAAAATGTAGCTTACAATATTACTTTTTTATTTTACTATATTTTGCGGTTTACCAGCCAAAAAGGCATCAATATTAGCAAAGACAATGTCAGCTCTGGTTTCCAGAGCTTCCTTGCTAGCAAAGGCCACATGGGGCGTAACCACCACATTTTTCGCGTGTAGTAGAGGGTGCTCCACTGCCAGCGGCGGCTCGTTTTCGAAAACATCGATGCCCGCTGCTGCCAATTTGCCGCTGTTTAGCGCCTCAGCCAAGGCCTCGCTATCCACAACACCGCCGCGAGCGCAGTTGATGAGCACTGCGCCATCCTTCATCTTGGCAATGCTCTCCGCATTAATCATCTTGGCGGTAGCAGGAGTCATGGGCACATGCAGGGACACAAAATCGGACTGAGCCAAGAGCGTATCCAAGTCCACATACTCCACGCCTTCAGCAGCCAATTCCGGCTTCACTGTGCGACTATAGGCCAGCACCTTGCAGCCAAAGGCCTTAGCAATTTTGGCCACACGACAGCCGATGGCACCAGTGCCAACTACGCCAAAGGTTTTACCGAACAGCTCAAATCCCACCAAGCCATCCTTGGTACCACCCTCGCGGCAGCGTTTGTCCACAGCCACAATATTGCGAATAGCGCTGATAGCCAAGCCAAAGGTCAGCTCAGCCACAGCATTAGTGGAATAACCTGCCGCATTGCAGGCCACAATCTTGCGCGCACGAGCAGCATCCAGGCCCACATGGTCCACGCCGGTGAAGGCGATATCCAGCATTTTCAGATTGGGGCACTGCTCAATAATGGCAGCGCTCAAGGGCTGATTAGCCAACATCAAAATATCAGCGTCCTTAACCCGCTCCAAAAGCTTTGCTTGGTCCGTTTCTTTCGTGGTGTAGTAAGTAAATTCATGGTCTGCTGCCTCTAGCGGAGCAGCAAGACTGGTAATTTTTTCTTTGGACACGCCCAAGGGCTCCATGCAAATAATTTTCATAATGCACACCTCTTTCTTAGCAAACAAGCTAATCCTATTTCCTAAGCATTAGTTTAACCTGCAATAACAAAACTGTCAAACAAAAACGTCCCTCTCGCGAAGGACGTTTTTTAGCTTCTTAAGCAAGCTTAATCAGTGAAATTATCAAAATAACCCTGTACCAGCACTACAGGAGTACCCTTGTCACCACTGCCGCTGGTCAAATCGCACAGGGAGCCAATCAAATCAGTGAGCTGACGAGGGGTGGTACCTTGGGAAGCCATATTGCCCACCAAGCTGCCGTTCTTAGCCTTAATAGCTGCAGAAATAGCATCCTTCAGAGCAACGCCACTAAGATTTTTGAAATCATTATCAGCCAGATACTTCAGCTTCAGCTCGTTGGGAGTGCCAATCAGGCCATTGGTGAAGGCAGGAGAAACAACCGGGTCAGCCAGCTCCCAAATCTTGCCCTGAGGATCCTTAAAGGCACCATCGCCATAAACCATAACCTCAACATGCTTGCCGGTTTTCTCTAAAATGCTTGCCTGAATCTCCTCCACCATGCCTTGGCATTCGCGGGGAAAGAGCTTGATTTTATCTTCAGTGGATTTGTTGGAGCCCAAGAGGCCATAACGCTCATTGCAGCCACTGCCATTAACAGGAGCATTCAAAATATCATCCAGGCTGCACACAACCTTAGCGCCTGCAGCTAAAAGAATACGCTTCGTTCTAGCGCGAGTATGGATATCGCAGTTCAGTACACAGTCGGTGTATTGCAAAATAGTCTTGGCCTGATTTGCAAAAATAACCTCCACCTCGGCACCAGCCTCACGAATCAAATCAGCGTAATATTGTACATAGTCCACGCCAGTGAATTCATGCTTGTTTTCGCCAAAAAGCTCGCGATATTTTTCTAAGCTCAATACATCGCTATAGGGATTAATGCCGGCCTCATCAACCTGATCCCAGGTAATCAGAGCGTTGCCCACCTCATCACTGGGATAGCTGAGCATGAGCACGATTTTTTTAGCACCCATGGCAATACCCTTGAGGCAAATAGCAAAACGATTACGGGACAAAATGGGGAAAATAACACCAATGGTGCCACCGCCTAATTTGGCCTTCACATCAGCAGCAATATCCTCAATGGTTGCATAATTGCCTTGAGAGCGTGCTACCACGGATTCCGTAACAGCAATAACATCACGATCACGCAAAGCGAAGCCCTCGCTTGCAGCCGCCTCCAACACACTATTTACAACTATTTCCGGCAGATTGTCCCCTTCACGAATAATGGGGCAACGAACGCCACGGGAAACAGTACCAATTTTTCTTTCCATAAGTCTTTCCTCCCTCATTTGTGAGTTACTCCCTAACAATAAATCACTATGAAAAGCTTTTTATAGCTCTTATCACAGGAAAAATGTCCTTATTCATTATATCTTACTCTGCCAAATACTGCAAGCGAAACATCATCCCCATAGCCTGCGCCCTAAAAAGAAAATCCTGCACCATCAAGATGCAGGATTAAATATTTACTTATAGGCTTACAGCAGCTCCTTGAGCACAATGGTTTGCTCGCGGTTAGGACCAACGGACACAATGCCCAGCTCTACGCCAGAAACCTCGGCAATGCGTGCCAGATATTTCTTAGCATTTTCAGGCAGCTTGTCGTATTCACGAATGCCGCTGATATCAGTCATCCAGCCGTCGAACTCTTCAAAAATAGGCTCAACCTTGGCCAAAACATTCAGGCTTGCAGGAATGCGCTTCAGCACCTCGTCACCAATCTTGTAGCCAACGCACATTTTAATTTTGGGCATTTGGTCAAGAATATCCAGACGGGTAATTGCCAAATAATCAAGGCTGTTCAAACGTGCGCTGTAACGCAGCATGAAGGCATCCAGCCAGCCACAACGACGGGGACGACCGGTTACAGTGCCGTATTCACGGCCAGTTTCACGAATTTGCGTGCCAGGGCCATCAGTATCCAACAGCTCAGTGATGAAGGGGCCTTCACCTACACGAGTGGTATAAGCCTTCACTACGCCCACAACGTGGTCAATGAAGCGAGGGCCAACGCCGCTGCCGGTGCAGGCGTTGCCAGCAGTAGGATTGGAGCTGGTAACATAGGGATAGGTACCATGGTCAACATCCAGGAAGGTTGCTTGCGCACCCTCGAAGAGTACATTTTTCTTAGCAGCAAATACCTCGTCCAAAACAACGCCGGTATCAGCAACATAAGGACGCAGCTGTTCAGCATAGCCCAAATATTCCTTCAGCACGGTATCATAATCAAAGGGCTCAGCACCATAAATCTTGGTGATGATGGCATTCTTTGCTTCCATATTAACCTTCAGCTTTTCAGCAAAGGTTTCGGGCTCCATCAAATCGCATACGCGAATGCCTACGCGAGCTACCTTATCCATATAGCAGGGGCCGATACCACCCTTGGTGGTGCCAATCTTGTGGCTGCCCAAGGATTCCTCCTGCAGCTCATCAAGACGTTGGTGATAAGGCAGTACTACATGAGCACGGTCGGAAATTACAAGATTGCTGCAGTCAATACCCTTTTCCTTCATGCCAGCGATTTCTGCCAGCACTACGCCAGGATTGATAACAACGCCATTGCCCAAAACATTGATTTTGTCCTTGAACAATACGCCAGAGGGCAACAAACGCAGCTTGTAGCTGATATTGTCAACCACAACAGTATGGCCGGCATTGGAGCCGCCACTGTAACGCACTACGGCATCAGCCTTTTGCGCCAAATAGTCAACAATTTTACCTTTACCTTCATCGCCCCATTGAGCGCCTAATACAACAACAGATGACATTAATGGTCACTCCTTATTACTTCTTCACTTATAAACCGAAACGAGAGAAAATCAAATCAACATTGCGCAGCATGGGTTTGGGATCAAAGCAATGTTCAATTTCTTCGTCGGTAAGATATTTCTTAATATCCGGGTCAGCTTCCACGTTGGTCTTGAAGTCAGCACCCTCCAGCCAACGAGCCATAGCGTTGCGTTGTACCCATTTGTAAGCATCCTCACGCAGCACGCCCTTGGTTACCAGGGCAATCAGCAGGTTTTGGCTGAAAATCAAGCCGCCGGTCTTGTTCAGGTTAGCCATCATAGCATCAGGATATACAAGCAGCTTGTCGATGATATTGCTGAACTTGCGCAGCATATGGTCCAAAGCAATGGTAGCATCCGGCAGAATTACACGTTCTACAGAGGAATGGGAAATGTCGCGCTCATGCCACAGAGCCACATCCTCCAGACCTGCAACTGCATAACCACGGAGCAGACGAGCCATACCGCTTACCTTTTCACAGGTAATGGGATTACGCTTATGGGGCATAGCAGAGGAGCCCTTTTGACCAGGAGCAAAATATTCCTCGGCTTCACGGATATCAGTGCGCTGCAGGTTGCGGATTTCGGTAGCCATCTTGTCCAAGGAGGAACCAATGATAGCCAAGGTGGTCAAAAAATGCGCATGACGGTCACGTTGAATAACTTGGGTTGCCAGGCGAACGGGCTTCAGCTCCAGCTTCTTGCAAACATACTCTTCTACAAAGGGATCGATATTGGAATAGGTACCAACAGCACCGGACAGCTTGCCCACAGCCATCATTTCGCGAGCTTGCTTCAGACGCTCCATATCACGCTCAATCTCGTCGGACCAAAGCAAGAATTTCATGCCGAAGGTCATGGGCTCAGCATGAATACCATGGGTACGACCAATCATAACGGTATTCTTGAATTCAGCAGCGCGACGGCGCAAAATAGCATGGAAATTTTCCAGATGACGCATGATCAGATCTGCAGATTGTACAGTCATGTAGCACAAAGCAGTATCCTTAACGTCACTGGAGGTCAAGCCTTTATGGATATATTTGGATGCATCTCCAACATACTCAGCCACGTTGGTCAAAAAAGCAATAACATCGTGGTTGGTTACTGCTTCAATCTCTTTAATACGCTCCAAACGGAAGTCAGCTTTGTTCTGAATATCCTTCAAAGCATCGTCAGGCACAATGCCCAGCTTGTTCATTGCTTCACAAGCCAGAATTTCAACCTTCAACATGGTACGGAATTCATTTTCCAGGGTCCAAATGTTGCCCATTTCCGGATGAGTATAGCGATCGATCATTTTTTGTATGCCTCCCAAGCATTTTATTCATGAAAAAACATCTGAGAGCTATCAGTTCAGCTTCAGATTCTTCATCACAATTTGATACATTATAATCATATCATTTTCCGCAATCAAACGCAAGCTTTCTGAACGTTTTTCGGCAATCTCCGAAAAATATTCGGAAAAATTTCACAAAAATAGAAAAGGACTGCCTGCTTAGACAGTCCTTTTTTATCAATCCTCACGCTTCGTAAAGCCCACAAATTTAGTAAATTGCTTATGAAAGAACAGATTTACCGTATCCACGGGGCCATTACGATGCTTGGCGATAATCAGCTCCGTGTGCTTGTTTTCTGTCTCAGGATTGTAGTAATCCTCACGGTACAGGAAGGCAACAATATCCGCATCCTGCTCCAAGGAGCCTGATTCACGCAAATCACTGAGCATGGGACGCTTTACCTGGCGCGCCTCCACGCCACGGCTCAGCTGGGACAGGGCCAAAACCGGCACATCCAGCTCGCGGGCCAAGGCCTTTAGCGAGCGGGAAATCTCGGAAACCTCCTGCTGACGGTCGCCGCTGGTATTACGCTTGCCACTGCCCTGCATTAACTGCAGATAGTCCACGACGATTAAATCCAGCCCATGCTCCGCCTTCAGGCGTCGCGCACGGCTGCGCATTTCCATAACCGTGATACCGGCAGTATCATCAATATAAATCTTGGCTTTGCTCATGGTATCGCAGGCCGCCCACAGGGAATCCCAATCCTTGTCCCCCATTTCGCCAATACGCAGCCTTTGGCTGTCGATGTTGGCTTCCGCACAGAGCATGCGGTTAACCAGCTGCTCCTTGCTCATTTCCAGACTAAAGAAGGCTACACTGCGCGGGTCGCCGCCCACACGCTTGTGGGCCCGCAAGGCCACATTCTGAACGATGTTCAAGGCCAGGGCAGTTTTACCCATGGAGGGACGTGCTGCCAAAATAATAAAGTCAGAAGGATGCAGGCCACTGGTCAGCTTGTCCAAATCATTAAAGCCTGTGGGAATACCCGTCAGGCCACCCTTATTGTTGAGCAGCTTTTCGATATTTTGCACGCTATCCATGAGCACGGCACTGATGGGCGTAAAGTCCGTCCGCTTCTTGCGGTTGGAAATCTCTAAAATACGACTTTCTGCCGTATCCAAAAGCACGCCAACCTCGTCATTGGCCTCGTAGCCCATAGCCGCAATTTCGGTGGACACCTTTACCAGCTGCCGCAGCACGCTTTTTTCAGCCACGATATCCGCATGATACTTTACATTGGCCGCAGTAAGCACAACATTAGCCAAGCTTGTAATGTAGGCAATGCCGCCGATGTCCTCCAGCTTGTTGTCACGCCGCAAAACATCCGTTACGGTAATCAAATCCACCGCTTCATTTTTATTGTAAAGCTCCAGCATAGCGTTAAAAATAACACGATGAGCCTCCCGATAAAAATCATCCCCAGTGAGGATTTCGGTGGTTTTGGCAATAGCCTCCTTATCGATCAGCATAGCGCCCAAAACTGATTGCTCAGCCTCGATATTTTGAGGTGGTACTCTCTCTTCCATAATTTTATTCAGCTTCAACCATTACCTTAAAGGTAGCAGTTACATCGGTGTGCAGCTTGGCTACAGCAGTGTATTCGCCTAAGCCCTTAACTGCGCTCTTTAATTCGATTTTGCGGCGGTCAATGTTCAGGCCGGTTTGCTTGATTAATGCTTCAGCAACATCCTTGCTGGTTACGGAGCCGAACATTTTGCCGTTTTCACCAACGCGCACCTTCATGTTGACAACGATTTTTTCGATTTGTGCGCCCAAAACTACAGCCTCATCCTTAGCCTGTGCAGCGCGATGAGCAGCGGTAGCCTTGTCGGCCTTAGCCTGATTCAGATTGGCAGTAGTTGCTTCCTTAGCCAGCTTGCGGGGCAGCAGGTAGTTGCGACCATAGCCCTCAGCAGTCTCTACAATATCACCCTTTTTGCCTAAACTTTTAACATCTTGCAGCAGAATTACTTTCATTATTATCTCGCTCCTCTAATTGTTTTTTTGCTAATGCAATAATTTGCGGCTCCACATCCTTGGCACGCTTGTTGGCAATTTGTACGCCAGCCACCGTCTGGTGACCGCCGCCGCCCAGCTCTTCCATAATCACCTGCACGTTGACGCTGCCGTCACTGCGGGCACTGATGCCAAGATAACCGTCTTTATATTCAACTATTGCCACACCCACAGCAATACCGTCCACCGTAATCAGTGAATCAGCTGTTTGGGCAGCAAGCACGGAAGACCTAGTTTCACGCACTGCATTCCGCATAATGGAAATAGCCAAGCCCGGGATTGGGGTTTTGGCCTCGGCGATGAGCTTCGCTCTCGCCTGTACAGTGCCCAAATCATCCTTAAACAACAATCTAACCAAATTGGGGTCCGCGCCACTGCGACGCAAAAGTGCCGCCGCCTCAAAGGTGCGCTCGCCGGTCTGCACGGCAAAGTTTTTCGTGTCTAAAACAATGCCTGCATATAATGCTGTAGCCTCAGCCGCCGTAATTTCCAGGCCATCATCAAAGTAACAAATCAGCTCCGTTACCAGCTCGCTGGTGGAGGAGCTGGAGGGCTCCAAATACAAAAGCACGGTGTTGCTAATAATATCCTCGGCACGGCGATGGTGGTCCACGATAATGCGGGTCTTGGCTGCCTCCAGCAAAGCCTTGGAAGCAGAAAGGCTTGCTCTGTGATGGTCCACCAAAACCAAGAGGCTCTTGGGTGTAACCATGCGCAGCGCTTCATCCTCCGGCACCACGATATCAAAATACTTGGTTTCATTATCCGAAAGAATGATATTTTCATGCTCCAGTACCTCGCCAATACGATTGTAATACTCATTACTGGGGCTAGCTACAATATAAGTCTCCTTGCCCAAGGACAGGCCCAGCTTGGCCATGCCCACAGTGGCACCGATAGCGTCATAATCCTCGTTATGGTGACCCATAACAAAGATTTTATCGGCCTGCTGCATCTGCTCATGAATGGTCTGCGCCACAATGCGGGCCCGTACGCGGGTACTTTTGGCCGCAACAGTGGCCGTACCCCCAAAAAATTGGGTGGTCTTATCCTTTAAAACCACTGCCTGGTCGCCACCACGGCCCAAAGCCATGTATAAGCTCTTGTTAGCGTTTTGAATTAGCTCCTCCAGCGTTACGCCATCACAGGCCACGCCAATGCTAAAGGTGGGGGCAAACTTGTTGCCAGCACGAATCTCCCGCACCTGGTCCAAAATGGTAAATTTATCCTCCATCATATCCAAGACAGCGGCCTGGGTAAAGCCCACCAAACAGCTTTCCTTGTTCATACGGCAAATAAAGCCTTGGTTGGCACTGGCCCATTTGGTCAAAAGCTCGTTAATTTCACCATTAAGGTTGGCGATGCTGGTTTCGCTGATACCTCTGGTAACCTCTTCGTAATTATCAAAGCGCACATAAGCAAGACAAATCTTGTCATTATTATATTTTTGCTTCAACAGCTCATACTCGGTAATATCCGTCAAATAAATCATCAAGCCACTGTTGGTTGCCATGCTATCCTTTTTGGTGGTTCGCTCCTGGGTTTGCACGCTGGCATACTTCATGCGATAATAGCGCCCCTCCATTTGGATAACCTGCTCCCCATCACGGACGCTGAGCATTTCAAAAGCATTGGCTGCTAAGGGCAAAACCTCCTCGGGGCGCTTGCCCTCAAGGTTTCTTTTGCCCACCCATTGCTGAAAGAGCTCGTTTTTCCACTGCAGCTTACCATCCTTGGAAAACACGGCCATACCAATATCCAGCTTGCGCACGGCGAAATGGTTTGTGCGCTCAATATTGCGGATAATGTTGTCCAAATAGCTGCTAAAGAAAATTTCCTTGTTAATGACATTGCGGCGTGCAAAATAATAGGTCACACCCACAACCACCAGCGCCGGAATAATCAGCTTGGGCTGCAAATAGCACACCAGCACGGACAAAGCGATAATTACCAGCAGGTACACATTGGTATCCACGCGCGAATTCATATTACGGTTAAACCTGTTGAACATACAGCTTCACCTCACTTATAAACAGATGACAAGAAACTATCACTTTCATCTTAACTTAAAAATCGTCTAGAAGGTGTTAGATACGAGGAATCTTGACGACGGCGTACTAGAGGTACGTCTAGGAAAGATGACGAAGTAGATGACGCCTTATAGGCGATTTTCACCGGTGATTCCTAATTTTCCTAAAATCAAATACCATATCAAATGCTCCCACATACACGATGATTTGGGAAAAAATCGGAATCAAAAACAGCACCGCGGTGCCGATATTGGCCCACCAGCGCGGCTTCTTTTTAGTTTCCACATACCAATAAATCAGCACGATGCCTTGGAAGACCAAGCTAAAGCTACACACAGTCTGCACATTGACCGCTGCTGCATACATCCAGCTGCTTTGATCGGTCTGATAAAAATAGGTTACCGCCAAAAGTGACAGAAAATAGGGCCACAAAACCCATTGAGGCACCTTCAGCATAATAAAGGACGGGAAGCTTTCAAAGCTGTCCCCCAGCTTGGTCAAAATCTTTTTGGCACAAATATAGTTCACAAAGGCCATGATAGGTGCGCAAATCAGAAAAGCACCGGGCATGATAATCTTCATCATGCGCAGCATTTCCTTGTAGCCCTCGATGCTGGTTTTGATGTCGGCCTCGCTTACGCCGTGCTCACGGTAATAATCGGCCAGCTGCACCAAGCTTTCATCAAAGGAAGTAAACATCATGTTGATAGGGTCAATGCCCAGCACCGCAAAGCTCAGCACGATGTTCAGTACCAAAGCAATAATGCCGCCGATGGTGCCAAAAAGCATGAGCTTCATGGGAGCCAGGTGACGGCGCATGCATTCACCCAAAATCAGTCCCAAAAGGCCAAAAATGGCAGCTAGGAAAAAGGCATTCACAGGGCTCATAATCATGGCGATGATGATGGTCGCCACCAGCAGTGTCATGATGCTCCATTTGAGACCGTGACGAGCACCGCAAATCACAATGGGCAAGGGCCAAACGAAGTTCACGAAGGCGCCCAACACGGGCACATACATGCTTATTAAAGCCATGACGATGGCAATGGCAGCTAAAATACCGGCCTCCACCATGGCGGAAGTTTTACGAATCACAGAATATCCTCCTTTATTGCGCGGGATTAGTCTTAAAATGAGTATAGTAGTTCAATATATTATTGTACTACATAAAAGCCCTAAAAGCAAAGGCTTTAACTGCAAAAATAAAGTGAACATCTTTTTTGCGTAACGTTTTGTTACCCATAAAATAGAGGCTTACTTTTTATGGGTAGCATTTTAGGTAGGATAAAATTCCAGCATCTTTGTCTATTGTTATAGCACATTTTGTGTGTTATTGGATGTAGGCGGATAAGATTGCTCTCGACAAAAACAGCTAGCCAAGGCACTGCGTGCCACAGCTAGCTGTTTTGTTTTTTATTAATTTATTGGGCGAGCTCTAACATGAGCTTTACCACAGTTGTTTCAAGGGTGTCCAGCTCGGCGCTCTTCGCCCCCAAGCGCTCAGCCAAGATACCCATGGGATAGGTATCAAGATGCACACCATCGTAGAGGCACTGAGTAGCGCAAACCACGGTCACACCTGCTTGCAAAACCTGCTCCAGCTTGGGCAGCCAGTTGTTGTCCCCGTTGGGCACGCCACCGGCGCCAAAGCCTTCTATAACGAGGCCCTTGTAGCCCTTGGCAAGATAGAATTCCAAAATGTCAGGCGTAGTGCCGGGAATGAGCTTTACTACTGCCACCTTGGGCTCCAGGGCTGTATCAATGGTGAATTCACCCTCACCGTAACCACCGCCCTGCAAAGCTCTCTTTTCCCAAAACAGGTGATTATGCCTGATGGTTGCCATGGGGGAGCGGTTGATGCTAGCAAAGCCATTGAAGTTTTCCGTGTACAGCTTTTTGGCATGAGCACCATGAATAACCTGGTCGCCAAAAACCAAAGCTACGCCCTTTAAGGGACTAGTGGCAGCTAAAAAGGAGTGGTAAATATTTTCAGGAGCATCACTACCTTCGGCCTGAATGGGCAGCTGGGCACCGGTCAAAACCACGGGCTTTTGGCAATTGCGCAGCATTTGGCTCAGGGCTGCCGCTGTATAAGCCATGGTATCCGTTCCATGGGTAATGACAAAGCCATCGTATTGCTCGTAATGAGCAGCTATGGCTTCGGCAATAATTTTCCAATGCTGAGGAGCAAGATTACTGCTATCCAAGTTGAGGATTTGCTTGGTCTCGATGGCGCACACATCCTCCAATTCCGGCACCAGCTTAATCATAGCAGGACCATCCAAGGCGGGAACCAGTCCGTCAGCAGAGGGAACACAGGCGATGGTGCCACCTGTACCGAGCATTAAAATCTTTTTCATAGCTTTTCACCTCCTGCAGCAAAAGCACTAGCAAAAAAATTAATGAATAAGTAAAAGCCCAAAATTTCTACAGCATGCGACTCCTTACATGATAGAGAGGAACTCATCATTCCTGGGCTAGCTTCATAATTTTATCGTAGGCATCCAAACCGCAGCCAATGCCATGGTCATGCAGCGCTAGCAGCTTGTCAGGTTTGATGTCCAGCTTGTCGATTTGCAGAGGAATTTGCGGACGGATGATGACAGCCTTGCCCTGCCGCTCCAACTCCTCGGCCTCAGCCAGTTGGCGATTGTATTCAGCAGGACGGTTTTGCATGATTTCCCACAGCTTGGGATATTCATGGTAAAAGGTTTGCATCATTATTTTCGGAACCTTGTCCTTTTTTTGGTAGCCAGCGTTGCGGGTCAGCACAAAGATGAATTTTTCGTAGCCTGCTTCCCGGGCCTTTTCATAGGGAATGGGCGCAACTAAAGCTCCATCCATTAAATCCCGCTTACCGATGCGAACCACGGGCGCAAAGAACGGCATAGAAGACGAAGCTCGCACAGGCTTAAAGGTGTGGCCGATAGCTTCCTTGCCAAACCACACCGCACTGCCGGTGCGAATATCCGTTGTCCCTACCTGCAAGATGCCGGGATAATTGTAATAGGTTTCATAGTCAAAGGGGAGCAGCTTTTGGGGCAAATCCTTAAAAATAAAATCAAAGCCAAAGATACTGCCCTTTTTTACCCAATTTTGCAGGCTAAAGTAGCGCTTATCAGTGACGTAGTTTTCGATAATTTTGCGGGTGCGCAGGGGCTGGTTAGACATGTAGGATAGAATATTGCAGGCTCCGGCGGAAACTGCGGTAATGTAGGGAAAGGTCAGCTCTTTGAGCCAAAAGGCTTCAAAAACCCCCGCCGAAAACATGCCGCGCATGCCACCACCCTCCAGCACAAGTGCAATATTGGCTAAGTGCATGGTTTTGCTCCTTGCTTATCTATATTTGTTTTTGTGTTTTTTGCGCTCATGCTGTGCGCGATAGTCGGCTTGTACTTGGTATACTTGGTAGATGTACAGGGCGCACATGGGGATGACGATGAACATGCCCAACCAGCGGTTGTCGAAGAAGTAGGAGCCAGCCATGCCGGCCAAAAGGCTGACGATGACCACCAGCAGCATATTCACCTTGTATTTCATAAGATATTTTTTCATGGTATAGAGTCCTCCTATTCACTCCAAGATATTATATTTTATTATTGTAGTCTAATCAATTCACTTGGTACGATAATGTTTGTTGTGGAGATATTGTGAGAGTTAAATATTGGCAGCAAATCATCTACTCGCAGTGGTTCCGGCTTTTCAATTTGCCCTGCAAGGTAGGCCAAGAGTCCGATAATCGGCTCTGGGCTGCCATACGCTTTGCGCAGGGATGCAATCTCTAAATCGCCGTCACGCTTGGAGAGCCTGCGCCCTGTTGCGTCCACCAAGAGAGGAATGTGGCAAAAGGACGGCGGCGTGAAGCCTAGCAAGCGGTAGATATAAAGCTGCATAGGCGTGGAGCTTAAAAGGTCGCAGCCGCGCACTACTTGGGTGATACCCATAAGGGCATCGTCAATGGTCACAGCCAATTGATAGGCAAAGACACCGTCACTGCGACGCACAATAAAGTCCCCGCTTTCTTCCGCTAGGTTATAGCTTTGCGAACCGTAGTGGCCGTCGCAAAAGCTGATGGGTACATCCTCGACCTTCAAGCGATAGGCAGGGACACGCTTTTGCGCCTTAGCTTGGCGCTGCTCTGGCGTAAGCTCGCGGCAGGTACCAGCGTAAATTATACGTCCATCACTTAAGTGGGGAGCCTCCGCAGCATGCAGCTCACTGCGGCTGCAAAAGCAGGGATAAACCAGCTCTCTAGTCTCCAACTGCTCAAAGTAAGCAGCATAAATCTCGCTACGCTGGCTTTGAAAATAAAGCTCACTATTTGCACTGACATAGGCGCCCTCGTCCCAGGTTAGGCCCAGCCATTCTAAATCGCGGGCCAGCTGGTCGGCCTTCAGCCTTGTGCAGCGCTGGGGGTCCAAATCCTCAATGCGCAAAATAATTCTGCCCCCGCTGCTTTTAGCGTAAAGCCAAGCCAGCAAGCTGCAAAACACATTGCCCAAATGTAAAAAGCCGCTGGGCGTTGGCGCGAAACGCCCCACCACTGCGCCAGCTGCCGATTTTTGTTGTTCCAAAAGCATATTTAGGCACATCCTTTAATCTTTACATCTATATTTTATCATATCGTCCGCGGCTTGTGTACAGTATTTATGCGCAAAACTATGCTAAAAGCACATGTATTCATTGCTTTTTAGAATGAATAGGCCTATAATTAATATGACCAAATTTTATGAAGTTTTGTAAGGAGGGGGATCTAATGGAAGCGATTTTTGCTGCTATTAATGGTATTTTTAGTTTTATCGGGCCCTTGTCCGACTTTTTGTGGGACTTTCCTACAAACATGAAGTGGTATGCTTCAATCCCTATTTTGGGAAACTTTTCCCTGGCCATTATTCTTTTGATGGGCTCCGGCATTTATTTTAGCCTGCGCCTTGGCTTCGTGCAAATCACTGAATTCAAGCGGGGCCTTTTGACCATGGCCCACAAAAAGCATACGGAAATCGGCATTTCACCCTTGGCAGCTTTCTTTTTGAGCTCCGCCATGCGCGTTGGCCCCGGCAACATCATTGGTGTAACCGGTGCTATCTCTGTAGGCGGCCCTGGCGCTCTCTTCTGGATGTGGCTTTCCGCCTTCTTTGGCATGGCTGTGGCCTATGTAGAAAGCGTGCTGGCGCAGATTTTTAAGGAGCGCAAGGACGATGAATATGTCGGCGGCTTGCCCTTCTACGGCCGTCGCCTTTTGGGCAACAAGGTTTGGATTGGCTGCTTCCTGTCCGTGCTTTATATCCTTTATGCAATGTGCTGTCTGCCAGCGCAAGCCTTCAACGTAGTTTCTTCCGTCGGCGTGATGACCACCATCGTAACCGGTGCTGAGATTGCAGCTGGTTCTTCCTTTTATTATGTAGTAGGGGCAATTGTTATTGTTATTAGCGCTATCATTACCTTTGGCGGCATTCGCAAGCTGACCAAAATCACCGACAAAATGGTGCCTGTGATGGCAGTAGTTTATTTGGTAATCGTTTTAGTGCTGGCACTGCTGAATTTGGACCGTCTGCCCTACTTCTTCAGCGCTGTATTTGGTGGGGCCTTCACCCAAGAGGCCTTCTTTGGCGGCACCTTTGGCACCATTCTTTCCCAGGGCGTAAAGCGCGGCTTGATGTCCAACGAAGCCGGTCAAGGTACCATCACCATGCCTGCTGCTGCAGCTGACGCAGATCATCCCTGCGAGCAGGGCGACATTTCCGCTATCGGCGTATTCTTGGATACCATCGTTATTTGTACCTTAACCGGCTTTGTGGTTGTTATGGCTCACTGCTGGACCGGCGCTGACGGAGCTGCTTGGGGCAAGCTGGACAAGCTGCCCAAGTTTATTGCTTCCGTAGCCGAATTGACTGGTGGCCAAGGTCTGCATCAGGCGGTGACCTTCCTTGTTACCTTCTGCTTCTGCCTCTTTGCTTATACCTGCCTTTTGGGCATGATTTCCTTCTCCGAAATCGCTGCCAACCGCATAAGCCGCAGCTCTTCCTTCATCAATATGATTCGCGTAATTGGCTTGTTCGTGGCAGCCTTTGGCATCATGTGCAATATTGCAGGCTATGAGCTGGGCAACCTGTGGGCCTTCTCCGATTTGGGCAACATTATGATTGTGTATTTCAACATTCCCATTCTGTACTGCGGTGCCAAGCTTGTTTTCAAGGCTCACGAGCATTATGCTAAAAATGATGGCACACCCTTTACCGGCGAGGTTGTGGGCATACCCTTGGAATATTGGGATAACAAGGCAAAAAAATAACACATTTTTATGTTATAATATTCAATAGGATCATTTTACACAGAAAAGAGGTGCGTTATGTCTGAAGAAAGAATTACTGATGGTTACAAGGATAGTGCTGATATTGAGTGGGAAGCGGAAAAAATCTGTCGCTGGGCAGCGGCTCGCGCCGGCGTAATTGTAGTTGCTCCCCTGATTGGCACTATGACCTTGATGGCCAACGAGGTTTATATGATTACCCGCTTAGCAGAGCTGCGAGGCATCAAGCTTAGCGAAAGTGCAGTGTTGGGCCTTTTGGGCTCCCTGGGAGCTACCTTTGTAGGTCAAACCTTAGTAACGCTCATTCCTTTTGCTCCGGTGCAGATTCCTGTGGGTATCTCCGTTACCTACGCCGTGGGCAAGGTGGCCAACGCTTGGCTGAAGGCTGGTCGTCCTGAAGACATTGCGGCCTTTAAGGAAGTATATGACGAGGCTAAGGCCGAGGGCATGAAAAAGTTTAAGGAGTTTAGCAAGCTTGACTGCAAGGACGAGCCTCTGGGCGACGAAAGCAAGCGCTTTAACCTTGATTCCCAAGAGGTTTTTGATTCCGTAACACGCAAGGCCGACGAAGCTGAATATAAGCTTAGCGATGCCGTGCGCAAGGTGGGCGACAAGCTGAAATAAGAGCATAAAAACTAACAGCTAGCTGTGGCACGCAGTGCCGTGGCTAGCTGTTTTTGTTACTCACTCAACACCAATCCTACTTACGAAAAAGAGCAGGAGTGGTGAGTTCCTGCCCTTTCCCGAATAATGGTTATTTATAGTGTAGCTTCCTAACAGACTCAACGGAGTGGTGAATTCCTCATCTGCCAGCAGCCCTGCTATCGTCTTTAGTGTATACTATTTGATTATAACACCTATTATAATCACAATAATTCTGCCTGTCAACCCATAAAAAAAGGCTTCCAGTAACGTCTTGTTACCAGAAGCCTTTCTATTTTTTACCACTTTTCAGGAACTTCCTTCAGCTTGTCCATGACAAACATAATATAGGACACATTGCAGATGATATTGCCTGCATCATCGGTGATAACAGAAGCAATATTAACGGTGGATTGACCGCTGTGCAAAATCTTGCTTTGTACGGTCAGGGTACCAAAGCCCTTCACATTGCTGATATAGTCAATGTGCATATTCAAGGTAGTGCAAATCTTGCCAATGGAAGCGCAGGTGATACCTGTTACACAGTCTGCCAAAGCAGCCATGGCACCGCCATGCACACCCAACCAATGATTGGTGTGAATATCAAAATCAATGGGCATTTCCAAGGTTGCACCGCCACAGTGTACTTCCTTGATTTGGATTTTCAATACATTCATAAATGCATTGGTGCTCCACATTTTGCGAATAATTTTCTCAGGTTCCATATTAATCCACCTCTCAAATTATTAAAAATAAACATTCACTATGGTCATGTAGAAGGGAATGACCAAAAGCCCAAACAGAATAGTAATAAAGCTTAGGGAAGCAGCATACTGACTGTCAGACCCATACTGCTTGGCCACAATAGCCATCTGCGTCATAGTCGGCATAGCAGCCTGCATAGTGAATACTTTGACGGAAATAGGGGATACACTAATAAAGGGCACCAGTGCCAACACACATAAAGGACAAACAATGAAGCGTCCGAATAAGCCACCGATGATGTCTCGTTCAAAGTTGAACTCGCGCAGATTAATCTTGCTGATTTCAATACCGATAAAAATCAAGGACAAGGGAGTAGTCAAATTGCCCACATACTGAAAGCCACGAGCCAAAAAGCGCGGCAGCGGCACATTCAACAAAATCAGCACAATTGCTGCCACAAAGCCCATCAAGGGCGGGGACCAGAGCTTTTTCAAAACTGTCTTAGAAAACAGGCTGGACTGCTTGCCAGAAGTATCGGCAACAATATTCTGCACGCCCAAGGTCCAGAAGAAAATTAAATTCACCATATAGTAAAGCATTACAGAAGGTATACTTTCATCGCCAAACAGTGCCAAATTTACAGGCAGGCCAATAAACATGGTATTAGCAATGAAAAAGTTGGTGGCAAAAACGCCCCTTCTGCCCTGTTTAATCCCCAGCACCTTAACGAAGAACTTGCCTATGACCATGGCTAAAAGCATGGAGCCAACGGGCAGGAGCATATCAGGAGCCAGTTTAACCAGCTTATCCGCCGTAAAATTTTTGGTTAAACTGGTAATCATATATAAAGGTAAAGAGACGGTTGTAACCAGCTTGGCAATCAGAGCACTGCTCTTCTCGTCAAACCAACCCTTTTTGCTCAAAATATAGCCTATACCAACAACTAAAACTATGGTAAAAATGCCATCCAAGGCTTGTAATACAAAATTAATCATTCAGGAATCCCTCTTTCTTTAATACGCACAAAAAGGCCCGGTGACCAGCCGAACCTGATTGTGCAAAATGGAGGAGTGGTTTTTTAGCATTCTCTTGCTAAAGCTGTCTAATATATGTCAAGGAATTAGTAATATATCCTGTCCCTAAAATATATCACACGGAAATTCCTTATTTTCAAGTAAATATAGTGCTATGGTGATGGATAGCAAATCTGCACTGCCGCCAGGACTAATTCGTCTGGCTACAAAGTATTCTTCTGCTTGGGCAATCGCTTTGCGACCAGCTTCGGTAAACACACTGCCAACTGCCAAAATGTTAGCAGCAATGCCCTGTACCTCAAACAATGTCGCCAAATCCGTGCGCCAAATCACATTACTATCTTCTACCACAGTCATTAGGCTTAATAAGCTGTGCACCAAAGCGTTATTCAAGGTTGCACCAGCATCCAATGCTTGCTTTAAAGCCGGCAAGCCGTATTTCATCACACTGGGGAAGCCATGCTCTACCTCGCCTCTGATACCAGTGATACCATTTTCGCGATAAAGCTTTTCACCAGCAGTAACTGCCTCATGCTTCAAACGATGCAGTTCTCTTTCAACCAAGCCAGCAGTCATCTGCCGAACTAAGGGTATAAGTTCATCTTTTTTCAGGCCATGGCCCATAGCGTAGCCAGCTACGCTGCTCAAAATGCCACCGGCAAATAAGATACCTCTTTGGGTGTTAATCCCTTTGGTAACCCGCAGCAGCTCCGCTTCTGCGGTAACGCCATAGGAGCGCATCTTTTGCAAAAGCTCCTGCAAGGAACCCTTGTGGATCATACCGATATCCTGTAAATCACCAAAGGCTTTTCCCAGCACTGCAGAGCTCATCATAAAGGTTAACAAGCTCATGTCATTGTGAGAGCCATTGGACAATCTTGTTACCAGTCCCGGTTTGGGATGGGTAGAAACCTCTAACAAAATTGCCTGCGTCAAATATTGACTTACTTTTGCTAAATCAGCATCGAAGGAAGAAAGTTGGCAAGTATAGCATTGATTAATAACTTTTATTTCATTGTTGTCTACTCGCTGAATTAAAACATCTCGCTCAGTCATATCACTAACCAACTTTCTCTCCTTAACATATGCTTTAAATTATCTGTATCTATTAACCGAAAATTGCCTTTGTCAGCAAATAGAAGATGGACGGGAAGGTCAAGCAGCCGGAACCAGTGTAGAAGGTTGCGGTCATTGCGCAGTACGGAACCAGTTTCGGGTTAACTGCTGCCATACCAGCTGCAGTACCGGAGGTGGTACCCATAATGCCGCCAAATACCATTGCAGATTGAGGATTGTCCAAGCCAATCATCTTAGCAACAAACGGAGTCATGATCATAACCAGTACGGATTTTACAACGCCTGCTGCGATGGAGATAGCGATAACCTCAGAGGATGCACCCAAAGCAGCGCCAGTTACGGGGCCAACTACGAAGGTTGCAACGCCTGCACCAATGGTGCACAGATCTACAGGAGAACGATAGCCAAACATGTAAGCAATTGCTACACCTGCAATCCAGGAGGTAATCAGACCAAATACCAAAGACAGAACACCAACTGCGCCTACCTTTTTAATTTCGCGCAGGTCAGCGCCGAAAGCAGTGGATACGATTGCAAAGTCACGGAACATTGCACCACCCATCATACCGATACCGGCAAACATAGGAATGGAAGCAATACCCTTAGCACCGTGGCCGATATAAGCCAAAACCAGACCGAAGAAAATAGCTACAGCAGAACCGTGAATACGGCCCTTAGTCAAGCCTGCCAATTTATAAGCGACTAAGTTAGTCAAACCGATAAGAACGAATGCGAAGATCAGGCCGTTCTTGGTCAACACTTTTGTTAACATTGCCATTAAATCCATAATTTACACCTCCTCGTGTTATTTTTTCCCGCCTAATTTACTCAGGATGGGGATGCAGATGAAGCCCAGTACAATACCCAAAACGCCACCTAAAACAGCTACCGCACCACCGGAAAGAGCTGCTGCTACGTTTTGAATGGAGCTCATTGCAACAACGATAGGAATGTACATTGCGGACCAGAAGGCAATACCCTCTTGGCTCTTTTTGTCGAGCCAGCCAGCGTCGATACCTTTATTGCTCAGGATGATCAAGAACAGCATTGCGAAGCCAACGCCACCAACGTTAGCCTTAACGCCAAGCAGAGCACCCAGAATATCACCTAGAAAAACACCTGTTAAATAGCAGAATGCCAGTAAAGCAACACCATAAATAACCATTATTACACCACCTTAGTACAATTTTTTATTATCGCTGCCCGCGTTCGCGGGCAGCGAAACAACTAAAGGCTGAAACTATTCAGTTGTCAAGCAACGAATTATTCAACGATAGCAACAACTTGGCCAGCAGATACGCGGTCGCCGGGTTGTACTTTGTATTCCTTAACAACGCCTGCTACCGGAGAAGGAACCAATTGTTTCATTTTCATTGCTTCCATAACGATCAATACGTCGCGAACTGCTACTTGGTCGCCAACTTGTTTTTCGAAACGAACGATTTTGCCAGGTACACGAGATTTAATTTCCATGATTTATGTCTCCTTTTACAATAACACTAATTATTCAACGATAGCAACAACTTGGCCAGCGGATACGCGGTCGCCGGGTTGTACTTTGTATTCCTTAACAACGCCTGCTACCGGAGAAGGAACCAATTGTTTCATTTTCATTGCTTCCATAACGATCAATACGTCGCGAACTGCTACTTGGTCGCCAACTTGTTTTTCGAAACGAACGATTTTGCCAGGTACACGAGATTTAATTTCCATGATTTATGTCTCCTTTTTACTTCAAGTATTGCATTATATCTTTACGATTTAATATTGCTACATTATCTAAGCTTTTACCTAAAACGGTCTTCGTATCCATGAATATCTCAGCCAGCTTGACGCCATAACCATTGGGCAAGTCGAGCTCAAAATCCATGGGAATATCGCTAAAGTTTTCTTTAGCTGTCCTATAAAAGTCTAAGAGCTTGTCATAGGGAGCAGGCTTTACCAAAATGTCGATATCCGAAGCTTCATCCGTATAGGGCAAGCCGGTCGCCAGCTCTAAAGCAGCTGAGCCGAGAATGCCAACCTGCAAATCATAGCTGCCAGCTAAGCCATAGAGCTTGATGACAGTGTCGATGCAGGGAGTGGCTTCATCCACCGTAAAAGCTTTGCGCTCCATTACTTCATAGGGCGTCATAATCCCATCTATATCCTCCACCTCGGTAAAAGCAGCTATGCGGATACGATTGCCCTGCAAGCGTTTTTGATGTACAAAGCCGATAGCAACAGCATCAGGTCGTGCATCATCACGTCTAACAAAACCAGGAATGTTGTAGTCACCTTTGAGTACGTCTCGTACTAGCTCCAGCGGCTCTCCTTGGTAGTTTTGGGAAATTTCCTCCCATATCTTGTCTTTTCCGCGCTGAGATACAAAGACTAGATTATGTCTTTTTAGTTGCGTTTTGTCCATGTGGGGTCTGCCTTTGCTTTCTGCTGATAGTCAAGCTGTGCCTGAACCATGTCGTCGAAGAACTTGGTTTTTTCAGGTCCTTCAATAATAATACCTTCCTGGATACCAGCGCTAATATAATCAGGCCGTAATTCTAAAACAGTATGCTCAGCACTTGTTTTTACATCCGGGCTGATTTTTACAACACGTCCTTTGATTCTCAAAATTGACCTAGCAACTCTTCCCAGGGTAACTGTTGAGGTAAGCGTTGTTGCTTTAACAATCACTTCGTATTCCGGATAGGTCCTTTCGCGGCGGTAGGTAATAATCTTACCTTCCTTGTTGCACACATGACCGGTGTCAGAAACAGGGAAGCTGTCTCCCATGGGCAAACCACCCACTACCAGCTCGTACATGTCCTGACCGGCATTAGCTGGCAGCTTCACCAGCTCGATATCATCACGCACAGGCACGCCGTCCATGCACAGCCAACCAAATTCCTGGCAGCCATACAGGTCATGCACCTCTGCATTCAACACTGCTTTGGCTACCGGCAGCAGTTCCAAGTCCAACGGCGTACCAGCAGTAAGCAGGGTGATATTTTGCGGTAATTCTTCAGCTACACCCATGTGCTTTGCGTCCTCTAAAGAGGCTCTGATGAAGGAGGATTCACCAACAACAGCCTTAGGTTGGAACTCATACAGAGCAGCTAAGAAAGCATCTCGGCTGGAGCGTACAAGAAAACGCCATTCCAAACCATACTTTTTAAAGGATTCTCCAGAAAAAACATTTACTAAGGGCGGATATGTTACTAGCACTCTGTCTCCAGGCTTTAGTCCGGCACGCTCCAATACAGTAAAGGAAGCCTTTACTCTTTGCGGTAATTCCGCAAAGGTAATGCCGACGATATTCTGAAATGCAGATGAACCAGTGGTAAAAGTAAGATAAGCCAAGTTAAGGGGAGTATGAACCTCTTCTATGGTGTGTGCAGCGGTTGGTCCAGCTATACCCTTATCAGATAAAGTCTTGCGAGGCATTTCTGCAAAAGTTGGTGCGGAGCCAAAATCCTTCACCATATTAGCAATTTCTGCCAACATTCCTTTCATACTACCCCTTCTTTCTTTTCTTCCATCAATTAAGCATTGATATATTTATCAGCAACAGCAGCGAACTCTTCGTTCATTTTTGCCATAGCTTTCAGACGAGTTACACGGCCACCGCGAGCATCGCCATCCAAGCCACGACCCCAAGGACCGAGCTTTTCGATTTCGCCGTTAGCCTTCAACTCTTGTACTTCCTTCACATGCTTAGCAATTACGCTGCGCATATCTTCAACCTTGTTAACGATTTCTTTTACGCCGCCCAGGTTGTAGAAGAAGTTTACGCCAGGAGCGAATACCGGGTTAACCTTGGAGAGTTCTTCCAAGCGCTCGATATCCATCTTGGTGATACGGGAAATGGAGGTGATGGGCATTACGTGAATCATGGTGCCGAAATCGGTGGACAGAGCCAGGATTTCGTCAGCCTGCAGGCCATGGCACAGGAATGCGCCAGAGATTGCACGACCGATAACCATTGCTACGATGGGATGGCCAGCTTTACGAGCTTCAGCCAATGCCAGCTGGTAGGAACCAGTTGCCTTGTTCATGCCAGCGATTTCTTCCATTTTGCCAGGGCCATTGCCCGGGGTGTCAACGATCAGCACGATGGGGCGTTTTTCAGCCAAGGGTTTGTCTTGGTCTGCTTCCATGGTGCGATATACGGTGGTAGCCATTTTGTAAGCTTCTTCCAAACCGATAACGCCGCCGAATACAACCGGGAAGCGCTCGTTGAATGCGTAAGCATCGTTAGCGATGATGGTAACGGTTTGGTCTTCCAGTTTAGCGGTGCCAACTACAGCGCCAGGACCGTATTCTGCATCAACCTCAACGTTGCCGATTTTATTTTCTTCGAAGGAGCCTGCGTCAACAATCATTTCAATTGCGTCGCGACCGCGGCCAATCATAGTGTTTTCCATTTCATCCATGTTCTTTACCTCCTTCTCTTATGCACGAACTCTGCGTTTAACAACCTTCAGGAATTCCTCGGTGGTCATTTCCGGCAGTGCTTCAGGATTTTCGTTACCAAAGTGTTTCCACAGATCCATGGAATCCTTCGGTTGCATATCGCCAACAAGTTTAACCAGCTCTTGTTGCTCTTGAACCAGCTTCAAGGAGCCAATGCGACGCATTTTTTCGATTTCATCCATAGGAATCTCAGCAATTTCTGCCAAGGTCTTGTGGAAGTCACCGATTACATTTTCAACCAAGTAGTTGCAGTCTTGGATGATGTATTTGTGCTTAGCACCGGTGGTACGATATACCAATGCTTTGTTGGAAGCATCGAATTCGTCCTTGCCCATTTCTTGCTCAATAACTTCAGGACCGGTCAGACCGATACGGCCTTCTTCGTTCATCACGATTACGTCCAGAGCAGCAGCTACGAAGCCCATGCCACCGAAGCAGCCAACCTTAGAGCCTACAACACCAACGATGGGGAGAATGCGACGGCAGTCTTGGATAGCGTCCATAACTTCAGCGTGAGCCAGGAGGCCTGCATTTGCTTCGTGCAGACGAACACCGCCGGTTTCAAAGGAAATAGCTACGATAGGACGACGTGCATCATATTCATCGGGATGAGCAGCTTTAATGTCTTTAGCTGCTTTCAAAGCCAGACGCAGGGTGTTAACCATCTTAGCGCCGTTAACTTCGCCGATAGCGCCGCCGATGAATTTGCCTTCCATGGAAACTACAAACAGGGGATGCTTGCCTAAGAGGCCAACACCGGTAACGGTGCCGTCATCAAATTCTACTGCAGTACCCAGTACAGGCAGATGGGGGCTTTCAAAACGATCCAGAGGATTCAGTAATTCAGTAAAGGTGCCTTTATCGCACATGCCAACTGCACGTTCACGGGCGTTAGCATCAAAGAAGCTGCTTTTTTCGAGCTCGTTCCAAGATTTCATCTTATTCTGCCTCCTTTGCGGTTGCTTCTGCCAAAGCTTGGCGCAATCTCATGTATACTACGATGGGAGTAGCATTATCGTCGTTGATTTCAATAACGATGTTGCCAACGCCGGTATCGTTAACGAATTTTTCCAGCATTTTTTGCCATACAGCGTCAAAGCCGATTACAGGAGTGCAAACCTTAGCTTCAACCTTGCCACCCAGGTCCTTTTTAATGAACATAACTTCCATGTCGCCGGAACCGGTTACGCCCATATGGAACCATTCAGGGGTGATGGTTTGAGTATTTTCAGATTCAAATTGAAATTCCAGATTAAGTAATGCCATTGTCGTTTCCTCCTATTACCAGTTTCTGAATTTAGCAGGCGGGTTATAGAGGCCACCGGACCATTCAACCAGATCATGAACATTCTTAGCAGCCAGCATGGAGCGGTTTGCTCTGCTCATGTCGATGCCCAAATCTTGCGGGGTCTTGATGATGCCCAGCTCGCGCAGACGTTTGGTTTCTTTCGGATCAGCCTTCATACCAACTTCGGTGAAGCCAGCGATACCACGGATAGCAGCAGTACGTTCAGCCATGTTGCGGCACTTCGGCAGGTAAGCGATACCTTCTTCAGTGATGATATGAGTCAGGTCATCGCCGTAAATCATTACGGGCTCGATAGCCAGGTTAGCATTCTTAGCCAGCTTGAAAGCATCCAGCTCTTCTACGAAGCCAGGAGCCAGCTTTTCGCGGAAGGTTTCTGCCAGTTGAACAACCAGGCGTTTGCCGCGGCGTACAGGGCCCCACAGCTCGCTGTTGAGTGCATACTCGGTGCCGCATTTCAGCCAAGCGCCGGAGGAATGACGACGACCCTTCGGATCGCAGCCCATGTTGGGAGCGCCACCAAAGCCTGCTACACGGCCTGCAGTTGCAGTGGAGGAGTTGCCATAGGGGTCGATTTGCAGGGTGCCACCGATAAACATATCGATTGCATAGTGACCTGCAGTTTGAGAGAAGGCACGGTTGGAACGCATGGAACCATCCGGACCAACGAAGAAGATGTCGCTACGAGCAGCTACATAGTCTTCCATACCCAGCTCGCCGCCGAAGCAGTGAACGGATTCTACCCAACCGGTTTCGATAGCCGGAATCAGGGTCGGATGCGGGTTCAGGATGAAGTTCTTGCAGATCTTGCCCTTCAAGCCCAGCTCTTCGCCATAGGTGGGGAGCAGCAGCTCGATAGCAGCGGTATCAAAGCCGATACCATGGTTCATGGATTCAACTTGATATTCGCCATAAATGCCCTTCAGAGCCATCATGCCTTTCAGTACCTGTGCGTCGGTAATCAAAGCGGGGTCGCGGGTGAACAAGGGCTCAATGTAGAACGGTTTCGGGGATTGGATTACATAGTCAACCCAGTCAGCCGGAATATCTACGCGAGGCAGCTTGTCAACGATCTTGTTAACTTGGGCGATAACGATACCTTGACGGAATTTAGTTGCTTCAACGATTGCCGGAGTATCTTCGGTGCTGAAGCCAGTGAACAGGTTACCCTCTCTGTCAGCCATGGTTGCAGCAACCAAAGCAACACGCGGGGTCAAATCCAGGAAATAACGGCCATACAATTCGAGGTAGGTGTGGATAGCGCCGAGCTCCAGCTTACCTTCTTGCAGGAATTGAGCAATACGACCAGCTTGGGGGCCGGAGAAGGACATATCCAGCTTTTTAGCGATGCCCTTTTCGAATACATCCAGATGCTCAGGCAGAGTCAGCACGGATTGTACCATGTGCAGATCATGAACCTTTGCCGGATCAACTTGGCACAGGCATTTTGCCAAGAAGTCAGCTTGCTTTTGGTTGTTGCCTTCGATGTTAACCTTATCAAAAGGTTTGATTACTGCTTCTAACAGAGCAACAGTATCTTTGGCATCAACGATTTTTCCTTCCTTGACCAGGTGAGCAGCATTCTTCGCACGCTCCATTGCGTCTTGTTTGAGAGTGTCCCACTCACGAGTAACTTTTTTGAACTCCATTACGGTCTCTCCTTTCTGAATAAGAACCTCTTATATTTAGTCAAACAAAAAGAGAGCAAACAACAAAAGTACGCCTTTGTTCTCGCTCTCTCATAATCTCCAATATGAAGTTGAAATGTCCTGTTTGACTAGATATGCATTACGCCCAGCCCTGCACGTTCATGATTGGTCATGTAGTGCAACGCTGATTTACCAAACAACGCTACCGATATCCAGTGGTCGTCTCTGGCCACACCAATTTTCAGTGCCAGGCTCGCACTCGTATTCAGACTAACCAGGATGCCCTTCTTGGCTTCCTCTGTTGCATGAATCACGGCATGAATTTCGTTGCTGGTTTTTGTTATGATGCCTGAATTTAAGCAGGCACCTATCACAGCTCTATTGATTTTCTCATTAAAATCATCATAAGATATCTTGCCGCCAACCTCTGTAACTACCGCCTTGAAGCCAGCCTTTGCGACCAGCTCCTTCATTTTGCCTTCGTCATAAAGAGTTTGGGTTAAAGCCAGCATCATGGCTGCGGCACCAGTACTTTTAATACTGTTTGCCAAAAATCCCTGGGTCTTGTCCACCGTCATTCTCAATACACTCCTTCACTCCATTTAATAACGGATACTGATTTCACCAAAGTCAAAGCTTTGGCTTTCTCCTTCCTCATTGCGCACGATAATGGCACCTGCTTCGTTGATGGCAACAACTTCGCCGGAAAAAATCACTTCATCGTTATCCTTAACAAATACTCTTCTGTTTAAGGTACAATTTAATTTTTTCCAAGGCTCCAGGATTACCTGCGCTCCTTCCTTCAACCAGTCACGGTATAAGGAAGCAAACTCTTGCAAGATATTATCAAGCACAGCAGTGCAAGTATAATTTTTGCCAAAGCTTGCATTTAAGGAAGCAGCTGTATTTCTCAAATCCTCAGGAAAGGCCTGAGGATTAAGATCCACATTAACTCCTATACCTACGATAGCATAGTCAATAGATCCGTTTTCGTTAAGCTGCATCTCGGAGAGTATGCCACAAACCTTTTTGCCATTGAGTAGCAGGTCGTTCGGCCATTTAATCATAATCTCTTCTGTTGCGTAAAGCTTGCGCAACGCTCTGACCACTGCTACACCAGCCAACAAGGTGACTTGAGCAACAAATTGAGGATCTATTTGCGGACGCAGGATGATGGTAAACCACAGACCACCCTTAGGTGAGCTCCATACACGGTGCATACGCCCGCGACCACCCTCCTGCCGCTCCGCAACTATGACAGTACCTTCAGGGGCACCCTCTTTTGCAAAAGCTACAGCAGTAACATTAGTTGATTGTAAGACATCAAATTGTTTGAGCTGTATTTTCATGATTAAGCCTCAAAAGTTTTTTAAACTTTATCTTGTATTGTTTAATCCTCTATGATTACAAGTTAATCACAGTTATTATTTTACCATACCAATGGTAGCAATGAATACACCGCAAGCGATAGCGGATACGATAACACCGCCGATGTTAGCGCCCATTGCTACAGGCATTACTACTGCGAAGGGATCTTCGTCTTCAGCAGCATGTTGAGCGATTTTAGCAGTGGTCGGTACGCAGGATACGCCGGAGATACCAACTACAGGGTTGAAGTCGCCCTTCTTGAACCAGTAAACTACATAGCCGCCCAGGATACCAACTGCACCGGATACGGTCAGAGCCAAAACGCCCAGAACGATCAGAGGAGCAACTTTGGGGTTCAGCAGGGTAGAAGCTTCGCACAGGGTGCCCAGCAGCAGGCCCAGCATCAAGGTGCCCATGTAGAGCAGGGTGCTTTCAATCAAGTCTTGGTAAGGAACAACTTCTGCTTCTTTGATTGCCATGCCCAGGAAGAAGGACATAATCAGCGGAGCAGCCATCGGGAGCAGCAAGCACAGCAGTGCGCAGCATACCAGGATGAAGATGAATTTCTTAGCTTTCGGAACTTCGGGAGCATAGTAGAGGATATCTTTACCACGCAGTGCTTTCGGTACCAGCAGCTTGATCAGCCAAGGATAACCAGCATAGGTCAAGGACAGGTACAGGTAAGCGATTACGGAGATAGGAACGAACAGGTGGGGAGCCAGCATCAAGGAAGTGAACAGAACCATGGGGCCGTCGGCGCCGCCGATAGAAGCAACTGCTGCAGCTTCCGGAGGAGTCAGGCCAAGGTGTACGCCCAAAACCAGGGTGATGAAGGTACCGCATTCTGCGAAGATTGCGATGATGATAGAGGTCCAGGGGTTAGCCAGAATAAAGCCGATTTCGCACATTGCGCCAACGCCCATGAATACTACGCAAGCAACCAAGCTGTTGCTGAAGGTCAGGTTATAAATCGGTTGCAGGAAGTTAATCTGCATGATGTTAACCAATGCAGCGGGGTCTGCAATCAGGGGATCCAGGAACAAAGTACCAAGCTTGCCGCCTTCCATGAAGAGCACGCCGCAGTTGATACAAATCATGCCCACGCCCATGGGAACCATGATCAAGGGCTCAAGAATGCGTTTGAAGCCTAAATAGGCCAGAACAAAGCCAAAAGCAATAAGTGCGATTCTGGCAATAGCGATGGTAGTGTCTTGCACCATCAAGGACGCAATGCCAGGGAATAATTGAGCAACAATATTAGCATCCATTATTATTCCATACCTCCTTCATCATTTCCGCCGCCCATAACTTTATTGAGCAGCACTACAGCACCAATCATAACAAGAGCAATTGCTGCGGTGAATGCATAAGAAAACAACGCATACATTTCAACGCTCATAATTAGTTCTCCTTTCGTTTTCTTCACTTATCGAAGATTTGTTATTTTTTAATATTTGGGTGGATATTGTTATTCACAATGGTTTCCGGACACCAGCGTAAATAAAAATATCCCTTTCTGCTTTAGACAGAAAAGGATACAAGAATAGCTATAGATATAGTTCTCGTATACACTCCGTCGCTCGCAGAAATATATAACTTAACCAAGGCTGCGATCTGACTTAGCTTTTTGTGGATTACGAAGAAGCATTACAGTGGCGTGACCGTAGCAGAATTGCACTGCTTTCCCTAATTTACCCTTTTGCAAGGCACCTTAGTTAGTTTTTCAGTATTTTTTTGCGCTGTTAAAAGCGCTCACTCAAAATTTGCATCTGCATTTTTTGAAAAACAAAAAGAGACTGATAGAATATTTACTCATACTCTCTCAGTCTCTGATATGCAAATGTTATCACTCTGGGGAACTCTCTTACTCAGTTTCTCTCGATGACTGCATTATATATTATGTATGGCGATTTGTCAACAGCTTTTTACGTAAGCGTCAAATCAGCACCCGTCAACTTGTCCTAGAATAGAAAAAGACCG
>JAUNWI010000009.1:0-72758 GCA_030540395.1 Phascolarctobacterium sp.
TAGTATACTATTAAATTGGGTGCCGATTAAGCCGGTGGTTTATTTGACGCTTACTTAAGAGCTTTAATTGCTGATCGTAAAAGAGCTTTTGTGATTCCTGACAAAGATAATGTGGCCAATTATAATTTCACCTATCTACCTGTTTCATATAGCTATTGGACTGTTTACGAAAGTCGTTGTGCTGAATTAGGCATTATCGAAAATCATGAGTTAACAGATAGAATTATTCGCACCTATGTTGATGTAAAAGGGTTATTCGAAAACCTAAAGGATTTGGAAGAATGTACTAGGTTATATGCTAGCTATGCAACTACCAGTAATGATAATGTAATGACCTTAAGATTAATCCAAGCGCACCATGATTACTGCTTGTTTATTTCAAAGCAGCAGGTGCCGATGGTGGAAGAGGGCTTGTGTAAGCTGGCATGTGAGTTAGAAAAGGAATTGGGTAGTAAATAGAATGGCAGGGCATATAAATGCTCACGATTTACAAAATAAGCTTATTATTGAATTTAAAGAAATAATATTTGGATATAAGATTCTTGGTGACTGCAAATGTTAGAATATATTTCTAGGCTAATTTTACTTTGTATTTAACTATCTTCAGCTATACATTGGTAGGTGAGTTATATAGTGCTTAAAGATATCATCAATTCTATACCAGAGTTCATGTGGAACAACATTTTTTCTGTAATCAATACACTTGGATGTGGCCTGATAGTCGCATTTTTCACATCTACTTATCTCAAAAAGAAAGAAGAACGTACTCGGATTGCCGGTGTGATCGTTGAGAAAAGAATTAATAGCGAACAAGATATTCTGCATTTCTTAGAAGCTGAATTAATAAAAGAGGAAATCAACAGAGATAATAGCAGTAAGAATGACTATTTATATGACGAGCTTTTAGAACAATTTGATCTTCCTGTTCCATATGATGGACAGATGCAATATGCAGCTATATTTTCAGACCCGTATTTATTTGAGGATTTCTTTCATGAATTTGAAGAAAAAATCATGTATCACAAGCTTTGGCTCGATACAAATGTTAAAGAGCATTTAGTATTCATGCAATTATACTTTGCATGCTTTAATACTATACCTTTAATGATGAAGAGGATACCGTTGCCTAAAGGACAAGAGCTTTCAGATGAAGAGTTTGCAGATATACATGGTATGTTGCTTTTACTTTTAGGTCACTGTTGTGATAAAGAAATTAATTCTTTGATGTCAGAGCTAGATGAAAAGATTGTTGATTCTGTTTATAAGCTTGAGCTTTCTAGACCTAAGAAAAGTATAATGCGAGATAACATGTTCAACGTAGATATGGAACGATGTCAAAAAAGGCTTAAAAAGAATACCATACCTGGAAAAAAGCTGGAGAATATAACTAGACTTATTTTTAGTTTAATATATTCAATAAAGGGTATTGATGTAGATAGCCTAACCCAAGAAGAGCTTGATGAATTTATTAAATCATCAATGCCACGTGATTACGATGATATGAAGGCTCAATTGGAGGAATTTAAAAGCGGCATTCAGAAGATTGCCGAAGAGCACGATTGTAAGGTAATTCACAAGGATGAACTAAAAAAATATCCAGGAATGTATTCTATTAGTCTCAAGGATGCATTGGAAGGAAAAGAGCCTAGAAAAAATCCTTTGGATGATGACGAGGATGAAGTTAAGGATAAAGAACAAAGTATGTAATTGTAAACGGCGTTTGAGCATGCATAGTGAAGCATAGAAAGGAATAACATGGAAATAGTTCAATTTCTTGTGAGTTCATTTGGATTGTCATCTTTTGTTGCATTATTAGTGTTTGGACTTGGATGTTTTTTCAAAGACGCTATATTCAATCATATTGCCAATAAGATGAATGCTGAGCTAGAAGAAAAAAGAGCAAGCTTATATCATAAAGTACAGACGCAACTGGAAAAGGAAAAGGGTGAAATTCAAGAGAAGCTCAATGAGCAGCAACATCAAATGCAATTGATTTTAAAAAATCAAGAAAGTGCCAACACGTTGTTAAATACAAAGTTTAATCTACTAAAGCAAGAGCAGATTAAAGCATATAAGGAAGTATATGGCAAGTTATTAAAAGTATTTCATAGGTTAGAATACCTTCTTCATTATGAGTGCTATATCAAGATGGGTGATGATTTTGACGAGTATATTATAAAAGTAATCTCCAAATTAGATTTGCCTAATACAATTAAAACGAAGATTATTAAAGCTATAGAAGATAAAGATGAAAATGCAATTGAATTACTGAAGTATGAAGAACAGATGAAACGAATAAGAGCCTTTAAAGAGGACTTCAAAGATTACAAGAAATGTTTTAATGAAAATGAGATATTTTTTGATGAAGATATTTCAGAGCTTATGGCAAATCTGTCCAAAAGGATGCAGATAACAGTTGATTACATATATAACTATTTGATAACAAATGATGTAAGAATGACCAATATCAAGTTCAATGAGATGTATAAAGTGAATTATGATTTTGAAGGCAAGAAGAAAATCATTGCTAATCTAAAAGAACGGCTGGATATTGTAAAAGAGGCTATCAGAAATGAGATAGACAAGGTTTAAAATGATCAAATTAAAGAATATGCTTTTCCTATAAGGCTGCCTTAAATCAGCGAAAAGCTTATCTAAATATTACAGGCTTGCACAGCAGGAGCTTTTGTGTTTTTTATGCTTATATCAGGGCTTCAATGAGTGGCTTTGCTGGGATTATCTTCTTAGAAGAGTCGCTGTGCTGAAGCAGGGATTATCGATAATCATGAGTTGGGGGACGGAATTATTGGGATATAAGTTGATGGAAAGGGCTTATGAGGTGATAAAGAGTTAATTAAGGAGGATATTTTCAATACTGATATCCATATAAAAATGACTAACTAGTCATTTGCCACATAAGCAGCAGAAAACTTGGTAGGTGATTGATTTGGATATAAACAAATTAACATTTCAGGAAAGATATGTATACGACGGCTTGTCAGAAGGCGTGAAAGAGTCACTTCTTGATTTTAAAACCGATAATTTTGCTTATCTTGATATGGTCAGGATGTACCTAAATAAGATTTATGGTGACAAAGCGAATTGGAAACAACTAGTTGCTCAGCAAGAAAGTGATTATAATTATCAGCGTTTGCATAAGCCTGTGTGCGGCATAGATGATGTTAATACTATAGATAATAATAAATTATTAGAGTTAATAAACGAGGATAGTGCCTATTTATCTATTGTTGATATAGTCCTGAAACTAATGCCACAGGTAGAGGTTGACAATAAATTATATACTTCTAAACTGCTACTTGTTGGTCAATTGCTAGGGCTAGTACCTAGTTTTGCAGAGGTGCCTATAAAACCTCTAAATAGCTTTATGATTGATTTCATGAGTATAACAAAGGAAGATATTGAAAGCATTTTGAGTAATAGGGAAAAGTCATATTATCTATACTTTGCAGAAAAAACTTTAGTACAGTACTATCTAGATGGCTTACAGGTTACATATCCTATAGTTGGAACGGTCATGAAGCAGCCTAAAGCTGCGTACTATTATCGTGGAGAAAATGCCTTTTATGGTTCTTCTAAGCCTGGGTTATATCGGAATATAGATAAACATATGTCAAAAGAATTTAAGAAGCGCATAGGTTTGATTAAATACGATGAGTGTGGTGCTTTCTTTGATAATTTTACAAGCATTTTAAATTGGGGTTGTTCTAGTGTTAATCATATAGCCTTAATGCAACACTATGGCCTCACAACCAGTTTAATTGACATAACAAGCAGTATTAAAGTAGCTCTGTTCTTTGCCTGCTGTTATTGGAGAAACAATGAATGGAGGCCGTTGACCAGTAAGCATATCGCAAGAGCGGATTCCAGAAAGCATGTATTCAGATTGGGTGGGGATTCCAGATATGGTATGTTATATAGGTATAAAATTGAGCTTGATGATATTCATTGGGCCTTAGATAAACCTGAAGATATAGATGGTGAGATAATTCCTGTAGGTTATCAGCCCTTTATGCGCTGTAAGAGTCAATATGCATATACTTTGTTTAATCAAAATACTGACTATGATTTATATAAAGATAGACGGTTTGAGAAGTATAAATTTTTATTAACTGAAGAGTTCTGTGAGCAAATATATGAAGAAATGGACAAGGGAAAGGCCATTTATCCAGATACGGATGTGCCTGATATAACAGGATATTTGAAACGAATCGATTCCTCTAAAGTAATTCCTAAGGATATTTTTGATGAGTGGGCTAAGAATTATAGCAAAAGTGAAAGAGCACAGATTAGAAATGCTCTTGAACGATATGGTTATAAAATTTCAGGCAGAAATATCCCAGTTATAACAAAAAAGGAAATTGATAGTATCAATAGGTCCTATACAGTTCAGAAGGTACAGGAAATAATAGGTGTTCAGCCAAAGATATTGCCTCTTATGGTTATTGGATAGATAGCATTTAAGTGTCAGCCTTTCACGATTTTAGTATCAGTGTCACGATGTGGGACTATTATTATTGCTCAGCCGTCTTGTCCACGAATTGACCAATAATCTTGTCCGCCAGCTGCCAAACTTGTTGGCCATACCCAAGCTAGGGTGTGTAGTATCTGTATCTTTGTGGCAGTTGCCACATGTGTATTCCGGACGAATTGCCACACTCTCACGGTGAAATCGCCACACCGTCACGGAGCTTGCCACACTGTGCCGGAGGGTGCCACGGGGATTAAATGGTAGTTTGGTACCGCCATTCCGCTAACACAGTACCATAATCCGAAAGCTCGGTACCGCCATTCCGAAAACTTAGTACCGCGAATTCCAATAAGCGGATACCATACATGATAACAGTTTTTGGCCAAATGAAAATGTAGGTTTTGGTCAACTGGAATGCAGAATTTGGCCAACTGGAAATGTAGGTGATGGCCAACTGGATGCTGGCGTTTTTGTGGGTTACACCTTCACGCGGTTTTAGCGACACTCTTTTACGCCAAGAGCTTCAGAAAATAAAAAATCTCCCCACGGTGTGGGGAGAAGAGTAAATATATTAGAGTAAAGCTATGATACGAGGCCATTTACTCTTATCGATGTTCAATGCAGTAAGAGCCTGCTCATTAGTCCAGTGTTGGGTTGCTTTGAGATTTTTGATGGCTTCAACAAGAGCTATATCTCTGCCTTCATTTCTCAGTTCTTCCATTACAGAGCACATTGTTTGAATTCCCTCCTCTGTTTATTCCATGTAAAGATTACGGCGTTTGGCACGCTGTTTGGCGGCCATAACAGCAATTTCTCGAAGTTGCTCTTCAGTAAGTTCCGGACAATCATCATCAAAAACGATGGGCTTTTTGTCAGCTTCTTCGATTTGTTTGATTTGTTCTGGGGTTAAAGGTTCATTTTCATAAATCATTTTGCGAATCATTACCATGGTAATTTTCTTTAGTTTACAACTTGTCAAGCCTCAAGCTTTTCTAAGAGTGCTTCCTGCAAGGTTTGACTGAAGTTGATGTTCTTCTCTTCAGCAATGGTGTTCATCCATTCAGGTATGGTGAGGGTCTTTTTGACAGCCTTATTGCTGGTGCGTTTTAAATAAGCTGCTTCATCCCATTCTACTAAAGTGACAAAGCTGTCCTTATCAAGAATCAAAAGTTCCGGGCGCATGGCCTGAGGCAAGGGCTCTTTATCCTGTTTTAAGGAATATAGATATAAGCCCAGAGCATCTTGAGCCATATAAAGAGCTTCTGCTAGATCATTGCCTTCGGTGTTACAGCCAGGAAGGTCGGGGAAGGTGACGGAGTAGCCGCCAATCTCTTCTTTATGAAATATTGCTGGATAAATGCGTTTTTCCATGGAAAGTAGCCTCCTTTTCAATAGAACGCAGAGCTATTTCAGCCCTGCGTCTTTGAGGATTTGGTTAAGAATATTATAGCACGTGTTGGCACGTATTACAAGGTAATGGGAATAAAAAACTCCCCACAGTGTGGGGAGAAAGGTGTAGATATTAAAGTAAGGCTATAATACGAGGCCATTTACTCTTATCGATGTTTAATGCAGTAAGAGCCTGCTCATTAGTCCAGTGTTGGGTTACTTTGAGATTTTTGATAGCTTCAATTAAGGTTTCAAGCTTTAATTCTTCCATTACAGCACACATGGTTTGAATTCCCTCCTCTGTTTCTTTATAACGCTTAACACATTCTTTAAAGGTTTCATTGTAAATGTCTTTAGACTCTAAGCAAGAAAAATCATGGACTCAAGCTTATTAACGTATGCAGATAAGGAACATTAGCTTGTATTATCAAAGTGTTGAATTCTAAAATAATTTGTTACTATGCTCTTGCTTCTTATATAGAAACCTTCTGACTTCCATGATTTTATTATCTGGATTATCATCGATGACGACATAGTAGACCACAAAGTTTTTAACATAGATGCGGTAGTAAGGATATTTCCTTTCTTTTTTGGACCTTACCCGTTCGAAGGACTCACAAAATGGTAGTCTTGCTAAGACAGCATTCTCTACGGCATCGATTAATTCATTTGCGGCCTTAGGATTTTGCAGTTTTTGAGAAATATAGATCACTTTTTCCTGTAGATCTTCATAAAACAATGGTAAATATCTTAAGATATATTGTGTATTATCCATTTACCATGGCCCTCAATTTTCCAAAAACTTCATCATGACTAAGTCGTGCATCATTTTCGGCGGCTGCTGCATCTGCTAAATCTAATGCTTCTTCTACTCCATCAATAAGGTTGGAATAAGCCTCGATGCTTAATACAACCATGGCTCCATATCCATTTTTAGTAAGATATACAGGATTACCTTCATTTACAAGTTTTTCTATTTCTAGAAACTTATTTCTCAAGTCGGATACAGGTTTAATTTGAATCATTATTCGTCACACTCCTTTATCGAAATACTATCATAATATTATCATCTTCATGGTAGCATATAACACGAAATTTTTCAAGCAGCAAATTGATTACAATAAGGTGATACTCTTCATGAAGCGTGCAAATTTGCTAGCGCAAATTGGGTTAAAGTGGCTTCCTGGCAGAAGGGAAATAATAAAAAAACTCCCCTTGCAGAGAGTAGATGAGATTGTATTGGCGTAACCCAGGAAAACAGCTAATATTTTAGGCAATTTTGGCATCCTCCTTGGACATTTCCCACATGAGCAGCAGATTGTCTACAGCAAAGCTTTCAATCCAAAAGAGCTCATCCTCACTAAAGCCATAAGACTTAATGATATTTCTGTCAGGCATGATGATTTCAGCAAAATCAAAGCCATTATTGGCATTGGGGCGTTCAAACCGCACGCAAATATACTCTTTATAACCTTCAATAATCACGTCACTGGTAGTAACAGTGATACCATTGAACATGCAATAGTAATGCTTATTAGTGCACATGATAGTCATCCCTTCTATGGGGTTACTTAAGTAAATGGTAATTTTCTGAAATCGATAGAGGAACTCTCACTTTTTCAAGTCAGCAAACAGTTCATCTAGATCAGTATAAGCTTTTACAGAAGGATCTTTAGCTATCCTTTCTGCCTCTAATAACGCAGCTATTGTTTCTTGGTTGGATAATACTTTATGCGTTTCGTCCATACCATTCAACTCCTTCGTTGACTATGTTTTTATAAAAAGGCATGTACTGGGCCCGTTTGTAGAAGTTTCCCTTATCACGGAACAATACAGAGAGTAAAACATCATATTTCATGCCTAGGAGAGCAGCTGTTTTACTGAACTGATTGCGATACTTTTTGATGTTTTCCTCTGCGTCATCAATGATGATCATGATATCGATGTCAGATTCAGGAGTGTTATCACCTCTGGCATAGGAGCCGTAAAGTATGATTTTATGAATGTTAGGGAAGAGAAGTAATGCTTCAGTTTTTAATTCCTGTGCAATTTTGTTTAGTGCTTGTTGCGTACACATAGCATCACTTCCTTTCAAAGCTTTTTCAAGTCAATTGTATTATAAGATGTGGTAGTTGTCAAATAAAGATGAAAGTCTACTCGTGTTGTGAATAGAGGTTAAGCATTGAGTTCCTTAAAACGTTGTTTCAATGCATCTTGCAGGATTCTGGACAAGCTTAAGCCAGATTCTATGACCAAATCATCCATCCATTTTGGAATGCTGACAGTTCGCTTTACAGCGCGATTTTCTTTGTAATCAATGCAAACGTAGTTAGCAAATTCGTCTGTTTCTACTTGAATAGCTGACAATGGACTTGGGGTAGGGAGTTGCATCTTTTTATCCTTTAAATATTCAATCCATTGCGTCAGCGCTGCTTGGGACATAAAAATAGCATTGGCGATTGTTTTTCCTTCAGATATGCATCCAGGTAAATCAGGAAAGGTTATAGTGTAGGTGCTATCTTCGTTTTTGTGAAAGATAGCAGGATATGCATATTCCATAGTGTGTGCCTCCTTTTCCTAGTTTAAAAGTATTATACTACGTAATTTACGTAAAGTAAAGCGTGCAAATTACTACAGTGAATTGGATAAAGGGAGCCATTACAGCGTTAACATTTTCCGCAAGGAGTAATTATAAATGAACATTTTTGAAAAAAGTATCAAGGAATTACAACTGAATAATGTTTTGGTGGTGCTAAAGGTAGCAGGGGGCGCGTATGATAGCCAGCTGTTGCAAGAAATGGTGAAGGAGTATAAACTGGTGGACTTGTCACTGCCGGTATTGCGCTTGCAGGTGGAGCAAAATCCCTTGGGCTTTGCCCAGAGCTTGGAGCTGCCGGCGTACTTGGCCAACATGCAGTACACGCCTAGTCTTTTGCCGGCACTGTTAGCAAGTGGCATACCCTTGGACAAAGTCATTGCCAGCTGCAGCCAAAGCTACTATTTGCAGGAGCATTTGGACAAAGGGGAGGGTAGCCATGCTAATGTTGCCTTCGTAGACATGCCCCTCAAGGAGCCGGAGGAAGAGCCATCCTTCGTGCCCACAGTGGAGCAGCTGGCAGCCTTGGCCCAAAAACCTCGCACCGACATTTTGCAAGCCATCGTCAAGGGCAGTGGGGCTTGGGGCGACAGGGACAGCATGGCCGTGCATCTGCGCAAGGTGCTCCAACAGGACATAATGGAGCTCACTACCGCCAGCGACGATATCAAGTTTTACCGCTTCTTGTGCACTGCAGCCAGCTTGACCGGAACGGTCATTAACTACACCACCTTGGCCAACACTGTGGGCATTGCTGCACCCACAGCCAAGCAATGGCTCCGCTTTTTGGCCGGGACGGGCTTGGTTTACCTGCTGCAGCCCGTGGACAGTGTGCCCGGCAAGCGCATCATGAAGGCGCCCAAGCTGTACTTCCGCGACACGGGGATTGTCTGCGCCCTGCTGCAAATCAACGATGGGGTAAGTCTTGTGCAGAGCGTGTACTTCAAAAAGCTGTACGAAAACTACGTTGTGAATAAGCTCAGGGCCAGCTATTTGAGCAGGGGTATGGAGCCGGACTGGTATTTTTATCGTGACTCCAACGCCAAGGAGATCAGCCTCGTGCTCCATGACAAGGGCTTGGTGTATCCTATGATCATCGATAAGGATGGCATGAAGGGGAACAAGTTGCAGAAGAGCTTTGTGATTATGGAAAGCTATGCGGAGGAGCAGGGACTAGAGATGGGGAATGGTGTGCTGTTGAGCTCCAGTGGAGAGACGCAAGAGTTGTGTGCGGGGCTGTGGAGAGTCGATGTAGCGCAGGTGTAGGTTTGGAAAAAGCGAAGGGAAGGCGAAGCCCCCTTCAGCCGCATTTAGGCTTGATGAATAGCCAATGTTCGGAGGCGGCAGCTCCCCCGGTGGGGGAGCCTCTCTTGCTAGCGAAGTTTCAAGGTGGGGGAGCCAAAAGGAGCCAATAAAAAATAGCGGGGAACATCCCCGCTTGTGGTGGACCCGGGTCTTGCGACCAGCCCAATCAGTAGTACTGACTTTTATATATAGCTTATAAGAAAAATACTAATTAGTCAAGAAAAAATCACCATAGGGTGAGGGATTATTGTAAAGCTTTGCGGCGTTCAGCTCGCTGTTCGGCTGCCATAGCAGCAATTTCCATGAGCTGTGACTCAGTAAGCTTAGGACAATTCTCATCAAAAAAGATAGGCCTTTTGTCAGCTTCTTCGATTTGTTTGATTTGTTCTTGGGTTAAAGGTTCATTTTCATAAAGCATTTTGCGAATTGTTACCATATTCTGCGATCCTTTGTCTGATTCTGGCAAATACTACATCGGCATCTTCTGAGCGATTAGCTAAAGCATCATTATAGCCTGCCTGTATCATGGCATCAAAGTCTTCTTTCGAACCTGCCGTGGTTCTCAGGTTTCCAAAAACTTCCTCATGACTAAGGCGTGTGTTGTTTTCAGCAGCTGCAGCATCTGCTATATCTAAAGCTTCTTCTATATCTTCAAAGAGTAATTTGGCTTCAGCCTTTTCTGTTATGGTATGCTACCTTCTTGCAAAACTCATCTTTTCAATATCTTCTGCTTTTGCCCATGTAGGCTTGGGAACCGTTATTTGACTAGACTTTTTGTCAACAGCATCTTCTAAAGCGTTGACCAATGCTTCACAGCTTTGGCTATCTTTTATTATTACTTGTTGAAAGAAACTTTTTGTAGGCATTAATTACACATCCGTTAGCGTACAGCTCATCACAAGAGATGTCCAAGTCGTCATTCCAAATGACTCCATATCCTCCAACATCCACCTGGATATTATTAAACAGGTCAGGGTCATCTTTTAAATAGCGAAATGCTTCCCATTTATCGAATAGCTGGGAAACATCATATATTTTAGTTATGCCTTCGGCGAATTGCACATTCAAGTGAAAATTATCTAAAGCGTTCACTGCTTTTACTTTGTGGAACATGAAATCACATCCTTGTGCATCAGGCTTCAAGCTTTTCTAAGAGCGCTTCCTGTAGGGTTTGGCGGAAGTTGATGTTTTTCTCTTCAGCAATAGTGTTCATCCATTCAGGAATGGTGAGGGCCTTTTTGATGGCCTTGTTACTGGTGTGTTTTAAATAGGCTGCTTCATTCCATTCTACTAAAGTAACAAAGCTGTCTTTATCAAGAGACAGAAGTTCAGGGCGTGAGGCCTGAGGTAAAGGCTCTTTGTCCTGTTTTAAGGAATATAGATATAATCCCAGAGCATCTTGGGCCATATTATCCAATATAAAGGGCTTCTGTAAGATCATTGCCTTCTGTGTTGCAGCCAGGCAGGTCAGGGAAGGTGACGGAATAGCCGCCAATCTCTTCTTTATGAAATATTGCTGGATAAATGCGTTTTTCCATAGAATGTAACCTCTTTTGTCAATAGCACGCAGAGCTATTTTAGCTTATAATAGCTTTAAGAGCTTCTTCTGTTCTTCAGTCCCTATGCTCAGCGCGTCCATGGCCTGTTTAGCTGTCCAGTTACAGGTATCCATGAGAGAGCGAATATGATTTAATGTGCATTCTAGAGCTGCTGCTTTTTTAGCTTCCTTAAATGCATCGTACATGGTATCAGGACCTCCTTATTTCACAGTAAGTGTATAATCAAAAGAAAAGTTGACCATGGTGTGGAAATTCAGTCACTTGAAGCTTCTAGTAAAGCAAGGAGTTGTGGCCATCTACTTTTATCTATGTTTAATGCTATGAGGGCTTCCTCAGTTGACCAGTTTTGGGTCTCTTTCAGATTTTTGATAATTTCAATTGAGGTTTCATTTTTTATTTCTTCCATTACATTGCAAATCCTTATCATCGAGAAGTGAGTTCTTGAAATCTACGCATTCTTTAATTCATCTAGAAATTCATTCTCATCAGCGTAATCGCAGATAGAGATTTTATTAGCGCCAAGATATTTTATAAATTCTTCCTTTGACATGCCAGCGATCTCAGATAAATGGCAAATGGAGGACTCTTCATTGAGAAATTTTGCTTTGGCTTTGATTAATGTAATCTCTTCTTCAGTCAGGTTTTCGGCCAGAAAAGATTCGAAGGAAGGACCAACATATTTGGGATTGATGGTAATTACTTCATCTTTTTGTACCATGATATGCTACCTCCTTTGTCAACAGAACGCAGAGCTATTTCAGCCCTGCATTATTGAAACTTTGGATAAGAATAGTATAGCACGTAATATAACGTATTACAAGATAGTGGATGGTAAAAAAGCTCCCCACGGTGTGGGAGGAGCAGTTCTTGGAGCGAAGGGAAGGCGAAGCCCCCTTCAGCCGCATTTAGGCTAGTAAAATAGCCAATGTTCTGAGGCGGCAGCTCCCCGACGCAAAGACCCACGTTGTCACAAGCGTAGCGCAGTGAGAACGTGTTGGTCGTGCTAATACCCTTGGGTGCGGTGGGGGAGCCTATCTTGCTAGCGAATGTTCATGGCGGAGAGCCTATCTTGCTAGCGAAGTTTTTTCTAGTAGCTAGCAGGAAAAAAGAGAAGTGTGTAGAATATCATAAATTGGAAATTTTTGACAGGTGCGCTGACTGTAATGGTCGGTGCTGAAAAGGGAATCCGGTGCGAATCCGGAGCAGTCCCGCTACTGTAAGTGGAGCCTAAGCATTTATGTCACTGACGAAAAAAGGTGTAGTTAGCTGCAAAAATGTCGATGCTATGACATAGCAAAACATGTGCTACGACATGAGTAAAGCAGCTAGATGTACCGAAGTTGGGAAGGCGCTGTGGGCGACGAAGCTAAGCCAGGAGACCTGCCTGTTGCGAAACCGTGAGCCTACGGGAGATAGGCTGGTTCTCGTGCGCAATTAAATAGGAAGAATTTGGAAATTTTGGAGCCTCCCGCCATCAGTGGGAGGCTTTTTACATGAAGGGAGGACAAAAATGGCTGGAAAATTGATAATGGTTACGGGTGGCGCCCGCAGCGGTAAAAGCGAATTCGCCGAAAAATATGTGCTGCATTATTCTCCCAAATGCGACTACATTGCCACCGCCGAAATCACCGACGGGGAAATGGCTGAGCGTGTCCGCCTGCACCGGGAGCGTCGTAACGATGGCCGTTGGGTCAATCACGAAGCGCCCTATGAGGCGGAAAAAGTTTTCGCTGGACTGGGCGAAGAAACCGGGGCAGTGCTCTTCGACTGCCTGACCATCTACATGGCTAATTTATTTTATGGTAAGGGTGCACCGGACCCGGACAAGGTGAGCTTTTTGGAGCGCTGCGAATACGTATATGGCCAAATCGACAAGCTCTTGGCCGCTGCTCGCGCCAGCGGCAAAATCGTGGTTTTCGTGAGCAACGAGGTGGGCAGTGGCATCGTGCCCAACACCCCCGTGGGCCGGGAATACAGGGACTTGGCCGGCTGGGTCAACCAAAGAGTGGCCGATGCCTGCGACAGCGTCTATTTGTGCGTGGCAGGGCAGGCTGTGGATGTGAAGAAGCTAGCCTTTAAGTTCGAAGACGAGGACTAAGGCAAAAGCTGAACAGCAGGGGGTTGCCCCTGGGAAACGAAGATAATCAAGGAGATATATATAATGGAAGAAATTGTGATTCCTGCATTGGACCAGGAGGCCGCCGCCCGGGTACGGGCCGGCTGGAAAACTATCGACAAATGCGGCGCCCATTTGGGCAAGCTGGAGGACATGGTGGAGCAAATGGCAGCCATGACCGGCAGCGTGCCGGACAAGCTCAAAAGTGCCATGGTGCTCATGTGCGGTGACCACGGCATTGCTAAATACGGCGTCAGCGCTTATCCCCAGGAGGTCACCCGCCAAATGATCAACGGCTACAAGCGTGGCACCGCCGGTGCCACGGTTTTGGCTCGCCATGCCAAGGCCGACGTCTTCGTTTGCGACGTGGGCACAGCCTTCGATTTGAGCGATATGGACCATGTGTATCCGAAAAAGGTGGCTTGGGGCACGGAGGACTTTACTCAGGGTCCGGCCATGACTAGGGAGCAGGCTCAGGCCGCGCTGCAGGTGGGCATGGAGATGGCGGATATGTGTATTGATAAGGGCTACAACCTGCTCTATACCGGTGAAATGGGCATAGGCAACACCACTGCCACCGCCGCCATTGCCAGCGCCTTTTTGGGACTGGACCCCCAGCTCACTGTGGGCCGGGGCAGCGGCATCAACGACGAGCGCCTGCGCATTAAGCGTCAGGTGGTTGTGGACGGCTTGGCTAAGAACAAGCCAATTAAGGGCGATGCCATGGACATTCTCTGCAAGGTGGGCGGTTATGACCATGCTGGTTTGGCCGGTGTGATTATCGGCGGCGCCAGAAGGCGTGTGCCCACCATGGTGGATGGTGTCAACGCCACCGCTGCGGCCCTTTTGGCCTATGGCCTGTACCCGGAATGCCGCAACTACATGCTCTGCTCCCATTTGAGCAGCGATATCTCTGCCAAGGCCATGCTGGAGCTGATGGAGCTGGTGCCCATTGTGGACGCAGGTCTGCGGCTGGGCGAGGGCACCGGCGCCAGCCTAGCCATTGTGGTGCTGCAAAGCGCCTTGGATGTTTATAACCAATTACACAAATAAGCAGGTGAGAAGATGCGTGATTTTATAACCTGCTTGGAATTTTTGACCCGCCTGCGCTTTACCAACCGCACGGAATGGCACGATGATGACTTTAGCCGCAGCGTGCCCTATTTCCCCCTGGTGGGACTAGTCATGGGTATCTTTATGGGCGGCGTCAATTACGCCCTGTGCTATTTGCACACCCCGGATCTGATGCGGGCGGTGATGCTGGTGCTGGCGGAGCTCATTATCATCGGCGCGCTGATGTACGATGGCTTCATGGACACCTCCGACGGCGTCTTCAGCGCTCGCAATCGGGAGCGCATGCTGGAAATCATGAAGGACAGCCACGTGGGCTCCAATGCGGTCATTGCCTTGGTCTGCCTCGTGCTGCTCAAGGTGGCCGCTTATACCTCCTTGGACCCTCTGAAGCTGAGCTACGCTTTTGTGGCACTTTTCGTGTGCACCCGCACCTTCATGGTCACCTATATCGTTAACTATCCCTACGCCCGCAAAACCGGCATCGGCCACATGTTCAAGGCCTATGCCAAGCCCGTGTACACCTATATCGCCTTTGCCATGTGCATTGCGCTGGTTTATGCCTGTGGCTTGCCCTATCTATACACTGCCTTTGGCACCTTCCTTATCTGCCAAGGCATTGCCCAATTTTTGAGCGGCCAGTTAGGAGGTCTCACTGGCGATACCTACGGCTTTTTGACCGAATGCGGCGTAGTGGTTTACCTGATGCTGGCCACATATTTGCTGTGATACCGGTGTGAAATTTGCCAGTTTATGCTTATAGGCCTTTGCCAAGGCTTTTGCTTTTGGCTGGCAATAGTATATAATAGAAGTAATGGGAGGAGCATCCTATGCATATAGAAGAAATTATTCAAAAAATTGTGCCCGCTAACGGCGATTGCACCAAGCTGGCTCAGGCTCGCTTTGATGCACTGATTAAGCCCGTGGGCAGCCTGGCACAGCTGGAAAAGATGACCGCCAAATATGCTGGCATTGTAGAAAAATATAATAAGCTGGAGCTGGAATATCCCAAAAGGGAGCTTTTGGTGTGGTGCGGCATCACAGAAGCGGAGCAGGCGACCAAAATCATGGAGGCCAAGCTGCCGGTGAACGTGCTGGCCGCTGAAACCGGTGCCAGAACCCAGGCCCTTTTGGTCACCGCTGCCAGCGTGGAGGAGGCCTTGGAGGAGGGCGTCACTCTGGTGCAGGAAATCGTCCATGAAAAAGGACTGGGCTTATTAGGCTTTGGCTGCCTTGCCAGTGCCGAGGATAACGTGGTTCTTGCAGCCATGACCGGTGGTATTTTGCAGGCTGCAGCTATGAGAGTGGGCATCATGCTGGACGGGGTGGCTACCTTGAAGGCTGCCCAAAAGGCAGCAGAGCTTGCCCCCGCAGTTTTGGATTACTGCTTCGCAGGACATGTGAGCACCGAAGCAGGAGTGGAGGAGCTGCTCAAGGAGCTAAAGCTTGTGGCACCCTTGAGACTTAATATTCCTGACGGAGCAGGGGAGGGCGCAGCACTGTGCTTTACCCTTTTTGATGCCGGGCTCAAGGCCTACAAGGAAATGGAAACCTTTGAGGAGGCCAGCGTCCATGCGGAGGTGAAGGAATTTTCCTTGGCCGAGCAGGAAAAGCAGGCTAAGTAAGTTTTAAAATAAACACTTGTTTCTAACGTAAAATGCGCTAGGAAGCAAGAAGCGCGAGAAGAAGGGAATACGACCAATGGGAAAAATCTACTTAATACGCCACGGCGAGACGGACAGCAATTTGGGCCACAAATTCCAGGGGCAGATGGACTTGCCCTTGAATCCTACGGGCCTTGCCCAAGCCCGCCAGATGGCGGCCTATATGGCTGATAAAAAAATCGATGCTATTTATTCCAGCTCCATGCTGCGGGCCAGGATGACCACGGCAGTGCTGGCCCAAAGCCGGGGCATGGCCTATCGCTCCCTGGATTTGCTGAAGGAAATCAGCTTCGGCGATTGGGAGGGACTGGAATATGCAGAAATCACCGCTCGTTGGCCCAAGGAAATGGAGGCCTTTTTGCATCGTCCGGCGGAGTGGGAGCCGCCCCATGGGGAAACCTTTGCTGCCGCCCAGGAGCGCTGTCGCCTGGCCTTTGAGCAGATTTTTGCGGAGCAGGGTCATGACAAGAATATCGCCATTGTCTCCCACGGAGGCATCATCCGCCTGCAGCTGTGCTTGGCCTTGGGCATTCCACTGAATAACCTGTGGCGGCTCAGCGTCTACAATGTATCCGTTTCCACCTTGAGCGATTGGCAGGGAAATCTGTGCGTGGACACCATGAATGTGGCTGACTTTTTGCAGCGCAGTGTGGAGGCCCACGTGATTTAAGCTGGGGAGCTGGCAAAGTAGCTTAACATATTTTTTATAATCCCTAGTTGACATTTGTATCCCGGTACTATATACTGATATTGGTATCTCAGTGGTCCGTTTAAGTTACTAACTTCTTCAAATCATAGATATAACCATTGATGACATGGGGAAGCCTCGGTAAAATCTTAATGCGTTCTTTGGGGTATTATCTATGATAAGGAGTGATTTCACAATGAAAGAAGACAAGACTTTAACCTGCTGCGAGTGCGGCCAAGAATTTGTATTTACCGCTTCCGAGCAAGAATTCTACGCTGAAAAAGGCTTCACCAACGAACCCCGTCGTTGCCCCACCTGCCGTCAAGCTCGTAAACAACGCATGGGCATCCAAACTGAACGCCCCCAACGCGAAATGTTCCCCGCAACCTGCGCAGAATGTGGCAAAGAGACTATGGTACCCTTCAAACCCTCTAACGATCGTCCGGTTTACTGCCGCGATTGCTTCAACGCACGTAAATCCCACTAATTTTTAGTCAATCTGGACTGTTGCTTTGGCAGCAGTCCTTTTTGTTTGTGCAGGCGAGAATTTCTTGGAAAAAGTCAGGACCATAGCAGGATTTTGGCGGAATAACAAGAATTATATAATATTATAGTAAATATGGCTTCGAATGCCCCTTACAAAGGAGGAAGAACCTTGCTTTATAAATTCCTGTGTGGCCTGCTTTTAGCAGTGGGCCTTTTTGTGCAGCCCTTGGCCTTGGAGGCCAGTGGCATCACCACCTATCCTGCTCTGGTAAATCCTGAATATTGGCTCAAGCAGAATCAGGAGGGGGAGAAGCTGGTGCTGAATGCCAGTGGCGTACAAAGCTTCAACAGCAAAATCCGCAGCGTGTCCCGCACGGTCTATGATTTGAGCACCTATCCCGGCACGGTCAGCGGCGATGCCTTAAAGACCCGCATTATGAATTACGCGGTGCTGGAGGATGATTTATATTTAAATGGCAATAAGGTCAGCGATAATTATAAGAATATTTTGCGGACCCAGACCAATATTAAGGCAATTCCGGCTACGGTTAATGTGCGCTATGCGGTGACCACCACGAGAGCGCCCATTCGCAATCTGCCCACGGGACAGGGCCTTTTCTATTATGCAGCGGATAAGGAATTCGATGTGCTGCAGGAGACCTGTCTGGACCCCGGGGAGCCGGTGGTGATTTTGCACCAAAGCGCCAACACTTATTTTTATTATGTGCAAAGCCACAATTACAGCGGTTGGATTTCCCGCTTCAATGTGGGTGTGACCGATAAAAAGACTTGGCAGCAGTTCGTGAAGCCCAAGGATTTTCTGGTGGTGACGGATGCTAAATATGCCCTCAAGGTGGGCAAGAACGAGGTGCTGTACCAACAGGGGGCCCGTCTGCCGGTGGTGGCGGAGCAGCCCACCTTTTACACCGTGGAGGCACCGGTGCGCCAGCCCAATGGTAATTTGGCTAAGCAGCGCTTGAATGTACCCAAAATTTCCAAGGCGGTGCACAAGGGGTATTTGCCCTACACGGCCAACAATATTGTGCGCAGCGCCTTCCGTTTTTACGGCATGCCCTATGGCTGGGGCGGCCTCAAGGACAGCGTTGATTGCTCTGCTTTGGTGCTGAATGCGTATCGCACAGTGGGCATTTACCTGCCTCGCAATACGGATGAGCAGGCCGCCACGGCGGGAACGCGCAATCTTTTGGAGAGCTTGGACAATGCCCAAAGGCTTTCTGTGATTCGTGATTTGCAGCCCGGTGCTTGCCTTTACATGGATGGGCACGTGGTGATGTATATCGGCCAGATTAATGGTGCGCCCTATGCGATTCATGCTTTGGGTTCCCATTTCGTCAAGGGTGAGCGCCAGCGGGAGATGATGGTGGTGGTCAGCGATTTGACCTTGCAGCGCAGCTCCGGCAACACCTTCCTAGAGGATTTGCACACGGCTGTGGAATTTAAATGAATGGAGTAAGTGAGGTAGAAAAAATGCTTAATGGCTTGGATATTAAGGCTGGGGCGGTAGCCACAGCGTCTTACAATAATATAGATGGCTTATGCCTATTCTTGTGCAAGGAATGTTTGGCAGGACTGCCCAAGCTGGGCTTGCCGGAGCAAATACAGGCGGCAATTGGCGCTTATGCCAAGCGCCATGGGGACATGTTCGCGATTGGCACCATCAGTGAATTGGTGATTCCCCAGGGTGAGAGCCTGTTGACGGTGGTCATTGCTGGCTGCGGCGAGGGCTCGGAGTGCAAGCCCGTGGCTTTTCGCAAGGCCGCCGGGGAGGCAGCTCGGGCGCTGGGCAAGGCCAAGGTTACGCAGGCCGTGGCTGCTGCGCCCATTTTGACCAATCCCAAGCGTGGCGCCTATTTGGAGGCCATCGTAGAGGGCCTGTACTTGGGCGCGTACAGCTTCGATGAGTTCAAGAGCGAAGCGAAGAAGCCGACTGCATGCGTTGTGACGCTGTGCTCTGCAATCCTAGAGGCGGAGGCTTTGGTGGCCAAGGCGACCGTGAGCGCGGAGGCCGTGTGCTTCACTCGTGATTTGGTGAACCGTCCTGGCAACGTGGTGAATCCCAAGGTGATGGCTGAGGAAGCACGCAAGCTGGCGGCAACACTGCCACTGGAAGTAGAGGTTTTGGACGAAGTCCAAATGGCAGAGCGGAAGATGGGCGCCATCCTGGCCGTGGGGCAGGGCAGCGTGAATCCGCCGCGCCTGATTACCTTGAAATATCATGGAGCAGAGGATGCTCCCTACGTGGCTTACGTGGGCAAAGGCATCACCTTTGACAGTGGTGGCATTTCCATCAAGCCCGACGATGGCATGGGCGAGATGAAGGATGATATGAGCGGTGCCGGTGCAGTTTTGGGCGCCATGAAGGCCATTGCCAGCCTGGGCCTGAAATGCAATGTCCTGGGCATTTTGGCCTGTGCCGAGAATATGCCCGGGGGCAAGGCCCAACGTCCCGGCGATATTGTGCGGGCAGCCAATGGGAAGACCATTGAGGTTATTTCTACGGACGCAGAGGGTCGCATGGTTTTGGCTGACGCTGTGGATTATGCCTGCAAGCTGGGAGCTAAGAAGGTTATCGATATCGCCACCTTGACCGGTGCGGTGATTATCGCCTTGGGCAAGGAGACCAGCGGCATTGTCGCCAATGATGACGAGTTGGTGGAGCAAATAAAAAAGGCCGGCAAATTTGCCGGGGAAAATTTCTGGCAGCTGCCCAGCTTGCCGGAGTGCAAGGAAGCCATCAAGAGCGATGTGGCCGACTTGCTGAACAGCGCGGGCCGTCCCGGTGGCTGCATCACCGGTGGTCTTTTCATCGGCGAGTTTGTGGGAAAGGACATTCCTTGGGCGCATCTTGATATCGGTGGCACCTCCACTGCCACCAAGAGCAGTGGGCACAAGGTGAAGGGCGGCACGGGCTTTGGCACGCTGACGCTGATTAAGCTGGCTGAAGCGCTGTAAGTATTGTTAGGACTTGGTTGTAGTCTTTCTTTGAGGATGTAGATGATGAGTGAAAAAGATAAGGAGGCCCCGGGTGGTAACCCGGTGGCAGGTAATCCTTTAGTAGATTTACATTTGCACAGCACCTTTTCCGATGGTCGCTATACGCCTACTCAATTGGTGGAGGAGGCAGCGGCCAAGGGCATCGGGGTCATCGCTATTACGGACCACGATTCCTGGAATGGTGTGGCCGAGGCCCAAGCCGCTGCGGCTCGTTTAGGGAACGTTCGCATTTTGACCGGCGTGGAGCTGGGCAGCCAATACGAAAACGATTCCGTGCATATTTTGGGCTACCATGTGGACATGGGCTGCGACGCGCTCCACGCCAAGATGGACGAGCTGCGCCACGGCCGGGAGCGGCGCCTAGAGAAGATGGTGGCCAAGCTGCACAGCTTGGGCTACCCAATAGAGGTGGAGGCCTGCGACCCCTTAAACAGGGCAGTGGGCCGCCCCCATGTGGCCAAGGCTTTGGTGGCAGCGGGGTACTTTAAGACGGTGCAGGAGGTTTTCGACGCGCTGCTGCGCCGGGGCGGCCCGGCCTACGTGCCCCAGCCCAAGCTGGCGCCGGAGGAGGCCGTGGCGCTGATTCACGCCGCCGGCGGCATTGCCGTGCTGGCGCATCCCTCCGAGCTGGCGGATGCCAGCTTGCCGGAGCGGCTGCTGCGCACGGTTCCCTTCGACGGGCTGGAGGTTTATCACCCCAGCGCCGACAAGGAGGCCCAGGCCAAGTGGCTACACTTGGCCAAGGAGCTGGGCCTCATGGTCGGCGGTGGCAGTGACTTTCACGCTACACCTGACCGCTTCCCCACGGAGCTGGGGATTTGGCAGGTACATTACGCAGATGTTAAGGATGTTATAGAATGGAAGTAGTTGCTTTTGTTGGACCCAGTGGCACGGGCAAGAGTCATCACGCCATTGGCGTGGCCTTTGATAATAAATGCGATGCCATTATTGACGATGGCCTCCTCATCAAGGGTACCAAGATTTTGGCCGGCACCTCGGCCAAAAATGAGCAAAACAGAATACAGGCCGTAAAAAGAGCCATTTTTACGGATAAGGAGCATGCGGCGGAGGTGCGCAAGGCGCTGGCCGCCAGCAATATTAAGCGACTTTTGATTATTGCCACCTCGGATAACATGATTGGCAAAATCGTTAAAAAGCTGGAGCTGGACCCGCCGGTAAAGACGGTGTATATTAACCAGGTGGCCAGCAAGGCGGAAATCAAAAAGGCCCGCTATTCCCGCTTGCAGGAGGGCAAGCATATTGTGCCCGTGCCTACGGTGGAGCTCAAGCCCCATTTTACAGGGTACTTTGCGGATTTGCCCTATAATATTTTTTCTAGCCAAAGGCGGCAGGAAAAGGAAGCGGACCGCAGCATTGTGCGCCCCTCCTTCAGCTTTTACGGCAAGCTTTTGATTGCCGATACTGCCATTGAGGATATTATTAATCTGATTGCGGAAAAGCTGGAGGGCGTGCAGAAGGTGAGCGGTATCAAGGTGCGCCGACGCAGTGACAATTCCAAGGGAATTGTCATTAGTGTGGAGGTGGTGCTGTTTTACGGGGTGAAGCTATTTGCGGTGACTCGCCAGCTGCAGGCGAAGATTAAGGAAAAGGTGGAGTACATGACCGCCATGCAGGTGAAGAATGTGAATGTGTCCATCCGCAGCCTTGCTGTGAAGCATAGATAGGATAACTCCCTCCGTCTGCTCGCAAGCTCGCAGCCACCTCCCTCAAGGAGGGAGGACAAGATTAAGCTGTGATGTTGAAATTGTGCTCCCCTCGGAGGGAGGACAAGAGTAAGCTGTGATGTTGAAATTGTGCTCCCTCTTAGAGGGAGCTGGCATTTTGCTTTAGCAAAATGACTGAGGGAGAGTATAAAAAACAAAAACTGCCACGTTAGCAATTTGCTAACGTGACAGTTTTTTCATTCCATTACATAATCGGTGCGGAAACAGCGTCCGGCTGTTCAAAAATGAAGGCCGGGGAAGGATAGTAGAATTGGCAGTGCTGGAAGGCGATTTCTTCCGTGGAGAAACGCTTCAAGAGTGCATAGGAAGCGCGCTCTTCAAAATCAATCAGATTATCCTTGTTGATATCTGCATCCTTAACAATAACCAAAAGATACGCCGGTACCTCCGGTGCATCCTCGGGAACCTGGCTTCTATCCAAAGGAATATTGGGAACAATCTCTAATTGGCCAACGGGTTGTTGGTTTTCGTTGTACAGCATGCAGCCATACACATTTTGGTACAGGGTGCGAACCAGTCGCAGTTGGTAAGCTCCGGAACTCATGAATCTTCACTCCTTAATCATATTAGCGATATCCATCGCTGCAGCTCTAGCGAGCAAAATTTCTCAGTGCCTGGCAAAAGGCAATAAATATAACACTAATATTGTAACATAAATTACGCAAATAGGCAAAAACAATCTGAAAAGACTGTGGAAAATGATAGAATATGCAGTAAAAACGCATATGAATGCTAAAAGACCCCGTAAGCTGGGGGCGGTTTGTATGTTTATGCCACATGTATTTTGTATACAATCGTTTTTTGTTAAAATGTTAGCAGGATTTTACAAAGATATCTCGAATAAGGTAACCAATAGATATGTTGCTGTGACTCTTTAGCGCATATTCGATTACAGAGGAGGGGAATCCACTATGAAAAAAATTTTAGCGTTTTTACTTGGTATGATGGTTATGGCTACTATGATCGCTGGTTGTGGTGGCGACAAGAAGGAAGAAAAGAAACCGGCTGCACAAAAATTCATTAACATTGCTACCGGCGGTACCTCCGGTACCTATTTCCCCCTGGGCGGCGCTCTGGCTGATATCCTGAACAAGAACATCAAAGGCGCTAACGCATCTGCTCAATCCACCGGCGCTTCCGTAGCTAACGTTAACCTGCTGAAGCAAGGCAAGGTTGAAATCGCTTTCATCCAAAACGATATTGCTTACTATGCTGCTAATGGCACCGAAATGTTCAAGGACAAAAAGGTTGCTAACCTGCAAGGTCTGGCTACCCTGTATCCTGAAACCGTGCAAATCGTAACCCTGAAAAAATCCGGCATCAAATCCGTTGCTGATTTCAAAGGCAAACGCATTGCTGTAGGCGCTGCTGGCTCCGGTACCGAAGCTAACGCTCGTCAAATCATGGCTGCATATGGCATTAAATATGATGACATTAAGGTTCAATACCTGTCCTTTGGTGAAGCTGCAAGCGCTCTGAAAGACGGCAACGTTGACGCTGCTTTCGTAACCGCTGGTCATCCCACCGCTGCTATTCAAGATATTTCCACTCAAAACGAAGTTGTTCTGGTTCCTGTAGATGCTGCTAAGGCTGACGAACTGATTAAGCAATATCCCTTCTACACCAAGCTGGTTATCAAGAAGGGTACCTATGCTAAACAAGCTGAAGACGTTCCGGCAGTTGCTGTTAAATGCATGCTGGCAGTTACCGACAAGATGGATGCTGACACCGCTTACAGCGTAGCTAAGGCTCTGTATGGCAATCTGGATCGCATGAAGGCCGCTCACTCCGCAGCTAATGCAATCTCCAAGGCAACTGGTAAAGATGGTATGTCCATTAAACTGAACCCGGGCGCAGAAAAATTCTTTGCTGAAAAATAAGATTTTTCCATGAAGCCGAACTTCAAAGACCGGAAACCGGCTATTGCCGGCTCCCGGTCTTTTTTCCCAGTTAAGCATTTTGTAATTTTTGTTTGCATTTTAGTTGTATTTTTAGCCTGGTATGGTAGCCGTTTGGTGGTGGCCGTGGTGCCGGAGGAGGGCAAGCCCTTCGCCTTTGCCACTTATCCCGGGGATGAATGGCGTATTAGCTTGACTCATTCCGTGGAGAAAACGGCTTGGGATGATTATTTCCTTGTGCAGGGTGCCAATAAAATGACTATGACCCACACCCGTTTTTCCTCCCTGGGCTGGGGTTATCCCTATGCTCCTAGCGAGGGCAAGCTTACCAGAACTGCTGACGGTCGCTTTGATTTAGAAATGAACAGGCCCTACAAGGAGTTGGCATTGCGCATTTCGGAGCAAGCCATGCCCCATTTAATCCATGGGGAGGAGGATTATGATTTAATCAGGCTGTACGGGCAGGGGACGGCAGTAAAGATAAAAATCCAGTACCGCTATGAATACTGGTGGGAAAATTATTTTTAGTTGCATATTTTGTTGAAATTAATGAGAGGAGCTGATACCCAATGTCTGCAAAAGAAGAACAGATTAGAGAGCTTTCTGCAGAAGAGGTACTACAAAAATTTGATAAAGAATCTAATAAGCGCGAAATGAGCGGCTTATGGGGCTATATCATTAATGGTATCTGCGTTTTGTTTGCAGCCTTCCAGCTGTATACAGCAACCTTTGGCATTTTGGACGCTCATTTGCAGCGTGCCATTCATCTGGCCTTTGGCTTTTTGCTGATTTTCCTTTTATATCCTACAAGAAAATCCTGGTCCAAGACCAAGATGAACCCTGTGGATGTGCTTTTTGCCATCGTAGGCGCTTGCTCAGCCATGTATATTGTAGTGAACTACAATGAGCTGGTGCTGCGCGCTGGTATGAATACGGAAACAGACTTTATTGTGGGCCTTATCGGTACAGTTTTAGTCTTTGAAGCAGCCCGTCGCGTAGTGGGCTGGCCCATGATTATTGTGGCCTTTGTTTTCCTGCTGTACGCCTTCTTTGGTCCCTATGTGCCCGGTATTATGGCTCACCGTGGCGTGGGTCTGGAGGAAATGTTTGACCACCTTTTCTTCACCACCGAGGGCATTTTTGGTACCCCCATGGGCGTATCCTCAACCTTTATTTATTTGTTCATCCTGTTCGGCGCTTATTTGGAGGCTACGGGTCTGGGCAAGTTCTTCATCGACCTGGCTAACGCCATTGCCGGCTGGGCAGCTGGCGGTCCGGCCAAGGTAGCAGTGCTGTCCTCCGGCTTGATGGGCACCGTTTCTGGCTCTTCCGTTGGTAACGTAGCTGGTACTGGTTCCTTTACCATCCCCATGATGAAGAAGCTGGGCTATCGTCCTGCCTTCGCCGGTGCTGTAGAAGCCGCTGCTTCCACCGGTGGCCAGCTCATGCCCCCTGTTATGGGCGCTGCAGCCTTCCTCATGGCTGAATTTGTAGGCGTGCCTTATTTCGATGTTGTAAAGGCGGCTGTTATTCCTGCCATGCTGTACTACATCGGCGTATGGCTGGGCGTACATTATGAAGCGAAAAAGTTCGGCTTGAAGGGTACTCCTCGTGACCAGCTGCCCAAGTTCAAGGATTTGTTCTTGGAAAAGGGTCATTTGGCCATTCCCCTGATCGTTATTATTTACCTGCTGGTAAGCGGTTATACTCCCATGCGTGCGGCCTTGGCAGCTATTGCTCTGAGCATTATCTGCGCTTGCCTGCGTAAATCCACCCGCATTTCCTTCAAGCAGGTTATCCAAGGCTTGATTGATGGCTCCAAGGGTGTTTTGGGCGTGCTGATTGCCTGCGCTACCGCCGGCATCATCATCGGCGTTGTAACCAAGACTGGCGTAGGCCTGAAGGTGGCCACCGCCTTGCTGGACCTGGCAGGTGGCAAGCTGTTGCCGGCAATGTTCTTCACCATGATCACCTCTCTGATCCTGGGTATGGGCGTGCCCACCACCGCGAACTATGTAATTACCTCTACCATTGCGGCTCCGGCTTTGATTCAAATGCAGGTGCCCGTACTGGCAGCCCATATGTTTGCCTTCTACTTTGGTATTGTTGCTGACGTAACTCCGCCTGTTGCCTTGGCGGCTTATGCCGGCGCCGGCATCGCCGGCGCGAACCCCATGCGCTGCGGCGTTATCGCTGCTAAGCTGGCTATCGCAGCCTTTATCGTGCCGTACATCTTCGTTTTGGCTCCGGAGCTTTTGATGATTAACGCCACTGCCTTCACCATTACCTATAGCGCACTTACTGCGATTATCGGTATGTGGGGCGTGTCCATGTCCATGATCGGCTTCTGCCAGAACCTGCTCTTGCTGCCCCAAAGAATCGCCTTCCTGGTTGGCGGCGTGTGCATGATTATTCCCGGCACCTTGACCGACGGCATTGGTATTGCTTTGATTGTTGCTACCTTCTTCTGGCAAAAGACCAATAAGCGTAAGGGTGCCATTGAGCAAACTGAAGATCTGTAAGCAAGTCTGACTACAACTGCAACCCCTTGGCTCACTGCGAGCCGAGGGGTTTCTTTGTGCTCAAAAAGCATGCAGCAGTTAAGGTTAAATAGCTTTAAGATAGACTATTTAAGACGGGGCTTGGCAACCAGTATACATCTTAACAATAAATAAACCAAAAAAATAGTATTTATTTGAAAATTAGTGCTAGCTGAATCTATTGGGATATGCTATAATTAAAATATGCTAGGGTACTTTCCTGTTTTGTTTTGTTCTTATATAGTTTTCTAGGTGGTGTGTTTTATGTATCATTACAGTTACAAAGTAGTCATCTTAAGTCAAGTCCTTTCCTTGTACACTAAGGTTGCAGCATTTCCATCCCTAGCAGGGTTTACTAATATAGTTTCCCATGTGGAAAAAATTGATACTTCTATAAGTGATGCTGATTTATTGATTTGCCAGGGCAGCGCAGCCGAGCTCAAGCAGGCTTTACCTCTGGTGGCTGCCGAGGCCGTCAAGGTTTTTGTGGCTGAGCCTAAGGAATTGGAGCAGCTGCCTAAGGAGCTTTTGGCCCAGCTGGACGATTTTTGGAGTTTACCTATGAGCGATGCTCTTTTGGAAGCTAAAATTGCCAAGCTGTTTGCCCATATTAAAAAGGAGAAGGATTACCATCTGACCCAAAATTATTTTGAAACCTTGATTAATAGCATTCCGCCCTTGATTTGATTCAAGGATATCAAGGGTGCCCATTTGAAGGTTAACGACAGCTTTTGCACCGCCGTGGGCAAGGAAAAGAGCGATGTGGAGGGTCGTGGCCATTACTATATTTGGGATTTGAAGCCGGAGGAATATGCAGCCGGGGAATATGTGTGCCTGGAAACGGAGGAAGAGGTTTTGCGAGCTCAAAAGACCTTGCTTTTTGATGAAAAGGTCAAAACCCGTCGGGGACTTCGGGAGTTCAAAACCTATAAATCTCCCATTTATGACGACCACCATGAGCTGATTGGCACCGTGGGCTGCGCCATCGACGTAACTGACGAAAAGCGCTTGATGGAAAAACTGATTAATGCAGCTGAAACCGACACACTGACCAAGCTGTATAATCGCCGCTCCTTCTATAAATATATGAATAATATTAGGGAAGCCAAGGAGCCTGTTTCTGTCTTTTACTTGGATTTGGATAATTTTAAAAAGATTAATGATACCTATGGCCATGAGGTGGGGGACGAGCTGCTGTGCAAGGTGGCGCGCATTTTGGAGGCTGTGTTCAAGGATGGCATTTGCGTGCGCTTTGGCGGCGACGAGTTCGTCTGCGCCTTGGAGGGCAGCAAGGGTGAGGCTGAGCTTGCCTGCTACGCCGAAAGCTTCCTTGGGGAGCTGGCTCAGCTCATCGGTGATTACGATAATTTTGCAGGGCTTTCTGCCAGCATCGGCGTTGTTTATACCGAAGCCATTGATGATGTGGATATCCTGCTGAAAAAGAGTGATGTGGCCATGTACGAGGCCAAGAACAGTGGTAAGGCAGCCTATCGCATTGCGAAATGAATTCTTCTTGAAGATTTTTCAAAATAATGATATAATTTAATTTAGATTTCATATACTTTCCCCACTGTGGGGAGAAAGTGAGCTTGTGGGGATGAACGTAGATATATTAAAAAAGCTCAATTTAAAAGAATGCCTGGAGCTGGTCAGGGTGATGAATGCCAGCGTCACTGACCCTATGTATGTGTGGGATTTAGAGGAGGACAAGATTCATTTTACCCTTGCCATTAGTGATGTTTTGGCGCTGCGTCCTAAGGAGAATGAAGGCTTTGAAATCCAGGAGCTGTTGAACCTGACCTATTCCGTGGATAAACCTAGGATGGACAAGGGGATTTTTCGTGTTGCCAATGGTTTGGAGACGGAATTTGAAATTGAGTATCGTGTTATTGACCGGGAGGGCAAGCGCGTTTGGGTTAATAACAAGGGACAGCTGATTCATATTGAAAACGGTGAGCGCAGGGTGATTATCGGTCGTTGTGCTACCAGCCCTTGGTGGATGGCAGAAACTTTACCCTCTTGGGAGCGGAGGCGCTGCTGCGCTATCGTTCCCCCAATCGTGGTCTCATGAGTCCCGGTGAATTCATCATGCTGCTGGAAAAAACCGGCATGATTTGTCCTGTGGGCAAGTGGATTTTGCGGGAAGCCTTGAAGCAATGCTTGGAATGGCGCAAGGTGATTCCTGATTTTCGCATCAGCGTCAATGTGTCCTATGTGCAGCTCAATAAGGACGGCTTCGACCAAGAGGTGCTGGACGTTTTAGAGGAGCTGGGGGCACCCGGCGATGCTTTGACCTTGGAAATCACGGAAAGCATGCACCTGAGGGATTTCGCCAAGTTCAACAAGATTTTTACCCTGTGGAAGCAGGCCGGCATCAATATTGCCGTTGATGATTTCGGTACCGGATATTCCAGCCTCAGCTATTTGAAGCGTTTGCAGTTTGATATTATCAAAATCGACCAATGCTTCGTTAGCGAGGTCACGGAAAGTGCCTACAATTATCGCCTCATCAGCACCGTGCAGGAGCTGGCCTCCTTCTCTAATATCAAGATTTGCCTTGAGGGCGTGGAGACAGAAAAGCAGCTGCGCCTTTTGAATGATTTGCAGCCGGATATTTATCAGGGATATTTGTTCAGTAGACCTGTGGAGGCACCTGTTTTCACGGCCAGCTTTGTGGATAATGGGGCGGACGCTTATGCTGACTACAACACTAAGGTGCAGCGCTTCACCAGCCTCGACGTGCAAGAGCGCATGCTGGATAGTCACCTTTTGTGGAATCTGATGTATGACGATCCGGGCTATGACATTGTGCATAACAATTCCGAAAATATTTTGCGGGATTTGGAGCTGGGCCTGTGGATTATTCGCATGGAACCCGGTGTGGGCCATTACGAAATGTTTTTGGACAAGAACTGTGCGGAAATCATGTCCGCCTCCAAGGCTTTGTCGCCCCATGAATGCTATAAGAATTGGTTTGAGAAGATTACACCTGAATGCAAGCAATATGTGCTGCAGATGGTGAGCAAGATGATTAATTCTGGCAAGATTGTGCAGCTGGAGTACAATTGGCAGCATCCCAAGGCCGGAGTGGTGCGGGTGCGCTGTGTGGGCATTAGTGCTGCGGATAGCAATGGAATGGTGACCTTGAAGGGCTATCACAGAGTGATTAGTAATATTATCCAGTCCTCCTTCCTTGATGTATAAGTTTTTGTTGACAAAAGAGCAGTCTTTTAGTAAACTCAAAGCATGAAGGGAGTAGCTAGCATGGCTCAGGCCATGTTTACACCATCGTCAAGACGATTGCCTGGGGCAATCCGGTTGTGTGAGTAAGTAGCGAGACTTTGTTGTAATTTTATTGCAGCAGGTCTCGCTTTTTGTTTTGGGAATGCTGCAGTTGGGAGGTAAAAAATGGACTTAGTACTACAATTTGCATTATTGGCTTTGGGCTTTGTGCTTTTGGGCAAGGGCGCGGACTGGTTCGTGGAGGGCGCCGCCGGCATTGCGGCCAAGTTTGGCATTCCCCAGTTGGTCATCGGCCTGACCATTGTGGCCATGGGCACCAGCGCGCCGGAGGCAGCGGTGAGCATTGCCGCGTCCCTGAAGGGCAGCGCTGATATTACCATTGGCAACGTGGTGGGCAGCAATATTATGAACATTTTGGTGATTTTGGGCTGTGCTTCGGTGATTACGCCCTTGATGTTGGCTCGCTCCACGGCGCGCATCGAGATTCCCTTTGTTATTGCTATTACGGCGCTCTTGTATTTCCAAGGCATGGACGGGGTGATTTCCTTCTTTGATGGCATTGTTTTGTGCGTGGGCTTTGTGGTATACCTGCTCTATTTGTACAGGATGGCGGTGAACAGCGCGCCTCCTGAAGAGGAGGAGCAGGGGGAGGAAATGAGCCTCAGTAAGTGCATCCTGTGGACGCTGGGTGGCTTGGCAGTGATTATTGCAGGCAGTAATGTAACGGTCAACGCGGCTACGGCTATCGCTGTATTTATGGGCCTGAGCGAGCGCATTATCGGCCTCACCATTGTGGCGCTGGGCACCAGCCTGCCGGAGCTGTTTACCTCCGTAACAGCAGCCCGGAAGGGCAATGCGGATATTGCTATTGGCAATATTGTGGGTAGCAATATTTTCAACATTCTCTTTGTGGTAGCTTTATCCGCGCTGATTGTGGATATTCCCTTTGATAAGGCTTTTAGCTTTGACTCCTACGTAGCCATCGCTGCCGCAGTGCTTTTGTGGCTGTGCGTGCTGCCCAGGGAGCGCCTGGCCCGTTGGGCCGGGGCGCTGATGCTAGTCAGCTATGGGGCTTATCTGTGGTATATTATCTAAGCGTAAACCTGTAAAAAAATATACATTTTACTCAAAAAACTCCCGCTAAACACTTGTCTAGCGGGAGTTTTTGTGATAAAATATTTCGAGTGTAAAAATACACACGCAGGATAATTCATCGTCTGTCTGCGTAAGCCGCGCAGTTATTGATGAAAATGCATCCCTGCGGAGGAAAAAACAGGAGGAAACAAAAAATGGCTATTATCTCTATGAAACAATTACTCGAAGCTGGTGTACACTTTGGTCACCAAACCCGTCGTTGGAACCCCAAGATGGCTCCTTACATCTTCACCGAGCGTAATGGTATCTACATCATTGACCTGCAAAAGACCGTGAAGAAAGTTGACGAAGCTTACAACTTCATCCGTGAGGTTGCTGCTGCTGGCGAAAGCATTCTGTTCGTTGGTACCAAAAAGCAAGCTCAAGAAGCTATGAAGGAAGAAGCTACTCGCTGCAACATGTTCTATGTTAACGAGCGTTGGCTGGGCGGCATGCTGACCAACTTCAAAACCATCCAAACCCGTATTGCTCGCCTGCGTAAGCTGGAAGCTATGGAAGCTGATGGCACCTTCGACGTTCTGCCCAAGAAGGAAGTTATCGGCCTGAAGCATGAAATGGAAAAGCTGACCAAATATTTGGGCGGCATTAAAGATATGAAGAAACTGCCGGGCGCTATGTTCATCGTTGACCCCCGCAAAGAGCACATCGCTGTTCTGGAAGCTCACAAGCTGAACATTCCCATCGTTGCAACCGTTGACACCAACTGCGATCCCGACGAAATCGACCATGTAATCCCCGCTAATGACGACGCTATCCGCGCCGTAAAACTGCTGACCGGCAAAATGGCTGACGCAGTTTTGGAAGGCCGCCAAGGCATGCAAACTGAAGAAGCTCCTGCTACCGAAGAAGCTGCTGCTGAAGACGCTGAATAATTTATACTTTATTTGAGGAGGAATTACTCATGGCTCAAATTACTGCTGCATTAGTTAAAGAACTGCGCGAGCGCACTGGCGCTGGCATGATGGACTGCAAAAAAGCTTTGACCGCTGTTGAAGGCGATATGGACAAGGCTATTGACTTCCTGCGTGAAAAAGGCCTGGCTGCTGCTGCTAAGAAGGCTGGCCGTATTGCTGCTGAAGGCGTTGTTGGCTACGCACTGAGCGAAGACGGCAAGGTTGGCTGCATCGTTGAAATCAACTGCGAAACCGACTTCGTTGCTAAGACTGATGGCTTCAAGGAATTGGTTGCTAAGGTTGCTAACCACATCATTGCTACCAAACCTGCTGACGTAGAAGCTCTGCTGGCTTCCGATATCGAAGGCCAAACCGTAGAAGCTCTGGTAACCGCTAGCGTTGCTAAGATTGGTGAAAAGATTTCCGTTCGTCGTTTCGCTCTGTACGAAGCTCCGGAAGGCCTGGTTGCTGCTTACATCCATGGCGGCGGCAAGATTGGCGTTCTGGTAGAAATGAAGGGCGGCAACGCTGAACTGGGCAAGGACATTGCTATGCAAGTTGCTGCTGCTAACCCCTCCTACCTGGAGCGTTCTCAAGTTCCTGCTGCTGAGCTGGAGCATGAGAAGGAAGTTCTGTCCGAGCAAGCTCGTAACGAAGGCAAACCCGAAAAGATCATCGAAAAGATGGTTTTGGGCCGCATCAACAAATACTACAAGGAAGTATGCTTGGTTGACCAAGAGTTCGTTAAGGACCCGGATCAAACCATTGCTAAGCTGCTGAAGGCTAATGGCGCTGAAGTGCTGGCATTTGCTCGCTTCCAATTGGGCGAAGGCATCGAAAAGAAGCAAGAAGACTTCGCTGCTGAAGTTATGTCCCAAATCAAGGGCTAATTTCACTCTTTACATTCGGATGTCTGTTATCCATAGATATCATCTCCTAAAAGAGCCTGTACCTGTAAGGGTGCAGGCTTTTTTTGCGTTATGTGGCGATTGGTTTGGCAACTAAGTTGGAGCACAGAATTTGAGGTCGTGTATTTTGAGGTTAAGCTTTGGATTGAATTCCAAATATGTGCAAAATTAGTTCCTAGTTTGGATTATAATCCAAACTTACGTGAATTGATTGGTTTTCTTGGAATGCATTCCAAATAATTTGCATTTATAGACGCTTTGCTTTATACTATTAGTAAAGCAGAGTTGCGAGGTGATGGCGAATGAATTTGAATTTGATAAATAGAGAAGAATATTTGGCTTGGTTGCACGCTTGGCGCGATAAGCAAATTATTAAGGTGGTATCAGGTGTGCGTCGCTGTGGCAAATCTACCTTATTCAGCTTGTTTAAAAACCAGCTTTTAAAAAATGGCGTTAGACAAGAGCAAATTATAAGTATCAATTTTGAAGCAATTGAATATGAAGCCTTACAAGATTACCATCAGCTTTATAATTATATTGTAGAGCGCTTGCAAGAGGGACAGAAAAATTACATCTTTTTAGATGAGGTGCAACACTGCCATGATTATCAAAAGGCGGTGGATAGTCTTTTTATCAAAGATAATTGTGATATCTACCTTACTGGCTCCAATGCCTATTTTATGTCGGGTGAATTAGCTACTGTGCTGTCAGGGAGATATGTGGAGCTAAAAATGCTTCCCTTGTCCTTTAAGGAGTTTGTTTCTGGACTTGAACAAAGGTACTTAAGCTTAAGTTTAGCAGAGAAGTTTAATCTTTACCTGAGCTATGGTGCCTTTCCTTTCATAGTTCGTTATGACAGCTTTGGTGAAGAAGCAGTGAATTATTTGCAGGATGTATATAACACCATTATATTAAAGGATGTTGTAAATCGTTTAAAGATAGCGGATATCACTTCCTTGGACCGTGTTACTAGATTTATGGCTCACAATATTGGTAATATTTTTTCTACCAATAAAATAGTGAATACCATGAAATCGGCTGGCAAGAGCATTGACAACAAAACCATTGATAAATACCTTCAAGGCTTAGTGGATGCTCTGTTTTTATATCGTGTATCAAGATATAACATCAAAGGAAAACAGATATTGACTAATTTGCCAAAATACTTTTTGGTGGATACGGGCATGCGCAACATTTTGACACGCAATAAGGATAGTGATATAGGGCATATTATTGAAAACATTACATATTTGGAGCTCATGCGTAGAGGTTATGAAGTTTATGTTGGAGATGTAGAAAAAGGTGAGGTTGATTTCGTAGCGATAAAAAATGGGCAAAATGAATATTATCAGATTTCTGCTTCAGCATTAAACGATGCCACCTTGGCGCGGGAGCTGGAGCCGCTGAATAAGATTGGGGATAACTATCCAAAGTATCTGCTTACTTTGGACGAAATTTTTGCTGATGTTAATTATGACGGCGTTCAAAAATGCAATCTTCTGAAATGGCTTTTGCAAGGATAACTAAACACAAAAGGTAGGAGAAATCAAATTATCTGACCTAGTGCAGGTTTTTGCGTTATGTGGCGATTAGTTTGACAACTAGTTTGCCAACTGAGCTGTCAAAACTTGCCAACAAAATTGGAGCAAAGACTTGCAAAGTTGGCAAAAAGTTGCTATAATAAAGATGCTTAAGTATATTATAGGCTTCAAGAGGAGGGCTTGAAGGATGCAAACGGAAGATTTATGCAAATTAGTTGACAAAATTCAGCACTTGCACTGCGAAATGCAAACTATAGAGCTCAAAGCTGCCAACAAAGGCTGCCCCACTCGTCTTTATGATACTTTATCCAGCTTCGCCAATCAGGATGAGGGAGGTATCTTGATATTTGGCATTGATGAAAGCAAGGACTTTGAAGTGGTTGGCGTGTATGATGCGCAGGATTTGCAAAAAAAAGTTACAGAACAATGCAACCAAATGTCCCCTGTAGTGCGTGCACTATTTACAGTGGCTGAAATAGAAGAAAAGATAATCGTTGCTGCCGAAATACCAGGCTTTGATGTATCCGAAAGGCCCTGCTTTTATCGCGGGGCGGGGCGCCTCAGAGGTGCGTATATTCGTGTTGGCGATGCCGATGAGCCCATGAGTGAATACGAAATTTATAGCTATGATGCCTTTCGCAAACGCATTCGTGATGATATCAGGGAAGCTCCCGGCGCAAGGCGCAGCTTTTTTGATGAAGAAAAGCTGCAGGCGTTTTTGCAGGCAGTGAAAAAGGACCGCAAGCATTTGGCTTTGCATGTGAGCGATGAAGACATTTTGGAGCTGATGGGTGTCACCATCAATGGAGTTCCAACCTTGGCTGGTGAATTGTGCTTTTCGAAATATCCTCAAGGCGTATTTCCCCAGCTGTGCATTACAGCGGTGGCCTTGCCCGGCAAGGAAATGGGAGAGCCTGGGCAGGGAGGAGAACGCTTTTTAGATAACCAGCGTATTACGGGCACCATAGAGGAAATGGTGGCTGAGGCTGTTGATTTTGTGAATCGCAACAGTCGCCATAGCACCATTATTGATGATTTTGGCAAACGCATTGATAGGGATGAATATCCTTTAAAGGCTGTGCGTGAAGCTGTTTTAAACGCTTTGGTGCATCGGGATTATAGCATTCATTCCGAAAGCGTGCCCGTGCGCATAGAAATTTATCGGGATCGCTTGGAAATTATTTCCAGTGGTGGCCTCTATGGTAAGCTGACCATCGACTCCTTGGGCAAGGTGCGCCCGGATACCCGCAATACTGCTTTAGCCAATATCTTGGAGCTTATGCATATCACGGAGAATCGCTACAGCGGCATTCCCACCATCTATTACGAACTGACCAAGGCCAAGATGGCTCCGCCCAAGTTTGCAGTGCGCAGGGGAGAATTTGTAGTGACCTTTATGAGCAAGATCGCAGCAGCATATGAACTGCCCCAAGTGGAGCCTTTGCAGGTGCGGGAAGCAAGAGCTCCATATTGTGCTCGCATGACCAAGGAGGCTGTGGAGCCTGTTATGGTGGCGGATGAGAACGAGAGCAAGTTGTTGGCTTTTTGTCGTATGCCACGCAGTCGTCAGGAAATAGTTGACTTTTTGGGCTTTTCTCGCTATTATTCTATGTCCAAAATCGTCCAACCCTTGCTAGATAGCGGCAAGCTGGCTTTGACATTGCCTGATAAGCCCAAAAGCTCCAAGCAGCGTTACTATACCCTTTTAAAACAATAAAGAAAAGCTACAGAGCAAATTCAAATGACTGTGTCAGATGATTTGCTCTTTTTGTGATTAAATATGCTAGTAAAATAATGCTTGACCATAAAGTTACTATATGGTGTATAGTATATTCATCTTAAAGAAAGAGGTGACTAATATGACCTGCACTCATGCAAAGTTCCAAATTCCTACCGATCCCCATGGTAAAAAGCGCTATGAAAGCGCTATGAAGCACGTAGAAGCAGCTAAAAAGGCTGGCAAATCCTCAGAAGAAATTCATGCACTCTTCAAAAAAATAATGGAGTTTAACCCGATGGATATTGAATCCATCCCTAAGGATGAAGCCCATGCCAAATATCGCAGTGCCATGATTCACATGAAGGCTGCCTTAGCAAACGGCAAGTCCGTCCAAGAAGCCCATGCCATCGCCAAAAAGATTCGCAGCGGTGAAACAACGGGCCATTGCAAAGCCAAATAAGTAAAAAATACGTCAGAAGCTGAAGGTAGCTCTGACGTATTTTTTTGCTTTAAAAGGGTAATTTTCTAGCTGTGTGGACTACATCGGGCATGTTTAGCAGTTAGCTAGCTTTAGTAGATTGTACCTGAAGGAAAATCAGATTGATATAAGCATTGGTATCGTCATAAAGCCAATGATTTTCAATGGGCAGGACGTAAATATCGCTGCAGGGAGCAAAATCATTGCGCTGCATGAAGGCATAAATCTTTTCTTTAAGCTGGACGGCCTGAGCGGAATAAGTACCTTTAAAATAGAGCTCTAAATATAAACCCATGGGTAAAGGGGTGCGAGGCACCTTATAATGCCCCTTTTGATGCTCAGAAAAAGAAAAGAAGGCTTGGGAACGATTAAAATTGCCGTTTTCAAAAAAGTCCTTTTGAGCAATAATCCAGCCTGCTTGCTTGTTAACAAAGCCGCGGTTATGAAATACTATTTGAGAATGACGGGCGAATTTAGTGATACGCTTTTTGCTGGTGTCTGTGTCTAGCACATTCGTCATACGCAATAAGCGTTCTTCTCGCCAAGAAACAGTAATTTGCCCAAGGGGTAAATTCTTATGCTTGGCTATATTTCCCTCTATAAAATCAATGGAAGAGATAATCCTTTCGTTCTCTTTGATAAGGCTCTGACATTCAGTGCGCTTTTTCTCAAGCTGCTTGATAAACTCTGTTTTGTTACGCCGGCTAAGATAGTCTTTTATATCAGAAATAGGGATGTTAAGAGAACGAAAGTTGACGATTATTTCTAGATCAAGGTATTGATTAATGGAGTAATGGCGATAACCATTATCACTGATAAAATCAGGGCAGAGTAGCTTAATGCGGTCATAATAAAGCAGTGTTTGTTTAGAAATTCCAAATAAGCTGGCCAGCTCCCCGGCGGTGAAGCAGTTTTCGAGAGAGATTTTATTCATAATTAGTCCTCTTTAGCTTGACAATATATTAGGTATATAGTTTAGAATCAGAACTATATTATATAAGATATTATACCACATTTGATGGATTTCGACTAGAAAAACTTCAGGAGGCTAAAGCATGAAAAAGATCGCTATTTATGGCAAGGGTGGAATTGGTAAGTCTACCACTGCTGCAAATTTATCTGCCGCATTGAGCGAAGCAGGCTTGAAGGTTTGCCAAATTGGCTGTGACCCTAAAAATGATTCGACCAGACTGTTATTAGGGCATATCTGTAAACAAACAGTATTAGACACTGTCCGTGATAAGGAAGAGGTTTTACCAGAGGATATCGTCCATTATGGATATAGGGGCATAAAATGTGTGGAGGCTGGTGGGCCTGAGCCCGGAGTTGGCTGTGCAGGCAGAGGAATTATTGTAGCTTTGGAGAAGCTGCGCGAACTGGATGTAATCGAGGATGAGGACGTGCTTCTTTATGATGTATTAGGCGATGTTGTTTGTGGCGGTTTTGCTGTTCCCATCCGTGAGGGCTACGCCAGTGATATTTATATAGTTTCTTCGGGAGAATTAATGAGCTTGTATGCAGCAAACAATATAGTAAAGGGTATTAAACGCTTTGCGCAAAGAGGTAATGTTCGTTTGGGAGGCATCATAGGTAATGGCAGGAATACCCCCAACGAAAAGCAGCTTTTGGAAGCATTTGCCAATAGCCTGAATACAAGGCTGGTTGCGTTCATTCCACGAGATATCGTTGTGAATAAGGCTGAAAATAATCGTCAGACCGTGCTGCAATATGCACCAGAATCAGCTCAGGCACAGGTGTATCGCGATTTAAGCCAAATAATATTGCATAATGAAGAGCTTGCTATACCGACACCCATGAGTTTTGAGGATTTGGAAAAGCTGGTGGCAGATTATGGCCATTAAAACAAAACGCTTTATCTCTAGTCGTAAAAGCTGTAGCTGTAGCATGCCGGGCGTGTGGCGTGCCGTGGCCTACTGCGAGGGTGTAGTGGTGATTTTTCATAGTCCTAAGGCCTGCGCTCATGTGGCAAGAACCATGGATATTAATGCTCAATATCGGACTATTGCAGATGGTCGGAGGGAGGACGTGGGCCCGGTGCCACTGCTTGCCAGTCAGCTCGAAGAAAAGCATTCCATTTTTGGTGGTGTGGAGCGTTTGGAGGCTTGCATTGCTTATGCGGTACAAGAATATGCTCCGGAATGCTTGGTGATAGCCAACTCCTGCGTAGCAGGAGTAATTGGGGATGATGTTGAGTCCGTGGCAAGAAGGGCCGAGGAGCTATATAAGCTGCCCGTTCTGAGCTTGGACTGCTGCGGTTTTTTGGATGGTGAATACTACCAAGGCTATTACGGGATTACAAAATTACTAGTGGATAGATTTTTGCAGCCCTTGCCTCGTAAAGCAGGGCAGGTTTTGCTCCTTGGTGATAATGGTGGTCCCTGGGGCCATTATGCCCAGGAAGTGACACGTTTGTTGAATGCCATGGGGGTTAAGGTTTTGGGACAGTTTCCCGGCTACATGCCCTTTAAGGAATTGCCTAAGGTTGCTACTGCCGAAGCAATCATCGTGTTAGGTGGACGAGGACAGACACATATAGGCTTAAGCACTATTGCCAAGCTTTTGCAGGATAAGCTGGGAATACCATATTTGGCTGAATATCCGGTGGGTTGGGAAAATACCAAAAAATGGCTAGTGGATGTGGGGCGGCTGTTAGGTCGTGAGCAGGAAGCTGCAAGGGTTTTGGCAGAGGAACAGAAGCTTTTTGCCAATCGTTTGCAGGATTATTTAAAGGTAACTAGCAAGAAAAAGACTGTGCTATGCATTGGGCGTTTGTTGCAGTATTTTCATCCTGAGGCTGTTTTGACAACTATTCGGCTTTTGCAGCTTGATTTAATGGGTGTTGTGCTTTTGAATGCCTATGACCCTAAGGAAAAGCAAAAAATGGTGCAGGAGCTGGGCAAGCATCCTGAGCTGAGACTTTATTCAGCTGAAGAGGGAGAGGCCTTATTAGAAGAGGCTGAGCTTGTTTTGACAACTCATGAATTACAAAACAAACAAATAAAGCAAATTTTTCTGCCCATGTTGCCCAGGGTTGGTACTAGGGGCGAATTGGATTTTATGGAACTGATTTATCGCAGGTTATGTAGCAGGATTAAAGGGGGATTAAGTTATGTCTAAGCTAGGGGCAGGTAATTGGGGTGATGTCTGCAAGCGTGTGGATACATGTGCTCTGACTGGTGCCGCTGCTTTTGTAGCTGGTATTCCAGGAACGGAAATACTAGTTAATGGCCCCCTTTGGTGCTATTTTTATGCTTTGCGGTATCTAGAGCATGGTGCTAATGGAATGGCACAGCGGTTTCATGGCTCACAGCCTGATAATACTGCTGTGGTTTATGGTTCGGAAAAGTATATTTTGGCTGCCTTAAAGCGTCTCCAAAAAGAGGGCAGTAAGCCAGAGCTGCTGTTTATAGAAAGTAGCTGTTCTATGAGCTTGATTGGTGACGACTTAAATGGAATTGCAGCGAAAGCAGGCTTGAAGTGTCCTTATGTAACCATGGACTGTGGTGGCCTTTTAGGTGGCTTTGTAGAAGGCTATACCAAGGCAGCCTTGTGTGTGCTGGATAAATGCCTGGACCTGCATGCTCAACCCCAGGAGCGTGTTATCAACATTTTAGGTCAAACGGATTTTTATCTGCATGGTAGGGATGATACAGAAGAAATGGTGCGCTTGCTGTGCAAGGCGGGGTATCGACTGCAGGCAGTGCCGGGTAGCGGCAGCTCCTTAGAGCAGCTTAGACATTTAGGTAATGCCCAGCTAAATATTGTTACGAACGAGGAGCTGGGGTTACCACTAGCCGAATACCTTCAGAAGCGTTGTGGGACGCCGTATATTTTGGCAGGCTTGCCCTATGGCATAGCTGGCACCCAACGGTGGCTGGAAGGGATAGCTAAGGCTATGCCTGCCCCTAAGCTTGCAGATGTTTATGCCGAGGCAGAGTCTGTAGAAGAGTATGTAACAAGCTTACTAAATGATGCTCGCTGTCAATGGGGCGATTTGTGGGCGGATAGAATCATTATTAGTGGTCCCCCTACGCAAGCGCTTTGCCTAGGCGAGACGGTAAGAGGGGAATGGGTTGATACTTCGGAGCTTTGGGTTTGCTGTCAAAGGCAGCTGCCTCACACTGCACCAAAGGCTTATTGCCAAGCTGCTGATGTGATTTATGTTAGTGGGGAAAGGGAGCTTCCCTGGGGTGATATGGCTCAATTTAAGGGAAGCCTTCTGCTTTTGGGGAGCAGCAGTGAAAGCAGTCTGCTTTATCGTCAGGGAAGAACTGATTTCATAAATTGCAACATTGCTTTTCCCGCCAACGAAGAAATTTTTCTTACAAATCAACCATTAGTGGGATTGGAGGGAAGCAAGCAGCTTGTCCAAAAATTATGGAATGCATATATCAGGCTATGCATTCAAAAACAGGGTGAAGTATGAAAAAGATAATTTTTGTATTTATGTTAATTATTTGTGGTTTTCTGTTGGGCTGTGGCACTGGTACGAAGCCTTTACAAGAAGAATCACAGCCCCATGTAGCCTATTCGGTTATAGATGATGCTGGTCGTAAGCTAAGCTTTGAGCGTAAGCCTGTACGCATTGTGTCACTAACCTATGGCACGGACGAAATCCTAGTGGAATTAGTAGACTGGAAAAGGATACGAGCCTTTAGCCGCTGGGCCGGAGACAAGGAAATCAGCTTCATCACCAGGGAACAGCTCATTGATGTGGGGTGCAAGGTAAACGATAATCTGGAGGCGATTTTGAAGCTGGAGCCAGATTTAGTGGTGGCTTCAGCTGCTACAAGCTATGATGTTGTGCAAAGCTTAGAAAATATTGGTATCAAGGTTTATATTGCTCGAAGCCCGCATAATTATCATGAGATGTGCGAAAAAATACTCAGATTGGCTGAGGCTGTTGGTGAAAAAGCACAGGGTGAAGCAATGGTCAGCAGGATGAATGAGCGCATGGAGGCCTTAGAGCAAAGGCTTAGTAAGCTGCCCAATGAAAAGCGCAAGGTGGCAGTTGCCTTTAATTTTACCTCTGCCATGGGGCGCAGGGGTGACTTATTGGATGACATGCTGACCATGGCACATGTGATCAATGGTGCAGCAGCTGTAACACCACCCATCAGTGAGCATGGTTCAGTAACCATTAGTAAAGAAATGGTGGTGGGCATCAATCCGGATGTTTTTTTACTTCCGACTTGGAATTATAACAACAAGCAGGATGTACGTGGCTATGCCTATGAGGTTAGGCATGACCCTGCCTATAAAGATATAAAAGCAGTCAAGAATAATCAAATTAAATTTGTTTCCGATAGATATCGCTACGTTGCCAGCCAACACATAGTAGAAGCAGTGGAGGCAATCGCTCGCACTATTTATCCGGAGCTGTTTTAATGAAATACTGACTGCAGCATTGTCACTGGAACAAGCTTGTTGCTTAGCAGGAGGAGTGATTATAGATGTGCAAAGTTTTATTTTTAACCAATGTTATCAGACGCATGGGCATGATGCAGCAAACCTTGGAAAAGCTGCAGCAAGAGGGTAAGCTAGATGCTTCCTGTGCCTGCAGATGGCTTAAGGATAATACACAATGGGATAATAAATGGCAGCAGGAGCTGGAAAGCACTGACCTGGTGTTGATGAAATGGATGGGTAGTGGGCTAGACACTCCTTTTTTGCAAAAATGTCTGCAGTATCTGAAGCAAAAACAAATACCCTTTTATGTGGATGCAGCTGGCAGCAAGGAAGGCGAGGTTTCGCAAGGTATTCCCATAGATAGGATTGCTACGATTAAACAATATGCTCTTTATGGCGGTGAAAAGAATTATTATCATTTGTGGCTGTATTTGCAACAATTCCTGACTAAAGCAGAGGAAAGCATTCCTAGGCCTGACCCTATTCATTGGACGGGCATCTATCATCCTAGAGCTAAGCAGGTTTACACTGATTTGGCAGCTTATGAAAAGGATTTTTGTGATCCCCAAAAGCCCAGTGTTGGCATGTTTTTTTATCGTGATGAGTGGGTTTGGGGCGATTTGGAATATCAAAGTGCCATGGTAGAGGCGCTGGAAAAACAAAATTTAAACGTTATCTGCGTTTTCACCAATGGTATGCCCAATACGCAAATGGGCATGCCCTCTATCCCGGAGGTAGTGCAGAGATTCTTTTGTAAACAGGGACTGCCAATTATTGATGCGCTGATTAATGTGATGAAGTTTTCTTTGACAAGCAGTGGTGCGTTGAATGTAGGATATTTAAAAGAGTGGAATGTACCCGTGCTACAGGCTTATACAATTATGGCACCCTATGAGGAGTGGAAGGATAGCTTTGAGGGTATGAACGCTATGGAGATTTCCATTAGTGTTTCCTTGCCGGAATTTGATGGTATTGTTCATGGGGTACCCATTGCCTGCAAAAAGGTGTTGCCAAATGGGGATGTGCGGTACTTACCCATTGCTGATAGGGTGGAGCTCATGGCACGCAAGGCCGCCAAATGGGCCCGCTTACGCCATAAGGCAAATGCTGACAAGAAAATAGCCATCATTTTTCATAATTATCCACCTCGTAATTCCAATATAGGCAGTGCCTTAGGCTTGGATACCATTGAAAGCATTCGCCGCGTTTTGGCTTTAATGCAGGAGCGCGGCTATAAACTGGATACAATTCCCCAGGATACAAAGGAATTTATTAAGCAATTAACTGCCAACGCCACCAATGACCGCAGCATGCTTACAGAAAAGCAGATGGAGGCTGCTTATAAGCTTTTAGGTAAGGAATATGCAGCCTTTTATAAGGGCATGCCGCAGAAGGTGCAGGAGCAGCTGGTAAAGGATTGGGGCGAGACTCCGGGCGAGGTTATGGAGTACAACGGGGATATCCTTGTTCCGGGCACCATGAACGGCAATGTTTTTGTGACCGTGCAGCCGCCGCGTGGCTTTGGCGAAGACCCGGAAAAGATTTATCACGACCCCTTTGTGGCGCCAACACACCAGTATTTGGCCTTTTATAGATGGATTAGGGATGTGTGGCAGGCGGATGCAGTGGCACACATTGGTACTCATGGCAATTTAGAATGGCTGCCAGGCAAGAACGCCGGCTTAAGCGATAGCTGTTACCCCGACCTGGCACTGGGTGATTTGCCAAATATTTATCCTTATAATATCACAATCACCGGCGAAGGTATCCAGGCCAAACGTCGTGGTGCGGCCTGCCTTGTTGAACACTTGCCTGCGCCGCAAACGCAAGCGGGTGTTTATGATGAGCTGGAAGAGCTAGAAAAGCTCATGGAAGAATATATTCATTTTGAGACAACCCAACCGGAGAGCTTACCCAACCTGGAGCAAATGCTCAAAGAAAAAGCTGCTGCCGCTAATTTGCAGGATGAGGTGGTTTATGACGAAGCCAAGCCCTTTAAGGAATATGTGATGGCTTTGCATAATTACATTAGCGAGTTAAAGAATATGGAGGTGCATACGGGCCTGCATATTTTGGGCCAGCCGCCTAAGGATGAACAGCTGATTGATTATTTGTGGTTGCTGCTGCGCTTGGATAATGGCGATGTTCCCAGCTTAACCCAAGCTGTTTGCGCCCTGTATGGCTTTGATTATTACGAGCTTTTGGAAAATAGCGGGCTTATTTATGAGCCCTTGAATATCTCCTACGGCATGCTGCTGGATAGAGTGGGTGAGCAATGTCGCGAGCTTATCCGCTTGCTGGCTACGCAGGATTTTGAGCCTGGTGCTTGGCAGGAGGTAGAAAAGCTGCTCTGGGTTGCTTGTGCGCCGCAGGAGCTGCGGCAAAAGCTGCAGCAGGTGTGCGAGTATACCTGCACCAAGGTTTATCCCAATCTGCAGCTTACTACCCAGGAAATCGAAAATGTACTGCGTGGCTTTAATGGGGAATATATCGAGCCAGGTCCTAGTGGCGCTCCCTCCAGCGGTGGCGCTGATTTGCTGCCCACAGGTCGCAATTTTTATGGTGTGGACCCGCGTACGCTGCCCACGCCTGCGGCTTGGGAGATTGGCAAGCAGCTGGCGGACCAGGTTATTGAACGCTTTATTGCGGAAGAAGGGCATTACCCGGAAAACATCGGCATCGTGCTGTGGTCTGGCTCCAATATGCGCAGTCATGGACAATGCATTGCGGAATTCCTCTATTTAATGGGTATTAGGCCAAAATATCAAAGTGGTAGCTTACGGGTTTGTGGCCTAGAGGTTATTCCACTAACGGAGCTAAAGCGACCTCGTATTGATGTTATGAGCCGCATCAGCGGCCTGTTTAGGGATTCCATGCCTGCTGTGGTAAATTTGTTGGACAAGGCAGTGCTTTTAGCTGCGGAGCAGGAGGAAGACCAGAAGCTTAACTATGTGCGCAAGCATATTCAAAACGATAGCAAGGAGCTGGAGAACACTGAGGGCATGACCCACGAGGACGCTTGGCGACAGGCTGCCTTCCGTATTTTTGGCGACCAGGAGGGCTGTTATGGCGCTGGTGTGGCGGCGCTATTAGAAGCAAAGAATTGGGAGAGCATTGACGATATTGCTGATGTTTATGTGCGCTGGGGCGGCCATGCCTATGGCGGCAAAACAAGGGGCAAATTTTTGCCACAGCAGTTCCGTAAACGTTTAGGCAGCCTTGATGTGACAATCAAGAATGAAGATAACCACGAAACCAATATGCTCAGCAGCGATGATTATAATGCTTATCACGGCGGCATGATTGCCTGTGTGCGCAGCATTAAGGGAAGTGCGCCGCGCTCCTATTGTGGCGATAGCACGGATAGAACGAAAATTACTATGCATAGTGTACAGGAGGAGGCCAAACGGATTTTTCGTAGTGAAGCCATCAATCCTAAATATATCGAAGGCATGATGAAGCATGGCTATAAGGGCGCAGCGGATATGGCCAATATGATTGCGCATAGCTTTCAGTGGGATGCTACCAGCGCCGTGATGGAGGACTGGATGTACGAAAAATATGCAGAAAAATATACCTTTGACCCCAAGGTACAGGAATGGCTTAGGGATGTTAATCCATGGGCTTTGCAGCGGATGACAGAAATCTTGCTGGAGGCAGAGCAGCGTGGCTTGTGGCACGCCAAGCCTGAGACCAAGGAGGAGCTACAGCAGCTATACTTGGAAATGGAGGGCGAATTGGAGGAGAGGGCTGATGACTAGAAAAATAAAAATGTTGGTGCTCAGTCTAACCGGAAAATGTAATTATGCTTGTCGTTATTGTTATGCTGCGTCCCATGAGCGCATGTGCATGACAAAGGAAACAGCCTTGGCCGCTTTACAACTAGTCCCTCGGGATGAAAGCTTTATTTTGCAGTTTTCAGGAGGCGAACCATTGCTAAATTTTGAGGTGCTGCAGGCTGTTGTCGAGCAAGTAGAAAAGGAGCAGCTTCCTGCTATTATGCAAATTCAGACTAATGGTTCTTTGCTGACTGATGAGATAGCTATCTTTTTGTACAAGCATAAGGTTGCAATAGGTGTGAGCCTAGATGGAAGACCTAACGTAAATGACAAGCTGCGCATCAAAAAGAATGGTCATGGTGCAACAGGAGCAACTTTAAAGGGCGTTGAGATTTTAAGAAGAAATAATATCGCCTGTGGAATAACCTGTGTTGTAACAGATGAAAATGTACGTGAGCTTAGCGGCATAGTTGACTTTGCCTATTTTTTGGGTAATATTCGTAAAATTGGCTTTGATATTTTGAGAGGGCAGGGACGGGGCAAGAGCCTTAAGCCACCGGCAGCCAAGGATATGGAGGAGGCAATGAAGCTGGTTTATGCAAGAAGGGACACTTTGACCAGGCTAAGTGGGGTATATATAGAAATTGCCCAGCAGGAAAGAGTGAAAACTCTGTGCCGAGGCAATAGTCATACCTTTGGCCATTGTTATGCCATGAATGGCGAGGCCGCCTTTGTGACTGCCAAAGGAGATATTTATGCTTGTTCTTCCTTGATAGGCAATCAGGATTTTTATCTTGGCAATGTGATAACGGGCATAGAACAGGAACTAGTGGAGAAAACCATGCTGTTTATAAGTGAGTCCATGGCTTTTTGTCGCCAATGCTCTGATTTTCAGCTGTGCGGCGGTGGTTGCTTTGCACGTTGGTATGGCATGGATGATAAAGAGGACTATGGCGCTGAATGCGCAATGAAGCGCGTGTCCATCAAACAGGTTGTGTAATGCTTTAAGCAAAGGCGTAGGAGGACAAGAAATGAAACGAACTGCAGTATATCCCTTTACCGCTATTGTGGGTCAGGAGGATATGAAGCTATCCTTGATTTTGAATGTTATTAACCCTGCTTTGGGTGGTGTTTTGATAAAAGGCGAAAAGGGTACAGCCAAATCCACCGCTGTGCGAGCCTTGGCGGAGCTGTTGCCTGCCATGGAGGTAGTACATGGATGCAAATTCCATTGCGACCCGTATGATGCTAACCATATTTGCGATGATTGCAGTGCTTTGCTGCAAAAGGGCGAAGCACTGCCTATGGAAAGCGTAAAGATGCGGGTAGTGGAGCTGCCTGTGAGTGCAACGGAAGATAGAGTTGTAGGTACACTTGATATTGAGCATGCTATTAAGCATGGTGAAAAAAAGTTTGAGCCGGGCATTTTGGCCTTGGCCAACCGCAACATTCTTTATGTGGATGAGATTAATCTTTTGGATGATCATGTGGTGGATGTGCTGCTGGATGCGGCGGCCATGGGCATCAACACTGTGGAGCGGGAAGGTGTTTCTTATTCCCACCCGGCGCGTTTTGTACTCGTAGGTACCATGAACCCGGAGGAGGGCGATATTCGTCCTCAGCTTTTGGACCGCTTTGGCTTGAGCGTGGTGGTAACAGGCGAGCATGACCCGGAGCAAAGGGTGGAGGTTATCAAGCGTCGCTTGGCCTATGAGCAGGATGCAGAAGCTTTTATTGCCCAATATCAGGAGGAGCAGGAGGAGCTGGCAGCAAGGATTATACAAGCTGGTAAGCTTTTGCCGGCGGTAACGATTGACGATAAGCTTTTGGAAACAGTGGCTAAGCTGGCTGTAGAGCTGGGCGTGGATGGGCACCGCGCTGACATCACTGTTATTAAAACTGCGCTCACTATTGCTGCTTTTAATGGTCGCACCGAGGCAGAGCTGGACGATTTAAAGCAGGCTGCAAAATTGGTGCTGCCCCACCGCATGCGTCGCCGCCCCTTTGAAGAGGGACAATTAGATTGGGATAGGGTAGAAAGCTTTTTGGCAGCAGAGGCTTAAGAGGTAAAGATATGCATACTAATTCTCTTTATCCCTTTGCGGCCGTGGTAGGGCAGGAGCAGGCTAAAAAGGCTTTACTGATTGCCTTGGTCAATCCCAAGGCCGGAGGGCTTTTAATCGGCGGTCGCAAGGGTACGGCGAAGTCTGTGTTGGCGCGCAGCACGAAGGAGCTTATAGAGCCGAAGCAGTTTATTGATTTGCCCTTAAATGTGACGGAGGATATGCTATTCGGCAGCATCGATATCGAATATGCAGTGAGCAAGGGGCAGAAGCGTTTTGCTCCCGGCATTTTGGCTCGTGCTAACGAAAATGTGCTTTATATTGACGAAGTTAATTTGCTGCGCCAGGAGCTTTTGCTAGCGGTTTTAGATGCTAATGCTGCTGGACTTAATCAGGTGGAGCGGGATGGCATCTCCTTTACTCATCCGGTGCACCTCACTGTTTTGGCTACCATGAACCCTGAAGAGGGTGTGTTACCCCAGCATATTTTGGACCGCTTTGGCATGTATGTGGATGTGACAAGTGAAATGGAGCTGGAGCAAAGGATAAAGATTATGCGCCAAGCCTTAGCATATGGTAGCGATGTAGCTAGCTTTCGCAAGGAGTATGCCACCGCAACGCAGGAGCTGAGGACAAAAATTGCTGGAGCCATGGAGCTTTTACCCCAAATTCAGCTGAGTGATGCCATGTTAATTTTGGCAGCACAAATGGTTAGCCAGGCTCTGTGCGCTGGCCACCGTGCGGAGATTTACTTGTTAGAAGCGGCCAAGGCCTTGGCCGCGCTGGCAGGGCGTGCTTATGTGCTGCCTAAGGATGTGGAGGAGGCAGCGCAATTTGTATTGCCCCATCGCATGCGCAAGCTGCCGGAGCCACAGGAGCCGGAGGAAAGCGAACAGGATAACCCAGAGCAGGATGAGGATGAATCCGAGAATAATGATGATGAAGCTCAGGATAATCCCCCTGATGATAATAATTTGCCGTTCCCACCCGTGGATAATAATGATGATGGATCTGCTGATGATGAGCAAGACGAAAATGAGCAGGACGAAAAGGACGAGCAGGAGCCACAGCAAAACAATAACCAGCGGGCTACTGAAGAGCAGATTGCAGATATCGATAAAGGCTTTCGCCTGCCTAAGATGCTGTTGGACTTGGGCAAGGACCGCAATATTCGCCGCGGCAGCGGCAAGCGCAGCACCACTCGGACCGATTTGAAGCAGGGCCGCTATGTGCGTGCGGAGCTGCCCAAGGCGAAGGTGGAGGATTTGGCCTTTGATGCTACTATTCGCGCTGCGGCTCCCTTTCAAAAAATGCGGGAGGATAATGGCTGCGCCTTAAATATCAAGCCAGAGGATTTACGGCAAAAGGTGCGGGAAAAACGCATTGGCAATACCTTTTTGTTTGCTGTTGATGCTAGTGGCTCCATGGGTGCACGGGAGCGCATGCGTGCTGTGAAGGGTGCGATTTTTTACATGCTGCAGGAGGCTTACCAAAAGCGTGACCGTGTTGGCATGATTGCCTTTCGACGCCAAAAGGCCGAGGTGCTTTTGCCTATTACACGTAGCGTAGATTTAGCACAAAAATGCTTGGCAGAGCTGCCCACAGGTGGTAAAACCCCCTTGGCTGATGGCTTAGCTGTGGCTTTACAAACTCTATCCATGCTCAATAAGCACGATAGTGAGTTGGAGCCCATTTTGGTACTGGTAACGGACGGAAGGGCTAATGCTACGGAGGAAAATGGCGGTGACCCGGTGCATAGTGCCCTAAAAATGGCGGAGCGCATTGGCAAGGCAAAAATTACCTCCGTGGTTATTGATACGGAATCGGACTTTATTAAGCTGGGTTTGGCTAAACGTATTGCAGCGGCCATGGGTGCCAATTATTATACGCTGCAGCGTTTGTCCAAGGATAGCATTATTCGTATTGTGCGCAGTTTGGATGCTTAAGGAGATATTTTTATGAAAAAGCTATTGATTTTTTGTCTGATGGTTATGGCTTGTTTGGGTACTTTTAATGTTCAAGCAGAGGAAGTTACCAAGCAGGAAGGCATGAATTGGGAAATAAGCATGATGCCCAAGGCTATAGAAGAGGAGCAGGAGGCAGCCCGTTGGTCCATTGTGGTAGAGAATAATTTAGGCGTTTATGCCTACGATATGGGCTCCTTGGCTTTCACTAAGGTGGAAAATGGCGTTGCTGATAAAAATATTATTTCCGTCATGACAAAGACAGTGTTTACTGATAAGGAAACCTTGAAAAAGCTTAATGCCAAATATAAGGACAAGCTGGCCAAAAAGGAAAAGGTGCAGTACTGCGAGATTTTGATGACCTTTAATCTGGCTGAAAAAAGCTATGCAGTGACTAATATGGATGTTTTTGGCAGCCAAAAGACGCTGCTCCAGCACAGCGAAAAGAAGCTGCAGTTTGTGCCGGTGCCCGAGGGAAGCTTTGCTGAGGCGATGCTGGAGATTTGTCAAAAGGCAGTGAATGATGAGGCACAAGAGCAAACAGAAGCTGGCAAATAGAATGCTGAAGGGATATATTGCAAAAATAAAGGATTATCTAAAAAAGCATAAGCAAATCAGCCTGATTGCTGTTTGTTTGCTGGGAATAGCGCTATTTTTTGCCGGACGTGGCATCTTTCAGCATCAAAAACCATCTAAAACGACAGTAAAGCCACTAGTACATACCTTAAAGCTAACTAGGCAGCCCATTTATCGCAAAATCAAGCTCTTTGGCCAGATTAAGCCCGAAGCTAGGATTGATATTGTGAATAAATATGCTGGTGTTGTGGAAGCAATTAGCGTAGATTTGGGGCAACGTGTGGAAGCAGGACAGCTTTTGGCACAGCAAAGATTAACCGATGCGCAGGCAGAGGTAAACAAGACACATGCCCGTTACGAGGAGGCAAGCGCTAATGCCGCTACCTACGACACTGATTACACAGCGAATATTGCTCGATACGAGGCTGATTATAAGCTGGCAAAGGTGAATGCTGAACGCTATGAGCGTTTGTATAAAATGGGCGCTGTATCCCAATATGAAAGGGATGCTATGCAGCAGACCATGATTAACAAAAAAGCTCTTTATGAGGAGCTGGCTTTGCAGCAGCGTTTTGCCAATCGGCCCTCGCAGGTTTATCGGCAGGAACAAATTGCCGAGCGTCGCTACCAGGAATATCTTATTGCCCAAAACAAGTATAATGATATGGTCTTTCACGCTCCTCGTGCCGGTGTCATAGTGTATCGCAATGTAGAGGTTGGCGCATATGTGCCAGCAGGAACAAAGCTTTTGACTATCTTGGATGATAGTGGGTATAAGGTGGATTGCGAACTGACTGAAGCTGATGCAGGAGCTGTGCAAGAGGGCGCAGCAGTCAGGCTTTTAATCGAGAGCATGGGCGAGTATTGTCAAGGAAAAGTGGTATTTGTTAGCCCTGACCGTAAACGTGATAATGATAAATTCTATTTACGAGTACGGGTTGACGAGTGGCCAAAAAGCTTAAAGGCCGGACTTTTTGCTCGCGGGGAAATCAAGCATTTGCAAAAGCAGGCAGCTTTAGCGCTTCCCAAAAGCGCTTTGACCAATCGTAACGGCAAAAGCTATGCCTATGTACTAACAAAAGGGAATAAAGTTGAACAAAGGGCCATTGTGCTTGGCGTAAGCAACGAGCAGGAGGTGGAGGTCGTAGATGGTATCAACGAGGGCGAGCTTGTAATTACAGATAATTTGGCTCGTTTGCGTACCGGTATGGTAGTGGATGTGGCTAGGGAGGGTAAATAATGAATATTACCCATTTTTCCATTAAGAGGCCAATCGGCATTTGTATGGTTTACGCGCTGATTTGTGTTTTGGGCTTTATTAGCTATTTTCGCATTGGCGTGGAGCTGTTGCCAGAGGTGGATTCCCAATTTGTAAGCGTTATTGTGAGCTATCCCGGTGCTAGCACGGAATCGGTGGAGCAGCAGGTAACCAAGCCCATTGAAGAAGAATTGAGCTCTTTGTCGCATTTCAAACAGGTACGCTCGGCTACAAGGCCGGGGCGTAGCGAAATCTTTGTAGAACTGGATGCGGATGCTGATGCTGACTTAGTAGCTATCGAAGCTACCAAAAAGGTGAGTCGCATTCGCAAAAGTTTACCCGATGACATTAGCGAGCCAGTTGTTTTAAAGCGCTCAAGCGAGGAATATCCTATTATTCAGCTCGCTGTAACCGGTAAAGAGGCCTTGGACGATATTTATAGCCTTGCTGATACGGTTTTTAAGGAACGCTTGCAGCAGGCAAGCGGCGTGGCCGATGTGGCTGTTTCAGGAGGCAGAGAAAAAGAAATAGCTATTGAGGTTGATAAAGAGCGCCTTAATAGTTATGGACTGACCTTGCAGGATGTTATCAATGCTGTTAAAAAAGAAAATGCGATTATTTCATCAGGCTCTGTTTATACGGAAAGTCTAGAAAAAACTGTGCGAATGGATGCTCAGTTTAAGGAGCCCAAGGAGCTGGAGCATATTGTGCTTCGTGGCAGCAGCCAAACAGTGGAGTTGGGCCAAGTGGCCCGCATTGTGGCCAAGGACAAAAGAGCCACCACCTATAGTCGCGTGGATGGTACGGAGGCAGTGTCCCTCGAGGTGTATAAGGCCAGCGGTGCCAATATCGTGGACACAGCTGAAAGTGTCATGCAGCAATTGGCAAAGCTCAAGCAGGCTTATCCTGAATACGTTTTCACGGTTGTGTATGACCAATCCCACTTTGTCAAGGAGTCCTTGAGCAACACATTGCACACCCTGCTAGAGGGCTTGGTGACAACTGGTCTCGTGCTCTTCCTGTTTTTGCGGGGTTGGCGTTCCTCTATGGCAGTCATGATTGCCATCCCCATGTCCTTAATCGCCACCTTTTTCCTGATGTATATAGCGGGCTTCACCTTCAACATGATGTCCCTCATGGGTATGTCGCTGTGCATCGGTATCTTGGTGGACGACTCTATTGTAGTTTTAGAAAATATTCATCGCTTTTTGACGCTGGGCTATGATTCAGAAACAGCGGCGGAGCATGGGCGTAACGAAATCGGCATGGCGGCCATTGCCATGACTTTGTGCGATGTAGTGGTATTTTTGCCCATTGCCTTTATGCAGAGCACTACGGGCAAATTTTTCCAACAGTTTGGTCTGACCATTGTATTCGCTACTTTAATGTCATTAGTGGTTTCCTTTACCCTGACGCCCATGATGGCCTCTAAATTTTATCGTCATGGCTTGGAGGAGCCCAAGGGTAAGCTGTGGAGCTGGCTGGACAATTTGGAGCAGCAGACCATCGCCAAATACGAAAAGCTACTGCTGTTTTGCCTCAGCCAGCCCAAAAAGGTGCTATTAGCAGTTACAGCCAGCTTTATAGCTTCCGTGGCCTTGGTTCCCTTGGGCATTGTGGGCTCTGAATATATGCCTCGCACAGATGAAAGTGCTATCCAAGTGAATTTGGAGCTGCCCACGGGCTATAACGCGGACAAAACCAATGAGGCTCTTTTGCAGCTGGAGGATTATCTGCAAGGGGTTCCCGAAATTGAGCATTATATGACCAATGTGACCACCACCCAAAGCAATGGCAAGGCCACCTTGAGCCTCTATGGGCGCTCGGAGCGCAGCAAGGATGTGTGGCAGCTGGCCAGCGAAATCCGCGCCTTTGCCAAGGATAATATGGCCAATGTCAAGCTGCGTGTGAACGAAATCCAATCCTCCGTAACCGGCGTATCCGGTGGACGTCAGCTGGTGCGCTCCCCGGTGCAGGTGGAGCTCAAGGGCAACAGCATGGAGCAGCTGGTTGCCGATGGAGCCAAGGTGGAGGAGCTGTTTCGTAAGACCAAGGGCTTGAAGGATATCAAAAATTCTTACGTGCAAGGTATGCCGGAAATCAAGGTGCAGGTGGACCGAGAGAAGCTGCGCTATTACGGCGCCAGCGTGGACAATATTTCCCAATCCTTCAGTGCAGCCATTGGTGGCCGTGAGGCCGGTGTTTTAGCCAACGACAAAAACAATCGGGGCAACGATACAGATATTTATGTGCGCTTTGTGGGCAGTGATGGCTTTGGGCCTGAGGATGTGCGCAATTTGCCTGTGAAAACGAGTCATGGCAGTATTTATCTGGGCGATGTGGCTAACGTGAGCGAGGGCGTGGGACCTATAACCATCCGTCGCGTAAATAAGGAGCGAATCATTAATATTCAGGCCAATCTGACGGATAGACCCTTGAACGAGGTGTTAGGGGAGCTGCGCACCAAGCTGGATAGCATGGACTTAAAATGCAGCTATGCATTTGCGGGCCAAGCGACCAGCATGAACGATTCCTTTAAGGAGATGGCCATGGCCTTGAGCCTTTCTCTGGTGCTGATTTATTTGCTGCTGGCGGTGCTGTATGAGTCGGTTTTCACACCCTTCATACGCATGTTTTCCCTGCCCTTGGGCATCATCGGCGGCATCTTTTGCTTGCTGCTCACGGGCAATACCATTAATTTGTATTCCCTCATTGGTATTCTTGTCATGGATGGCCTGGTGGCCAAGAATGGCACCCTGCTTTTGGATTATACCTTGACCTTGATGCATGGGGGCAAAAGTGCAAAGGAAGCAATCATCGAAGCGGGCAAGGTAAGGTTGAAGCCCATCTTTATGACGGCGCTGACCATGGTGGTGGGCATGCTGCCCACGGCTTTAGCCATGAGCGAGGGCTCAGAGACCCGTGTCAGCATGGCTTGGGTCATTATTGGTGGCATGATTACTTCCACAGTCTTCACGCTGCTCATCATTCCAATAATCTTTTTGTGGCTGGCGAAGCATCATCCAAACAAAATTTGATGGGACAATAAGCCAACATACAGGTTGTAGACAACTGATATATGATATTAATAAAAATAAGTACTGATAAGATATTTTAATATTGTTGAGAAAAAGTATTGTCAAATCTGTGAATTAGTGGTATACTGATAACATCAAATGAAAAATTTTATCGATAGGTAAGCAATTTTAATAGAGAAGCTGGGTGAGATTCCCACACGATCCCGTCGCTGTGAAAGGGAGCGACTTCACACAATGTCACTGGCACAAGCTGGGAAGGCGTGAAGGAGCGATGAACTTAAGTCAGAAGACCTGCCTATTCGATTCTGCTACTGCTGCGCGCGACAGTAAGGGTATGGGGATAAGTATCTCTCTGGCCTTTTATTACGATATGTAGTAAAGGGCCCTTTCTATTGTCTTGCAGCTCCTTTTGATTGTGATGCCTGTAACATACGGTCATGCAAGAATGGGTATGGGAAAGCATTTCAATAAATTATATTTTTGTATCATTTCAAAGGAGTGACTTGAATGGACGTAAAGGTTACTAAAAGTTTGTTGATGACAGCCCTGATTACGGGTTCCGTACTTTGGGGGGGTGCATCTGCATTTGCTGAAGAGAGCGTGGGCGAATTTGAATTAGACCCCATGGTAGTTACTGCTCAAAGAATGGAAACCAGAGATTTGGATACGCCGGCTGCTGTTAGTGTTATTACTGCAAAAGATATTGAAAATAGTGGTGCTAAAACAGCTTATGAAATCATTGAGCGTCAAGTTGGCTTTACTAATAATGCTTATGGTCCTGGCGGAAGAGAGTTTGGTGGCTCATCGTCAAGAACTGTACTTCGTGGTTTAGATAAAGGTACTTTGGTAATGGTCAATGGTGCTCCTATTAATATGCTTAATTACAACAGCATGGAAGGTATTCCTGCAGCTGCCATTGAGAAAATTGAGATTGTGCGTGGCTCACAATCTGTTTTATATGGTCCTGAAGCTTTTGGTGGTGTTGTAAATATTATCACTAAGAAAGGTGGTAAATCTAGAACAACAATATCTGGCGGTGTAGGTAATTATGATAAGAAATGGACTGTATCATCTTCTGGAGAAAAATATAATGTGTATTTAAGTAAAGACTATTATGGAGATGTTGATCAAACTAATAAGGTGTTCTCGAAGTCAACTCGATTATGGGCAGACAGAAATAGTAGTAAAGACAATGCGTTTGTTAATATTTCACCAACAGATAAATTGAGTTTTCAATTCTCTCATACAAAAGGAAAATACTATAGAGATTCATGGACATTGGAAAATGGTACTAAGACTGGTGCTGGTACTGCATATTTGTATGAGGATGAAAGAAATAATGCAAGTGTTACCTATGATGATAAGGATAATGAATTTAAGGCGATTCTTTCCTACAATAAAAGAGTAGTTGATCCATATACTTCAACGATTAAAGACTATCAATACAAGGATATGAAGTCAGCTACTTCTTCAAATTGGAAGATGGATACAACTACCTTAGATTTGCAAAAAGGGTGGGGGTTACGCAACAACAAAGATCATGTTATTACTGGTATAACTTTATCTAAGGATAAGATGAATGATAGAGGTGCAAACAAAGATGCGGATAGGGAGAATGCTGCTGTCTATACATCTTACACTCATGCCTTTAGTGATGTGTTTAATACAACAGTTGGGTTAAGAGGTTCTCATGTAAGTGACTTTGCAAAAGATCAAAATGTTCTATTGCCACAGCTGCAAACATTGTTAAAAATTAATAATAATACGTCCTGGTATGTTAATGTTGGTAAATCCTTCCAAATGCCTGCCTTAAATCAATATTTCTCTAAAGGAAGAACTGATAATCTAGAACCTCAAGAGGGCTGGACTTATGAGACTGGTATTAAATGGATTACTGATAGCAGTTCTTTAAAGGCTGGCCTTTTCCATATGGACATTGATGGCAAATTTGAATGGATAGATGTCGGGTTACCTGATAAAGTTCTAATGAATGCTGGAAAGTTTAAAAACACTGGTTTGGAATTAGAGTACAAGCAAAAATTAAGCGAAATATTTAGCTACAATTTAGGAGCTACTTTATCCAATCCTAAACTACAGGCATATAATACTGATTACTATACTCAAGCAGAAGCTAAACTGCAATTAGTAGCTGGTTTGGACTATACCATGGGCAAATTAAATTCTAATCTGAATTATTTATATTTGGGTAAGAGAGAAAAATCTTATTACAATAGCTTGGGAACTAAAGGCAGTGATCACAGAGTTCCTCATAGAAGTTTACTAAACATGGCATTTAATTACAAAGCTGATGATAATCACACAATAGGGTTGACTTTAAATAATATTTTGGATGTTGATGATACTATTAATAAATACGAAAACTGGGGTATGCCATTTAACTGGATGCTGACTTATTCCTATTCCTTCTAATTGTTCAATGGTGGCGCTTCGGCGCCACCACTCCCCTTAAATATGAAAATAACAGTTAATAGCTGATTTTATAAAAGTGGTTTTGCTAGCGGTTGCAATGTAAGTAACATACGGCCATGCAAGAATGGGTATGGGAAAGCATTTCAATATATTATTTTTTGCATCATTTCAAAGGAGTGATTTGAATGGACGTAAAGGTTACTAAAAGTTTGTTGATGACAGCCTTGATTACTGGTTCCGTACTTTGGGGGGGCACAGCTGCATTTGCTGAAGAGAGTGTGGGCGAATTTGAGCTAGACCCGATGGTAGTTACTGCTCAAAGAATGGAAAAACGTGATTTGGATACCCCGGCAGCTGTAGATGTAATTTCAAGAGAACAGGTAGAGCGTACTGGCGGCGCTAGTGCCTATGAAGTTTTACGTCAATCTATTGGCGTATCTGTAACAAGCCAAGGACCAAACGGAGTTTCTTATGGGGCCATGACTAGTGATGCTACAATTAGAGGTGTAGACCGTGGTACCCTTGTTTTGTTGGATGGAATGCCCTTAAATCAAGATGGTAAATATAACTTGGAAGATGTTTCCTCTGACATCATTGAAAGAATTGAAATTGTTCGTAGTGGTGGTTCTGTTCTTTATGGTTCAGAAGCAAGTGGCGGTGTTATCAACATTATTACTCGCAAGAATGTTGGCAATAAGGTTAAGGTATCAGCCGGTGATATGGGAAGACAGAATTATTCTGTGACCGTAGGAGATAAAGGCTTTAGTGCTGTAGCTTTTTATGAAAAAAGAGGACAGATTGATAGAACCTCTACCACAGCTGTGTCTGGTAGAGGCAGCAAAAAAGTAATGAAATACTATCGGTATGATGATGGTGAACGCAAGGGCATTCGTTGGAACTATGATATCAACGATAAATTACAATTCACTCATAGCTATTCTTTGAATGACAATACAGTATCGCAAATTAATCCCGACAGTAGCAAGTATAATAATGGTCAAATTCAAAGTAATGATTATAAAGATACCGATAATAGTTTTATGTTGAAATTTGATGATAAGAATGGCTTTAAAGCACATCTTTCCTATGGAACTCAGGAAAAGGAATATAATCAAACAGCTTGGAAAAATACTGGTGCAATAGATTCTAGCGGATTATATAGCTGGCGTAAGGGTCACAATACTAACCTTGATTTACAAAAAGCTTTTGAAATGGGCAATAATAAGCTTCTAATTGGTGCTTCCTTCAAAAAAGAGGATATGGACATTTATGGCACCATTTTAAGTGCTAAGCAATATGCAAATTATAGTAGAGATACTTACTCTGTTTATGCTGCGTATGATTGGGCTATGACCGATACAGATAATTTATCCATAAATATGCGTGAAACATTTGCTAAAAATTGTTCAGCTGATTATAAAACTACTGTTGATCAATCCAACGATGCCAAGAATTTGAACAAGTTCACTCCTGAAGTACAATACATCAAGAAAATCAATGATGATAGCTCTGTATATGCGAAAGTTGGTAAATCATTTAGATTGCCCGAATTAACTAGAATATATGGCAGTAGCGTAATCCTACCTTCGGAAGAATTAAAGCCAGAGCAAGGCACTCATTATGAGGCTGGCTATAAACTGAATTCTGGTAATGCGGCTTGGCGTTTAGCATTATACAAATATGAAATTAAGGACTCCATTGGTTCAACTGGTTCAGCATCTGCTGGCAATTTACGTTATTTTAATGCTGACAGCAAAAGCTACGGACTCGAACTGACTTGTGATGTTCAGCATAACGAAAATTTGTCTAGTTCCTATGGAGTTGCAATTAGCAATCCTAAGATGAAATCTGCTAATGATGTTTTTGAAAAGTATGGTAGCAGGTTACAATTAAATGCTAGTGTAAACTATCAAAAAGATAAATTTGGTAGCTCTTTGATGGCTAACTACTTGGGTAAACGTTTCGACAATGATGTTGATGGACATCCTGGACTAAAGGTTAAACCTGCTCTGTACACTGATTTCCATGCAACCTACGCTCCGGAAAAAAATCATAAATTCTTCTTCCATGTAAATAACATCTTTGACAGAGAGGATATAACCACCGATACTGCTCCTTTGGATGATAGATTAGGTTATATTTCTGTAGGTCGCAACTTCATGGTTGGCTATGAATATAGCTTCTAATTAACTAAACAACAATCCATCATTCTTCTTACATCCTTTTTACAGGGCGGTGCCTAGTGTGCCGCTCTGCTCTTCCTTTGAAAATTCTGCCTAATGGCATGTATATAAATGAAAAATACATATGGTATAGGTCACGAAAAATCATTGATTTGTGAAGTGGGTTAATACGTTGAAAAGAGATAAAATTTCTACCTTCGGAGGTGTATTATGAAAAAGCTTTCTGTGATTTTGCTGCTCGTTTTGGGCTGCATGTTTGTAGTGGGCGGTGGCACGGCCAGTGCGGCACGCAAGCCCATGGATAGGGACAAAGCGTTGAGCAATCTGTATAATAATTTTCAATATGACAAGGTAGAGCTGGGGCAGTATCTGGACAAGGGCCTAAGCTATATGGAGCTGAAAAACATTTGCCTACATGCCTATGCTGCCAAAAAGCCCTTGCAGGAGGTAGCCCAGCTGCGCGAAAAATACGGCTGGATTAGAGTAAAGTATTTGCTGGGCCTGACGCCAGAAAAATTTGCCAAGCGCGAAATGGAATATAAGGCAGAGCGCATGGAGCGTTTGTTTGGCCTAGATAAAAAGCTGAGCATGAAATATATGAAGCTGGGTTATGGCGGCCACAGCGTTAAGCGAGCTATTGCGCTCTCTAAAAACTGCGATAAAAGCATAGAAGAGCTGCTAGATATGAAAACTCGTCAAGTGAAATGGTCGGAGATTTGCCAACAGCTTGGTTTGCCGGTAACAGCTTGCCTGCTTAGTACTGAGTCAAAGCAATAGTTATTATTCTTTACAAAAATGAAAGCACATGGTATAAATCATGCTATCTAAAGTATTTATAACGCTTATGCTACTGTGCTGGTCCACAGTTGCCAGCGCAGGGGCACTGCTTCAGGCAGAATATCCCTATAGCTTAGAACAAAAAAATATTCATCAGGTTGAGGGGGGCAGTACTATGCCCCTCTATATCAATTTAACTAGCTTTGATATAGCACAGGCTCAACTAGCCCAGATTAAGGTTACGCTGCCAAAGGGCTTTGTGGCTTTACCTAACAATGGTTGGCAAATTGCCAATGACCAAGGACAGCAGGCTGTGGCCATGTGGCAATTACCTGGCAATTATGGGCAAAATTTTGATCTGCTATATATCAAGCCCCAAGAGCAGCTACAGGCAGGGGAATACAAAATCTTGGTAGAAGCTACCTGCGAAGCTTGGCAGCTAAAGCAGGAAATAAGCTTTAACTATGTCCCTAGTGATAAAACCATGCAGGTCCAGAAGGCAGCTAATGTTGTTGTGGATAAGAGCCAGTATAATTGGTATATCCAAAGCGTTAACTTGCCCGTGGATGCTCAAGGCAACAAGGATGATAGAGCTGCCGCCAATGTGATTTATGTGCGGGATACTACCTTGGAGGGCTTTCGTAACCGCATGACCGGTGATGGTGCTACCAATTGGAGCGCCGTGTTTAACCATCCCGCTACCTTTGTGATGCTGGAAATGCGCAATCCTCAAAAGGATGTGCGAGTGTTAAAATTTAAGGCCGAGCTGCTGGATAAAAATACCGGTAAGCTGGTGCCGGGCCTGATGACTGCCGGTAAGGTGGTGGACGAGGAGGGCCATGGTTGGGCAGGGGAAACTGGCGCAGCTGGTGAAACAACAGCCATGATTTCCTTGGATGGCAAAAAGAATCAAACCTTTATTTTGCCACTTTATGTGGACTATTTTACAGTCCTAGAGGGTGATTATAATTTGCGTGTTACCGTCAGTGGCAATGGACAGGAAAAGATTCAAGAAGTGCCTATCGCCATTACTAAAAAGCATAACGTGGGCTTGGGGGCTGTGGGCTTTTCTTTCCTGTGTGCCCTGTTGGCGCTGGCCAGCAGCTATCGCCTGCCTGGCTGCATCAAGCGTATCGGGGCGCGTGGTGCCATTACTGTGGCTCTCTTTGCTGCCCTGGCCTTTGGTGGTATCACCCTGCCCACAACCTTGCTGGGTGATTTGTTGCATGTGTTTTTGGGCCCCTTTAGCGGCTTAGTAACGGGCATTTTGAGCGGTGTGCTGCAATATCTGTTGATTGTGTCGCTCTTAACGCTGTTTCGTGCGCCGGGGGTATTGGCTTTGATGTTCTTTGTCAAATACATGCTCAGCGGTTTGATGTTTGGCCATTTTACACCCTTGGGAGCCCTGAGCACCTGCGTGAGCGTGGTTGTGCTAGAGGCAGTGCTTTATCTATGCGGCTTTTATAGGGTGCAGCAGCTTGGCAAGCATTATATGATGCTGGTGGCCCTGCTTTTGGGACTGGCGGATGCAGCAGTGACCTTTATAAATTTGGAGCAGATGATGTTTTTCTATCGCTTGTATTACGCCGATTGGTATATGGCACTGTATATGCTGATTAATGGCTTACTCTACAGCAGCATTGGCGCTTGGTTGGGCTTTAAAACCGGGAGCAAGCTGCAGCAGGTTATGGGGGAATAGGCTATGCTAAAAATTGAAGGCTTTTCCTATCGCTACCAAAGCAGAAATTGCTTTACTCTTAAAAATATAAATCTACAGCTAAAGCCCGGCGAAATGCTGCTTTTGGCAGGGCGCAGTGGCTGCGGCAAGTCCACCCTTATCAAGGCCATCAGCGGTTTATTAGGCTCGGAGGGAGCCGGTGAATTGCAGGGTAGCATCTATTTGCAAAATGAAAATATCACTAATTGGGCACCGGAAAAAATCGGCCAGCTGGTGGGCACTGTTTATCAATCCCCGGACGACCAGCTTTTTGCCATGACTGTGGCGGACGAGGTGGGCTTTGCCTTGGAAAACCAGGGACTGGAGCCGCAGGTTATTGCTAGAGAGGTTAGCGATACCTTGGCTTTAGTGGGCCTAGCGGGCTTTGAGGATTACAGCATTCACAAGCTGAGCGGTGGACAGCGCCAGCGCTTGGCCTTGGCTTCTATTTTAATTACCAAGCCACGTCTTTTGATTTTGGACGAGCCTGTAAGCCAAATGAATCCTCAGGGCGTGCAAAGCTTTTTGCAGCTTTTGCTGCGCCTTAACAAGGAAGAAAAAATTGCTATTTTGATGATTGAGCACCGTGTGAACGAGCTTTATAATTATTTCACGCGGCTGGCGGTGATGGATGAGGGACAAATTATTTACGATGGTAGCATGGCTGAGGCTTGGTATGCTTTGACTGCCAGACAGGACGTGGGTGTGCGGGAGCCCCAAAATGTGAAGCTTTGTCGTGCTTTAGGTTTGCCTCGTCTGACAACGGATGGTGTACAAATCGTCACCATGATCAAGGAGCAACACCAAATCGTTGGGGAAATCAAAGCAAGGGCAAATAGAAAAGCTTTGGCTCCAGCAATGCTTCAGGAAGAAGTGCTGCTCAAGGCGGACTCCGTCACCTTCACCTATCCCGGCAGTAAGGAACCGACCTTGAAATTCTTGAGCTTCGAGCTGCATAGAGGTGAAATAGTGGGCCTCATGGGCTTTAATGGGGCAGGCAAGAGCACGCTGATGAACCTTTTAGGTGGTTTGACCAAGCTACAGCAGGGCAGCATTACTCTCGATTGTCTGCCCATTGCCAAGGCTTTAGGCAAAATTGGCTATTTGCGTCAAGAGCCCGATTTGATGCTTTTGGCAGACACCGTGCGAGAGGAGCTGTGTTGGAAAAATAGTGCTTTAGGCGAGGCTGAGCTGCAAGCCTTGCTCTCGAAGCTCAACCTGCAGCAATACGAGCACGATTTTCCCTTGGCCTTGAGCAAGGGGCAAAGGCTGCGAGTAGTTTTGGGTGCCATGCTGGCCAAAAAGCCGGAGCTTTTGCTATTGGATGAGCCCACCACGGGGCAGGATGAGCAGTCCTTGCAGGAAATCAAGCAGCTGCTTGTGGATTATAAAGAGCAGGGTGGAACTGTGTTTATCTGCACCCATGATGTGGAATTGGCAGCAGAGGTCACGGACCGTATTATCGTGCTGCGTCAAGGAGAAATCATTGCGGACGCTGTGGCCAATAGAGTTTTGAGTGATGTGACTTTGCTGGAGGAGGGTGGGCTCACGCCTTCGTCCCTGCTGGAAATAGCAGGGGAGCTGAAGCTGCCTCCCTGCGTCACTATCGAGGAGGTGCAGCAATATGTCCGTTAGACAGCTGTGGGAGGGCGCCGATAAAAAGGGTTGGGCCGAGGAGCTCAATGGTCGCACCAAGCTGATCATGCTTTTCCTTTTTGCGATTTTGACCATTACTGTGGATAATCCGCGTACCCTCTTTCTTTTATTTTCAGTGACACTGCTGTTGCATGTGGCAGCAGGAACATCCATCTACAAATGGCGTGTGCTAGCAATTCTTTTGCTGCTTGGGCTGTGGGGCTCCATGTTCAGCCAAGCCCTTTTCTTTGCCCAAACACCCCGCACACCCTTATTGACCATCATCAGTCCGGAGTGTCCCTATTTGGGCCAGTTGACTGGGGGACTTTACGTTTATCGCGAGGGCATTCTGTACGGAGCGGTGCAGGGACTGCGCTCAGCTAGCATGCTGGCCTTGGGACTTTTGGTGTGCTGGACCAGCGACCCGCGCCAGCTTTTGCAGGCTTTGCTATCCTGGCGTCTTTCGCCTCAAATCGCCTTCATGCTGGTGACTGCCATTCGCTTTTTGCCGGTTATGGCAGCCGAAACGGGAGAGGTCATCACGGCCTTGCAGCTACGCAGTGACAGCCAAAAAGGACGCAGCGCCGTGCTCCAGCATCTGCCCTATATTTGCAAGCCACTGCTAGCACGCTGCCTAAGACGTGCCCAAACCTTGGCTCTTTCCGTGGTCAGTCGTGGCTTTTTCTTGGCCAGCGTCGGGCAGCGTCGCGAAGAGTGGCTGCTCAGGGAAAAGCTGTGCTGTTTGGTCTTTTTGGGGTTTACTGTGGCCGTTGTTGCCAGCAAAATCATTTATTTATTAAGTGAACAGGGATTATATTTCGGCTTTTTTCGCATCATCTATGATTGGACGGTTCTTTATTTATGAATAAGCTTAAAGGCTATTTAGCGCTTGTGATTTTAATATTATCCTGGTTTGCCCTCTATTGGCTGACGAGCAGTCGTACTCCTTGGCAGCATTTTGCTGCTGTTAACAAGGAGCATGGAATCAGTGTTCACTTAGGAGATATTCCCACGCAAAATTATGACCGCATGGGCTTTACCAAGGCCGTGGTGCGCTATGCCAAGGCTGAGCAGGGCTGGGTTGTGGGCACGGAGCGTGGCGAGCTCTTTCTATTTGATGGCACGGGTAGGCAGCTGTGGAAGCGCACCTTGGGCATTGGCAAGCTAGTTTCCCTGTGCATGAGTAATGCCGGAGATGTAGCCTTTGTGGGTGAGCAAAGTCCCGAAGGCAAGCTCTATGCCATCAATACCCACACAGGGGACGTAATTTGGAGCTACAAAAGCTCTGCTTATATTGGCAGCGACCCCTCCCAGCGTTCTTATCCCTCCGTTGTGCATATTGTTGTAGACGCCAATGACAACGTTTTTGCTAACACCTATCGTTTTTTGATGCGCAAGGATGGGGTGCGGGCCTACAATGCCCGCATGTTGGCCATCGACAAGCAGGGACAGCTGCTGTGGCAGTTTCCTAAAAATGAAGCCATGGATAGCTGGATTAACTGGTGCGATGTGAATGAAGGAAATGGTCGCGTGGTTATTTCCACGTCCGCCTATGATTTTCGCAGCGACATGACCTATAAGGACACACTGTACTTTATTGATAAAAAAACCGGAGCAGCCCTCAACTCCACCTTTGTACCACCTGTGCCTCCCTTTGACAACACTGTGATGCGTGGAAGCCCTAACTTTAGCTCGGATGGACAATATTTGGCAGCAGCCTGCAGCGATGGTCGTGGCTTGCTTTTTGATGCAGAGGGAAAAATTTTGTGGGAACGCTTTGTTTCCAAGCCTACTCAGGTGGATGGAGCATGGATCAATGCTAGCGGACGGGATGGCTTTGTCACCAATTACGGAGTAGTTTTCAGCACCATCAATACCTATAACAGGGAAAATTGGCAGCTGCCCACGCCGGTGGAGCATCCCAGCTGTAACAGCTTGTTTGTGTTCACACCGGAAGGGAAATATCGCTACCAATTCAGGGCTGCGGGTACCATGGAGGAGCTGGCCTTTGCTGATAAGTATGTGGCCTGTGCAGTGGGGCGCAATGTGAGGACCCATAATTATAAAGCTCACGGAGGCTTGGTGCTTGATTTAAGCACTGGCCAGCAGACGGACTTTTTCCCCACGGAGGGACCCTGTCAAGCCATCGCAATCAGCGAGGATGGCAAGCATGTAGCAGGCATCGAGGCACCGGCGGTGACGCCCAAGGGGCAGATCATCGGTGCTTATAGATTGCATATTTGGCAGCGCAGGGGGGATGCATGATGGGCAAGCTGGAAAAATATCTGCATTATTACAAGCCCTATAAATGGATTTTACTCGGGGTAATGTTTGGCTCCTGCTGCGCCGCTGTAATGGATTTGTTATTTCCCATTTTGGTGCGCCAAATGCTCAACGAGGCCATTCCCAATGGAAATTTGCGGATGCTGGTGCAGTGGGCGGGGGCGCTACTTCTACTTTATGTAGCCAATTTCGCCCTATTGTTTGGCATCAACTATTATGGGCACGTGATGAGCATGCACATTGAAAATGATATGCGACGGGATTTGTTCGGCCATATTGAAGCCATGTCCTTTCGCTTTTTTGATAACGCCCGCACGGGCCAGCTTTTGAGTCGTATTACCAGTGATATCGTGGAGGTCAGTGAGCTGACCTTTCGGGGACCTAATGATGTGTTTGTGTGTGGCATTTCCATGGTGGGTACCATCGCGGTGATGCTGTATATGAACCCGCTCTTGGGTGGCTTGATTAGTGCTTTGCTTTTAGTCAAGACTGTGCATACGGTGGTCATCAATAAAAAAATGAAGGCTTGTTTTCGGCGCAGTCGTCAAAAAGCGGGGGAGGTTTCTGCACAAGCAGAGGAGGCCTTGAGCGGCATTCGCTTGACCAAGGCCTTTGCCAACGAGGAGCTGGAGCTGGGGCGCTTCATGGCTAAAAGCAAGGAGTTGATGGAGGTGCGCCAAAGCTCCTTTGGCATTTTGTCGTATTTTTCCGGCATGGTGAACTTTTTTACCAACTTTACCAATTTGGCGGTGCTGGTCTGCGGTGGCTGGCTTATTAGTCGCGGGCAGCTCACCTATAGTGATTTTGTGGCCTTTTTCCTTTATGTGAATCTTTTCATGAAGCCCATTTTACGGCTCATGGTTTTTACAGAAATGTATCAGCGGGGTATGGCCGGCTTCCAACGCTTCCAAGAGATGATGGCTACTCCGGTAGAGATTTGTGATGCGCCCAATGCTATAACATCCGGTGAGGTTGCAGGCCACATCACCTTTGAGAATGTTTGCTTCAGCTATTTAGAAGGCAGCCCCATCCTCAAAAACTTCTCCTTGGAGATTGAGCCAGGGCAAAAGGTGGCATTTGTGGGTGCTACCGGTGCAGGAAAATCCACCTTGGCTAATCTCTTGCTACGCTTTTATGAGCCGCAAGGAGGGCGCATTTTGTTAGACGGCAGGGATATCAAGGAATATCAACAAAGCTTTTTGCGGCGCAATATTGGTTTGGTGCAGCAGGATGTGTTCCTCTTTTCGGACTCTGCTCGCTTTAATATTGCTTATGCCAATGGGGACGCCACGGACGCTGAGGTGGAGCAGGCGGCTCGCCTGGCAGCAGCGGATGAGTTCATTCAAAGGCTGCCTGAAGGCTATGCCACTAAGGTTGGCGAAAGAGGTGTCAAGCTCAGTGGTGGACAAAAGCAGCGTTTGTCCATTGCGCGAGCTTTTCTCAAAAATCCGCCGGTGCTGGTTTTGGATGAGGCTACTTCGGCCTTGGATAATAAAACGGAGCAATTGATTCAAGGCTCTTTGGATTTTTTGGCTAAAAACCGCACCACCCTTATCATTGCCCATCGATTGACTACTATTATTAATGCGGATAAAATTGTTGTTTTGCAAAACGGTGAGATTGTGGAAATTGGTACCCATCAGGAGCTCATGGCTTCGAGTGGAGTATATAAGCATCTCTATGAAAGCAATCTGTAAAGAGTGCGGCCCCGACTGCGATCGGGGCTTTTGCTTTTACAAGAGAAGAACTTGGCAAATGAGCTGGACAACTTGCCAACTGAATAGCAAAAACGACAACTGAGTTGGCAAAATTTGACAACTAAAGTCAAGAAAAGACTTGTAAAGTTGGCAAAAAGCTGTTATAATAGAGTTGTCAAAATCAATTATAGGCTTGAGTAGGGAGGAGTGCAGTATGCAAACAGAAGATTTATGCAAATTAGTTGACAAAATTCAGCATTTGCACTGTGAAATGCAAACTATAGAGCTCAAAGCTGCCAACAAAGGCTGTCCCACACGACTTTATGATACACTGTCCAGCTTTGCCAACCAGGATGAAGGTGGCATTTTGCTTTTTGGCATCGACGAAAGTAAGGACTTTGCCGTCGTTGGTGTGTATGATGCCCAAGATTTGCAAAAAAAAGTAACAGAGCAATGCAACCAAATGGCGCCAGTTGTGCGTGCTCTGTTTACAATAGCTGAGATAGAGGGCAAGATAGTAGTGGCAGCAGAAATTCCGGGCTTTGATGTATCCGAAAGGCCCTGCTTTTATCGTGGGACGGGGCGTCTTAGAGGTGCGTTTATTCGCGTTGGCGACGCGGATGAGCCCATGAGTGAATATGAAATCTACAGCTATGATGCTTTTCGCAAACGCATTCGTGATGATATTAGGGAAGCTCCCGGCGCTAGGCGCAGCTTTTTTGATGAAGAAAAGCTGGAGGCCTTTTTGCAGGCAGTGAAAAAGGACTGCAAGCATTTGGCTTTGCATGTGAGCGATGAGGATATTTTGGAGCTGATGGGGGTCACCATTAACGGAGCTCCTACCTTGGCAGGGGAGCTGTGCTTTTCCAAATATCCCCAAGGTGTTTTTCCCCAGCTGTGCGTTACGGCTGTGGCCTTGCCCGGCAAGGAAATGGGAGAGCCGGGGCAGGCAGGGGAACGCTTTTTAGACAACCAGCGTATTACAGGCACCATAGAGGAAATGGTAGCGGAGGCAGTTGATTTTGTGAATCGCAACAGCCGTCATAGCACCATCATTGATGATTATGGCAAGCGCATTGACCGGGACGAATATCCCTTGAAGGCGGTGCGCGAGGCTGTTTTGAACGCTTTGGTCCATCGTGATTATAGCATCCATTCTGAAAGCGTACCTGTGCGCATTGAAATTTATCGGGATCGCTTGGAAATTATTTCCAGCGGTGGTCTTTATGGCAAGCTGACCATCGACTCCTTGGGCAAGGTCCGTCCTGATACTCGTAACACCGCTTTAGCCAATATCTTGGAGCTTCTGCATATCACGGAGAATCGTTATAGCGGCATCCCCACCATTTATTACGAATTGGCTAATGCCAAGATGGCACCGCCGAAGTTTTCTGTGCGCAGGGGCGAATTTGTGGTGACCTTTATGAGCAAGATTGCAGCAGCACATGAAATACCTCAAGTGAAGCCGCTGGAGGTGAGGGAAGCCAGTGCTCCTTATGGTGCTAGAGCTGCGCAAGAGGAGCTTGAGCCTGCTATCAAAGAGGATGCAAGCGAGCAGAAATTATTAGAGTTTTGTCGCCAGCCTCGCAGCCGGCAAGAAATCATAGACTTCTTGGGCTTTTCTCGCTATTATGCCATGTCCAAAATAGTGCAGCCCTTGCTGAATAACAGAAAGCTGGCTTTGACATTACCTGATAAGCCCAAAAGCTCCAAGCAGCGCTACTACACCCCTTGACAACTAAATACAAAGCAAGAGAACAAACCAACTGACTTTGTCAAATGGTTTGCTCTTTTTCTTATGAAATCTATTACTATTTATGTTTTTTTACTTGACTAGATTTTAGAAGAATGCTATAACAAAACAAATTTGATATTTAGTCCTATTAAGGTCTATCAAAGCAGTAGAATTTAATTTGTTTTGCGGTAGTCTCTCACATGCTGCACACAAAGGTCAGTTCAATATTGAATTTCGTACTATGGGTTTTACAGGGGTGTAGTAAATGTGGGTTCTTAAAAAAAGAAAAAGACACGATGGCAAATGTTATCAGGTATTGCCCTATATTTTGGGCTTTTCCGTGGGTATTGGCGTTCTCCTTGCTTTAAAGCTTTAGGCTTTTTATGCAGTAGAGGTTTAGGGAGTAAAGCAAAGGAGCAAGGTGCAAATGCTAAAATATCGGGAAATTAAGGATGCAATGGATTTGTGCAAAATGCAGGAGCAGCAAAAGGTTTTGGTAGACAAGTTCTTCTTTTTGAGTGTGCTGGAGGAGGTTGTGCGCAATCGGCGCAAGACTGTGGCCAAATCCAGGCAAGGGAGCAAGGTTTGTGCTTCCAAATAGGAAGTGAAATAATTTCATACTTGTGGACTTTAGTAAATAAAATAGCGAAGCTTACTTGGGCAGGAAATCGTAAAGTCGGTGTTTTACTAGAGCAAATATGTATAATAGTTCTGTCGACATAGTTATATAGTGATGCAAGGGCATTGCTATATAATTATGTCTTTTTTTATTGTCCCAGTATTTTTAGGAGGTAGAGAAAAATGAGGTTGAGCTTTTTGCGGAGGAGAACGTGGAAAAAGCATTTGGCAATGGCGGTGACGGTGGGCCTTTTAGCGGGGGCTTATGCGCCGGGAGCCATGGCGGAATCAGGTAACTATGATAACAATGGTTATGCACCTGAAGTTAAGGTTGTGGATGATAGTATTAGTGTTATTGTACACAGCAAAAGCTATTCTGCCCAGGGTATCAATGTTGGCTATGGAAGCCCGGATGAACGATTTGACGGCAGCAAGCGTTTTGTTTCCACTTTCAATGGCAACATTACTATGCGTGATGAAGCTTATGCTGGTGGTTGGGGTGTTACCTCCACCGATATTCATGCTGCGCTATCTGGTTATAAGGGCGCTCGTTGGCAACCAGCTGGTATTCGAGCTTCTCAATGTGGTGATGTCATCATTAATGGTGATTTAGATATGGCTGTCTACGGCTCTGGCTTAGTGAGCGACCCATATTATAATTCAGGTGGTGTGGGTGCGACCATCACTGTTAATGGGAACGTGAACATTGAAACTCCTACTTTAGCAACAGAAGCCTTTTATGCTATTGCAAACTATGGTGGCAATATCACAATTAATAAAAGCGGCACTAAAGATGTGGTATTGAAGGGCAATGTTATTACTTTTAAAAACGATACCGGAAATAGGGAGCCCTTCTTTACTGATGCGGTGACCAATATTACGCTTAATAATGATAAATCTTCTTGGACAGGTTTGGTTGATAACTCTGGTACCAATCAAGTTGGTGAGACCAATTTGACACTTGCTAATGGAGCGCAGTGGTACCACGAGACTTTGTCCATGACAAACGGCATGCAAGCTCAAAACATGCCCAGTCCCAGTCTTTATAATTATGGTATCTATAATGGTGTAACCTATATCAATAAATACACTGGTGGCGAGAATAAAGCTCAGACTGGCTATATCTATGCTAAAGATAAAGCTCAGATAAATATTGCTGACTATAGTGGTTATACTACCGTTTTCTACGAACATTTAAATTCTGGTGTGAATGCCAGCGATTATACTGCAGGTGATATCACTATCCAAAAGGCTGATGCAGGTTCCGGGATTACTTTAGTTACCGCAAATAATAATGTGGCAGAGGATCAGATTAGTTTAGTACTGAATACCTTAGCTGGCAAGCTGACCTATGCGGATTACAGCAACAATCCTGATAATTTGGATGCTACTGTGAAAATTGCTAATGGTTTGGCAGCAGATGCTGTTACTGTGAAAGCGGGTAATATTGTATTTGCTTCTAATGGCAAGGGTGGCTATACCAATAAGGTGAGCGAATTCCATACTACTTTGACCGGTGATGCTGATACTGATGCGGAATACAAGGTTGCAGGCGTGCTCTTAGAGGATGGCACTTATAAATTCACTGATGATAGTATGATTGCCGTAACTGGTGAAAATGTACGAACCATCAGCTTGACCAAAGGTGCGATTATTGATGCTACAGGTAAGACACTAGATTTGGACATTGCTGAATCCACTAAATCTGCCCATGGTATCTTCCACGATGCTGCGGAAGCAGTTAATGTCAAGGCAGACACCTTGAGTATCAATATCAAGAGTACAAGTGATGGTGGCGATGGCGCGCAAGGCATTCGTAACCTGCAAGGTGATGTAGTACTGGATGCAAATGTAAATATTGATGTTGACGGCACAAATAATACTATGGGCTTCTATAATAAAGGTAACATTACTGTCAATGGTGACCTGAATGTTAAGGTTGAAGGCAATAATGGTGGCTATGCCCAATATGGTGCATCTGGTATTTATGCAACCAGCAGCATGGGTAGCAGTAAGGGTGGCTTGACAGATGTAAAGGGTAAGTATAACTTTGAAGGCAACGCCAATGGTATATATGCAAACTCTGGTGGCAGTGTTGTCAATGTAGAAGGTGGCAGCATAAAAGTAGCGGCAGGACAAAGCAAGGGATATGCAGCTTTGATTGCTGAAGACGCAACCATTAACATGAATGTAGTAAATGGTGAAGCTACTAACAATAAAGTAGAAGTAGAGGGTAATGTTGTTGTATCCACTGGTGCAGTCAATGTTAACGATATCCATGGTACCAAGACTGCAATTAATTTGGGCCTGACCACCGCTGATTCTACTTTGCATGGAGCTATTTATAATGCCTTCCCGGAAGAAGGTGTAGCTAAGGGCGACCTTACCTTTAAAGGTGAAGCAAATCTGTGGCTGCAGAATGGTGCTACTTGGAATAACGAAGTAGTAGATGCACTGACCTCTATTTGGGGTGGAGCTGCATATGCAGGCAGCCATGTAACGACCTTCAAGGGTGGAGCAAGTGCAGCGGCTGCAGGCAACATCTACCAAAAGGATAGCAATGCACTGACCATTGATAACTACAGTGGCGTTACTAATGTATTCTATGCTAATGATGGAGCAACTAGCGGTGATTTCAGTAACTATGGTGACACCATTATCAAGCATGCTGCGGAAAAATCTGCAATCAATTTAATTACAACTGCTCCGACTAGTGTAACAGCTGACAGCATTACTAGCGTGCTCAGTGCTTTGGCTGGCAAGCTGACTTATGAAGCTTATGCACAAAATGAACGCAATTTGACTGGTACTGCTAAGCTAGCAGGTGGTTTGACAAGTGACAGTGTTGTTATGGCCTTGGGCAATATTGTGTTCGATGAGAATACAGGCAAAGGCACAGGCGTAAGCAGCATTGAAGCAACTGGTCCGGATCATCAAGTAACAACTGAGTTTGCCAACACTCTAACTGGTGATGTGAATAGTGATTTGGCCTATGTTTTGGGAGGGGTGCGCCAAGCAGACGGCACTTATAAATTTACGGAAGATAGCAAGATTGCTGTAGATGGTGAAAATGCAC
>JAUNWI010000009.1:72858-88175 GCA_030540395.1 Phascolarctobacterium sp.
TGACAGATGTAAAGGGTAAGTATAACTTTGAAGGCAACGCCAATGGTATATATGCAAACTCTGGTGGCAGTGTTGTCAATGTAGAAGGTGGCAGCATAAAAGTAGCGGCAGGACAAAGCAAGGGATATGCAGCTTTGATTGCTGAAGACGCAACCATTAACATGAATGTAGTAAATGGTGAAGCTACTAACAATAAAGTAGAAGTAGAGGGTAATGTTGTTGTATCCACTGGTGCAGTCAATGTTAACGATATCCATGGTACCAAGACTGCAATTAATTTGGGCCTGACCACCGCTGATTCTACTTTGCATGGAGCTATTTATAATGCCTTCCCGGAAGAAGGTGTAGCTAAGGGCGACCTTACCTTTAAAGGTGAAGCAAATCTGTGGCTGCAGAATGGTGCTACTTGGAATAACGAAGTAGTAGATGCACTGACCTCTATTTGGGGTGGAGCTGCATATGCAGGCAGCCATGTAACGACCTTCAAGGGTGGAGCAAGTGCAGCTGCTGCAGGTAATATTTACCAAAAAGACGCTAATGTACTGACTATTGATAACTACAGTGGCGTAATTAATATTTTCTACGCTCACAATGGCGATGGCAGCGTAGCAGAAAACTACACTGCTGGAGACACTATTATCAAGCACGCTGAAGCTGGCTCTGTAGTAAACCTGATCACTAATGGCGATGGCAGTGCAGCAGCAGATATCAATGTTGTGGCCAATATTCTCAGCACCTTGGCAGGCAAACTGACTTATGCCAGCTATGTTGAGGGCGAGCGAAACCTGACAGGCACCGTGAAGCTGGCAGGTGGCCTGACCACTGACAGCGTAACTTGGGCTGTGAAGGACATTGTTTTTGATGCAAAATCCGGTCAAGGCGGCATTAATAAGGATGCTCCCATTGAATTCCCCGAAGCTCCTGAAGAGCAAGAAGCTACCGATTTCAATAGCGGCCTCAACGGCAGCACCAATCTGGAATATGTCTATGGCGGTGTTCAACAGGATGATGGTAGCTATAAATTTACGGAAAACACCAATATCACTGTGAATGGCGGAAATGCCGTAAGTGATAATAATAATATTAATGTGGATGCTAGTGGTAAAACTTTGACCTTAGTTGCAAGTAACAGTAATGATAGTGTTATGGGTATAGCTCAAGCCAATGGTAATGCAATTGATATCAAAGCAGATAAGCTGGTAGTAAATGTTGAGGCTAGCACTGGTTACAGCAATGCAAAAGGTATTGCTTCTTTGCAAAATACTTTAGAACAAAAGGCTGTTACTAATGTGGATGCAACAACGGAGATTACTGCTAAAGGTGCCTATGGTGCAATAGGTGTTTATGCTGGTGGTAATGCTGAGCTAAACTTAAAGGGTAATACAACTATTGAAATTACTGGTAATGTTAGTGATGCTTCCTATGGCTATTACAGTACCAGTGGCATTTATGCCGCTTCTAGCTATGCTATCCAAACAGGTGCGACCATCAATGCAAACGGCAATGTTGCAGTAAAAGGTGATGGTGTAGGCATTTTCGCTAATGGAGGTGGCTCCACTGTTAATGTCAATGGCAGTGTAAGTATTGATGCTACTAAGGATTATATGCCTGCTATCGTTGCTCAATCCGGTACTGTTAACATAAATGCTGAAGGAAATACCAGCAATACAGTAAATATCAAGGGTAACATAGTTGCAGGTGCAGGTTCAGTATATGGTAGTGAACCTTGCAAAGAAAGCGTAGTCAACCTGAACATGAGTAATAGTGAGTCTGTATGGCATGGTGTTGCATATAATCAATTCCCTGAAGATGGCATTGATGTTGGTGCAAGCACTTTCAGCTTGCGTGCCGTTCGAGTTGCATCTAATGAAGCATTCACTGGTGCTATTAATGTAAATCTCTCCAATGGTGCTCAATGGATCAACGAAGCTCAGGGTGCATTACCCAATGCCTATACTTCAGGTGGAGGTATTGCTTTCAACGGCAGCCGTGTTGCTCAACTGAATGGTGGCACTGGCAGCTCTGTTGGTTACATCTATCAAAAGGATGCAAATCCGCTCACTATTGATAATTTGAGCGGCAATGTGAACATTACCTATGACCATACGATTAATGAGGCAACCCAAGCTATTGAATTTGCAGCAGGCAATACTGTAATCGGCAGTGCAGAAGCTGGCAGCAAGGTTACCATGGCAACTGCGGCAAACGGCATTAACACTTCTGATAAAGCAGCAGTGGAAGAAGCATTCCAAGGCTTGGCTCAAAAGTTGATTTATAATGATGCAGCAGCTAATCCCACCAATCTTGCTGCAGATTTGACCATAGGTGGCGGCTTGACCGGTGACACTGCAAGCTGGAAGGGTAATATTGAATTTGATGGTGTGAAGGGTGGCTATAAGGCAGGCTCTGCTGAACAGGCTATCAACCTCTTGTATGATGAGGATGTTGTCAGCAAGGATACCCGTGCTGCAATTATGAGCAGTATGGTTACATGGCGTAATGCTGCTGCTGATACCTACAGCTATCGTCATAGCGTTCGTGCTCCCCAAGGTGGCGGTCGTGGTCCTGTGGATAGCGGCACTCGTTTGGGCGCCAACGATGAAGGTGTTTGGGCTAGAACCTGGGGTGGCCAAAACAAGTATAGCGGCAATAACACTTCCTTCAAGAGCAGCTTCTGGGCTGGTCAGGTTGGCTATGACAAGAACCTTGCCAATGGTTGGAATGTGGGCGTAGCCTTTGACTATATGACTGGTGATGACAGCTATAATAATGGCAGTGGCGATTCCAAGACTTATACCTTGGGCTTCTATGGCAGCAAGGAAGTTGCCAAGAACGAATTTGTTGATGTGACTGCCAAGATTGGTCACTTCTCCAATGATTTTGAAACCACGGATATTTTAGGTCGCACTGTGAAGGGTGACTACAATGCTACGGGCTTCAGCATTTCCGGTCAATATAGCAAACGTTTTGGCAGCGAAGCAGCTGGCTACTTTGAGCCTTCCGCTCAATTGACCATTGGTCGAATGGGAAGCAGCGATTTTGATAGCACCGGCACTCTCGAAGGCCATATTTCCCAAGATGCTTTCACCAGCATCGTTGGTACTCTTGGCCTTGAAGCTGGACAGGCTAGTGAGCATGGCAGATACTTTGCTCGTCTGAGCTTGAATCATGAATTTGCCGGCAGCATGGATACTCACTTCTCTGATGCTTATAACAGCAAGACTAGGGAATTTGACCTTGATGGAACTTGGTGTGATTTGACTATGGGTGGAACCTATGAAATCAATGATAATTTGACCTTCTATGGCGATGTAACCAAGACCTTGAATGGCGATTATAAGCATGATTGGATGATCAACGCAGGATTGCGCTTCACCTTCTAATTTTTCCAACAACAAAAGATGGGAGGCGACTTAAAGCCGCTTCCCTTCGCTTTCAAAAAAGGGGATAAAAATGAAGTATATCAAAAATAAGAAACTGTCCGCAGCAGCATTGAGCTGTCTTGCCGCTATGAGCATTTGCGGTAGTGTTTGGGCTGAAGAACCACAACCAGCCTTTGAAGCTGATGAAATGGAATTCACTTTGGATACCATGATTGTTACCGCAGGTCGCATTCCGACCAAGATTACTGATGCCAAGGCCGACGTCAGTGTGGTAACGCGTGAGCAAATGGAAAATATGCATGTTGGCAATGTGGAAGAAGCCTTGCGTACAGTGCCAGGCGTGCAGTTTGCCAACTACGGTGGTGGCGGCGGTGTCAACGCCAACATTAATGCTATTCGCATAAATGGTAGCAAGGAAATCGTCATTTTGGTAGATGGTGTTCGTGTTACTGACTTCCAAGGTAATAAAGCTGGTTATACCTACAGCTCCTTGCTAAATAATATTGATAATGTTGAGCGTATCGAGGTTGTGCGTGGCAGTGCGGGTACCCTGTATGGTAGCGGCGCCAAGGGTGGTGTCATCAACATTATCACCCGCAAAATCAACAGCACTAAAACGACTATTGATGTATCTGGCGGTAGCTTCGACAAGCGTAGCTATAAACTAAACACCCAAGGTCGCAAGGATAAAGTTGGCTATAATGTATATTATGACAAGTCAAAATCCGGTGATGTGAAGGATGGCGACGGCAATAATATGCCTAATATGACTGATACCGAAAGCTATGGTATTAAGTTAACCTATGATTTTACGCCTGACCATACCTTGACACTTAATATTGACAAGGTTGATTCTGAACACGGTGGCTATGATATTATAGACCATAAGTATGATAATGGCCGCTACAAAAATACCAGTATTACCCTGAGAGATGATATCAAATTCTCTGATAAATGGTCCAATAGCTTTAGCTATCGGCATAACAACTTAAAGGGTGGTTATTTTGAAGGTGGTCGTACTACCGTAGAGCCGGGTATGAATCCTTATTTTGATTATACCTATAATTTCTTGAGTGAGCAGGCCACATTTACGACTTCTAGACATACTGTTGTTTTTGGCTTCGATTATTCCCAAGCCAAGGATAATTTGAGTAATCCTGTTAATCTTTCATATGACGCTGGTTTAAACCCTGTAATAAGATATGGCAACATGGGCATTAAAAACATGTCCTATTATGTGCAGGATGATTGGAAGATTATCCCCAAGGTTACTTTGACAGGTGGCTTGCGTCATGACAAGCCTAGTCATGATGGGGATCAGGATGGTCGAAATTTGGAAAGTTACACCTCCAAGAGCTATAAAATTAATTATGATATAACTGATAAAGATAGCATATATGCTGGACGTAGTGATTTCTATATTATCCCTGACATTGGACAGCTTTATAACGGTAGCTATGCTAATCCGAACCTGAAGCCTGCCTATGGCAGAAACACTAGTATTGGCTATAACAAAAAGTTTGACGAAGACAATATCTTGACCTTCAACTGGTTTGAAACCAAGAGCGAATCAGCAGTTGGCTTTGATTATGGAACCAATAAGTATAACAATTTCGCTGATGCCATTTCTCGCGGTTGGAATCTGCAATACATGACCCAAATGAATGAGAATTGGAGTGCTAACTTTGGTTGGGCCCATCTTTTCCAACATTGCACAGGCGATACCTTTGAATATGGATATTATCCAAAGGACATGGCAACCTTTGGTGTTACCTATACCAAAGATAAGCTGACAGCCGCTTTGAATGGTTATTACTTTATGCGCAAAACCAATCCTGCTTATGATGCTATGAAGGGTTGGCCTGCAGATAATTATGCTGTAGTGAATCTAAGCACAACCTATAAGGCAACGAAGAATATGTCCTTCTACGCTAAAGTGGACAATCTCTTTGATAAGCTTTATGCTGAACACACCAATGTTATTCACATGGGTGGTCAACCTGGACAATGGTTTGCCATGCCCGGTCGTAGCTTTGTAGTCGGCATGCAGTATACCTTCTAACGCTTCTCTACCGTTTTACATACTCCTAAGAAAATCTCTCGTGCCTTCTGGTGCGGGGGATTTTCTATTTACCATAAAAGAGATAAAATCGGATTAGAGGGACTAATATAAAAATAAATAATAATCAGAAAATAATGTTGAAATATCTGATAATTCGTGTTACAATGTGCTAATAATTGATGTCAATTTCTATCAGCAGTTTTGGGGTGTTTTATGAGTGGCTGATTAGGTAAAGTCGTTTTGAATAAAGCTCTGGCTTGTGCTGGAGCTTTTTCTATGGCTGCAATCATAAATAGGTTGAATTTATCCTAAAAAAGAGTATAATAGAACTAGAAAGGTGGTTATAAGTATGAAAGTGTCTACACAGAATATGGTATCTATTAGTGAAGCCAATCAAAACTTTTCTAGAATTGCCCGTATGGTTGATGAGCAGGGGCCTGTGGTTGTCTTAAAAAACAATACGCCTAAGTATCTTATTATAGAGTTTTCATCTGTGGACAATGAGTATGCTCCTGATGAGGATGTTTTAAATATCTCTAAAGCATTGATGAAAAAGAATAGAGCAGCCTATGAGGTATTGGCTCAATGATTATTCTGTCCAAGGCTCAGGTACTAAAATTGCATACTCAGCTTATTGACGAGTTTGGTGGTATAGATGGCATAAGAGATATGGGATTGTTTGAGTCGGCTATATACGCTCCATTTCAGGTATTTGGAGAAACAGAAGCATACCCAACTTTGCAGGAAAAGGGTGCAAGGCTTGGTTATGGGCTTATCAAGAATCATGCGTTCATTGATGGTAATAAACGTATAGGTGCCCATACTATGCTTGTTTTTCTTGCTCTTAATGATATTTACCTTGATTATTCACAGGATGAGCTCATAGATGTTGTGCTAAAGGTAGCTTCTGGAGAAAATGATTATGATCAGCTTTTGAATTGGGTATTGAATCATCAGATTTTTGTTGAATAGTGTATTAGATTTCATATATACTCATGGCTCTGGCTAGTGTCGGAGCTTTTTATTTTTTATAGGCTTATTAAGGGTGCGGGGAATTTTCTATTTGTGAAATCATTGCAAAATTTGTTTGAAAAATGTGCATACGGGGTAGTAGAAAAGACTTGACTTTAGTATTGATTTAATGTTATACTCTTACATGAAATAGGAATCTATATCAATAAGATGTAGATAAGAAAACAAAATCAATTGCATTAGTCTAACGGATAAAATAGGAAATCTTACTTGGACAGGAAACCGTAAAGTCGGCGTTCTGTTAGACAGCTCTCAATAAACATTAATCTGTAGCTTAATTTTATTTCGACTGATAGCAGTCTAAATGAAATTAAGCTTTTTTGTTTATGTGGTAGCTGTGGATTTTCGAAAAAGAAGGGTGGCTAATGCTTTGTTGGCGTTTCTGAAAAGCTATTTCACGTTAGTTTTGGTGGCAAGGACTTGTCGCGGCGGGCAGAGTGGTTTTGCAGTCAGGGCAGGTCTTAGATAAATCCACGAGTTCAAGTAAAGGAGAGTCTATTATGTACAAATCATGGACAAAAAGATTTGCTCGGAAAATCTGGAAGAGTCCCTTGGCTTTGGCTGTGACGGCTGGTATATTGGCCGGTGCGGGCTTCATGCCCAGTGCTTTTGCAGCTCAAAGTGTGGATGGTACAGTGACCTTTGACACCACGATTACAGGTACTACGGCTGATACCGAATATACCAGTAATCCTGAATTGGTAAGTGCTACTATTGGTACAAATCAAGGTGCCAAATACAGTACTTATATCTTCAACGATGCTGCTACTGCACAAACCGTGCAGATTGGTGGTATTCACGTTGATAATCAATATCTGAATGTGAATGTGCGGGATAAAAACGGCGCTACCCTAGTGGTAAACGATGGTATTAGCTCCTATTTACATAACTCCATGAATGTCATTGCCGATAAGATTGTGGTCAGTGCCGATAACCGTGAGGGTATCTTTGCAGATGGTGCCAACATTATCATTAATGGTGATCTGGAACTGAACGCTACTGGTGACAATGGTAAGGGCTTAGTTGCTTATTTGGACAGCATCATTGGTTCTGCCGGTCAGAGCAGCGGTACCTATAGCACTGCTAGCCTGAAGGTGGACGGCACCGCTAAGGTGGAGACCGTAAATCATGCTGTGCAGGCCTCCGGCGCTGATATTAATATCACCGATGTGGTGGACATTCATTCCTCAGATGGTATTGCTGTGCGTGCCATGGCCTACAGAACCTGGACCTCTGACACCACCAACCCCATGTACAGCGAGGAGAAGATGGCTAACGTCAGCATCGTTGGCGGCAAAATCGTAGCTGATAAATATGATGCTATCCACAACGAGGGTAGTAACGTTTATCTCAATTGTGTTTTTATTTTATCTAATTAAGGTTTTTTAAAATCAGGAGGCGAATGTAATGAAGAAAAAATATTCACCATGGCGTAAGCGTCTGGCCATTGCTGTAACAGGTGCTGTTTTGTCAGGCATTTGGGGTGGCATGGCTTTGGCTGCGGATCATGACGTGACCATTACCGGTGATAAAGCTACTGATAGTGCCAATGGTTATACTGAATTTGATGAGCTGGCAAGCCCCTATCAGCTCAAGTTTGCTGACGGTACTACTATTGCAGTTTCTGACAAGGGCATTGCTGCTATTAAAAGTGTTGATAAGGCTTACAATAGCTATGCTGTTATTAGTAATGGTGTTTTAAATCTCGCTGCAACTGGTAGCGAACTAGGCACTGATACTTATGGTGTTCGTCATCACATGTCCGATGATTCTATTCTGCAGGTTGGTGCTAGTAATACTAATATTAGTGTTAGCAGTAAAGGCATGGCCTATGGTGCTTCGGTAGTTTTAAATAATGGCTTTTACTCATATGCAAGTATTAACTTTCTTAACAGCGCATTAAATGCTGCTGTTTACAATACCAATGTTAATATCTCTGCTCAAGGCGAACAGGGTGCTGTTGGCGTGTATGCGAATGGTTCGGGCTCCTTAATATCAGCTGTCAACGTATATGGCAACCTAAATATGAAGAGCACCGAGGACCTGCAGTGGGGCGTGGATGGCAAAGATTCTGCCAAGACAAAGGGCATTTATGCCAAGTCGAATGGTGCAACATCTGCAGTGCATGTATACGGTGATACAAATTTAGTAGTTAATGGCACGGCTATTATGGCAGAAGGTAAAGATGCTAGCGTAGAACTCGATAAAGGTGCCCTCATAACTGTAAATAAGGATGACGCTAATAGCAACTATGCTTTAGCTGTTGACGGTGGTAAGATTTCTATTAACAACAAGAATAAGAGTGATTATTGGGACAATACCCAATTTACCAGCGTTATCAAAGGTAATGTGGCTGCCTTAAATAATGGGGGAACCATCAATTTACAGTTGGTAAATGATAAATCTACCTGGGAGGGCGTAGCTGTTAATTCAGGTAGTGGCAATATTAATATAAAGCTTGGGAATGGGGCCATTTGGACCAATGATAGCTATGGCACTGTTGGGGATGGCTTTACTGGCAGCAGCATCACCAATTTGACCAGTGATACTACAGCAGGCGAAATCTTTCAAAAAGATGCCCATGTATTGACCATTAATAATTTGGATGGTAAGGCTATTGTTGTTTATGAACATACTGGTGACGGCAGTGAGGCAAGTCATTATCAAGCAGGGAATACGGTAATAAATAAGGCAGCCGCTGGCTCCGCAATTACTATTTCCGCTGATAACACTGGAATTGATGTTAATGATGGTGCTTTGGTAGACAAGGTACTTAATGCTTTGGCAGGCAAGCTGACCTATACGGATTTTGCAGAGGGTGCAGCTAATCTAGTAGCTAAAGCTCAGATTGCCAGTGGCCTAACCACCAGTAGCATGCTCAAAGAAGGTACTATTACTTTTGATAGTGAGGGTAAAGGTACTTTTGTTGTAAAACAGACTCAGACCGACTTCAGTAATGCTATAACCGGTGATGCTGAAAAAGACAATATTTACTCTACTAGTGGTGTTTTCGAAAATGGTGTTTATAACCTTCAAAAGGAAACTACCATTACTATGACCGATGGTGCAGCAGCCATTAGTGTGGAAAATCCTGTAAAGATTGTTAGTGAGGAACAAGCTTTGCATTTGTCTACTAGTGGTGAGGATGTAGTAAGAGCTATTTCCCAAACCAGCGGGAACGAAGCGCAAATCAATGTCAAACAGCTGGATATCAGCGCTAAGAGCAGCAATGGCATCGCCGAGGGCGTGTATGTATTTAGCAATGATAGTGAAGCAAGAGCTAAGCTTGATATTAATGGTGATGTGAATATTGCCGTTGCCGGTGTTCCGACATCCGGCCATGGCAGTATTGGCCTACACACCTCCGGCAACGCCGAGCTGAATGTAGTAGGTGATGTCACCGTTACCGATGCCAGCAAGGTTAGATATGGCTATTACAATAAGAGTGGCATTTACGCAGGTGCAGGTACCCGTCAATTCCACGAAGCTAGCACCATCAATATCAAGGGCAATGTAGACTTAGATGGTTTTGGTGTTTATGCCAATGGCTTTGGCTCCACTGTCAATATTGATGGCGGTGCTGAGATAAGTACTGAGGGCATTGCTGTTAGCGCACAAAGTGGTGTGATAAATATTAACGTGGACGCCGAGGGCAGCGCAAATGCGGAGAACAATGTCAGCATTCGCGGCAATGTAGGTGCTGTCAGCGGCTTGACCCAACAGGGGGAAACCTTCAAGGATACTGTAGTAAACTTAGGCTTGAACAATAGCAGCTCCTCTTTGGACGGTATTGTTTATACCTCTGCAGTAGAAGGCTTCACCAGCAAGGTGAATATGGTTTTGGCCAATGGCGCCACTTGGACCAATGAACAAATCGGTTCCTTGCCCTCCTCTTGGACCAATGCTTCTAGCTCAGTTGCCAAGCTGACCGGTGGCGAGGCAGGAAAAGTGGGTGTTATCAAGCAGCTTCATCAGGGTGATTTGCAAATCGATGAATACAGTGGCAGCACACTGGTTATTTATGGGCATAGCAATGACGGCACAGAAGCCAGCAATTATAGCGCCGGTGCTGTAAAGATCAACAAAGCTCAGGAGGGAGCAACCATTACCCTGTCCACTGATAATCAGGGTATCGAAGTGAACGATGGTTCCCAAGTTGCTAAAGTGCTCAATGCCTTGGCGAGCAAGCTCTTCTATCTTGATTACATCAATGGCGAGACTTCCTTAAATGGTATGGTACAAATTGCCAGCGGTCTGACCTCCAGCAGCCAAACCTTGCGACTGAAGGAGATTACTTTTGACAGTGCCACCGGGCAAGGCAGCTACGTCAAGAGCAGCGAGCCTGTTGTGGCTAACCAGCCCCTTATTGAGGATAATTATACAGGTAATACACAACGCCAATACTGGGATGATGCCTATATTAGAACCACCTCCGGCGGCCTCACCAGCTATATTTTTGATAGCGATGCAGAAATCACCTATTATACCTCCGGTGGTTTGGCAGGTCAGCAACAGGCTTTGGGTTTGGGTGTTATCAGCTGGGCCGGAAATAATGATGGTCTGATTGATATGAACGGACATAATCTTACGCTTGTAGGTGATGGTCATAATAGTCTATCGAATCGTGAACGCCCCAGTGGCATTAAAGTAGCAAGCCAAAAGCTGGATATAAACAATGCCAATGGTGTTGATATTTTAATTAAAAATGGTCAATATGTTGATGGTGCTATACATGTTATTGGTATGCCCTCTGAGGGTGCTTGGTATAACGGTAATGGCAATGCAGTCTTGAACATCAATAATGATGATGATCCTGAGCATGCGGTGAAGATTCGCTTTGAAAACAGTCAAGGCACTAAGGCTGCTGTAGCAGTGGACAAAAACTCCGGCACGGCTACGTTGAATATTAAGGGCCTTTTGGATGTGGAAGCTGACGGTTTCACTGCTGTGAAGGAATATTATGGCAATGTTTACATCGGTGGCGGTAGTATCATCAGTAATGGTTATGCTTTGGAGGCTCGCGGTGGTAGTATGCTTGTTAACGGTGAGCTGAAGGAAGATGGTTTCGTGGCAGCAACCAGTGGAAACCGTGATGTGACTATCAAAGGTGACATTCATAATACTATTGCCGGTAGTGTGGGCGTAGCCTTAAATACAGCTGCTTCTTCCTTGGAGGGTGGCATTTATACCGATGCTGACAGCCGCACTACTCTGCAGGTGGCTAATGGCGCTCTGTGGACTAATACCTTGCATAGTGGTGAGGACTGGACGGGCAGCACTGTTTATGCCTTGAGCGGTGGCAAGAATGCGGGCTCTGCCGGTATCATTTTCCAAAAGGATGCAAAGGATTTACAAATAGATAATTATAGTGGTAATACAGTCTTAGTATATGAGCATGACCAAGATGGCAATTTCGCAGCCGGTGCAACCCATATTCAGCATGCTGCCGAAGGCTCTGCAATCGTGCTTTCCACTGATAACACGGGCTTGGATCTGGAAGACAGCGATGCTGTAGCAAAGGTGCTGAATAATTTGGCAGGGAAGCTGTTCTATACCGGCTATGTGGGCGAGGCTGAAAATAACCTTGCAGGTACAGTGCAAATTGCTAGTGGCTTGACCACCTCTATGCAGCAGCTGAAATTTGGTAATATTGCCTATGACAGCACCACAGGTCAGGGTAGCTATAGCCCTGTGACTAGCATGGAGGGTGCCCAAATTAGCGGCAATCCACAATTTGACCAATTCTATGTTCACAAGGGAATCTTAAGCTATGACGAGGAAGCTAAGCTGGGTACTTATAACTTTGCGGAAGGCACTGTTGTTAATATTGAAGGTGGCTTTGCGGGTATTGATACAGTCAACGCTGCCACGATTAACTTGGCTGAGGGACAGTTGAATATAACTTCCCAAGCCAATATGGGCGTAAAGCATCAGTATGGCGGAGAGCTGAATATCAACGCCAAAGAAGTGAAGGTGGAGGTTAATGGCAGCTCCACAACCTACGGCGTCATGGCTGATGGTTCTTCTAGCATAAATATGACAGGAGACCTGAAGGTTAGTGCTGCAAATGCTGCAGGCAAACAAGTATATGGCATTTATGCGGGCACTGGCTCCAGCATTAGCGTTGGTGGCGATTTGACCATGAATAATAACGGCGCCTGGGGCCTGACCAATGGTGATAAGGGCGGCTCCTTCATGTTCACTGACAATTACGCAGCTGGTCTTTATGCCAACGGAGGTACCATTAGTGTGGACGGCGAAGTGGATTTGCTGACCAATGGTGATAAGGGCGGCTCCTTCATGTTCACTGACAATTACGCAGCTGGTCTTTATGCCAACGGAGGTACCATTAGTGTGGACGGCGAAGTGGATTTGCTGACCAATGGCAACGGTGTCTTATCTTATGGCACTAACCAAGGAAATGCCAACGTAAATATTGGCGGTGGCAGCATTACTGTAAATAAGGAGAGCAGTGTTGGTTACTACAGCCTGCTGGCTTATCAGGGTGGCAAGATTAATTTCAATTATGATGAAACGAATGCTGTGGCTGGTACTAGCGATGTAACACTTAATGGCAATATTGGTGTCATTTTAGAAGACCCTTATGCTAGCAAAAATGCCACTGTTAACTTGGGCTTGAATACTAAGGACTCCGTATGGACAGGTGTATTGCATAACAATTGTACTGACGGTAAGGACCAAGCAAATATTTATTTGGCTAATGGAGCTACCTGGAATAATGAACAATATGGCAAGATTTTTGTACCTTCCTTCTCTAGCGATTCCTATAGCGGCAGCATTGTGACTAATTTGGTTGGTGCTACGGAAGCTAAAGATGCAGGCTATATCTATCAAAAGGATGGCAAAAATCTGACCATTAAAAATTACAGTGGCTTTACTAATATCTACTATCACCATGAGGGTGATGGTACCACTACGGAGCAATATACTGCAGGGGATACCTATATCAACAAAGCTAAGGCAGGCGCCGGCATTACGCTGATGACGAATAACAGCGGCATCACCTTGAGTGATAAGGAGCAGGTGAATGCAGTGCTCAATGCCTTGGCCGGCAAGCTCTATTACACCGGCTATGGAGAAGCTCCCGAGAATCTGCAGGGTACTGTGGCCATTGCCAGCGGCTTGACCACCGCCTCAATTAGTAAATCCGGCAGCATTACCTTCAATGAAGAGAATGGTCAAGGAAGCTATGTGCCGCCAGCAGCACCGGACATTCCTGAGCATCAAGAGGTTTTTGAGTTTACTGCTCCTATTACCGGCGATAGTGTCTTGGATGAGGCTTATTTGTACGGCGGTGTGCTGAAGGATGCTGGCTATATCTTTGAAGCAGACTCTTTGATAAAGATTGGTGGTAGCCAAGGAGCTGCTGCAATTGATGTGCAAAAGGATGTAAATATAGATGCTAAAAATAGCACCCTGCAGCTTGTTGTGAACAAGGACAATGGCAATGCCATGGGTATTCGCCAAAATAGTAGCAAGTTGGCTCAAATCACTGCTGATGAAGTAGATGTACAGGTTACCGGCACTGGTCGTACTGAGGCTATCAGCGTGAACGGCAGCAATGCCAGCGATGTGGTGAAGCTGGCCATTACCGGTGATACTAAGCTCGAAGCCCATGGCAGCAGCTATGCTTTAGGTATTTACGCTGCAGGCAACAGCCAGCTGGACATCAATGGCAATTACACTGTCAAGGCAGCAGATGGTGGTTGGGGTATTACTAATGCCAAGAATGGTGCCCTAAACGAGGATGGGGCCTTCTTCAATACCAGTGCTATATATGCGGCTGGTACTGCAGGCTCCGGCAATAATGCGGATGCGGCTGCTGTGGTGAACATCAATGGTGATGTGGATCTTGCAGTGGATGGCTCGGGCGTAATTGCCAACATGGATGGAGCAATTGTCAACATCAAGGGTGGTGGCACCATCAAGATTAATGACAAGCCTGCCGATTTTGAGGGCGCTGCAGTGCACTATGCTTTGGCAGCCATGTCAGGCACCATTAATATGAATGTGACCAATGATACTAGCAAAATGGTAGTTCTCTATGGCAATGTGGGCGTTTTGGACCGAGCTGACAACGATGCAGAATCCTGCAAGCATAGCGAGGTAAATTTGCAGCTCAATACTGCTGATTCCATGTGGCAGGGTGTAGCCGTGGAAGCTATCAGCGAAATGAATAGGGCTGATGGCTATACCGGCGCCATTAATTTGGGGCTGAGCAATGGTGCAACTTGGTATAATCAAGTATACGGCAATGCTTATGATGAGTTCGAGGGTAGCCGTGTAGCAAGCTTGGCAGGTGGTGCGGATAAAGCATCTGCAGGCAATATTTACCAAAACGACGACAGCAACGATTTGACTATTGGTTATTATAGTGGTTACACTAACATTTTCTACGCTGCTAGCAAGGGTGAAGATGGTAAAGTAGGTTTTGCTGCTGGCGACACTATTATCGAGACTGCTGCTGGTGGTTCCCATATTAATATGATTACTAGTGGAGAGTTCGTCAACATTGAGGACAAGGAGCAAGTTGTTCAGGTTCTGAATGCTTTGGCTGGCAAGCTGTTTTATGATGAGAACGCAGGCTCTGCTGAGCAAGCCATTGCTTTGTTTGCAGCCGAGGCTAATGGTGGTAGCTTGACTGCGACCGCAAGCATCGCTGCCGGTTTGACAAGCTCTTCCGCTTCCTTGGCCTTCGGTGATATTAGCTTCCAAGCTAATAAGGACGGTCAAGGCACAGTGGGTGGCTTAGAGGACATCACTATTCCTGGTTCTGGCAGCGACAAACCCGGCGGCGATAACCCCGGTGGCGACAATCC
>JAUNWI010000010.1 GCA_030540395.1 Phascolarctobacterium sp.
TGTTCTCTGCAATATCAGTTACTGCGCGGAATGACAGCTCCCCCCTAGGGGAGCCATTCCTACTACCGTAGATTGAGAAGAGAGCCTCCACCACCGGGGGAGGTGGCAGTCGCGCAGTAACTTTCGCTAGGACGTCTCGTGAAATGCGACTGACGGAGAGGGGATACTGCAAAACCCCAAAGGAACTGCACACCCCTCTCAGTCATCCGCATTTACTGTTCTCTACAATATCAGTTACTGCGCGGTATGACAGCTCCCCCCTAGGGGAGCCATTCCTGCTACCGTAGATTGAGAAGAGAGCCTCCACCACCGGGGGAGGTGGCAGTCGCGCAGTAACTTTCGCTAGGACGTCTCGTGAAATGCGACTGACGGAGAGGGGATACTGCAAAACCCCAAAGGAACTGCACACCCCTCTCAGTCATCCGCATTTACTATATTCTGCAATATCAGTTAATGCGCGGAATGACAGCTCCCCCCTAGGGGAGCCATTCCTACTACCTTTTGTTAGCGGAAAAGCCCCCGAGGGGGAGCCTTTCCTGCTACCGCTTGTTACAGGAGGAACATCATGGAACTACAATTGATTCAAAACGAACAATTCAAGGTGCGCAAGACCGAATACGATGGCCAAACCTGGTTTGTAGCCAGGGATGTAGCCGATATCTTGGGCTATAAAAACGCCAATAACGCCATCACGCTCCACGTGGAAGAAGACGATCGCCTGACCACGCAAGTAAACACCCCCAAAGGCGTCCGCAGCACCATCATCATCAACGAAATCGGCGTTTACTCCCTCGTCTTGGGCAGTAAACTCCCACAAGCCAAGGCATTCAAACGATGGATTTGTAAGGACGTGGTCCCCTCCATCCGCAAAACCGGCGCTTACATGACGGACGAGACGCTTGCTCGTGTGCAGGCCGACCCCGCCGCCCTCCAAAAGCTCACCGCCAAGCTGGAGGAAGAACGCGCCAAGCATATCGAAACCATGAAGCTTTTGGGCCAACACGAGCAGACCATCAAAGAAAAAGACGCGCTCATCGAGCGCAAAAACGCCTATTTTCAGCGCAACAAACCCCGCATCGACTTCGCCAAGGCCGTGTATGAAAACAAAACTGCTATTTTGGTGGGCGAAATGGCCAAGCTGCTCAATCAAAATGGTATTGATATCGGCCAAAACCGCTTCTTCCAATGGCTGCGAGAAAATGGCTATTTGCAAAGTAAAGAGGGTCAGATGTGGAACGTACCTTACCAAAAATGTATCGAAAGCGGGCTTTTTATTATCAAAGAAAGCATCGCCAAAGCCAAGGACGGCAGCGAAATCATCAGCCGCACTCCCATGGTAACAGGCAAGGGCCAGCGCTATTTTATTAGCAAATTCTTAGAGACCAAGGACGCCGAAGCCTTGGCCGCCATCACCGAAGAAGAGCTGAAGCTTGCGTCTGAAACGGACCTCTTCGCCGAGGATAGCAACGACTTCAAGCCCCAGCTCACCGCCGACGAGCTTAATGCACTGGACGCCGAAGCGCAGGAAGTGGCCAATAATATAGTAAAATCTGATGAATTGGAGGCTATTGATAATGATAACTTAGAATCTATAGACAACGAGGATAAGGAATTGGAAGCTATCGATGCTACTAGTGACGAATTGGAAGCCATTGATGCCTAAAAAGGAGGTCAAAAATCATGAAATTAGTACAAATCTTAAAAATTATTACTGCCATAGCTGAACGCATCCTGTTTTGGAAAAAAGCCCAACAAGATACTACCATGCAAAAGGAGCTGAAGCGATGATAAACAAGGGTGCTGCCTTTGATTGGGGAGGAAAATACTACAAAGCGCAGGCATACGCCCAAGAATTCAGACTGGGTGTCTGGTCAGACAAGAAATATCAGGAGCGGCCATGGTTATACAGGCACCGCACAGAATAAAATTAGCCCACATAACTACTAAATGGTAGTATATGTGGGCTTTTCTGCTATGCAATTGCATCAATTTATGTGTATTAGCCAAAAACAAATGTGGTGATTTTTTATGATACCCGAAAATATACCGAAAAGAATGTTCGGTTATAAGTAACAGCGCCCCAAGTGTATCATCCACCGGAACGCTGCGCTTTCAGTCGCCATGCTAGCGACTTTGTATTATGTTTTGGGTATTTTCTAGCCCCCAACTACCTCAAGGCCTTTTTCTTTGGCAAGAACATAAATCTCCTCTTGAGATAAGTTCGTAAATTCCATAATCTCAACCAATGCTTTTTTCTTTTTCAACATCTTAAGGGCAGTTTCTCTATGAACTCTAGCTTCACCAATAGCCTCGCCTTCGGCCTTGCCCTTGGCTTCGCCAGCAGCCATGCCAGCAGCTTTGCCAGCTTCATAAACACCATCACTCAAATTGCACATTTCGTCCACCTCCTGCGCCATTTCACTATTCATCTTAATGTCAAATTCATTACTGAAGATAAACTTTTTCTCTGCCAACGTCTTTTGTGAAGCGAAAAGCACCGTCAAAAGCTTCAACAAGCTTCCAGCGGCCTGCTGGTCTTCAGGGCCTAAATTGACCATCACCACATTCAGCAAATCATAGTTGGACTGCACTTCCGTACTGCTACCAAGCACAACATCCTTCTGCACAGCGTACTTCACAATACTATTTTCATTGCCAGCACTGATTTACAGGCCGCATCATACTTATCCTTGCGTGCCTGCAAAGGCATATCATTTTCAAGAATGCTATCTTCCGGCATTTCCCTGCCTCCTTAATTATATCACACATCTTAAAATCACTGCATGATAATTTTGTAAACCACGGTGTACACTTGCAAGTTTTTCACCAGCTCTATTGTAGCACTATTCGCTCGCAATTTCAACATAATTTTCTGATAATTGTCGCTAATTTCATTATTCATACGCTATTTGCTCGCACACACCCGTATCCGGTAACGATTGATGATAAGCCAAAACAGCGCCCTGCATGAGCCAACTTTCCAGCTCACACAAGGCGCTGCTTTTATCGTTGTCTATTTTATAACTACAAAAGTACTGAAATTTTATCCTACCTGAAATACTACCGAAAAGAATGTTCGGTTATAAGCAATCGCTCATATCTTAGCTTTTCTTGACCAGGTGGACCACCGCAATGTTCTTTCTGTCAAAGGTATAGCTAATATGGACGTCATCGCCTTGGGCAATAATGGCCGGGTAAGAGAATTCCCCCTTGGCGGTCTCCAAATCACATAGCTTAGCCCAGCTTGCGCCATCATCCTCACTGATAAAAAGGCTCAAAGGCGAGCGCATACCCCAATTGGCAGCCACGGGATTGCAGACTAAAAGCAGCGTGCCGTCCTCCAAACGCACCAAGTCCAGCCCACTATTATTATTAGGCAAGCTCAGGGCATAGGCTGCGCTCCAGCTCTCACCCTCGTCCTCGCTGTCCGCTCGGAACACGAAGCCCTCGCTGCTGCGCAGCAGCATGTGCACGCTGCCGTCAGCACTTTGCCACAGACTGGGCTGGATAACGCCGCGACCATAGAATGATTGCGCACTGACGGCAATGTCGCTTTCAGCAGTCTTCTCCCCTTGCTCATACTGCAAATTTTCAATAACCACAGGCGTAGATTTGCGCCAATTTGCGCCCTCATCATCGCTAAGGTCGGCAAAGGCCTGCCAAATGCCGTGCTCAGTGCTACCGCCGGCCAAAATGCGTCCGCTTTTTAGCCTAATGGGCTTGTTACGCACTGGCCCCCGACCACCGCTCGCATCCCCCGGCACCAGCTCCGCTGGTGCAGTCCAGCTTAAGCCGTCGTCAGAGGACTGCATCACCATGGTGCGCCAGTGGGCAATCTGCTGGCCTTCCTTGTAAAAGAGCAGCAGAGTGCCGTCCTCACGATAAAACAGCACCGGATTCCAGTTGGCCTCCACCCCGTCGGCCAGCTTCTCCGGCGCGCTCCAGCCACCACCTGCCTCCTTGCGCGCCCCAAAAATCGCCACGTCGGCTTCGCCCTCATGGCTGCCGCCGAACCAACAGCACATGAGCCCCCCACTCCGCAGCTTGATTATAGTTGATGCATGGCAAAAGGCTGTGGGCAGCTTCTCCATGACCAATTCCTTATGTATTGCAAAATCCATTGTCATATTTCCACCTCAAAAATAGCGCTCAAAATAACTGCTTCTATTATAGCATTAGCTGGCATCGAGGGCAAATAACACAAACGCTTCAGGCAGAGCCATCGACAGAAGGTCGAGGCCAACACCTGAAGCGTTGTAGCATTGTTTAGTTCTCAGTTTTGAGTGCGCTTAAAGCACCACAGCGGTCTTAGAAGCTGTATTCAGCACCGACGATGAAGCGGCGGGATTGAGCGGGGTAATCGTATCTATAATTCGTAGCTCCTGCCTGTTCAGCATAAGCTCTGTTGAGCAAATTATATCCTTTTGCAAATACGGTCCATGCATTGGTCGCTTTGTAAGAAACAGCCATATCAACAGTAATGTAACTACTATCAACATATTTCTGCAGGTAAGCTCCAGAATAAGTATCAACTTTTCCTCTAGTATCTGCACCATTAGCAGCACGCATAGTCAAATTAGCATTCCATTTTTCGTCATGATAACGTACACCAAGGCGATAAGTGTTAGGCATATAGTTAATATCACGTACAAAACCATTACCATCATTATTGTCGTTGCGTACTCGTACATAAGAATAGGAAGCTTCCAAATTCCAGTTATCATTTAACTCATGGCTAATGCTCAGCTCCATACCATTCTTCTTTTGCTTATGGACATTCTTCACCTCACTTACAGTGCCATTGTAAATCCAATTAATAGCGTCATCTAAGTCGCTATTGAAATAGCTTAAATTAAGATCGGTTTTTTCATTGAGCTTTGTTCCATATCCTATGGTTAAGGTTTCACCCTTTTCAGGATTTAAATTGGGATTACCTTTGTATATACCAAATGAAGTAACTTGATAGCTAAACAAGTCATCAATGGTAGGAGCTTTAAATACTTGCCCCCAGTTTACATAGGCGTGACTGTTATCGTCGAATTTTTTATTCAATCCTGCACTTAAAGTAGTTTTACTACCTGCTGTACTGTGCTTATCATAACGAGCACCAGCATTTAAAGACCAAGTAGGAGCAAAATCCCAAATATCATTTACAAAAATAGCCTTGTTATTGATATCTTTCTCTTCAGTATAAGCACTTTCGTTAAAAGCTTTAGCCTTTCTATAAGAAGCACCAACTACCATTTTATTGGATTCAGAAGTAGTAATTGCTTGTTGCACTTCAAAGCCAAAGTCTTTTTCCTCCATGCCTCCTTGGCAATCATATTTATATTGATTACGATAAATATTCAAATAACCTTGATCATTATTATTAATTGTCCAGTCGTATTTCGCATAAAGATTCGTAGTCTTCTTATCAATTGGATAAGATGATGCTGGGCTATGGGACGAAGGCATAGTTACACTAAAACCATCAAATTTACTAAAGTTGTAGCCAACCTCAACAGAGCTTGTATCAGTAAGCTCCTGATTAACCTTTAAAGCAACCTTTTCATTGGTATACTCAGAATTAAGAGGCCATCTTGTGGTAGACTTAGTGCTTACATCCTTGTATTTATAATAGCCCTGTTTATATTTGGAAGCATTGACGGAAATACCAGTCTTACCTTCCTTAATGGTGTACATAGCTTTGCCATCTCGTGCTTGATTGGAACCAAAAGCCATGGAAACCTTACCATAATTATGGTCCATCTTTTTAGTAATAATATTAATTACGCCGCCTACAGCATCGGAGCCGTACAAGGAGCCACCATGACCCTTAACGATTTCAATACGCTCAATTTGACTAACATCAGGCAATTGATTCAAGTCAAAGCTAGAACGTCCAAAGGCAGCGCCAATATCTAAATTCACTCTTCTACCATCAACCAAAATAAGCACACGCTCATCACCATTGAGTACAATCTTCTTTTCAGTAGTACCTGTACCACAATCAACTAAAGTAGCGCCCGGCACATCCTTCAGCGCCTCAGCCACATCCTGATACCTTCTGCTTTCAATCTTCGCAGCATCAATAGTGCTCACATTCGCCGGAGTATCAACCTTGGCAGTTTGGGTACGGCTAGCCGTCACCACATACTCCTCCATAGCAAACTCCATGGACTCTTCACCAGCAGCGACTTCCTCCGCTGCCAAAACCACAGGGCTGTAAACAGCAGTTGCGCCAACAAGCAAGGACAGCAAAATTGCGTTGCGCAAAACAATCTTCTTTTCCATAACAACAACCTCCACATTTTCATCTACCTAGCCACCCTTGCTCCCAGAATGGCCAAGCAATCTATTTCAGGCCCACGCCTAAAATCAAAAGTTTTACCTATCTAGAAAAACAAAAAACCACCAAGCCGCCTTCAGGGCACACTAAGCCAATTTGCTTAATCCGCCTGAAAATCGCAGGTTTGATGGATATGTCGACTAAACAGCGCTTAGACTCAAGCTCATCGCCCGCTCATCCCTTTGCGTTAGGTATTGATAAACGAGCTCCCTAATACTATTGCGTTACAGTGCTGGACTCTCACCAGTCTTCCCTGCTTTAGCCATTATCAAATATTAATTTTTGATTTTAGATAGTACTTTTTACTAGCACAATTCTAACATCTATATTATTTTTCTGTCAAGTACATTTTATGCCTGCAATTACGCCACAAGGCCCCAAGCAAGCCTTTCTAGTTGCCACAAATCTGCCGCAGCAGCTCTGCTTCCCGCAGCTTGGCAGCCTCGCTCACGCGGGTGCTGATATGCAAATTGCCATTGACAAGGTCATGCTCCACCTTGATATCAGCTTTATAGGCGCGGCTGAGCAGCTTTTCCGTAAATACCTCCTGGGGCGAGCCATCTGCCAGCAAGGTGCCCTCTCCCAAAAGCAGAATGCGCGAGCAATATTTGGACGCCAAATTCAACTCGTGTACCACCATCAGCACCGTCTTGCCCTGAGCCGCCAAGGCCTTAGCAAAGCGAAAGATTTCCTCCTGATACACCATGTCGAGACCCGTAGTTGGCTCATCTAGAAAGATAATGGGCGTCTGCTGGGCCAAAACCTTCGCGATCAAGATACGCTGCTTTTGCCCGCCGCTCACCTCATTCACAGACCTATCCGCCAAGTCCGCTGTACCGGTGTATTCCATGCAGGCCAAAGCCAGCCTTTCATCGGCATCGCTTTCCCGCTCCCACCATTTCATATAGGGATAACGCCCGGCCATAACAATATCCTTGCCCGTATAACCAAAGCCAAGCTCCACATGCTGCTGCAAATAAGCGATTTTCGTAGCCAGCTCCTTGTCCTGATATTCCTCCAAGGGCTTGCCAAAATAGCTAATTCTGCCGCCCTGCTTGGGCAACAGCCCCCGAATGGTCTTGAGCAGCGTGCTTTTGCCGGCGCCATTGCAGCCAATAATGCCCACGATTTCGCCCTTACCAATGCTAAAGCTGGCCTCCTTGAGCACGCAACGATCACCATAGCCAAGCTTAAGCTGCGCAACCTGAATAACTGCTTCTGACATATTGCCACCCTCCCGTGCTTAAAAGACGCTCTTTTGCATCTTGCGCAATAAATAGAGAAAATAGGGCGAGCCCAAAATGGCCGTCATGATGCCCACTCGCACCTCCGCCGGAGCCACCACGACGCGACCCAGGCAGTCGCAAAAGACTAAAAACAAGGCACCACCTAACGCGCTGGCAGGCAGCAAAATACGATGGTCCGGCCCCAAAAGCATGCGCATCATATGGGGAATCACAAGCCCCACAAAGCCAATATTGCCGCTGACGCACACGCTGGTGGCCGTGGTAATGGCGGCCACAAAGAGCAAGCCCATGCGAAATTGCATCACGGGCATGCCCACGGCCTTGGCCTCCGTTTCGCCAAGCACGAGGATATTCAGGTGACGTGCCAGTAAGAGCATGATGAAGATGCCCACAAGCACGGGACCCACAGCCAAATAAACATGCTCCCAGCGGCGGTAATCAAGGCCGCCCACCATCCAAAAAAGGTATTGCTGGAGCTTTTGCTCGTTCATAAAGGTTAATATGCCGCTGGTAATGGCGCCCAACAGCATGCCCACAGCCACGCCTGCCAAAAGCAGCGTCATGACGGGGATTTTGCCATTGCGCATGGCCAAAAAAACGGTGAGGCACACGGCCAAAATGCTGCCACACAGGGCAAAAACAGGCATGGCCAGCATGCTCCCTGCAGTGCCGCCGATGGCGATGGCCACCACTGCACCGGTAGCCGCACCGGCAGAAATACCGATCAGGCCGGGGTCCGCCAAGGGATTGCTAAAAATGCCCTGCATCACGGCGCCGCTGATGCCCAAGGCTCCGCCCACCAGCATGCCCACCAGCATCCGGGGCAAGCGGATATACCAAATCACTGCCAGCTGCTCCTTGCTCAAGCTTACGTCCTGCAAAAAGGGCAAGCCCAGCTGCTGCATGAGCACCGCCGCAGCACTTTTAAAGGGCACATCAATCTGCCCGATGGTGAGGGAAACGCAGCCCACCAGCAGTAATAAACAGGCTAACACGATTAGGGCCGCTTTACCATAGCATTTCTTTAGCATTTTTGCCCCTCCTTGAGCTTTCTTTGAGTATTACTAATTTTCTAATTCCTTGCCATACACTGCTCTTGCCAAATCATAAGACGCCTCCACTATGTATTGGGAAAGGCACAATAAATGCTTAGCTGGCAATGGGTAAATAGCATTGTTCTGCACAGCCTTCACAGATGCGTAGGACGCATCGTGGCGCAGGTTATGGGCCAAAGCGTTGGGCTCCTGGTCCGTGCTATCCACCCACCCGGAAAGGATGAAGGCATCCGGATTGAGCCGCACAATCTCCTCCTGGGCCACCGTCACCGGCTTGGTAAAGTGCAGCTGGGCCAATGCATTGTGCACCTGGGCATATTTGCAGATATCATTAAAGGAATGCTCGGGACTATAATAAGCGCCCTTGTCACCCATAAAAACCACTTGCTTTCGCTGTGCAGGAGGAATATTGCCCAATTGTTGCCGGAGTTTATTTAGGCGAGCATCCATTTTGGCGAGAATCTGGCTGGCAGCCTCTTTTTCGCCCACCACCTGCCCCAGCTCTTGGATGCAGGCGCGCACAGCTGCCAGATTATAAGGGGTTTTGTAAACATAAACAGGCTGCTGCATGTCCCGCAGGCTTTGAATAGTATCCGCATTGGTAAAATCGGGCAATAAAATCACGTCCGCCTTGAGCGCCAAAATAGCCTCCGGATTGCTGCCCAGCTGCACCCGGCCTTTGACGGCTTTTGCCTGCTCCACTGCGTTGGAAATACCCTCGTCATCCACATATGTAGTCAGGGCCACGATACGCTTGTGATCCACCAAATCCAGCAGAATCTCGTCCGTGCTGATGGACAGGGAAACAATGCGCTGGGGCTTGCGGAGAAAGGAAACCTTGGTACCGGTAGAATCGGTCAAAGTATATAAAGGTTTACCCTCCGGCTCCGCCAGCTTGGGCTTGCTGCAGCCAAGGCACAGGACGCACAGACAGCATAGCATAGCCAGCAAGAAGAACCTTTTCTGCTTAACAATGGATAACACTGGCTACACCTCCTCGCAATTGCGAAATTTAAATACAGGAAAAAGACTGCCATAAGGTGGCTTCCTTGCGGCAGTCCAACAAAAACTATTTTTTCAAGTCAAAGCGTATGCCCTGGGTCACGTAGCAGGGTGCCTTCTGGCCAAATTTGTCCTTGGCCGGGCTAAAGCGCCACTTGTACACCGCGGCCACCGCAGCCTCATCCAAGGCTGCGTTGCCGGAGGAGCGCACCACATAGGCTTCTTCTACCTTGCCACTGGCGTTGACCAGCATTTTGACGCCCACAACGCCCTCCACCCCCGCACTGCGTGCGGAGCTGGGGTACTTGGGCTGCACTGCCGACACTACCCGCGGCGGTGTCACGGGCACGCCGCGACCTTCGCCCGCACCCGCACCGTCGCCAGTGCCGGTGCCGCTGCCACTGCCCTCACCGGTGCCATTGCTGGCCCCGGTGGCCTGCTGATTAGTGGGCCCGGGCTGGGGATTATTATTGGCCACCGCCTTTTTGGTGACCACCTTTTTCGTTTCCGGCTTGAGCCGTTTGTCGATAATATCGTCGATACTGCGCAAAATGCTGTTGTCCTGCTGCTCCTCCACCTGCTCTGGGGCGCCGCCACCGCCGCCCACCAGGGCCACCTCCAAAATTTCCGGCGGTCTGGTCACAAAGCGATAGCCAAAAATACCCACTGCAAGGGCAAAGAGAACATGCACAGCGATGGCCGCACCTAGCGCCGTACCATAACGCTTTTGCTCTGCCTTCATTTGCCATCACCCACATCCGTAGCGAGACCAAAGCGTGTTACGCCTGCACCCTTGAGCTTGTCCATAAGCTGGATGACAGTGCGATATTCCGCATCCCCCTCCGCGCGAATAATCACGGAAAAGGAGGAGTCACGCTTGCTTTCCACTGCCGCATTGGCCACCAGCTGCTCCACATCAATGGCTGTTTCATCCAAGAAAATGCTGCCATCCTTTTTAATGGTAACCGTAAAATTGCTCTTGCTCACGGTTTGGGAATGCTGGGCCACCGGCAAGCGAATGGGAATGGTCTTGATTTCACTCATATACATGGTGCTGATGATGAAGAACACCAGCAGCAAAAAGATCATATCTATCATGGGGCTCAGCATCGGCTCTGGTGCTTTTCCACCATCTCTACGCCTCAGCTTAATCATTTCTTCTCCCCTCCGGTTGTGTCATAAATATTTTTGGCAATGGCTTCCAAAAGGGTGTTGCTCATTTCTTCGATATCCATGGTAATACCCTTCATGCGACGGGTGAAATAAGCATGGAAAAGTGTAGCAAAGATAGAGATGCACAGGCCAAAAACGGTGGTAATCAAAGCTTCGCCAATGCCGGAGGTAACAGCCATGGGATTGGTGCTTCTCTCATTGAGGGCATTGAAGGAAGCGATCATACCGGTGATGGTACCCAAAAGGCCTAAAATAGGAGAAAGGGCCACTAAAACGCCCAAATAACCCAGATTTTTTTCGAATTTATCAATAGCACGCTCAGCTCGAGCCATAATGAAGCCCTCCAAGCGCTCAAAATTGCCATGACGGGCCATAACTATGGTTGCCAATTTGGCTACCTCACCCTTGGTGCCGTCGGCCAGCCTTTTGGCATTTAGCCAATCATCCTGCTCGATATAAGTGCAAAACTGTTTAGTAAAAGCCTTACCACTATCCGCTTGTCGATAATACAAAAAGCGTTCCACACCAATGCCAATGGTGGCTATGGAACAGAACAGCAAGGGCCACATTACAGGTCCACCCTTAACAAAATAATCGATTGCAGCGCCAAATAAGCTCATTTTTGTACCTTCCTTCACTATAGCACAGCATGGTCTAACCATTTGTACTGGATTGTTGCTAATTTTAGTAGCTAAATGAGATTTAGTTCTAATAATAAGCAAGATAATTATACAATAAGAAGCATTTTTAGTCAAGGAAAAAAACAGCCCAAAGCCAAAAGCTTTGAGCTGCGTAATACTTTTTTACAACTTAGCGACGATCCTCATGCACAAAAACATAGAACACAGCACTGTCCTTGCGCTGGGCCAAATGTCCATAATCCACCACGGGAATGCGTCTGCCATCACGGTGAACTATGTGGTATTTGACAAAATCCATAGCATGGTCATCCGCATCTATCGGAAAATGCTTGCAAAGGCATTGGCGGCGCATTCCTGCACCTGAGCTTCAAATTGGCGATATTTTTCCACCAGCTCCTTCCCTTCAGGTGTTACCTCCGTGCCACCGCCGTGAGCGCCACCACTGACGCTTTTGAGCAGCGGAAAGCCTAAATCTGCCTCCGCTCGCTGGAGAATTTTCCAGGCCTTGCTGGAGGACATGCCCATTTCCTTGTAGGCCGCAGCAAGGGAGCCATGGAGCTCCACCAGCTCTAAAATTTGGGCAATACCCTTGCCAAAGGCAATTTCCTCGTTATAAAGACGCACCTTGATATGGTATTTTTGGGGAGCAACATAGCTCATCTTACCACCCCTTGCCAAAGCCACAGGCAGGATAGGTGCAAACCTTGCAGTTCAAGCAGAGTCCTCCCTCGCCCAAGGAAGCCAATTCTTCGGCTGTTACAGGGTCACAGGCGATTACTCGCGGCAAGACCAAATCGAAAATGGTGCGCTTGGAGTACATGACGCAGCCAGGCAAACCCATAACGGGCACATTATGCTCACCGTAATAAGCTAAAAGGAACATGGCTCCGGGCAGGACGGGCGCGCCATAGGAGATGATTTTGGCGCCTGTGTTTTTGATGGCCAAGGGAGTTTTATCATCCGGGTCCACGCTCATGCCACCGGTACAGCAGACTAGCTCTGCACCCTTTTCTTCAATAGCACTCTTGATGGCGGCGGTCACTGCATCCGGGTCGTCGCCCAAAACCTGCTTATGGATGACTTCCACACCATATTCTGCTAGCTTTTCCTCGATAACAGGGGTAAAGGTATCCTTGATGCGCCCGGTGAACACCTCGCTGCCAGTGGCAATGACAGCAGCTTTTTTGAGCTTATAGGGCATGAGCTTTAAAAGAGGCTGTTCCCCGCAAAGCTCTTGGACGCTATACATTTTTTCCTTCTCGATAACCAAAGGAATAATGCGCGTACCGGCCAGCTTGTCCCCTTTTTTCACAGGAGTATTCCCATGACGAGTGGCAATCATCATCTGACCAAAACTGTTAACTAGCTGCAGACGCTTGCTGTCCACCTTGAACAGGCCGTCTGCGGCAGCACTGAGCTCGATTTTGCCCTCCTTGACCTCGGATTCATCCATATGTTCATTTTTGCAAATGTCGCAGAGGATGCGAGCAGCATCATTCTCGTGGAGCATATTTTCGTCAGCCTCCCACACGTAAAGATGCTCCTTGCCTATGGAAAGCAGCACGGGAATGTCCTCTGATTGTACAACATGTCCCTTACGGAATACCGCATCTTTGGTTACACCTTTGATAATTTGAGTTAAATCATGGCAGAGCACACTGCCCACAGCATCTTCTGTTTTAATTAGCTTCATGATATCACCTCAATTATTTTGCTTTGGCAAAGCCATATTTATTAAAAATCTGCATAGCATCATCAGTTTGTAAAAAAGCAGCCAACTCTTGAGCAGCAACTGCTTGAGGAGCTTTTTTCAAAATGCCCATGGGGTAAATAATGGGCTTTTTCAGAGAGCCTGCGGGTGCTTCAGCAACAATCTTTACCTTATCCTTGATAAGAGCCGCATCGGTGGCATAAACAAGACCTGCATCAGCACTGCCCTCGCCCACCCAGTTCAAAACTTGGGTTACATTGGTGCCAAGGCTGGCCTTGGGTGCTACCTGCGTCCAAAGGCCAAGGCTGGTGAGTGCTTCCCTAGCATATTGTCCAGCGGGCACGCTGGCCGGGTCACCAATGGCAGGATGCTTGGCCTTGGCAATGTCCTTGAACTCCTTGATAGCGCTGTCGCCCTTAGCAGGCACAAATAAAACCAGCTTGTTTTCCAAAAGCGGCTTAATGGTTGCGCTATCCATGTAGCCTTTTTTGTCCAAGGCTTGCATCTGCTTGTTGGCGGCGGAGATAAAAATGTCTGCATTGAGGCCATTTTCGATTTGATTTTGCAGCTTGCCGCTTCCATCATAAACCCCTTGAATTTTTATTTCTGGATGCTTTTTGGTGAAACTGGGTATGAGCTGCTGCTCAAAAACCTTTTCTAGGCTTGCCGCAGCGGCCAGCTGCACTGTTTTTTGCTCCTTTGCAGGAGTAGCAGCCTTCTTACTATCGCTACCGCAGCCCATCGATACAAGAGCCATGATACATATTGTTAATACTAAAAACCTTTTCATGATTATCCCCTCTGTTGCTTTTTTATTATGTACTGATAATAATTTAAACCAATGACCATTGCTAGGCAAATGGTCACGATTATCAGAACATAAACCCCAGCGCTGTCGAAATCGCCGGCGGCCACAGCGGAATAAACCGCCAAGGGCAAAGTGCGGGTTTTGCCGGCGATATTGCCCGCCAGCATGGCCGTGGCGCCGAACTCGCCCAAGCCTCTGGCGAAGGCCAGGAGGCCTCCGGCGATGATGCCCGGCAAGGCGTTGGGCAAGTGCAGGCGCCAAAAGATGCGCCATTCCGTCATGCCCAGGGAGCGCCCGGCCTCCATAATTCCTTTATCCACCTGTACCAGCGCTCCGCGGGCGGAGCGGTACATGAGGGGAAAGGAAATCACACCGGCGGCAAGGACGGTGGCAATCCAATTGAAGGCAATTTGTACCCCAAAGGTGTCAATGCAGAAACGCCCTACAAGGCGATTATTGCCAAAAATGACCAAAAGGAAGAAGCCTGCTACCGTTGGCGGTAAGACCATGGGCAGAGTAAAAAGGCCATCGATGAGTATTTTCGCGCTTTCGCTATGCATACGCTCCACCCACCAAGCTGCGAGCACACCGAGAAAGAAGACGATGACGATGGTGGCAGCAGCGGTCTCAAGGCTTATCCACAGGGGCGAAAGGTCTATTGCAGCACTCATGTGCGACCACACTCCCCATCGGTACCCTTAGCGAGGCGAATGCCGTGCTCAAGGGTTGGCAATACCATCTCAAGTGCTTCTTCTACAGCTTTTTTGCTGCCGGGCAGGTTGACGATGAGAGTAGTGTTGCGGAGCACGCTGACGCCACGGCTGAGCATAGCACGCTTGGTGATTGCTAGTGAGCCAGCGCGAATGGCCTCGGCGATACCGGGGACAAGGCGGGTTGCTACGGCCAGGGTGGCCTCGGGAGTAACGTCCCGAGGCGCCATCCCTGTGCCGCCGGTAGTGATGATTAAATCTACTTGGCGGCTGTCGGCGAGGCGCTTCAGCTCGCGCTCGATTTTGGCTTGCACGTCGGGCAAGAGAACCTGCTCAACTATGTCGTAGCCAGCTTCAGCTAGAAGCTCGGTGGCACGGGGACCGGCGGTGTCAACCCGCTGGCCGATGGAGCCCTTGTCGGAAAGGGTGATGACCGCGGCGCGCAGCTGCGCGTCCGCTTTAGGAAGCTCCACTGTAATCTCCATACCGGAAGTTAGCACTCCGCCCTGCTCCACGGTGGCGAAGACGCCCTCACGGGGCATGATGCAGTCGCCCACACGCTGGAAGATTTGGCAGTGGCTGTGGCACTCTTTTCCGATTTGGGAGAGCTTGAGGATTACAGCGTTCTCTTGCTCATCACAGGTCGGTTTTTGCTCTTCAAATTCAGCACTAAGTGTGGGTATGTTGCTGTTACCATTGCGAGCAAGCTCTTTGTTCGCTGTTTTGATGATGAGCAAGCTGCCGACTGGCAGCTTGCGGAGGTCTATACCGCTGACGAGAATATTTTCGCCGAAGGTACCTGCTACGGCGGGCTCGATAACTGCTTTCTTTGTAACACCAGACTCTGCTATTTTGTCACTCTCAAAAGCATTTTGCTCTCTGAATTTGGCTTTTTCCACTGTATTTAGTTCTTCATCTTTAGCTCTTTGTATTTCATCGAGTTTATTAAGGTTCGTTCTCTCTAAGATTTGCGCATTGCTGGAAGCAATGCGCTGGTTGAAGGCATCCACCTGCTCCGCACTTAATAAACTAACTTGTCTATGCCAATGCCCTGCGTGAGCATCGCCTTCGATGCCGTAGCCTTTTACTAATGTAACCTCTGGTACGGCATGCTTTACTGTGCCTCGTGCTGCGCTGATGCACAGTGCTTCAATTTTACCCTTTTGTTCTTGCATATATTTCCCTGACTTTCTTTTATAATTACAGCTAAAGTAGTGCTTCGATGTACCATGGATCGGGGACACTGTTTATTCCGAACATTCTTTTCGGTATATTTTCAGGTAGAATAAAATTTCAGTACGTTTGTAGTTTTTCAAGAGACAGCCCCCTGAGCTCTACGCTCTACTTTTTGCTGGTGTACATCTTCTTCTAAGCATATTCATGGTAAACTGATGCCTCATTCCCAGCGAAAATCGCCGCTCTTGCCACCGCTTTTGCTCACCAAATGCACGTCGGTAATGACCATACCTTTATCGATGGCCTTGCACATATCATAAATCGTGAGCAGAGCAATTTGCACCCCGGTTAGGGCTTCCATCTCTACCCCGGTCTTGCCATCTGTTTTTACAAGGCAGGTTGCTTGGATGTAGTAGGAGCTCTTCCCAGTGGCAGAACGTGAAGCACACTCTGCATTGGCATCGTCACCCTCAGCACAGGTTGATAAGTTATTGCTTGCATGAAGAGAAAAATTCACTTCGCATTTAGTTAGTGGCAGCGGATGGCACAAAGGGATGAGCTCGCTCGTGCGCTTGGTAGCCATGATACCAGCGAGGCGGGCCACGCCGAGCACATCTCCCTTGGCAATCTCGTGTCTTTGGATACGTTCAAAGATTTCTTGGCAGACGTAGATTTTGCCAGTGGCAATGGCAATTCTCGTAGTCACGGGCTTTGCGCTCACATCCACCATGATAGCATTGCCCTCTTTATCAAAATGAGTTAGTTCGCTCATGCTTAACCTCCTTATTCGTAATATACTTTCTTTTTCAGTGGTTTATGGGCTAATATCTAATTCGTGAAATGCTTTCTTACATGTTTATCATGCTAATTCTAACCACCAATTTCATTCATATTAAAGGTGGCAGGTTTTTCTTCAAAGTGATGGCCCATGGGCTTCTCATAAATGGCTTGTTGTAAGGCCTTTATTATTTCGCTGTCGCTTGACCTACTGCGCAGCAGCTGGCGCAAATCTAAGGTGCTTTTACTATATAAACAAGGCTTGAGCTGTCCCGTGCTTGTTAAACGTACACGATTACAGCTACCACAGAATTTATGATGTAATGGCTCGATAAAGCCTATGATTTGCTTTTTATGATTTTTGCTGGCTTCATAGTATACCGCAGGACCATTACCTAAGCTTTCTTTTAGTGGCCTTAACTCATAGCCCGCATGGGACAATATTTCCCGTATTTCAGTGCCACTATAGGAGGATAAAAAGTTGTTACAAGCCAGTGGCATAAGCTCAATAAAACGTAAAGGCACATCTAGACTGCCTGCAAACTCTACCAAATCAAGTATGTTCTTTTTACTAGCGGATAAAGATAAATCTGCCTCAGTCTCATTTCTTTTTAATGATGAGGGGCTGTCCGCCCTTACACTACTGTTTACAAAGCTATTTTTTATGGGCACGCAGTTAAGCTTACACTTAAGGCCAGCAGCTACAGCCTTTCCAATAGCATTTAGGACAGGTTCTAACTCTCCACCGCCTGTTATTTGCTTGTAAAGCTCTTTATCCAAGGTGTCTAGGCTGATATTGATGCCATCAATGCCGCAAGCCAGTAATTGTGGCAGGTTTTTCTCCAGTAGCGTTCCATTAGTTGTGAGCGTCACCTGCTCCACGCCTTCAATTTGTTTGAGCTTGGCGATGAAATCCACTGCACCCTTGCGCACTAAAGGCTCGCCGCCTGTTATTTTGAAGCGTGTAATGCCCAAAGCTACAGCGCAGTGTGCAATACGCAAGATTTCCTCATAACGTAAAACATCACTATGTGCTAGCTTATAAAATGCTAAGCTTTCTATAGTTTGCAAGCCAAAACTGGTAGATGCTAAGCTGTTTTCTGCTTGCAAGCCTAGGCCAGGCCTACAGTACACGCATCGCAAATTACAGCGGTCCGTTAACGATATTCTCATGTAATTAATGTTTCTATGATATTTGTCTAGCATGAATAATCCTTATATAATAATCTTGTTTTTGTAAATAGCCTCTCATTCGCTTTTTTTCGAGCGATCGAATTATATCTATCACTATCTATGATAGTTATAGTAAGCGTAGGGAAAGCCTCCCCTTGGGGGGAGGTGTCAGTCGCGCAATATAGGTCGCTCGTACTCATCTTGAAATGCGACTGACGGAGAGGGGATACTCCAAACATACTATTTATTGCTATTATTTAAACTCAATGCATACTTTTCTATCTCTTCACAAACAGCAGAAAAATAACAATCAATGTAGTTATTAGGAAATCTCATCACCTTCAAACCAAATTTTTCTAAATAAGCAGTTCTTTCTTTGTCATAGGCAGCAGACTTCTCATCGTAATGTTGACTACCATCTAATTCTATACACAGCTTAAGGCTATCACAGTAAAAATCAACTATATAATGGCCTATTGCTTTTTGTCGATACCATTTTTCTTGTCTTTGCTTTAAAAAGTCATACCATAAGTGACGTTCTTGTCTCGTCATTGTTTGACGAAGCTTTTGAGCTCTTTTTATAATCTTTTCGTTGGTAAAATTATTGTACATCAAATCGCTTCCTTGATAGCATTTATACAATTCTTCTTGGATTAAGGCTCGGCGTCACCCCTCTCAGCCGCATCTTGGCTAGATTAATAGCTAATATTCGGAGGCGGCAGCTCCCCCCTAGGGGAGCCTTTCCTATCGCTATCCTTTTTCGTTTCTATATACCTAACTAGAGAAAAGGAAAAATAGATAATCCATGAAATTGAGTAATAAGTAAGCAGCAGGTGAGCTGTGATTTTTAGCAAATGAGTGGTTGGAACAATAGAAGCAAGCGTTTCGAAAAACTATAGCTTTCCTCGAACAGATTGGACACCGCAGCTTCGTGATTGTTCCCCACGAAATTTGCGTTATCCCCAATGGGACAGCTCCCTGCACAAATTCTGCTGCGTGCGAGGCACTTGCACAATTTGGCGACTCGCTTGAGAAAATCACCGCGAGCATGATGCTTACTTATTACGAATTTCTTATTACCATCGTCACTCTCACTCAAGAATAACGCTTGCCTAAAATAATGCGGAAGCAAAGAATTACCTCCGCATTATTAGAATAAATACACAGCTACTATAAAGATGAGCTAGAAGGTATTAGATACGAGGAACGGCGACGACGGCGTATAAATAATACTCCTAGGAGCCGTGACGAAGCAGATGATGCCTTATAGCTCATCTTCTACCCCCAGCGCAATCTTTTCCGGCGTAATCGGCAGGGTAAAGAAACGATGTCCGGTGGCTTGATAAACAGCGTCAGCAATGGCCGGGCCAGGCGTATTAATTACCAGCTCGCCAATGGATTTAGCACCGTAGGGGCCGCTTTCCTCATAGCTGCAGGCAAAATCCACATGAATGTGGCCAATATCCTGACGGCTCGGCACCTTATACTGCATAAACGAATTCTCATAAATACGACCATCCGGGCTATAGGTCACATTTTCCATCAGGGTCATACCAATGCCCTGCAAAATGCCGCCCTCCGTCTGCACCTTCGCCAGATGCGGATTAATCGGCGTGCCGCAGTCCACAGAAGCATAATAATTCACAACCTCGGTCTCGCCCGTAGCCAAATCCGTCTCGATTTCGGCAACACCTGCCATAAAGGGCGGCGGACTGAGCAAGCTGTCCATCTCCACAGTCTCCTGCAGAGCAATATTATTAAAGCATTGAGATGCAACCGCGATATCCACAAGGGAAATAGCCTTGTCGCTGACAGTGCTGCGCACCTCCTTGCCATCAAACACAACCTCTTCCACCGGGCATTCCAGCTTTTTGGCACCCAGTGCGCAAATCTTGGCACGAATGCGCTTAGCACACTCGTTCACCGCATTGCCGGTGATATAAGTGGTGCTGGAAGCATAAGAGCCGGAATCATAAGGAGACGCATCCGTATCGGCGCCAAAGACTTGGATTTGCTCGAAATCGCACTCCAAAACCTCCGCCGCCATTTGGGCCAAAATCGTATCGCAGCCCGTGCCCATATCCGCAGCACCGATGAGCAAGGTATAAGAACCATCATCGTTAACCTTGATGGTGGCACCGCCCACGTCGCAGTACGGAATGGACGAACCCTGCATAGCAATGGCCACGCCCATAGTGCGCACCTTGCCATTAGGCATTTTGCGCAGGGGGAACTTCTCGTCCCAGCCACTCATTTCCCGCACCTGAGCCAAGCATTTATCAAGAGCGCAGCTGGTGTTGGGCGCGCCATAATATGCGGGCATGATATCGCCCTCGCGAGTAATATTCATTTCGCGCAGAGTAATGGGATCCATATTGAGCTTGGCAGCCAGCTCATTCACAGCACTTTCCACAGCAAAAATGCCTTGGGGCGCGCCATAACCGCGATAAGCGCCTGCTGCCTGCAAATTGGTATAGACAACATCAAAGCCAAAACGGAAGGCCTCAGTGCGGTACAGAGGAATGGACTTGTGGCCGGACAGGCCTACAGTGGTAGGACCATGCTCACCGTAAGCACCCGTATTGGACAGAGTATATAAATCAATAGCGCGAATCTTGCCCTCTTTGGTGGCGCCGAGGCGCACGCGCACCTCCATCTCGTGGCGGGGACTGGCCGCAATATGGCACTCATAACGGCTGAACACCATCTTGGAGGGCTTCTTCAGCTTCCAAGTTACAAAGGCAGGATACATTTCGCTGACGCAGCTTTGCTTAGCGCCAAAGCCACCACCGATACGGGGCTTGGTCACACGCACCATGGTTTTGGGAATGTGCAACGCGTTGGCAACAATGCGGCGGCAGTGGAAGACGATTTGGGTGGAGCTCACAATGTGCAGGCGACCATAGGTATCAATGGTACAATAGGTGCAGAAGGGCTCCATCATATCCTGCTGCACAGCCTTCACACGATATTTGCGGTCTATGATGATATCGCAATCAGCCAAAACGCCGTCCACATCACCATCGCTGATGGTTTCGGAGGCACACAGATTGCGCTTGTTGTCCGCACCAACGGGACTTAGTGATTCCCAGGTGTCCTCAGGATGCACCAAAACGGGATTATCCAGTGCCTTATGAAAATCCAGCACTGCTTCTAAAACATTATATTTAACCTTGATTAAGGACAGCGCCTTATCCACAGCCTTTTCGGTTTTACCGGCTACGATGGCCACAATATCGCCCACAAAGCGCACATGGCGGTCCAAAAGCAGGCGGTCGTAGGGGCTGGGCTCGGGATAGGTTTGACCGGCGTAGGTACAGCGCTTGGCGTTTTGGTCCACGTCCTCATAGGTAAAAATGGCCTCCACATCGGGCACCTTGGCCGCAATGGCGGTGTTGATGCTCTCGATAATGGCGTTGGCATGGGGTGAACGCAAAACCTTGACGATGAGGCAATCCTTGGGCGCCAAATCGTCGGTATAAACGGGCTGGCCGGTTACCAGCTGCATGGCGTCCTTTTTGCGTAAGGGTTGATTAACAATTTTCATGTGTTACACCTCCCCCTGTTGCGCTTTTTTCCAAGCGATAAAGTTTTGAATACCACGAAGCTGGCCCTCATAGCCGGAGCAACGGCACAGGTTACCAGCCAAATATTCCTTGATTTCCTCTTCGCTGGGCTCGGGATTCTCTCTAAACAAAGCCAGCGCGTTCATAATCATGCCGGGATTGCAGAAGCCACATTGCTCCGCGCCCTGGTCCGCAATAAAGGCACCGAATTCGGCAGCCTCCTTTTGCAGGCCCTCCATGGTGGTTACCTTGTGACCGTCAGCGCGAGCTACCAAAACGGAGCAGCTCAAAACAGGCTTATCATCAAGAAATACGGTGCACAGGCCGCAGTTGGAGGTGTCGCAGCCACGCTTTACGCTGTAGCAACCCTCGTTGCGCACAAAATCTAATAAAGCCATATCCGCATCCACGGAGCGGGTTATTCTTTTACCATTCAATGTCAATGTAACTTCCATCAGGCCTTACCTCCCAATGCTAAAATAGTCCGCTCAGCCAGCACCTTAATCAGGTGAGTGCGGTAAGCAGCGCTGCCGCGAGGATTGCTCTCCGTGGGTAATATTTCTGCCGCATGGGCAGCAAAGGCTTTTACGCCCTCCTCAGTAATGCCATCGCTCAAAAAGCCTTGCTCATCGCGCACCAAGGCAGCCTTGGCCGGTCTAGCGCCCACAGCAATTTGCACGCCGGTACTGGTTTTAGCAGCGGCACAGGTCAGCACGGGGAAGTCCGTCTTGGCAATGCGCACAGAAGCGTAGCTGCAGGCCATTTCCTGCTTGGGAATGATTACCCGCACCAAAATATCGCGGTCATAGGGCATATTGGCAAATTCACTCATGGGAATAACGCCGCCCTTATATAATTCAACCTTGGCATCCAAGGCCAGCAAAATCGTTAACACATCACTAAAGCCGAAGCGACCAAACACACTGCCGCCCACGGTGGCCAGATTGCGGAACTGCACGCCCACAATGTGACGCAGTGCTTCCTTCATGGCGCCGTTGGTATAGGCTGCAATGCCTGCATGGAGCTCCAGCTGGCGCAGGGTAACCATGGCACCAATGCTAAATTCAGTGTCATTTTCTTCTATTTTGTCCAAGCCTAAAGCGCTCAGGTCGATTAAGGTAGCAACGTTGCCCTTGGACAGACGCATCCACAGCATGCCACCCACAACTCTATTGGGACGCTTTTGGTTGAGCTGCCAAGCCTCTTCCAAGGTAGCAGCCTTTTTAATCTCACGGATAGTAAGCATAAAAAGCCCTCCATTATGTATTTTGCTCATAATAACTCTATTTTATTTTACCATAACTTGCAGGGTTTTGAAAGGAAATTGTGCGTCAATGTAGAATCTAGTAAAAGGTGAAGGCTGTTCACCCTTTTTAGTGACGATGAACGAAGGATAAAAGCATGACTACATTATTTCCCATGGGCTGCATTATTATGGCCTCGGGCCACAGTGCCCGCTTTGGCAGCAACAAGCTGCTGCAGGAATTTCACGGCCAACCCCTTATACAGTATATTTTGACTGCTACCCAGGACATTTTTGTCCAACGGGTTGTGGTGACGCGCTACGAAAAAATTGCCAGGCTGTGCCAGGAGCAGCACATTCCCTATCTTTTGCACGACAAGCCCTATTTGAACGACACTGTGCGGCTGGGTATGGCCTATTGCGAGTCTCCGGAGCTTTTGGGTTATGCCTTTTGCACCAGCGACCAGCCCTTTTTGCGCTGGCAAAGCGTTGCCAAGCTGTGCGCCAGCTTTGTGAAGACTCCCTATGCCATTCAGCGGCTGGCTTACGGTGAGTCACCGGGCAATCCCATGCTCTTTCCTGCTGATTTGGCGGAGGAGCTGCGCAGCCTGCCCCAGGACAAGGGCGGCGGCATTTTAGCAAAAAAATATCCTGAACGAGTACGCCTGGTACAGGTTCAGGATAAGTATGAGCTGTTTGATATTGATACTGTGCGTGATTTGCGCCAGTGCCTTAATCTTGCGGCAGCACGATATTCAAAATAATAGCTACGAGAGCTGCAGGTACGATGCCGGAGCCGCCAAAGATTAATTTAATAGCTGCGGGTGCATGGGCCAAAATACCAGGGTTTGCACCCATGCCATAACCAACGCCGAGAGCAACTGCCACAATGGTCAGATTGCGCGGCGTTAATTTTTCTTTGGTAATCAATTGAATGCCGCTTACTACGATGCTGGAGAACATCATCACAGCTGCGCCGCCCAATACGGATTGGGGCATGATGGAAACCAGTGCGCCCAGCTTGGGAATCAAGCCGCAGAGAATCAGGAAGATGGCGCCGGTCGCCAAAGCAAAGCGGTTCACAACCTTAGTCATAGCCACGAGACCCACGTTTTGGCTGAAGGAGGTGTTGGGCAGCACGCCGAAAAGTGCGGCAAAGCTGGAGCCCAAGCCGTCGCAGATAACGCCGCCGGACAGCTCCTTATCGGTTGCCTCGCGCTCAAGACCGCCCTCCATAACGCCGGAAATATCGCCCACGGTTTCTACCGCGGTAACAATAAACATGATGCATACGGGGATAATGGCACGCATATCAAAAATAATATCCACGGGCATGAATTCCGGCACGGCAAACCAGCCTGCGTTGGCCACCTTATCCCAGTTCAGCACCCAGGATTTGGTAAAGGTAACGCCCTTGGCAGTGACGCCGGTAGTGGGCAGCACCAAACCCATGATGAAGGCAGCAATATAGCCGGCGATAATGCCGAACAAAATGGAGCTGGAGCTGAAGAAGCCCTTAGTACCATGCTTAAAGCACAGGATGACGATTAAAACGAAGAGGCCCAAGCCCAGGTTTTCCATGGAGCCAAAGTCCTTAGTTTTAAAGCCGCCGCCGAAGGAATTAATGCCAACGGCAATCAAGGACAGACCGATGGATAAAACTACGGTGCCAGTAACCACGGATGGGAAGAAACGGCGCAGGGGCTTAAGGAAAAAGCCCAAAATACCTTCAAAGAAGCCGCCGATAATGGACGCACCCATAATGGCACCATAGGCCATAACACCGCTACCCATGGTAGCAACAACACTGCTGAACACGCCGATGAAGCCGGAGCTGGTGCCCATGATGATGGGAACCTTGCCGCCGCATGGGCCGATGCCGTACAGCTGGATTAAGGTTACAATACCGGCGATAATCATAGCATTTTACAGCAGGCTGATTTGCAAATTGACAAATTCCGTGCCGCCCATGATGCCACAGGCACCGCCAATAATCAAAAGCGGAGTCAGGTTGCCTACAAACATGGCCAAAACATGCTGCAGGCCCAGGGGAACAGCTTGGCCCAAGGGCATTTCACCCTCGAAGCTATAGGCGCCCTTGGATAAATTTACTAATTTAGACATAGATACACCCTCCCAAAGGAATTTAACAGCAATATTTTATCGCATTTGACCTAGCTGTGTAAAGCTTTGAGGGAGAAAAATTTGCTGGTCAAGATCTACGGGAACGTACCCTGATGAGCTGGGCCGCAATGGAAACGGCGATTTCGGCCGGGGTTTCGCTACCAATATCTAAGCCGATGGGTGTGGTAATGCGGTCCAAATCCTGCTTGCTATAGCCCTCAGCAAGCAGTGCTTCTTGGGCAAGCTTGGCCTTGGTTCTGCTGCCCATGATGCCAATATAGGGCACGCTGGTCTTGAGCAAAAAGCGCTCGCAGTTGGCATCATGGATGTGGCCCCGGGTCATTACCACGGCGTAATCCTTGAAGGTTGGTCGGCAAGCTGCTTCCAGCTGGGTATAATCCACCTGCATTACCCTGTGAGCTTCGGGAAATACAGCCGGGTCGGCAAATTCCTCGCGGTCATCGAAAACCTCGCAGGTAAAGCCCACATGGCAGAGCAAGGGCACCAATTCGCGGGCTACATGGCCTGCGCCAAAGATGAAAACCTTGCCATCGTAGTTATACTGCTGAGCAAAGTATTCCCTGCCGTCCTGCTCAAAAATGCCTTGATGCTTTTTCAAGGGCAAGTATTCCTGGACTAGGATTTCGCCTTCGCCCAGGGGCAAAAGCAGCCACCAGGGGCAGTCACCGGCCAGCTGATAAAGGATGTATTCAACTAAAATTTCCGTGGCTTTGTTAGCAGGCAGGTAGCAAAACTGTAGGCCGCAGTAGCCGCCGCAGGCCATGCCAGCGGCGGGCGTTAAGTCGAAGCGTTTTTGATAGCTCTTGCACTGGCCTTCAGCGAGCTTATTTTGTGCTTCCTGCACAGCTGCGTACTCCATGGCGCCGCCACCTACGGTGCCGGCGACCCAGCCCCGCTCATTGACGAGCATGTACGCCCCGCTGCTGCGGGGCGTGGAGCCTTCGCTCTCGATGAGGGCAACGAGGTAACAATCGTTACCCTGCAAGGTTTGTTCTTTTAATTTCTCCATCAAATCTTTCATAATTAAACCCCTTTGTAATACACTATAATAATTAGTCAATTGTTAATCAGCAAGCTCTTAGAGAAGCTCCCCTTTCTCCGCTACAGTTAATTAGGCGAGAGCCTCCCCTTGGGGGGAGGTGGCAGTCGCGCGGTATACTTGGCTCGGACTGCTTTTTGAATGCGACTGACGAAGAGGGGATACTGCAAACCCCGAAGAATCTACAATCCCCTCTCAGCCGCATTTTGGCTAGAATATAGCTAAGGTTCGGAGGCGGCAGCTCCCCCCTAGGGGAGCCTTTCTTTAAGCTTTACTGTTTCATATAAACCTATACATTGCAATAATCACAGCTCACCTGCTGCTTATTTATTACTCAATTTCCTCTATTCGCATATTCACAAACCAGCTCCAACACACTGCCTGCTATACAACGCGCTTTGTCAGAGATGGTGAAGCAGTTGGCCAGCTCCTCCTGTCGAGGGTCGATATCCGCAATCTTAAAGCCCTTGCTCACCGCGAACCCCTCACGAATCATCCCACGGATGATTCCCGTGAGGGTGGCGCACACCGGCACCACTTCGCCCTGCTCCGTGGTGATGGTGGCAATGAGCTGCCCCTGCTCCACCACGCTGCCAATGTCCTGCACGATGTGCAGGCTGCCGGCAGCGGGAGCGTGGAGCACGCGCTCCTTGCCGTAGCCAGCAATCACGCCGGGGATACCGCTGTTGGGCGCCGCGCTGCCTGTGCGAATAATGCGCCCCAGATTGTGCCCCCGCTTGGTCTCCACCACCGCGTGCACGTCCGTGCCCGCGGTGAAGCCCGGTCCCAAGGCTATGGTAAGCGGCGCCATGTCCATGTGGGTGCCCAAATTCTTTTTGGCGATTATGGCGTCAATGACGATGTCCGGCTGCAAAATAGCAACGCACTTTGCTGCTTCGTCCACCATAACCGGCACCTGACCGGCTTGCCACACAGCCACAGCTCCGCTGAGGCTGTGAATCAAAACGCCGGTCATGCCTTCAACGGTAGTGCTGCCGGCGTACACCGCCTCACATAGCGCCACCTGCCGCCGAATGGCGGCAGGCTGGGCGCATTCTAACACTAAGGGCGTGAACCCTGCTCGCCACAGGCGATGAATCACGCCCGTGGCTAAATCGCCACCACCACGCACTACAATTCGTAAATTTTTCATACACCTTTACCTCGCAACCAAATTCGCTCCCTGGTAATCCCCCGCTCCACTAAAAGGCCCACTAAATGTTCCGCATTAGCAGGCTCTACCAGCTCGCATTTATTTATAGCAATATAATAATCCCTTGTGCCCACAGCCTTGCGACTGCCTTGCTCACTTGTAAGAATGTCGGCTACTTTAACTTCATCAATGAGTAAATTACAGCTTGAAGCAAATATTTCCCGCCCCAGCTGCCAGCGAAAGCAACCTTCCTCCAAGGATTTACCCAAAGCATCCAAGCCGACCACCCCAATGACAATATCACATTCTGGCAATAACACCGGCTCGTGCTCTGCTGGTAGCTTGCAGGGCATTTGCTTAGCCCCATCGGCTTCAATTATCGCCACGTCGCAAAGTCTCAATACAGCCTGCAACAAATCTGCTGCAGGTGCTATTAGCTTGCCTGTTCCCTGCTCCAAGGTGCCAATCACAGCATAGCTGCCACCTTGCCACAGGTCTTGCACTGCTTCCATACTGGGGGCATAAACCTCACTAGCCAGGCCATCCGAGCAAGGTAACCAAATATGGGTGGTGGTCAAGGCCACAACTCTTTTGCCTGCTTGAGCATAATGAGCCGCCAGCTCATACATTATGGTGGTTTTGCCGCCACCGCCCACCAGGGAAATAATATGCTTTTGCTCATCTATTAAAAAATGCCAAGGACACTGGAACATGCTCCGTCCTCCTACTTAGATTCTACTCAAGGCTATTATATCAAATATTTTCTAAGCTCTCAATTTGTGACTAACCAGTCAGTTGATGTATTAAAAATACTAATATATAAATTAAAATAACCCGGCTCAAAAATGAACCGGGTTAGGAATAATTAACTTATTTTTTGGCACCGCTTAATTTAGCCATAACTTCATCGGTCAAATCCATGCCACCGAAAACCATAGCACTGGCGTCAACTACGTTAGCAATACCGTGAGCTTTAGCAACCTCGCCAATAGCCTTGCGGATGGCTGCACGAATGGGATTCAAAAGAGAAGCTTCTTTTTTGTCTACTTGCTCGGTCAGCTTTTGGCCCAGCTCCTGCTTGCCCTTGTCGTCCAGATTAGGAGCCTTAGCTTCGAATTCTTGTTGTGCCTTTTGGCGTTCCAGCTTCAGCACGCTCATGGTTGCCTGCATATCAGGATGGTTGCGGAACACGCGCTCCACGTTAACGTAACCCACCAGATTGCTTTCGGCAGCAAAGGCAGAGCCCATGCAGCCCAAAGCCAGCACCAAAGTCATGATCAGAGTCAATAAATATTTTCTCATTATGGTAACCTCGTTTCATTAAATTTATTCACTACATCTTATAATAACGTATTTGCAGGCAAAAAGCAATTACCGAAGGAGCTTCTTGGCAATTTTTCTTAAGCTTACACAAAAGTCCTGCTCTGGAGCCTCCAAAGCAGGACCATGCTTACTTAAAATTCGATATTCTTTACGCGCTCAATGGCTTCTTTGGCTTCGGCAATAATACGCTCCATGACATCCTTACAGGGCAGAATATCGTTGAGCACATTAAGGCTTTGACCAACCATGACGGTGCCTTTTTCTGTATCTCCCTCCAAAATACCGCGGCGGTTGGTGCCGGTACCCATAGCCATGAGCTCTTCATTGGGTGCGCCAGCGATTTCCTTGGCGGTGTAGGCATCGGTAAAGGAGTTTGCCAGGCAGCGTACACCCAAATTGCGGCTATAGCCTGTTGCTACACTGTCGGTATCAGTAGCCATGATAATAGCTTCTTTAGCAGCGGGATGAGCGGGGCATTCGGTGGTCAAAAGGAAACGACTGCCCATTTGCACGCCATCTGCACCCATGAGTAAAGCTGCAGCCAAGGCTCGACCATCGCTGATGCCACCGGCAACCAGAACAGGAATCTTTTTCACATTGGGCAACACATTTTCCATCAGAGCCATGGTGGTTTGCTTGCCGATGTGACCGCCGGCCTCCATGCCCTCTACAACCATAGCATCAGCACCAGCGGCTTCAATACGCTTTGCCAGCTTAACATTGGGCACTACCGGGATAACCTTGATACCGGCAGCGTGAAATTTTTCAATATGGGGCACGGGATTGCCTGCACCCAAGGTAACAAAGGCAACCTTTTCTTCGCAGAGCATGTCGATGATTTCTCCAATGTTGGGAGCCATGAGCATTACGTTTACGCCAAAGGGCTTATCAGTAAGCTCCTTAGCCTTGCGCACCTCTTCACGGGTCCATTCCACAGTGCGACCGCCACTGCCAATAATACCGGCGCCACCAGCGTTGGAAACAGCAGCAGCCAAAACTGCATCGCTGGTCCAAGCCATGCCTCCTTGAATAACAGGATATTTAATACCTAATAATTGGGTTAATCTAGTTTGCATAGTAAAACCTCCTGGGCTCGACAAAATCTATCCCTATTATTATAACCTACTATTGTCCTTTATACAGTGAAATCTTTTCGAACTTTGCTCCGAAAAGTGTAAGCATTGTAACTAAAAACAGGCGTATAAGCAATGCTTTTCTGATTTTGCCTGATTTTTGTCCTTAATATTTGACTTTTGCCTTCAAAAAATGTAAAATTTTTTAGTACCCTTTAGTGGTCAAGCTATGTCTGTAACGACATGATTTATTTTATTAGGGAAAGAGGTCTGAAAATATGCGCAGTATAGAAGTAAAAAAAGGTTCCACCCGCGCAGCCCATCGCTCTCTGTTTTACGCAATGGGTTATACTGAAGAAGAATTGCAAAAACCCTTAATCGGCATTTGCTGTGCCGCTAACGAAATCATCCCCGGTCATATGCACCTGGACACCATTGCTCAAGCAGCTAAATATGGTGTTTTGGAAGCCGGCGGTACCCCCATCGAGTTCCCTGCCATTGGTATTTGCGATGGTATTGCTATGGGTCACGATGGCATGAAATACCCTCTGGCCAGCCGTGAGCTGGTTGCTGACTCCATTGAAGCTGTGGCCAATGGTCATGCCTTTGATGGCTTGATTTTGATTCCCAACTGCGACAAGATTGTTCCCGGCATGCTCATGGCAGCTGCTCGCCTGAACATTCCTGCCGTAGTAGTAAGCGGTGGCCCCATGCTACCCGGTCGTCTCCACGGCAAGGATATCAGTGTATCCACTGTTTTCGAAGCTGCTGGTCGTTTTGAATCCGGCCAAATCGACGCTTGCCAATTAAGCGAAATCGAGCATTGCGCTTGCCCCGGCTGCGGCTCCTGCTCCGGTCTGTTCACTGCTAACACCATGAACTGCCTGACCGAGGTTCTCGGCATGGGTCTGCCCGGCAATGGCACCATCCCTGCTGCTTATAATGGCAAACGTATTGCCCTGGCTAAGCATGCTGGTATGGCTGTTATGAAGCTGGTTGCCGAAAACAAATGCCCCCGTGATATCATGACCATGGAAGCCTTCAAGAACGCTATCACCGTGGATATGGCTATCGGCGGCTCCTCCAACACTGCTCTGCATCTGCCCGCTATCGCTCACGAAGCTGGCCTGCAGCTGCCCCTGGAGCTCTTTGACGAAATTTCCAAGCACACTCCGTACCTGACCAAGCTGTCCCCCGGCGGCAGCCACCACATTATCGATTTGAACGAAGCTGGCGGCATCCCTGCTGTTATGCATGAATTGGATCGTTTGAACATCATCAACAAGGATTGCGCTACTGTTAGCGGCAAGACTATTGGCGAAATTATTGAGCATGCTGAAATTCAACGTCCGGATGTTATTCACAGCATTGAAAACCCCTACAACAAGACCGGCGGTATCGCTGTTTTGAAGGGCAATATTGCTCCCGAATGCTCCGTTGTTAAAGAATCTGCTGTTGACCCCACCATGAAGGTATTCAGTGGCCCGGCAAAGGTTTACAACTCCGAGGACGAAGCTATTGCGGCTATCTGCGGCAAGGAAGTGCAATCCGGTGACGTTGTTGTTATCCGCTACGAGGGTCCTAAAGGTGGCCCCGGCATGCGCGAAATGCTGAACCCCACCTCCGTATTGGCTGGCATGGGTCATGACAAGGACGTTGCCCTCCTCACTGATGGTCGCTTCTCCGGCGCAACCCGCGGTGCTTGCATTGGCCACATCTCCCCGGAAGCTCGCGAAGGCGGCAATATCGCTTTGATTGAAAATGGCGATATTATCGAAATCGATATTCCGAACCGCACTCTGAACGTGAAGCTGACCGATGAAGAGCTGGCTGAGCGTCGTGCTAAATGGGTATGCCCTGAGCCGAAGGTAAAATCCGGTTACTTGGCTCGCTATGCAGCTCTGGTTTCCTCCGCTGCTACCGGCGCTGTGCTGAAGGTTCCCGGCCAAGACTAACGAGAACAATTGTTTCGAGTAACGTTTCGTTACAGGAGCATAGCCTCACGCTCTCTAAATTTTGCGTGTAAATAAAATTAAGCAGTCACCCGCTTATGGGTGGCTGCTTTTTTTAGTGGGAAATATTCGGTTTTTGTTAAGCTTTACGGCTTGCGTCTGCCCTTGTCTTCACCGTGACCGGAGGGATGGTAATACTTGGTGCCGAGGAGCTCATCGGGCAGATATTGCTGCTGCACCCAACCACCGGGATAATCGTGAGGATATTTATAGGTCAGGCCATGGCCAAGGGCCTTGGCGCCGGGATAGTGGGCGTCACGCAAATGCTTGGGCACGCTGCCGCAATTGCGACTGCGCACGTCCTGACGTGCGCTGGCAATGCCCATGTAGGCAGCGTTGCTCTTGGGAGCGTTAGCGATGTAGCACACTGCTTCAGCGAGGGGTATTTGCGCTTCGGGCCAGCCGACGAAGTCGGCGGCCTGGGCCGCCGCATTAGCGACCACGAGGGCTTGTGGGTCCGCCAGACCCACATCCTCGGCGGCGCAGATAACGATGCGGCGGGCAATAAAGCGCAAGTCCTCGCCGCCCTCGATCATGCGCGCCAAGTAATGCAGCGCCGCGTCCGCGTCGCTGCCCCGCATGCTCTTAATAAAGGCGCTGATAATATCATAATGTTGGTCGCCCTTCTTGTCGTAGCGCTGCATAGCTGTACCAATGACGCTCTGCAGCACCTCCGGCGTAAGTACACGCTCACCCTCCCCTGCCGCAGGCAACATGAACTCAGCCTGCTCCAGGATGTTCAGGGCGCCGCGGGCGTCGCCCGCGGCGAAGTCAGCGATAATCCGCAGCGCCTCCGGCTCTGCGGTGAAGCTACCCCCAAAGCCTCGCTCGCTGTCAGCGATAGCTCGCTGCAAAATCTGCACCAAATGCGCAGGCTGCAGCTTTTCTAAGCGCACCACCTTCATGCGGGAAAGCAGCGGCGAATTGATTTCGAAGAAGGGATTTTCCGTAGTGGCACCAATTAGAACTATAGTTCCGTTTTCTACATAAGGCAACAGTACATCCTGCTGTGCTTTATTAAAGCGATGAATCTCGTCGATGAACACAATGGTGCGACCCATGCCACGGCGCTGCTCCTCTTGCGCCTTGGCGATGAGCTTGCGCAGCTCCGGCACGCCGCTGGACACGGCGTTAATGGAGACGAATTGATCGCCGGTCACGTGGGCAATGACTTGCGCCAGCGTGGTCTTGCCCGTGCCCGGCGGTCCGTAAAAGAGCACCGACTGCAGCATATCACGCTCAATCATCCGCCGCAAAGGGCTCCCCTTGCCCACGGCCTTCTCCTGACCCACAAAATCGCTCAATTTCTCAGGCCGCATGCGGTCCGCAAGCGGCTTCGTCTGTCTTTGTTCACTTGCGAATAGATTGCCAAATAAACTTTCCATTTATATATCCTCAATAATTTATCAACAATAAAGTTTTGGCGAAACCCCTCTCAGTCATCCGCATTTACTAAACTATGCAATATCAGTTACTGCGCGGAATGACAGCTCCCCCCTAGGGGAGCCTCTCCAAAAACTTTTACTTACAAGATAAAACCCCACAATGCCGTCCTAACGCCCCATGTTTTGAACCTGCATGTGCAGGTGGGTGCCTTCTCTCCAATCGCAAAAGTCCACTCAAAGGAGGCTGGTTTTTAAAAGGAGAAGTATCAGGCTCCCTAGGTTAGAGTGTTGGCTCAAAACCTGTGGAGCAACGTAACGAACATCGCAGGGATTTTTACAATTATGTACGTGGCTAAGCTTAGAAAAAGTCAGCCTTTGTCGTCTTCTTCCGACATACATATAATACCAAAAAGCTGTATTTTTTTCAAGTAAAAAATCCCCGCTCAGCAAAATTGCTAAACGGGGATCATCACAAAGCCCTAAAATCGTTCAGAAGGTATTAGATGCGAGGCGCACCGACGACGGCGTACTAGAGGTACGTCTAGGAGGTGCAACGAAGCAGATGACGCCTTATGGACGATTTGCTTATTTCTCTTTCTTCATCAGAAGAGATGTCTTAATATGCAATTCGCGCAGTTGCTTGTCGTCAACATCGTTCGGAGCTTGAGTCATCAGGTCAGATGCGCTTTGAGTTTTCGGGAAGGCGATTACGTCGCGGATGGAATCGCGTTGAGCCATGATCATGATCAAGCGGTCCAGACCGAAGGCCAGGCCACCATGAGGAGGAGCACCATATTCGAAGGCGTTCATCATGAAGCCAAACTTTTCTTGTGCTTCCTCGTCGGTCAGGCCGATAGCCTTGAAGATAGCCTTTTGCACTTCACGGCGATGGATACGAATGGAGCCGCCACCGATTTCAGTGCCGTTAAGTACCATATCATAAGCCTTAGCATATACCTTGCCGGGATCGGTTTCCAGAAGCGGCAGGTCTTCGTCACGAGGAGAGGTGAACGGATGGTGCATAGCCACATAACGCTTTTCTTCCTCGTCGTATTCGAACATGGGGAAATCAACAACCCAGGTGAAGGCCAGCTCGTTGGGGTCAATCAGGTTCAGGCGTTTAGCCATTTCAATACGCAGTGCGCCCAAAGCAGCAGCTACTACGGAGGGTTTATCTGCTACGAAGAACAGCAAATCGCCGGGCTCTGCCTTAGCAGTTGCCAGGATACCGTCCATTTGCTCTTTGGTGAAGAATTTAGCGATAGGAGATTTAATGGTGCCATCTGCCAAGTATTGGATATAAGCCAGACCCTTAGCGCCATAAATAGCAACAAAGTCCTTCAGATGGTCAGCCTCACGGCGAGGAATATTAGCATAGCCCTTAACGTTGATAGCCTTAACTTGGCCGCCGTTTTCGATTACAGAACGGAATACGGTAAAGTCGGCATCCTTAACAGCATCAGCCATGTTAACCAGCTCCATGCCAAAGCGCAGGTCCGGTTTGTCGCTGCCATAGCGGTCCATAGCGTCATCCCAAGTCAAGCGTTGGAAGGGAATCTTGATTTCCTTGCCCAGTGCACCCTTGAAGATGTGGTAAATCAGGCCTTCCATGAGCTCCAGAATTTCATCCACATCCATGAAGGACATTTCCATATCCAGCTGGGTGAATTCAGGTTGACGGTCAGCACGCAGGTCCTCATCGCGGAAGCAGCGAGCGATTTGGAAATAACGCTCCATACCAGCAACCATCAACAGCTGCTTAAAGATTTGCGGGGATTGGGGCAGTGCATAGAATTTGCCGGGGTTTACACGGCTGGGAACCAAATAGTCGCGAGCACCCTCAGGAGTGGATTTGCACAGCATGGGGGTTTCGATTTCCAGGAAACGATGCTCATCCAAATAGTCGCGCATCAGCTTAGCAACCTTATGACGCAGAATCAGGTTGCGTTGCATTTCCGGACGGCGCAGGTCCAGATAACGGAACTTCAGACGCAGATTTTCATCGGTATCGATGTCATCTTTAATATAGAACGGAGGGGTTTTAGCCTTGTTCAGTACTTCGATTTCGCTAGCCAGTACTTCGATGGTACCGGTGGCAATATTTTCGTTAATGGTATCGGCATCGCGCAGGCGTACCTTGCCCTCTACCTTGATTACATATTCGTTACGAATATCTTCGGCAGTTTTGAAGCTGGTACCAGCGGATTCCGGATCGGCTACAACTTGCACAATACCGCTACGGTCGCGCAAATCGATAAAAATCAGTCCGCCGTGGTCACGACGCTTGGAAACCCAACCGCACAGAATGACCTTCTCACCGGCTTGGTCTTTGCCCAGCTCACCACAATGATGGCTGCGTTTTTCATTAATCATGTTTTAGCACCTCTACTTATGAATTATAAAGTATTGAAAAAATTGATTATATCATCAATAGCGATTTCCTGTTGCTCGCTGGTAGCCATGTTGCGCACGGTTACAGCATTACGGGCAAGCTCGTCCTCGCCAAATATTAACACTTGCTTTGCCTGGAATTTGTTGGCCTGCTTCATTTGGGCCTTCATGCTGCGGCCAAAGAAGTCGTATTCCACTTTAAAGCCTGCTCTGCGCAGCTCAATGCCAGTTTTAAAGGCCACAGTGAAGTTTTCCTTTTTGGGGCACACGATGTAAGCATCGATGGTTTCATCAAAGGCGGGCAGCAAGCCTTGACTTTCCAAGGCCAGCAGCACACGCTCCATACCCATGGCAAAGCCAATGCCGGGACGTGCTTCACTGCCGCTGATTTCCTGTACCAAACCATCGTAGCGACCACCACCGCACACAGCGCTTTGGGCGCCCAAGGGTGCGTATTGGATTTCAAAGGCGGTCTTGGTGTAATAATCAAGGCCACGAACCAAATTGTGGTCCACTTCAAAGTCCACACCGGCTGCGGTCAAGAGCTCCTTGACGCCTTCAAAATGGGCCTTGCACTCATCGCACAAGCATTCCTCAAGGCTGGGAGCGCCTACGCCAAGCTCTTGGCAGTGCGGATTTTTGCAGTCAAGTAAACGTAAGGGGTTGCGGTCAAAGCGACCTTGGCAGTCCTTGCAGAGCTCATCAAAGCGAGGCTTGAAGAAGGTCTGCAGCTTTTCTCTGTGTTGGGGGCGGCAGTTAGGACAGCCTACGGAGTTAATCTTGAGCTTCAAATCCTTCAGGCCCAGCTCCTTGAGCACCTGCACTGCCAAAAGAATGATTTCGGCATCCACATTGGGCCCGGGCACACCCAGTGCCTCCACGCCGAATTGGTGAAATTCACGCAGACGACCTGCTTGGGGTCTGTCATAGCGGAACATGGAGCCAATATAGAAAAATTTGGTTGCTAAGGTATCTTCCTTGCTCAGCTTGTGCTCTACATAAGCACGCACTGCAGAAGCAGTGTTTTCCGGGCGCAGGGTGATGCTGCGGTTGCCGCGGTCGGTAAAGGTGTACATTTCCTTTTCTACTACGTCGGTAGTATCACCAATGCCGCGCTGAAACAGCTCTGTATGTTCAAACACAGGGGTTCTAATTTCTTTGTAGCCATATTGGGCACAGATTTTACGCACGGTTGCTTCCAGGTAACGCCATGCGTTCACGTCAGAAGGCATGATGTCCTTCGTACCTCTGGGTGCTGTAGTCAGCATTCCATTTCCTCCTTTATCTTATCTAAATAATTCTTCTCTCTTGCGGCAGAACTCATCCAATCCACTAGCATAAACTGCCACATTCTTGGGCATGTTCATGCGGCGCAGATGGTGCCCATCTGCCAGGGGCAGCTTCGTTGATGAGGAGGGTCCCACGCCGATTACAGGATGGCGCTCCTCCATCATCTGGATATTATAAATGCTTTCAGTCCCCGGCTTAGCATAGCCAACATTGGCCAAGTGACCGAGCATATAATGCTGTCTGTATAAATAATAGGGTTCAAGACCAACACTGGCGGCCAGCTCCCTTCCCTGCTCCACCAGCTCCGCCGCTTGTTCAGCAGGCAGCTGAATCTTGGAGCCAAACAAGGCTGCACTGCGCTTCAGCGTCAGTGTATGAATAGTTAAATTCTCCGGAGCCAGCTCCACTGCCTTCTTGAGACTATAGCTAATTTCCTCGGCATTTTCTCCCGGCAAGCCAATAATCAAATCCACGTTGATAACAGGAATAGTGCTGGCGCGCACTTCTTCATAGGCACGATAAAAATCGTCCACACTGTGACGTCTGCCAATCAGCTGCAGTGTTTTATCATGAAAGGTTTGGGGATTGACACTAATGCGGTCCACTCCCGCCGCCTCCATGGCCGCCAGCTTATTGGAGCTAAAGCAGTCCGGTCGACCTGCCTCCACGGTGAATTCTGCCACCTCAGGAAAGCGCAAATATTTACCCACCACCTCAAGCAATCTGGCAAAAGCTTTATCACTGAGACTGGTAGGCGTGCCTCCGCCGATATAAAGGGATTTAATCGACAAACTATGCATACCTAATAATTGTACCACATTTTGGATATCTTGTTCAATCAAATTTACAAAGTTTTGCTGAGATTCTTCGTCCTGGGGCACAATTCCAGCGGGAAATGAGCAATATGAACAGCGTGAAGGACAATAAGGCACACCAATATAGATGCCTGCGTCACTAAATCTGCTGCTATCAGGCAAAATTCTTTTTTGTTTTACTGCGATATCGGTAAGCAAAGAGCCCTGATTCCTGGGCAACAAATAAGCCTGCTCCAGATATTCAGGCAGTTTATTAGCACTGTGACCAGCGTCCAAGAGCTTGTGGGCCAGCTTGCCTGGGCGCACGCCTGTCAAAATGCCCCAGGGCATGGCCGGATACAGTTCTGTGGCATTCTTAAAAACATCCACAACCGCTAGCTTTATACATCTGGTAATTTCTCCTGAGGACGGTTCTAAACCATTATTTAAATCACATTTTTGAGCACATATCCAAATATGAAGCCCACTATAAAATGTAGCAGTAACCCTATGCCCCTCAATTTCGTAAGAAACTCTTAGCAAAGAATGTTGATCATCACTTGCCAGCTCATAGTCAAAGAACGCGGCCATGTCGCACACGGGCCGCGTTATATCAAAATCACATAAATTTTGCAAAGAAAAATACATACTCATGAATTAACACCCTGCTCTTCCTCCGCATGCCACAGCTCTTTATAAAGCACGCGATAAATAGCAGCCACGGGCACAGCAAAAACCATACCCAAAATACCAAAGAGCTTGGCGCCAATCAAAAGGCTGCCAATAACCAGCACCGGGTGCAAATCCAGACGCTGGCCCATAATCTTGGGCATGAGGAAATTAGCATCCAATTGGTAGTACACTGCGTAAAAAATAGCCACATGCAGCGCCGCCTCGGGACTTTGGCCATAGGCAATAAAGATGGCCGGCACCGCACCCATAATAGGTCCCACCACGGGCACAGTCTCCGCCAAAATAGCCCAAAAGCCCAGCACCAAGGGAAAGTCAATGCCTAAAAAGGCAGTGCCCAAGGTAATTACAAAGCCGGAAATCAGGCTCAGCTTCACAAGGCCACGCACATAGGAGCTCAAGGTGCGACCAATATCGTCCACAACCTGAGCCACTCTATCCTGCACATCATAATTAAACAGATTGATGAACATGCTGCGCAGGTCACGCCAGTCCTTGAGGAAATAAAAGGCTAGAAAGGGAACAATAATAAGACCAATCAAATTGGAAACTATTTCCAAGCTGCTCCGCAACAAATTGCGCAAAATACTGCTTACTAGGCCCATGGCCCAGTTAATCATGCCGTCCGTCAGCATTTCAAAGCTGGAGGGCAGCATGGGAATCTTGCTGGGGTCCTGCAGCATACTATCCAAATCCTGAATATTGGATTTGGCGGCCAAGGCAGGCAGCTTCACCAGCAGGTCGTTCATTTGCCCAAAAAGAGGCAGAATTATAAAGCCTATGGCGATGCATAGGAAAATCAAAAAGCCGATTAGGGCCAGTACAATGGCCACAGCACGGGATAATTTGATCATGCCGTGTGCCACGCGCACCTGGGTAATCATATTGACCAATGGATAAAGTCCAAAGGCCAGCCCAATAGCCAGCAAAATGGGCAACATAAAACCAGCCAACAGATATAACACATAGGATACAGCTGTTGCTACCACAAGCTTGAACCAAGTGCTGGTTTTAATAGAACTCCAATACTCAAATTTCATGGATTATTGCAGGAAGGGGTTCCTGCGGCGCTCCCAGCCCACGCTGGTATAAGGACCATGGCCGGGCAGCAAGCCTACACCGTCATCCAAAACTAAAAGTTTATTTTTAATGGACTCCAAAATCTGTTTATAGCTGCCACCGGGTAAGTCGGTACGACCAATGGATTCGCAGAAGACAGTGTCACCTACAAAGGCATATTTGTCTGCCTTGTTATAGTAGCAAACACCACCCTTGGTGTGACCGGGAGTGGCCAAAACTTCAAAATCCATGCCAGCCAGGTGCAGAATTTGTCCATCCTCAACAATATTTTCAGCGGGAGCACATTCAATAGAACGGCCTACAAAGAAGGACAGATTTACATCCGCCTTTGTAAGGCAATCATCGTCACCCTTGCCCACGAAAACAGGGGCACCAGTGGCCTTGCGTACCTCGTTCAAAGCGCCGATATGGTCGCTATGGCCGTGGGTTAACAAAATGCCAACAACCTTTTCCACCCCGGCCTGCTCCACCATGTCCATAATGGAGTCGCAGTCCGCACCGGGGTCAACGATGACACCCTCTTTTGTCTCTTCATTCACTGCCACATAGCAGTTGGTGGCCAGCATGCCCACCTCACGTTTATAAATATTCATGAAGTACCTCCTTCAAGATGTTATTATATTTACAATTAGTTTACAGCAGTTTGCTACTATCCAAAAGTATCGTCACCGGACCGTTGTTCACCAGCTCTACCAGCATGTGCGCTCTAAAGACGCCCGTTTCCACGGGCAGTCCCTTGGCGCGGCAATCAGCCACGAACTGCTCATAATACTCATTCGCAATCTCCGGCTTCGCCGCTTTGTCAAAGCTGGGGCGCTTGCCCTTGCGGCAGTCGCCGCAAAGGGTGAACTGGCTCACAGCCAAAATGCTGCCGCCAACATCCTGCACCGATAAATTCATCTTGCCTGCTGCATCCTCAAAAATGCGTAGGCCACAAACCTTGTCCACAATATAGGCCAAATCCTTCTCGGTGTCGCCTTCGGCGACGCCTAAAAGCACCAGCAGGCCTTTTTCTATTTTGCCAGAGCACGCGTCCCCTACGGTGACGCTGGCTCTGTCAACTCTTTGCACTACAGCTCTCATTTGCGCTTACCTCCGCCACCAATGGTTGCGAACACGCGCTCAACAGTATAAACGCCCTTCATACGGCGAATGCGATTCATAACATACTCCAGCTGCTCTAGGCTGGTAATATCCAAGCCCATGTGCGTAGTTGCCGTTTTGTTCTTGTCAGTGTGGCAGCTCAGCGAGAAAATATTCAGCTTCGCTTCACTGGTAATATTCATAATGTCGCTCATCATGCCCGGTCTGTCCTGGGAAGTAATCATGATATTGACCTTATAAACATCATCAATACCCACATCCCAGGATACCTCGATAAGGCGGCTTTGCTCCTCAGGATTATTGCTGAGCACATTGGGACAGTCCGCACGATGGACGGAAACACCACTGCCGCGGGTAATATAGCCCACTACCGGGTCACCGGGAATGGGGTTGCAGCAGCGTGCCAGCTTAACCATAATGCCCTCCTCGCCCTTGACAAGAATGCCATGGCTGGCCTTGGCCTTGGATTTGCGGGGCTTGAGCTCTGCCAAAACCTGGGCCAAATCCTTGGTAGTTTCCAGCTTTTGCTCCTTTTTATAGAGCTCTACCAGCTTGCTCATGACGGTGTTCAGCGTTACACCGCCATAGCCCAATGTTGCCAGAAGGTTTTCGTCCGTATCAATGCGCAGCTTATTGCCCACAGTCTTGAGCTTTTCAGGGGTTACCAGCACCTTGATTTCGTAGCCGAGGCGCTTCACCTCACGCTCCAGCATTTCGCGACCCTTAAGGATATTTTCCTCACGGCGCTCCTTCTTAAACCAGTTTTTAATCTTGTTGCGGGTGTCACTGGAGCCAACAATGTTAATCCAGTCGCGGCTGGGACCGTTGGACTGCTTGGAGGTAATAACCTCCACAATATCACCGTTTTTCAGCTGATAATCCAAGGGCACAATACGCCCATTGACCTTGGCACCTACGCAGCGATTACCTACGTCCGTATGGATGCGGTAAGCAAAGTCAATGGGAACGGAGCCCACAGGCAGGTCGATAACATCGCCACGAGGGGTAAAAACAAAGACCTCATCCGCAAAAATATCCATCTTCACCGTGTTGACGAAATCACGGGAATCATTCATATCGTTATGCCATTCCAAGAGCTGGCGCAGCCAGCTCAGCTTGGCATCAAAGCTCTTATCCGTGCCTGTAGCAGGCTTGCTACCGCCACTTTCCTTATAGCGCCAATGGGCAGCGATACCATACTCACTGATGCGATGCATCTCAAAGGTACGAATTTGAATTTCCAGAGGCTGACCACCGGCACTCAAAACCGTGGTATGCAGGGATTGGTACATATTGGATTTTGGTACAGCTACATAGTCCTTAAAGCGACCTGGAATGGGACGCCACATGCTGTGGACGATACCCAAGGTACCATAGCAATCCTTAACCGTATCCACCAGCACACGAATGGCCAGCAAATCATAAATCTCGCTTAACTGCTTGTGGTCCCGCAGCATCTTTTTATGAATGCTGTAAAAATTTTTGGGACGGCCCTGGATTTCACAACGAATTCCGGCCTTCTCCACTGCATCCTTCAGCGTTGCCATAGCATCATTAACCATGGCCTCACGCTCACGGCGCTTGGTTTTTACCTGCTCCATCAAATCATAATAAACATCCGGCTCCATATAACGGAAGGCCAAATCCTCTAATTCCCATTTGATGGCATAAATACCTAAGCGATGAGCTAAGGGAGCGTAAATCTCCAGAGTTTCACGGGAAATAGACTGCTGCTTATGCACGGGCATGAACTTCATGGTACGCATATTGTGCAATCTGTCCGCCAGCTTAATCAAAACCACGCGAATATCCCTAGCCATGGCTAGGAACATTTTGCGATAGTTTTCAATTTGTCTATCTTCCTTGGAAATATATTCGATTTTACCCAGCTTGGTCACACCATCAACCAGATTGGCCACAACCACGCCAAAGCGCTCTTTGATATCATCCAAGGTATAATCGGTATCTTCTACAACGTCATGGAGAAAGGCTGCCGCCAGGGTTTTGTCGTCCATCTGCAGGCTTGCCAAAATACCCACTACGCCTATGGGGTGAATAATATAAGGCTCACCGGATTTGCGCACCTGGGTTTTATGGGCTTCGAAGGCCAAATCATAGGCCTTACGCACGAAGCTTACCTGTTCCGGAGCTAAATACGCTTCTATTTTGACGAAAAGCTCGTCCACATTACTAATATTTTCTGTTGAGGGCATCCTATCCCCACTCCCATCCACAGCGTTAGCCACGCAGTAAATCGTATTGGCTTAAACGCAGATTTTCTTTATAGATATTTTCCAAAGCCTGCCTTTTTTGCTGAAGCTCCACATAAAGAGGTGAATCCTCCAGCTGACAGCGCTTGATTACATTTCTTTTTATTATACCATTATTTAGGCTTACAAAACCAAGCTCCACCATAATTTTTATGGCATTTTCGCTAAGTAGCTGTTCATTTTTGCTAATCAGCGGGGCTAAAGCAAGGCTTGGCTGCTGCTGCAGTCCCTCCATGACCAGCTTGTAGGCCCTTGTCATGCCCTCCCGCTCCGGATAAAGCAGGGGTAGCTGCTCTCTTAAGGCTGCCTCCTCCTGCTGCTTATAGAGCAAATACAGGCTATGCACGCCGTTAGCTCGCAGCTTTCTAACCAGCTCTGCTAAGGGCAGACTGGGAAAGTCCAGAAATACAACCTGCTGACCCTTGGGACTGGTACCCAGTAGCTCTTCGTAGGCGTGAAGCTCTAGATAGGGCGCCAGCTGGGGAGACTGTAGCTCCGAAGCAAGGTTATCTAGCTTATTCACAAAAACCTGTAAGCTATTATGAGTGCGTACTAATGCTGCCAAAAGCTGATATTTATCGGCCACATGGGTGCGAAAATCCCCCACATTCAGCTCCTGCCTAATGCTCACTGTATGCAGCTGAACGGTGGTTTCCTCCCGCCAAACATTGATTTTCGGCTGAAAGGCCACATCTGCAATCATGCTGTCGTACATAAAGTGCAAAAGCTGTGCATTGTTCCACATAATGCAGCGATAGGAAAAATCGCCCTTGTCCAGCAAAAACTGTAGGTGGTTCTGCTCCCTGCCCATGGCCTTGGCGTTGTGCAAAAGGGCATGGCGAAAAGCGAAAACCGGCGGCATATTGGCGCAGCCGCAGGGCTCCAAAAGCTGGAGCTCCTCCAAATCCTGCAAGGTAATTTCGCCCTTGTCGCTGATTACGCAGTCCACCACCTGATGGGGCTGATAATCCTCCGGCTGCAGGTTTTGGCGTACATATTCCTTAAAGCGACGGCGAAATTCCTCTACCTTGGCAGCAGGCAAAGTCAACCCTGCTGCCTGATGGTGCCCCCCAAATTGGGTCAAAATATCCGCCTCGGCGGCGATGGCCTCGTACAAATTCAGCGCCGGAATACTGCGGCAGCTGCCCTTGGCCATATCGCCGGAGATACTCAATAAAATGGTCGGTAAATGATATTTATCCACTAAGCGGGAAGCCACAATGCCGATTACACCCTGATGCCAACCCTCGCTGGCCAGCACAATGGCTGTATCGATGTGCTTCTCCTGAGCCAGGAGTACCTCCGCTTCCTCCTGAATTTGACGGCTGATGTCCTGGCGCAGGCTGTTTTCCCGATTGAGCTCCGCTGCAATCTCGGCGGCCTTGTACTGGTCCTTGGTAACCAAAAGCTCCACCGCCCGCTGAGCGTGCTCCAAACGCCCCACGGCGTTGAGGCGTGGGGCGAGACCAAAGCCAATGTTGTCCGAGGCGATGCGCTCTTTGGCAAGACCGCTGGCCTCGATCAAGGCCCTTAGCCCCACCAGCTGGGTGCTTTCCATAGCCGCCAGACCACGGCGCACCAATTCTCTATTTTCGCCCACCAGGGGCACAATATCCGCCACGGTGCCCAAGGCCGCCAGCTCCGTGAGCTCCGCCCACTCCGGCAGGCGTCCCGGCACCCTTTGCTCCAAGGCCTGGCACAGCTTAAAAGCAATACCCACGCCGCTAAGCTCCTTAAAGGGATAAGCATCGTCCGCCTGCTTAGCGTTGACGATGGCATAGGCCGGTGGCAAAATCTCCGGCACCGTATGGTGGTCCGTAATAATAATATCCAAGCTCTTCGGCGCGTTTTCCACCTCGTGTAAACCGCTTATGCCGCAATCCACAGTGATGACTAAGGTGGTTCCACCCTCTGCTATGGTCTGGAGCGCATCGTCATTAAGGCCATAGCCTTCGTTTTTGCGTTGGGGAATATATGTTTCCACCCTGCCTCCCCTGCCCTGCAAATAAATATAGAGCAAGGAGGACGCACTAATGCCATCCACATCATAGTCACCGTAAACGGTAATCTTTTCTCCCTGGGCCAGCGCTCTTTCAATGCGTCGCACGGCCTTTTCCATATCCTTCATCAAAAAGGGATCATGGAAGGGAGTCAGGCTACCATATAAAAATTCTCGCATAGACTCGGTATCGTTCAAGCCTCGTTCCAGCAATATCCCTGTCACCAGGGGCGAAATCCCCAGCTCCGCAGCGAGGCAGCCGGCCTTATGCTTATCATACTCGCGTATTTCCCAAATACGCTCCTTGGCCAACATTATTTTTTGTCCATTCCGTCTGTTGTCTTGGCTTGGGCCTTGGGAGCGCCAACGGGCTCATCATGCAGCTGCTGGGTGTGCTGTAGCATGGCAATGCGTTCCTCCAAGCGTTTATTTTCTGTTTGCAGCTTGGTGATTTCCTCCTGCGTCTTTTTGTCCTGCAAATAATGCTTAGCCTTCATGGCCAAAAGGAAGCAGGTGGCAACCAGCACACCGATGAGGAATGAGCCTAAAATTACCAGCACTAAAGAGGAAGAGAAGCTCCAGAAGATAAAGTTCAAGGATACTGCCACAGCGTTTTGTACAGCGAAAATAGCTACGATGATGCTTAAAAGAATAACTAAAATCAACAATGGCATGTCCATCAACTCCTTTACGCAGAAAATTATTTTTTATAACTTGTTATATTCTGCCAATAGTAGTTTTTTTCCTGCTTAAATCACAGAAAAATCACTGTATACATAAAAAAGCAGCGCTGCTGATGACCATGTAATGCCATCGCAGCACTGCTAATTTTTACTTAGAAAGCTTGGTAAATGCCAGCCTCCCTCTTCTTCGTGGCTGTTTTGGAAATATAAGTTCCCTTCACCACTGTGAAGCCCTTTTTCGCCAACAGATTTTGAATATAGTCCAAATGAGGGCAGGGTGACTTGTGGTAGTTATCGCTTACCATGCAGGTGGATAGATGCACCACTACCTCGAGGCCATCCTCCTGAAAGCGACGCAAGCGCTTACGCAGGTTTTCCAACTTCACGCTAAGTCCCGCACCACAGCAGCCACCACAGGTGAAGGACATGTAGCGTGTATCCTCGGGATAATCCGCAAACTTACCCTCCCTGCTATAGAAGGCGTGAGTACAATTGTAGCCACAGCAACGCTTTTGTACCTGCTCGCATTGAATAATTACGATTAGCTTGCTCATTTTACCATGCCATAATCCTTGAGGATTACATCCATCATAGCTACGCAGTCAGCGCAGAGCGGAGTAAGAGGCAGACGCGGATTGCCCACATCGATGCCGGTAACCTTGGTTACAGCGTATTTGATAGGAATAGGATTGCTTTCCATGAACATAGCCTTAGCCAGGGGCACCATCTTCTTGTTCAAATCAGCTGCATCCTTGTTGCGGCCCTCTTCATAGGCTTGCATAACGTCTTGCAGGATTTGGCCATTGCAGTTAGCCAGTACGGAAATCAGTCCCACAGCACCCACTGCCATGAAGGGCAGAATCAAGCCATCATCGCCACTATAGATGGAAATGCGTTCGGGCAATACGCGATAAAGCTCAGCGCATTGTGCCACGTTGCCAGCAGCCTCTTTAATTGCCACGATATTGTCAAATTCCTTAGCCAGACGAGCTACAGTTGCCGGAGCAATGTTGGAGCCGGTACGGCCTGGAACATTGTAAACGATAATGGGCAGCTTGGTAGCCTTAGCCACAGCGGCAAAATGTTGGTAATAACCCTCTTGGGTGGGTTTGTTGTAGAAGGGACCCACAACCAAAAGACCATCCACACCGCAAGCTTCCATTTTCTTTACCAGGTCAATGGTGGAAGCAGTGCAGTTGGTGCCAGCACCGGCTACAATAGGAGCACGGCCGTTGACATGCTTTACAATGGTTTCCATGAATTTGATTTTTTCATCCATATCCATGGTGGCAGCTTCACCAGTGGAGCCTTCAATTACCAGGCCGTCAGTACCATTTGCCAGCAGCCAATCAGCCAGCTTGCAACCAGCCTCGTAATTTACACTGCCATCCTCTGCAAAGGGAGTGACCATAGCAGTCAATAATCTACCAAAATAGGGTTTAGTCATAAACAAATTACACCTCTTTTATAATTTGAAGGCATGGTGCAGCGCAGTAACAGCGTCAACCAGATGCTCTTCCTTAATGATTGCGGAAATAGTGGTATCGGAGTCCACGGTTTGCAAAATAGCAATGTTTTTAGCAGCCAAAGCAGCTACGAAGGTAGCCATAATGCCAGGTACGCCACGCATAGCACTGCCAACCACGGAAACCTTGGCGCAGCCAGTGTTGCAAGCATACTTGAAGCCAGTTTCATCCAGCACCTTAATAGTGCGCTCCTGGTCAGGAGTGAATACAGCAAACATAGCCTCTTTTTCGGACAGGTTCAGGCAGCCAACGCTGATGCCGGCAGCTGCCAAATCCTCGAACAGATTGCGACCTGCAGTGAAATCGGTGGGATTGAGCTCGATACGGAATTGCACCAAATCGCTCAGGTTAGCTACGCCGCTGGCGCAGCTTTCGTTAATGGCCACCTCGCTACCAGCACTGCGGCCATTGCATTCGCTGGTAATCAGGGTGCCGGGGGCATCGCTAAAGGTGGATTTTACATACATGGGAATATTGCTGCCCATGGCAATTTCTACAGCACGGGGATGAATAACCTTGGCGCCGTTGTAGGCCATTTGGCAAACCTCGGCATAGGAAATTTGCTCCAGAATATTAGCCTCTTTAACCAAACGCGGGTCAGCAGTCATGATGCCCTCAACATCGGTGTAGATTTCTACGCAATCAGCCTTCAAAGCTGCGCCCAAGGCTGCAGCAGAGGTATCGCTGCCACCACGACCCAAGGTGGTGAACTTAAAGTTATTTTCAGTCATGCCTTGGAAGCCGCAAACTACAGGGATAATGCCGGATTCCAGCAGGCGCATCAGGTAAGAAACCTTGATGTTTTTAATGCGAGCAGCGCCAAATTGGGAATCGGTAATGATGCCAGCTTGGCCACCGGTCAAAGCCATAGCATTGATGCCATATTTTTGCAGGGTTGCTGCCATCACGCAGGAGGAAATAATTTCACCGCAGCACATGAGCATATCCATCTCACGGACGTTTACGGAAATATTAGCTTCCTTCAGAGTATCAATCAAAGTATCGGTTGCATAGGGTGCACCCTTGCGGCCCATGGCAGATACTACAACTACAGGAGCATAGCCATTGCGAATAGCCTGTTGCACTTTATCCTTTACGGCAATGCGGGCTTCCTCGCTAGCAACGGAGGTGCCGCCAAATTTTTGTACAATAATTTTCATGGTAAAGCTCTCCCCTTAATTAAATCCAGCCGTTTTCAATCATCTTTTCCGCAATCTGCAAAGTATTAAGCGCAGCGCCCTTGCGGATTTGGTCGCCCACTACCCACAGGTTGAAGGTGTTGGGGTTGGACTCGTCACGACGCAGACGGCCTACAAAGCAATCATATTTTTCAGAGGTATAGAGCGGCATGGGATAAATTTGGTTTTGGGGATCGTCCATCATTTGTACGCCCGGGAAAGCATCGATAGCCTTAGCCATTTCTGCCAAGTCCAAATCATGCTCAAACTCAATGTTTACAGATTCACTGTGGCTACGATACACGGGCACGCGCACGGTGGTTGCAGTGATGCGCATTTCGTCATCATGCATAATCTTTCTGGTTTCGTTTACCATCTTCATCTCTTCTTTAGTGTAGAGATTGTCGAGGAAAACGTCAATTTGCGGAATCAGGTTGAAGGCGATGGGATAATGCTTAGCCAAGGATGCGGAGGGCAGAATGTGTGCTTCCATCTCGCGACCTTCAGCATAAGCCTTGGTTTGGTCGGTGAGCTCGTCGATGCCCTCTTTGCCAGCACCGGAAACAGCTTGGTAGGTGGAAACAACGATGCGTTTAATGCGAGCCATATCATAGAGAGGCTTCAGGGCCATAACCATGATAATGGTGGAGCAGTTGGGGTTGGCGATAATGCCTTTATGCTTTAGGATATCTTCAGGGTTAACCTCGGGAACAACCAGCGGAACCTCGGGGTCCATACGGAAGGTGCTGGAGTTATCGATAACAACAGCGCCAGCCTTAACAGCGTAAGGAGCAAACTCTTTGGAAATGCTGCCACCGGCAAAGAGAGCGATGTCGATGCCTTCGAAGGAATCCTTGGTAGCCTCTTGCACGGTATAGGTTTTGCCCATGAACTCGATTTGCTTGCCTGCGCTACGAGCGGAAGCCAACAGACGGAGCTCTGCAAACGGGAAGTTACGCTCTTCGATGAGCTTCAGGAATTCGCCACCAACAGCACCGGTAGCACCTAAAATTGCAACATTATACTTTTTCATAAACCTTTCCCCCTCTTTATAATTACAGTAATTTATCCAGACCATAAACCAGGCCAACCTGGTCGATAATCCTGCGGCAGCCCAGTGCTACACCGGGCATATAGCATTCACGGCTAACAGGGTCCGTGCTGATGTGCAGGGTTTCGCCCTGTCCGCCGAAGATAACCTCTTGGGAAGCAACGTAACCCGGGAGGCGCACGCTGTGAATCTTCATGCCTTCAAAATCGGCACCACGGGCACCAGCCATGGTTTCACGTTCTTCCGGATGACCTTGGTGCATGGCCTTGCGCACCTCGGCAATCTTTTGGGCAGTGATGATGGCAGTACCGCTGGGAGCATCCAGCTTGTTGTCGTGATGCTTTTCAATGATTTCCACATGGGGGAAATACTTAGCAGCCTCGCAGGCCAGCTTCATCATCACAACAGCACCCAATGCGAAGTTGGGAGCAATAAGCAAGGAGGTGTTATTAGCGCGAGCCAGTGCATCAACCTCCTCCAAATCGGCATCCTTAAAGCCGGTGGTGCCAACTACTGCATGCACGCCCAAGGGCAGCATTTTGCGCAGGTTCCCCATGACCACATCGGGACGGGTAAAGTCCACTACAACTTGGGGCTTGGTAGCTTCAATAGTAGCCACCAAATCGGTGGTAACCTTTACGCCCTCGCCCAAAGCAATGGTACCCTCTTTAATATCAACAGCGCCAACAAGTTCCAAATAAGGTTCAGCGAATACCTTTTTGCAAACCTCGCCACCCATGCGGCCTAATGCGCCATTTACTAATACACGAATCATGCAATTCACTCCTTTGATAATAAAAAAACCGTCGAGATTATCAACTATCTCAACGGTAACATGCTGCACTGCAATCATGCCCATACCTGAGATAGCGCTCCGCTAGAATTCTAGCGACAGTCCGGCAGCTTTCGCTGACGGCCCAGCACAAGGACACGGCTGCTCTTGCACTTCGGCGTTGGCCCTTTCACCCGCTTCCTTACTCCCGCTCCACAGGCTACTGATGCTTTCCGCTCCTCTATCTTAATGGTTGTTCATTAGAGCAATTATAGTACGGGTGCTGAGCTTTGTCAAACAGAAAAATAGGAAAAAATGAAAAAGGGCGTTAAGTGTAAAGAATGAACAAAATTCCTATTTTCCCGTGCTGCCGAAGCCGCCACCGCGCACTGCCTTGGTAACCTTTTCGTCACCGTCCGCAGTAAGGTAATTGTAAAAAATGCCCTGCGCTACACGCTCGCCCTTGGGCAGTACCACGGGCTCGTTGCCCATGTTCAGCAGCGCCAGCATAATGTGACCTTCGTTGTCCGCATTATTATAATAGTCCGCATCAATAATGCCCACATTGTTTACCAGCATCAGGCGCTTCTTTACGGCCATGGAGCTGCGAATATGCATGCCCAGCCATTCACCGGCCTGCATATAAGCCTTCACGCCGGTGGACACCAGCTGCAGCTTGCCCGGCTCCAGAGTTACCTCCTCCGGCAGGCAAAAGTCATAGCCGGCGCTGAGCTCCGTCTTGCGCTCCGGCATGAGAAAATCTACATCAGCGTATTTAGCAACCTTTTCAAAGCCACGGATTTTCATGAACTATTCCTCCTTGGTTAGATATAAAAAAGGCTCCCCTTAAAAGGGGAGCTGGCGCCGCAGGCGACTGAGGGGTTAATTTTGCGCTCAAACCCCTCCGCCTCGCAAGCTCGGCACCTCCCCTTTAAAGGGGAGGCAAGCTATATCATGCGGTCCCCCTCCCCTTACAAGGGAGGCTCTCTTAAACTTTTATTTTTGCATGCCTTTCATCAGCACTGCTTTTCTAGACAAATTAATGCGACCCTTGTTGTCGATTTCAGTAACCTTAACAACGATTTCGTCGCCTACGGAAACCACATCCTCAACCTTTTCCACATGCTCAGTGGACAGCTGGGAAATATGTACCAGGCCTTCCTTGCCCGGCAGAATCTCAACAAATGCACCAAAGTTCATCAGACGAGTTACCTTACCGGTGTAAATCTTGCCCGGTTCAGCTTCAGCGGTGATGCCTTCGATCATTTCAATAGCCTTGTAAGCGGATTCACTGTTTACAGCAGCGATGAAGATGCGACCAGTATCGTCGATATCAATCTTAGCGCCGGTTTCATCAACAATCTTCTTGATGGTTTTGCCGCCAGGGCCGATAACCTTAGCAATCTTGTCGGGATCAACATGAATGGTGGTAATCTTGGGAGCATACTTGCTAAGCTCCTTGCGAGGCTCGCTGATGCATTCCATCATCTTGCCCATGATGAACTCACGGCCACGCTTTGCTTGTGCCAGAGCTTGGGTAAAGATGTCCTTGTTGATGCCGTCAATCTTAATATCCATTTGGATAGCGGTGATACCCTTGTCGGTGCCTGCTACCTTAAAGTCCATATCGCCCAGAGCATCCTCCAGACCTTGGATATCGGTCAAAATGGTGAAGTATTCGCCATCCTTAACCAGACCCATAGCAACGCCAGCTACAGGAGCCTTAATGGGCACGCCAGCATCCATCAGGGACAGAGTGCTTGCGCAAACAGAGCCCATGGAGGAGGAACCGTTGGATTCCAGAACCTCGGATACCAGACGAATTGCATAGGGGAACTCTTCCTCGGAAGGAATAACGGGCTTCAAAGCACGCTCAGCCAGAGCGCCGTGACCGATTTCGCGACGGCCGGGGCTGCGCAGGGGCTTGGTTTCGCCTACGGAATAGGGCGGGAAATTATAGTGGTGGATATAGCGTTTGGTTTCTTCTGCACCAAGGCCATCCAGAATTTGTGCTTCACGCAGGGGAGCCAAAGCCAAAACGTTCAAGATTTGGGTTTGACCACGGGTGAACAGGGAGCTGCCATGAGGACGAGCCAGAAGGCCTACCTCGCAGGATACAGGACGAACCTCGTCCAATTGACGACCATCCGGACGAATCTTGTCCACAGAAATGGTGCGGCGAACAATCTTCTTCACCAGCTTTTGGGTGATATAAGCAACATCCTTAGCATTGTCAGGATATTTCTCCAGGAATACTTCGGCGATTTCTGCCTTTACTTTTGCAACGTTTTCTTCGCGCTCCAGCTTGTTGGCATCCATCAGGGCGTCCTTCAGCTTTTGAGCACCATATTCTTCAATTTCAGTTACCAATTCAGCAGGAGGAATGTACACGGGTACTTCCATCTTGGTCTTGCCGATTTCAGCAACGATTTTTTCTTGGAATTCAACCAATTGCTTGATTACGCCATGGCCAAACCAAATAGCGTCCAGCATGGTTTCTTCGGATACTTCCTTAGCACCGGCTTCAACCATCAAAATAGCGTCCTTGGTGCCAGCAACAGCCAGATTCAGCTCGGAAACAGCTGCTTGCTCCACGGTGGGGTTGATGATGAATTCGCCGTTGATAAGGCCAACGCGTACACCTGCGATGGGGCCTTCAAAGGGAATATCAGAAATGGACAGAGCGCAGGATGCGCCTACCATAGCAGGCATATCGGGAGCGTTGTCCGGGTCAACGGAAACTGCGGTAGCAACGATTTGTACATCGTTGTGGTAGCCCTCAGGGAACATAGGGCGAATAGGACGGTCAATCAGGCGGCTGGTCAAAATGGCCTGCTCGCTGGGACGACCTTCACGTTTAATAAAACCGCCGGGGATTTTGCCCACAGCGTACATCTTTTCTTCAAAATCAACAGTCAAAGGGAAAAAGTCAACGCCCTCGCGAGGGGTTTTGGTGCCGGTAACGGCAACTACTACGGCGGTGTCGCCATAACGTACTAATACAGCGCCATTAGCTTGTTTTGCAATCTTGCCGGCTTCAATGGTAAGGGTTCTGCCGCCAAGATCCATGCTGTAACTATGCATATTCATATGCCTCCTCTTCTATTTTCACACATCGTGCATCAAGTATATATTCTACACGATTTTCACGAATTCTGCTAGTGTTTTTTCTATTTTTTTACATAAATAGTCTAAGTATAAACACCACCACAGCGCCAATAGCTGCAAAAACGATAAAGGTGGGCAATAAAAAGAAGAATAGGGCCAAAATGCCGCCTAAAATCAATAAGGTCATCAAAATACTACTGCCACAGCCAAAGGTGTGCACCTTGATTCCGGGAGCCTGTTGACGCTGTTGGCTCTGTTCATAGCTCTGACCTTGGCGATAGCCGCCTTGCTCATATCCACTGCCCTGCTCACCGGACACATTCTTATTGTCCACAGTGCTGCCATCCTCTTCTATGGTGACACCCTCAAAGGTGTCCCTCTCATCGGGAGTCAGCACCTGGGCATCCACTTCAAAGCGATAGTGGCAATAAGGACATTCCAAAACGCCCTTGTCCACCTCGCGGCCACAAAATCCACATTTCATAGGTAATCTCCTCTTGGCTACATCAGTAGCATCATCAAGAGCCCTTCCTCGTTGATGTAACGAGGGTCATGGGGCTCCAATAAAAGCTTATCTACAATTTCAGCAGTTGTTCGATTAATGGTGCTCACGGGTACACCATTACACATGGTAGAAATATGCTCCGGCTTGTAATTATACACACCGTTAGCCTGCACAAAGCAATTGATAACACCGGCAGCCCAAATCTCCGGTCTACGAATGGCATCCACATTCTTTCCTGAAATGGCCACATAGTCACACCACAGCTGCTCTGCCAGCTCAATATCAAAGGCACTAAAGGCGTAAGGCTGCATGGCATACCACAGCTCATCGCTGACTGCATCCTTCAGTCTGGGGGCAGGACGATAATGCTGGTGCATGGTGGTCTCGTTAAAGCCATCCAGCTTCACATAAGCAGAATAAATCAAGGACATGTGGCGCACAAACATGGGATAGCGCTTAATAAAGTCCCCCCAGTCAAAGGGCCCCTGCTCTCTAATGCTCACCCAATCCTTGGCCTGCTTCATCACCTTGACAAAGCGCTTGAAGGAGCTTTTGGGGATTTGCATACCCCTAAGGCAGTTCATCACCATGGTTTGGTTGTAGAAGATATGCCCCATAAAGACAACATTTTCCGTCTTGACATCATCGTCAAAGGGCAGCATGAGCATGTAATCCTCGCCTGTAAAAACATTCACACAGCTAAACAAGCCGTCCTCTGTCCTACCCTGCACGCTAAAAAAGACCAGCTCCGCCTTGAGCAGCTCCAGGAGCACATCACGACTCACCTTGCCATATTGGCTAAAGCCAATTTCGGAAACACTGTCGTAAAAATGCTGCAGCGGGGACTTATCGTTACGAATCATGCGATAGTCGAACAGAAAATAGTCCCAAAAGCATTGGGCATACTCCTCGCTGCCCGGCTTTTCCTGAGCCACGCCAGTCATCAAAATACCGGCGTATAAAAAGGTGGCCCGCTCGATATCCTTTTTGTATTTTCTATCTTCAAAGAAGGTACGCAGTGCCTGCAAAAGGTTATCCAGGCGCTCACCAATGTTCAAAAAAACCTTGGCCGGCAAATCAGGGGTGGAGTAAACATTATAGCGCTCAAAGCGCGGAAAGAAATGCCCATCCTTGTCCAGCATCTGCACCTGACCATTCACCAACAGCTTTGCCTTGGCCTCAGCAGGCGCGCTGGCATTAGTAATAATCCGCTTATTTTTTAAATGAGCATACAGCTCAATCATGGTGTCTAAAAAAGAAGCAACCTCCTCAGGAGTGACAAAAAAATCGGACACATTCCGGGCGCACCAGCCCACACAATCAATAAAGTCCTCCTTAGACATATCCCCTAAAAAGTTGTCGGAATTGCCAAGGAAAATACACAAAACAGTAATGTGGTCCCAAGCCCGCAGCAGCTCTTCCTCTGTAGCACCCTGCCATAGCTTGGTCCGCAAAAAGTTTTCCACATAGCTTTGCTGCAGAACCGTATTCCATTCCTCATCCTGGGCATAGAAGTCCGCAACATAGTCAAAAATATTATCCATCGTTTTCTCCATTAGGTGAAATTAGCGTCCACCTCGCGATATACCTCCTGCAAAGGCACATTATGCTCTTTGGCAGCAGCGGCGGCGCTTTCAAATTCCACCGCATAACGCTCGCCAGCAGGAGCCTCGCAAACCTTCACCCTGATGGGGCCATACATGGTGTTGACCTCCTCCTCATGGCGGGCTAAATAGCTGCGCTCAATCATTTGACGACGAACACCCAAAGTAGAGGTTTCGTTATAAATAATTTCTTCCATGGCTGCCACCAGCTCAGGCTTGCACAGCACCTGCAATTGATATGCAGGACGATTCTTTTTCATGTAAATAGGTATATAGCATACGTCCAGGGCCCCTGCATTCAAGAGCAAATCCATAACGTAGCCAAGAGCTTCACCACTGATATCATCAAGATTGGTTTCCAATTTATAAATTTTTTCAACAGAAACAGCAGCAACAGACACGTCAAAATTAATAATATACCCACGCAAAACGCTGGGAATAGCATAGGTACGCTTACCTGCGCCCAAGCCCTGCGCTACAATTTGGTATTGCTCGGACACCTCGCCCACGCGCAAAGCAGCCACAACGGCAGCACCGGTGGGAGTTACAAATTCGCCCTCCACAGGCATAATCTTTAGCGGAAGATTGTACTTTTTAACAATATTGGCGGTGGCAGGCACGGGAATGGGCAAAATGCCGTGCTGGCAACGCACGGTGCCACTGCCCTCGCACAGCTCCCCAGTATACAGGCCCTCCACATTCAGGCTATCGTAGCACACAGCAATAGCAATAATATCCACAATAGAATCCAGTGCACCCACCTCGTGGAAATGCACCTCATCCTTGGGCACGCCATGGGCCTCGCCCTCGGCCTCGGCCAAAATATCAAAAATCTTCAGGGCAATGGCTCTGGCATTTTCAGTCATCTGCACCTGATTAATAATCTCTACTATATCCTTAAGGTTGCGGTGCTCATGGTGATGCTCATGCTCTTCAGCATCAGCTTGATAGTCATGATTAGTCAAAATATGGGGCTTATGAGCCTGTAAAAACTCATGACCCAGCTGCACCTCATGCTCATGCATATAATCATGCTCACTGTAATAACCATCATGATATGCGCTCTCGTTACCATGGTCCAGCAAATGCTCGTTTTCCGGCATATGGCTGGGCAGCACATGGTCATGGCAATGCTCCTCATGCTCATGGTCGTGCTCATCAGCATCCCCATGCAAATATTCCATATCATGGTCATGATTGTCGTGCTCACCATCTAAAATAACATTAAAGTCACAGCAGTCAAGACCACCCTTATTTACGCGACTAATTTCATACATAAAGCCCTTGGCAGGAATGCTCAAAAGCGCTTTATCCAAGGCCTTTTTATCTGCTCCCATATCCAGCATAGCAGCAACCAGCATATCGCCGCTAATACCAGCCTTACATTCTAAAAACAACGAACGCATAATATACACTTCCCCTTCTATCATAGTTGTACTTAGTTATATGGTAACAGTTTGGGAGCTGTGATTTTTAGCAAATGAGTGGTTGGTACAATAGAAGCAAGCGTTTCGAAAACCTAAAGCTTTCTGCGAACAGATTGGACACCGAAGCTTCGTGATTGTACCCCACGAAATTTGCGTTAAGAAAATCACTGCGAGCAAACTGTTACCTTATTACTAATACTATTTAATTTTTCTTTGTTGCTAACCTATTAATTTGTGTGGCAATGTAGCCAGCGCCATAACCGTTGTCGATATTTACCACCGATACACAGTTGGCGCAGGAATTGATCATTGTTAAGAGCGCTGACACTCCATGGAAGCTAGCCCCGTAGCCCACGCTCGTGGGCACCGCAATAACGGGATTACGCACCAGTCCCCCAATCACACTGGCCAAAGCTCCCTCCATGCCTGCCACCGCAACTATACAATTGGCCTGCTGTAATGCCTCCAGCTTCGCTACGAGGCGATGCAGGCCGCTGACGCCAACGTCATAATGACGTTCCACCTTGGCGCCAAAAAACTCTGCCGTCTGGGCCGCTTCCTCGGCCACGGGCACGTCCGCCGTGCCCGCCGTACACACGGCAATTAAACCCTCGTGACGCTTATCGATTTTTTCCAGCTTCAGCGTTTTCGCCAAGGGTGAATACACAATATTGGGCACTACCTGGCGCACCAGCTCCGCCTGTTCAGGCGTCGCCCGGGTACCAAAAACCTCGCCCTGCTCTGCCACAAGGCGCATGTAAATCGCCTGCAAATAGGCATCGGGCTTGTTAGGACAATAAACCACCTCAGGAAAGCCGGAGCGAATCTCTCTATAAGTGTCCAATTTGGCATAGCCCATATCCTCGAAGGCCTTGCGGCTAAAATAACGCTCCGCCTCCTCTATGGAAAGGCTGCCATTTTTGACACCCTCTAATACAGACTTAGAGTCCACTTTACTTCCTCCCTTTATAGGAAAGACTTAGTCCGAAAAAACGGACTAAGTCTCAAAATATTCTATTTAATTTTTGCCGACCTACAGCAAATTCTTCACCACAGCCAGCTCCATCTTGTCGGACGGAATAACCTCGTTGTGCAGCACGGGCAGCTCCTGCAAGGCCAGCATCCGGGGCGGAATTTCCACGCCGGTCTGCTTGTTCAGCTCTGCCAAATTAGCAAAGGGATCTGCGCCTGCCGGCTGAGCATCCTCCAAGGCATCCAGCACACTATCAGCAAATTTATAGGGGCTGGCAGTGGAAAGCACGATGGAATAGGTCTCATCACTGGTCAGGAAACGATATTTTTCCAAGGCACGCCAAGCCACCGCAGTATGGGTATCCATCAAATACTTGTAGTCACCATAAATGCGACCAATGGCTTCCTTGGTCTCCAGCTCGTCCACCCACGCGCCAAAGAATTCACTTTGCACGCGCTTTAAAATATCATTATCGATTTGGTACACACCCTCGGTGTTCAGGCGCTTCATATAGCCTGCCACCAGATTGGCATCCTCGTCGGTCACATTATAGAGCAGGCGCTCCAAATTGCTGGACACAAGGATATCCATGGAGGGAGAAATAGTCTTAAAGAATTCACGGCGTTTGTCATAGGTGCCGGAATTGATAAAGTCAGTCAGTACTTTGTTGCTATTGGAGGCACACAGCAAACGCTCCACGGGCAGACCCATGAGCTTAGCATAATAACCTGCCAAAATGTCACCAAAATTGCCAGTAGGAACAACAAAGTTTACCTTGTCGCCAAACTGAATATTGCCTGCGCACACCGCATCCACATAGGCGCTAAAGTAATACACGATTTGCGGCACAAGACGACCCCAGTTAATGGAGTTAGCAGAGGAAAAAGTAAAGCCATTTTTGGCCAGCTCGTCACTGAGCACCTTGTTGCCAAAAATTTCCTTTACGCCCCGTTGGGCATCATCAAAATTACCTTCGATGCCAAAAACGGTCACGTTCTTGCCCATTTGGGTAATCATCTGACGCTTTTGGATATCGCTGACGCCCTCGCTGGGATAGAAAACGATGATTTGGGTACCTTCCACATCAGCAAAGCCTTCCAAGGCAGCCTTGCCCGTATCGCCGGAGGTAGCCACCAAAATAACCACCTTATTGGTTTCGCCGGTTTTTTTCATGGAGCGGGTCAAAAGGTGGGGCAATAATTGCAGTGCCATATCCTTAAAGGCGGAGGTGGGACCATGCCACAGCTCCAGCACAGCAGTATTATCATTCACCTGCACCAAGGGCACAGGATTGTCACCAAATTTATCCTTGGCATAGGCAGCATTCACGCACTCGCGCAATTCTTCCTCACTGAAATCAGTGAGATATTGCAACAGCACATCCACAGCTCTTTCAGTATAAGGCTTTTTCCCCATAGCCTTAATATCGCTGGGGCGCATAGTGGGAATGCGTTGGGGCACGAACAGACCGCCGTCATCAGCCAAACCACGGGTAATTGCATGAGCGGAGCTCATTAAATCAGTTTTCCCTCTTGTACTAACATATAACATTACAAAAACCTACTTTCCTCTGACATTTGTGACTATCTATTTCTCTAATAGGCATGTATTTACAATTTACATACCAATTTTATCACATATTATCCGCTACTACAAGACTTTACACAAAAATCAAGGGTGCAACGGTGGCATTTGTTGCTTTTTGTAAATCCTTTGGCGCTGCCACAATCTGCATGCCCCTCTGCCCCGCACTGATGGCAATCTCAGGCCAATTATTGCTGGAGGCATCCATATACACGGGGTAGTTCTTTTTCGCACCCAAGGGAGAGCAACCGCCACGAATATAGCCTGTCAAGGGAAGCACTTCCTTCAAAGCCACCAGCTCTGCCCGCTTATTGCCGCTAACCTTAGCCAGTGCCTTCAAATCCAGCTCCCCATCCCCGGGAATGACGGCAAACATGACGCCATTTTTGTCACCGCGCACGCACAAGGTTTTGAAAACCTGGGCCGGAGGCATGCCCACCTCCTGAGCCACATGAATCGCATCCAGATGCTCCTCATCCACAGGATACTCCACCAATTTGTATTCTATCTTCAGCTCATCCAGCTTACGTGCTGCATTAGTTTTTTTGTTATGTTTCAACGGGAAACCCTCCTTAACACTAGAGAAATTGTTGCTACTCTGCTATAATAGCACTAGATATACCCTAAATGCAAATATTTTTGGGAAAAAGCGGAAGGTAAGCAAAGTGGAGATTAAAATTATCTGTGGTCAGCTGGAAATCATCCCCGGCCGCCCCGACATCAATTACGAAAAAATCATCAAAACTATAGAGGCAGCACGTCAGCAGGGTGCTGATATTTTGCTGCTGCCGGAAATGGCTCTGCCGGGCTATTTAATTGGCGATGTGTGGGAACAACAAAGCTTTTTGGACGACTGCGACTATTATTGTCAGGAAATCGTCAAGGCCAGCCAGGGAATTTGTGTGGCCTTTGGCAGCGTGGCCATGGAAAAGGACAAGCTCAACGAGGATGGACGCCTGCGCAAGTATAACGCCGCCTTTGTGTGCCAAAATGGCCAGCTGCTGGGCGGCTATCAGGGACGCAGCTTCATCATCAAAAATTCGCTGCCCAATTACCGTGAGTTTGATGATTGCCGCTATTTTTATAGCCTGCACAAGCTGTGCGCTGAGGAAGGAGCCAGCGTGGAGCGAGCACTGCAGCCTGTGGAAATCACTATTCGTGGCACCAAGGTCCGCTTGGGCATCCTGCTCTGCGAGGATGGTTGGACGGAAAATTACCACCTCAATGTTCCTCAAACCCTTGCCAAAAATGGCGCCCAGCTTTTGTGCAACCTGTCCTGCTCCCCCTATACCCTGGGCAAAAACCGCAAGCGCAACCGCCTTTTCAGTGCCCAAGCCAAGGAAGCAGGTATTCCCCTCATTTACTGCAATAATGTGGGCATCCAAAACAATGGCAAAAACGTCTTTACCTATGATGGCTGCACCTCCGCCTATAACGGGGATGGCACCTTGGTTACCTCTGCGGAAATGTATGCGGATACGCTGCTTGAGATGGTTTGGGATACGGATGCCAACTGCATCTTACCTACCTGCCCGCCCGCTGTGTTACCGGAGGAGCCGCAGAACATCTATCAGGCCATCAAATATGGCACCAAAAAATTTTTGCAGCAATGCGGCATCAAAAGGATGACCATTGGCCTCTCCGGCGGCATTGACAGTGCTGTCACAGCCGCCCTTTATGCCGATATTTTGGGTCCTGAAAATATCCTTTTGCTGAATCTTCCTTCACGCTACAACTCCACTACTACCCAAGATTTGGCCTACAGCTTGGCTAAGGCCCTGGGTGCCAACTACGCCGTGCTCCCCATTCAGCAAAGCTATGAGCACACTGTGGCGCAGCTGAGCACCACGGCCATGACCAATCTGGGTAGTGGCAAAGAATTTTACCTAGAGCTGAGCGGCTTAGTTAAAGAAAATATTCAGGCCCGTGACCGTGGTGCGCGGCTCATTGCAGCTGCCAGCGCCGCCTTCGGCGGCGCGTTCAGCTGCAATTCCAATAAGGCTGAGCTAGCCGTGGGCTACGCCACCTTTTATGGCGACATCGCCGGTGCCATCGCCATCATCGGCGACCTGTGGAAGCATCAGGTGTACGCTCTGGGCCGTTACATGAACGAAGCAGTGTTTAAGCGTGAGGTTATCCCCGAAGCCATCTTTACCATTCGCCCCAGCGCCGAGCTTTCCGACGCGCAAACCGTGGGCAAGGGTGGCGACCCCCTCGTTTACACATATCACGATTATCTGTTGCGTGCCTTTATCGAAAATTGGCACAAGACTACCCCTGCCGACATTTTGCGCTGGTACAAGCAGGGTGTGCTGGCTAAGGATCTGGGCTGCAGCGAGGCCGCACTGGCCGAAGCGTGCCCCAACGCCGAGGCCCTCATCGCCGATCTGGAGCGCTGGTGGCGGCTTTTCGCCGGCTTCGCCGTGGCGAAACGCATCCAGGCTCCCCCGGTGTTGTCCCTAACCAAGCGCGCCTTTGGCTACGACCATCGGGAAGCACAGCTTACCCCCTATTTTTCACGAGAATATCATTTGCTTAAGAAAGAGTTGTTGTCCCATGACTAGTTTTGACAAAGCAACATTTATCGAAAAAGCGAAACAGATTTGCCTAGAATCCTTTGTAGCTTATTTTGTGGAAAATGATATGTCCAAAAGCTGTGCCCATATGCCCAAGGACCGCTTCAAATCCTTCTGTATTGACACCTTGCATCAGCAGGTGGATTATAAGGACTTTATGGACTACATTCTTCCCACTACGGAATATGAGCACAGCGCCTTTGTAGAGAATGTCGAATTACAGGCTCCCTTTGCTACAGACGAGCTCTGCGTAATTTTCTTAACCGCCAAGGTTTTCTTTGTTATCGACAATGGCTACAAAATTCAGTATGATGTTCGAATTTCCTATGTAGTCACACAAAAAGAAGGACAGCTAGCTATTCTACATCTGCATTATTCCATGCCACACAAAAACATTCGCAATATTCATTTTCGTGACCAAGAAGAAGACAGAAATTTATATATCAATCCTTCCTCCGAACAGGCCACAAAGGATGCCGCTACTGCTGCGGGAATGTATTCACCTAATGGTCTCATCTTTTACCAAATTTCCGGCAAGGAACAAATTAATTTAACTAATGCGGCGCTTTTTAAGCTTTTGGGCTATGCAGGCAACAAGGATTTGTTGACTTCTACCAATGGCAACCTAGAAAAGCTTGTTCTACCTCAGGATTGGCCCCGCGTGCGTGAGCAGTTAGCAAAACGCGACCTCGGCAAGGTATTTAACATGAATGTCACCTTCCTTTGCAAGGATGGTACCCCCATTAAGGTTTTGCTGCGTGGCAGATATGTAGAAAACCACAACAGCTTTTACATTCTCAGCCTTACGCCCCTGCTTTTGCCCGAGGAGCAGTTCGTCCCAGACGATTATTCCATGGAAACCCAATGCTCCCAGGATTATAGTATTTCCTACGAGCTTTATTTGAAAATTGCACTGGATATTTTTGTACAATATGGTCGTGAAAAGGGCATCCCCCATCTTTTAGAGCTGGCCACCACTGTACTCAATGCACATAATGGCTGGATATGTGATGTGCGCGAATTAGACGCTCCTATTAAATTAGTGCGCAATTATACCGTTCCCGGCTACAAAAAGCTCACGCCCTATAATATGCCTTCTCGTTGTTGTCTGTATTTTTGTCATAAATTTGTTACTTCCACCTATAATTCCCACCTGGAAATGCCCCAACCTATGCATGGAATCTGCCAAGGCCTTGGTATAAACGGTTGGACGCACGAGGTAATTTCTATAGAGGGCAAAGAAAGCTTTCTTCTCTACTTTTTACGCCAAGAAGCCTCCAAGCCTTGGACTGAAAACGAAAAGAAAATCATGCGCTACACCAGCAAAATGTTTGCTATGCTCCTAGACACTTATGCCCAAAAGCATCCTGTGCAAAGCATCTTGAACGGAGGTGCGCAATGACCAGAATTCTTGTTTATACTACTGCACCCCGCGAGCTGGAACAGCTTTTGACCTATAGCACTCTTTTTGATTTGGAATTTAACTTCTGTCAAACTCAGCCCCAGGCACTGGCTGCTTATGTCACCTTTAAGCCCCATTGCTTTTTGGTGCAAAGCGAAGCACCCACAGTGGAAGAGCTCAAGCTGGTGAAAAAGCTTTCACCCACCCTGCCCGTCTTTGCAGTCACCAATAGCACCAATGAAAGAGTGGGCCTACGTCTTTTGGATGGCGGCGCCGATTATCTGGTACATTTGCCCTGCGGCAGCGTGGAGCTGTATTACCAAATTAAAAATTTCCTGCGTTTGACCACCCAAGCAAGAGAAAACAATGGCAAAATCATGCATTTGGGCGATTTGCAAATCTTCCTGCATAATAATCAGGTTTTTCTTAAGGGAGAGCTTGTTCCCCTTACAGCCACGGAGTTCAGGCTGCTGCTTGTTTTTGCCAATAACCTTAATCAAATTGTGACCATAGACAAGCTTTATCAGGAGGTTTATCCTCGTAGCGAGATTAAATACACCAGCCGTGCCCTAAATATGCATATTTCCAACCTGCGCCACAAGCTAAAGCTAGAGGAGTTTGCTCCTTTACGACTGGAGACCCGTCGTGGCAAGGGCTTTGGTATGTTTTATAACCAGCCCACCAATACTGCTATTTCCGGAGGTGGTGAAGATGAATAACACTTCCTTTATAGAGCAGGCTCGGCAAAGAACGTTGGACTTTTTCCAAGCCTACTTCATAGAAAACGATATGGAAAAGATGCTCAGCTATTTTTCTAAGCAAAGCAGCTTCATGGGATGGGGTCCTAAGGAAATCTACCCTAATTATGATGCTATTGCTGCCACAGCTCATGAGCGTATGACCATTCCCTTTTTCGTGGATTTTGATGGTATCAGCATGGAGACAATCCAAGCAACAGAAAATTTCTGTATAGTTCTCTTTACTGCTAATATCACCTATCACACGGATAGTGGTACTCCAGTCCGAGAGCTCGAAAGAGCCACCTTTGTTTATCGCAAGGAACAGGGTGAGCCCAAGATTGTCTACCTGCATTCCTCTGCCGCCAATAAACTCCACGACCTGGGCAAAATACTGCCCCTAGAGCATGGAGCGGAGGTTACGCGCCGCCTAACCCAGCTGGAATGCGACCGCTCCATGGCCATTGACATGTGTGAGCACACGCCCAACGGTTTGGTATATTGCAGCATCGCTGAGCATTATCCCCTTATTTATGCCAATCAAACGCTTTGTCAGCAGCTTGGCTGCAAGGATTTCACCGAGCTCATGGAATATTGCAAGGGAGAAATGGAACGAACTGTCTATTATGGTGATTGGGATAGAATGCAACGTGTTCTGCTCAGCCATACCGGCAATACACCCTACGCCATCACCTACCGCATGGTCACTAAACAAGGTCAGCTGCGCTGGGTTATGGAGCGAGGTCAGTATATAGCCGATGGAGATACAGGGGAGGAATATTTTATCGCTACCATTATCCCCTTGGAGCTGGAACAGAACGATTTTTCCTATGGCAATTTGATTGACCAGGGTTATATCGAAAATGCGCCCATTTCTGTGGGGCTCTTTTTGCAGCAAACCCTAGATTATAACAATTTTAAGGACCGCCCAACTTCTTGCCAAAGGCTTATAGAGCATTGCTGTGAAACACTGCAGGCCACTGGTGCCATTCTTTACTCCCTAAAGGACAGCGAGCAAAGGATTACACCCGTTTATTGGTTTGACAAGCTAAAGATGTTCGGCACCCCTATTTTGTCCCATTTTTCTTGGTCCGTAATAGCTTCATATTTTGATGAGGATGGTTTCAGAATATGCACCGATTTAAATAATGTGCCTAATAGCAATTTACATAGCACGGATAAAAACTTTATGCGTTCTGGTATTAGCAAGGTCATCACCATCCAAGGGCAGGCACAATACCTGCTCACTGTTTATCATCGCGGCAAGACCCACACCTGGACGGAAAACGAGCAGGACATCGTCTTGCAAACTAGCAAGCTTTTTTCCTTGCTCTTAGATGAAGCGTTCTAATAAAATGAGTAAAGCCATACACTGCTCTGGTGTATGGCTTTATTTGTTTTCTTTACCTATTCAAATGAATAAGATTTCTCTGAAAATATTACTTGACGCTTATAATTTCGCAGGAGTATAATATTATTAGCAATAATTAAAAATTTTTCGAATGAGTGACGATAAAATGTTCCTGCGCAGGCTCGGAAAGCGTGGCACAGCGATTGTAGAATACGCTATTATTTTAGCATTTGTGGCTGCTGTCGGTTCGTCCTTTACTAGTGATGCTGGTATGGTGGGCAGTATTAAGAGCATCATTGGCAATGTTAATCAGTTGCTGGGATTGGCTGCGGGGAAATCGCCTTATAGGTATAAAGTTAATATTGACCCTGACTATAAACAATACGAAGATTTTGCAAATGAGCTTATTAATAAAGTATATGATGAAATGCAGAAGTATACCGATGAAGATCATCCTATAGACAGTGTATGGATCAATAAAGGTATGATAACTGGTTTTGGTTACTTAGGTGATCCAATCACCAATAAAGGTGGAGGTACTAAGACTTTAGATACTCCAATAAATGTTAGAGACCTTCTTTCAAATAAAGATTATACGGTTCAAGGTGATACTCATCTAATTTTTGATAGATCTGGAAATATTGTCAATTATGACAGTAAGAACATTAATAAAATTACTAGAATATATATTGCAAATTCCCAAAATCCAGACAAAAAGATTGGCGAGTTAACTTTTAAGCAATCGAACCAAACCTTTAGTGGTATTAATGGATATTGGTGGGAATGAAATAACCGAAAAGTACTAAAAAATACAACTCCATCTCCTAGCCTCCGCTAGTGAGATGGAGTTTTTTTGCATGTATATTGCGAACCTATGTTGTTTTAATTGTCGATTTGTGCTATAATATCTACAGCAACCGTGTTTCAGGGTGGTTGGACCTCACTCGATGAGATTGGAGGTGATGCCATGAAAAACTTTTCTTTCCAAGACCTTATGGCCTTTGGTATGTTTATCATCGCATTGCTGACCTTCATTCGTTTGATGTGTCTGTAATAAGTTTCCGTAAAAAAGAAAGCTCCATCCCTAAACTTGGCGGTAGCGGGATGGAGTTTCTTAACCCATAACGTGAGGTCAACCACCTTGTGGACGGCTGCCTTTTCATATATAGTGTAACACTTTCTTGCGCTTCGCGCAAGTTTTTTGTTTTATTCCTCTACTTCGTCGTAGAGCTGCTTCACAGTAGCGTCCACAAGGGCGCCAATGCTGGAAACACTGCGCTCCTGGGGCAAACCGCTAGCATCGTAGCCCAAGGGCAGCTCCGTGCAGGCGGTCATCACAGGTACATCGTGTTCACGCCACAGCTCCTCTACTAGCTGGCGCATCAGCGCGCCAGCTTCGACGAGCTTGTTGGCCTTCACAAAATTGATCACCTGCTGGGACTTGTCGCTTTGCTCCTCGTTGGGGATGAAAAGCTTTAGTCCATGCTTGTCAGCACAGGCTTGGTACAGGCCACAGGCTCTGGTGCCCTTCGTTGAAAGCATCCACGCGCCGTTCGGCGCGATGGCCTTGGTGGCCAGCACTGTGGACTCAATGATATGCACCAAGGGTACGGGCAGCTCGTCGATGAATTGGTCGATGAAATAGTGGGCCGTATTGCAGGGTACAGCTAATACATCAGCACCCATGTCGCACAGCTTGAGCAAATCCTCCTTCAGCTTGGGCAAGGGACTGGGACCGAGGCCGCAAATGGCGGTGCCACGGTCGGGGATTTCGCAATCCGCAATCATATATACTACAGGATGCTCCTGGTCCACAGAAGCAGGGCATTTCGCAGCCAGCTGGCGCAGGAATTCTGCGCTGGCTGCGGGGCCCAGCCCGCCCAGGACGCCGAGTTTTTTACCATTCTTGATGTATTTAGTCATTTTATAATTCCTCTCACTATTAATCCCTCCACCGCTAAAGCGGTCCCCCTCCCCTTTGAAGGGGAGGCAAAGTCATACACCACTGGATTGCCTCCCCTTTAAAGGGGAGGTGCCGAGCTTGCGAGGCGGAGGGGTTTTCTTTATTTTTGCTCCAACAGATAAATATCTGCGATTTCCTTCACGGTTTCCACATTAGTAGGAATCTGCTTGGTCTTCAGCACGCGGCGATACTCCAGTCCGCGCACCAAAATATACTTGTGCTGACCGTTGCGCAAGGCCTCCGGCAGCGCACCGGTCTTGGGAATCATCTCCACACCGGCCTTGCCTGCGTAATACATAAAGCCAGGACGCAGGAACTTATCAACGTAAATAGGCGTTTCCTGATTGCACTCTTCAAGGTACACCTCACTCATGCTCTTCACACTGAAGCGGTCTGCAATCACCGGCAGAACAAAGGCAAAGGCCACGCACATGGTCACCACACCCACCAAGGTGTGCAGCCAGCAGGCCATCTCGATATCACGATAATACCACAGAGTGAACACCGCGCCACCGCCGATAATCAAAGTCAAAACACCCAGCATCATCAGGCTGAAGGCGGCCTCGGGCAGATATTGGCTGCCCACAATCCAACCTGCGCCTAAAAGCACGAACATCAGGCCACTGCCAAACATCCAGCTATAAAAAGTGGTGTTGTGACGCATTTTCGTAATCATGCGGGAAATATTCCAGCCAATAATCACCGCCATGGGCGGGAACATGGGCAGAATATAGGATACTAATTTAGTTTGGCACACAGTGAAGAACAGGAACACAAAGGCCCACCAAACATGGTACAGCAAAAGCTGACGCATATCGTCAATGCGGCTATCGCTGATGGAAGCCTTCACCGCCTGCACCAGCATACCCGTCCATGGGAACATGCCCAAAATCACTACCGGGAAATAGTACCAGAAGGTCACGCGATTGGCGTGCTCCGGCGTGATAAAGCGAGTTACATTGTGAAAGCCCAAGAAGGTATTAATAAAGTCCATGCCGTGCACGGTGTACATGGCGTAATACCAAGGGGAAGCAATCAAAAAGTATAACAGCAGGCCGCGAATCACATGCATGCGCAAAATTTCCCGCAGCTGGCCCACAACCAACAAATACAGGAAGATAATCGCACCCGGGAACACGATACCAATGGGTCCCTTGGTTACCGTAGCCAGTGCCATGCAGGCATACATAAGCCAATACTTTTTATGGGCAAAGCTCAAAATAGCACCAGTCATGAAAAAGAGCAGCGTGGTGTCCGTCACCGCCGCCTTACCCATATAAAAGAACTGGACGCAGCTGGTCAGGATAATAGCAGACCAAAAGCCTGCCTTCTCATTGAACATCTTCGTGGTAGAAACGTAAATCATCACAGCGGTACCACAGGCCATCAGGGCCGCAGGAAAACGTGCCGCAAACTCCGTATAACCAAAGAGCATTTGGGAAAAGGCTACCAACCAATAATACATGGGCGGCTTGTCATACCAATAGTTGCCAAAAATACGCGGCGACAAAAAGTCGTTAAATTGAATCATCTCGCGGGCAGTCTCTGCATAAACCGGTTCATCCGGGTCCAGCAAGGGCACGCCCCCGATGCCAAACATAATTGTGAAAAGCACCAGTCCTGCAATAATCAGCAGGCTATTTTTTTCCAACTGTTTCATTAGCTATCCCCATTCTTTTGTAAATAATCAGCGTAGGTCCGCGCCACGCCTTCTTGCAAATTCATGGATGGGCAAAAGCCCAACAGCTCCCGGCAACGACCATTGCTCAGCACGGAGCGGAAAATGTCCCCTTCCCTAGCCGGAGCATAGGTCACAGGGAAAGCCCTGCCCACTGCCTTCTTGAAAGCAGCCAACAAGGCGTTCACAGAGGTTTCCTTTTGGGTGGAAATATTGATTACATGGTGACCTTCAAGCTTAGAGCCACGCCACAGCGCTTCAGCAATATCTCCTGCATAGACAAAATCACGGGTTTGCTCACCGTTGCCAAAGACGGTCACGCCCTCACCCTTAGCCAAAAGCTTGCAGAAGATGCTGACCACGCCACCCTCGCCGCCTGCGCCCTGACGCTCGCCATACACATTGGCAAAGCGCAGCACCGTGGTGTTAAGGCCATATAAATCGTGATACATGCGCAGATAATGCTCGCTGGTCATCTTAGTGATGCCATAGGCAGAGGTGGGCAGCAAGCGCTCCTCCTCCTGTAGGGGAATATTGAGATTATCCCCATACACAGCAGCGCTGGAGGAAAATACCACGTTCTTAACGCCGCTCACGCGACAGCACTCCAAAACATTGAGCAAGCCAAGCAAATTCACGGAGCAATCCTCGTCAGGATGCTGCAAGGAATAAGGCACCATGGTTTGGGCCGCCAAATGAACAACAGCATCGAAATGCTCCTGCAAAAAAAGGCGCACCAAATCCTTGTCGCGCACGTCTCCCTCAATCAGGCGTATATTATTAGGCACATGCTCCCTGCGGCCGCTGGTAAGGTTATCATAAACCACTACCTCCACCTGCTCCTGCCGCTCTAAAAGCCGCAGCAGATGGGAGCCGATGAAGCCGGCACCGCCTGTTACTAATATTTTCATCAGTACTCAACCCCTAAGAATAGATTACCATCTGCAAAAGTATAGCAGAATAAACTGAACTAAGCCTTATTTTTGGGCTCCACCACTTTAGTTTTCGTCTTCACGTTAGCCACGTTAATGACATCGCTACCAAAGGCACGAATAGTCACCACTGCACCCAGCATAAAGGGCAGATATTCCGCCGTAAAGCGCCACAAAACAGCCAAAATGCCCTCCAAGCCGCTGGGAAGGATATTGGCAAAGAGCATAACAAAGCCTGCCTCCGCAATACCACTGCCGCCAGGTGTGGGCGAAAAATACAGCACCAGATTGATGAGCACCATGCGCCCCATCACCTGCGCCAAATCAAAGTCTATATTGAGACCCGTCATGTAGGCAGGCACTGTTGCATAAATAAAGAGCAGGCTTAGACCGGACTCAATAAAAGCCCGCAGGACCATGAGGGGATTCTTACCCATAACAATGGCTGCTTTTTTAAACTGCTGATACCAGATATAGCAGTTGCGCCTAGTGGTATAACTTAGCTTGCGGGTACAATAAAAGATAATCTTTTCCGGATAGCGGGTGCGCATCAAATAAATGGCAATAATGGGCAGGGAAACGAAGGCCACGGAGACAATGGTAATCACCGAAGCCGGCATCCATTCCACAATATCCTCGTCAAAATGCAGCACCAAAGGCACCAGCAAAATCAGGAAAATGATGGACATAATGGTGCGGACGAGAATGACCACCGTGGATTTGGCCACGGGCACCCCCGCCTTGCGCATAAACATAACCTGGGCAATGGCACCACCGCTGGCACCGGGCGAAACCAAGGCCAGAAAATAATTGCTAAGCACCACATTAACAATCTGGCGCAGAGTCAATTTTTCATCCGTGATATCCGCCAAGGTAATCAGGCGCAGCCCATCAAACAAAAGACCAATAGCAAGACAGCCTAAGGCCAAAAGGATGCACTTAGGCTCAAACATGGTCAAATAGTCCAAGGTCCGTATATCAAATGTAAAGTAAATGACTGCTGCAGAAATGAGAAGCACAAAAAGGAACAAGGCTCCCAAACGCAGCAAAAGCTTTTTATTCATTAATCAAGACCACCAAAGTTATGATGTATATAAAGCACTTATCGGCTCCCCTTTGACGCTAAGACCCACGTTGTCGCAAGCGAAGTGCAGCGAGAACGTGTTGGTCGTGCTAATCCCTTTAGGGGAAAGGGGAGCTGTCTTGAGTCAATTTGTGAACACAAATTGCTGACTGAGGAATTCTTACAAATCTCCAAAACTTATAAGCTGCACATTATTCTCTTTAATCAGCGCTTTATTCCCCTCATCCAAATAGGATGCAAGCTCTGTTTCCCAAGTATAGTGCCAAGCGTATAGCTTGGCCAAGGGTGCTGTTTCCAGTCCCGGATGGGTCATAATCTCGCTCACGCCATCGGGCAAAGCACGGATAATATTACCCACCAGCTCCGCATTTAAATGACCTCCGGCCAGCATACCAAAGAAATAATCCGGATACCTGATGCCATCCCTAGCGGCACCAGCTCGCGCCAAATCGGCACAAAAGCTGAGCCCACAGCGACCAATTTTGCGACCTAAACCGGCAGCAAAGCCACCGCTAAAGGTATAGCCCTCTTTGGGTATACGCTCTCTTTTTATATTATACTCATTACAGAGCTTTCTGACAAGTCCATTCATACCCGGCAAAACGTGAGTATGCTGGTGGCTATCAACATGGGTAATATTAAGGCCACTAGCCAAAGCTTTTTCCACCTGCGCCCGCAGCTCCGCTTCCAGCTCGCTGCGCTTGATGCCGCCGGTGTAAAAGCGTTTAACAAAGGCCACATAGTCCGGCAAAAAGCAACCTTCCCCATCCAACAGGCTTGCCACCTTCGCTTTAGGCAGCAGAGGCTTCACCCCGCCCACCAGAGTCAGGTGAATGCCAATGCCCAGCCTGGGATTGGCGCGAGCCAGCTCCACCGCCTCCTCATAGGCGTCGGCGCTAGGCATAATGGAGGTGCTAGTAATAAATCCCTCTTGATGCCCTTTGATAATTCCCTGATTGATTAAAGTATGTAAGCCGAAATCATCGGCATTGACGATTAGCTTTTTCATGGACCAAGCCTCTTTTTCCACTTAAATAAATTAGCTCTTAAAAACAAGTATGCCTGCAAAATATTTTACCATATTTTGCAGGCAAATGCTATGCTTTTTACTATATATAGCTGTAGCCCCGCTCTCAAAACACGCAACGACTGCGTGAGCGCAGGCGAACGCAGCAGCATATTTCTAGATGCGGCTGTAGTTGGCAAAGTGCAGCTTCACAAAGCTCGCCAACTCGGCCTTGCCGAGCTTTGCCGCCAGCCTTCGCGCACAGGCTGTGGCTCCTTCGCCGCCGCCCTTGGGCAAGGCGGCTTCCCCGGCAGCCTCCGCCAATTCTGCCATGGTGCGCAAGAAACGTGCCCTGGCCAGCACCGAGGCCGCAGCCACAGCCAAATTGCTTTCCGCCTTGGGCTGTTGCTTCACAATGCACTGTGGGAAGCGTTTGGTAAGCTCCCGCACGTTTACTAAGGATGTAGTAAACTGGTCGATAAGAGCGGCATGGCAGTCGCCATGCCGCGCCAACACCTGACTCAAGGCGGCCACATGGCCGTAGCCAAGGAGCTGGTTGAGCTTGCCGCCCTGGGCCGTAACCTGCGCGTAGCGCAGGTTGTAGGCCTTGGGCTTGAGCTCAAGCACACTAAAGTCCACCACCGTGGACTTGATGATGTCTTCCAGCTCCAAGATTTTTTTGTCGGTCAAAAGCTTGCAGTCCTTGACGCCGGCAGCGGCCAATTTGGCGGCGGTGCTGTCGTCCACCACCACTGCGGACACCACTAAGGGGCCAAAAAAGTCGCCCTTGCCGGACTCGTCGCTGCCGGCCCACTTGCCCCGCGGCAGCTCAGTCGCTGCAGGAGCAGCGACGCCAGCTGCCGCGCCTGTGGCGCTTGCGGGCGCAAAGCGAGCGGCGTTGCCAACGCCGCAGTACGCTTGCGCCCCCGCAACATGGCTCAGCTCACCCAGCAGCTCCCGCACCTTCGCTTCTAGGGCACTATCGCCGGAAAATACATAGGTCAAGCCCTTTTTACCATTATAGATGTTCAAGGTTAACTTCGCCTGACACAGCTCCACAACAAATTGGTGACCGTAATTGATATCCTTTTCTTTGGTGATATCCAGCACTTCACTTATTTTGTCGTGAACATCGGCCAAATAACATTTGAACTCTTTATCTGTTAGTTTAGTCATCAATAAAACTCCAACAATAAGCTTCACAAGAGAGCAGAACCAATTGACTTTTGCAGTCACCCCTCTCAGTCAGCCGCATATACAAACAACTTCTATTTCACACTACTACGCGGTCTGACAGCTCCCCCCAAGGGGAGCCTCTCTTGCTCCTCTACTCCCCTTTAGGCTGATAGTGCTTCAGCTTCCAATCCTCAAAGAGCAAATACAATAGCGGAATAACAATCAAGGTAAGCATGGTGGAGGTCGTCAAGCCGCCCACCAAAACCACGCCCATGGACTGACGCAGCTCCGCACCCTCACCAATGCCCAAGGCAATGGGCAGCATGCCCAAAATCGTGGACAGGGTTGTCATGAAAATAGGACGCAAGCGCAGAGAGCAAGCCTCCAAGGTAGCCTCCTTAAGCCCCATGCCGTGCTCCCGTGCCTGATTAGCATAGTCCAAAAGCAAAATCGCGTTCTTGGTAACCAAGCCTAACAGCATGATAAAGCCAATCATGCTCATCATATTGGCTGTCTGCCCTGCCACCAAAAGGCCCAGAACAGCACCAATAATCGCAAAGGGCAAGGAAGCCATAATAATCAAAGGCTGAGAGAAGCTTTCAAACTGCGCTGCCAGCGTCATATAAACCATGACAATGGCCAAAATAACTGCCTTGGCAATTTCTCTAAAGGAGCGGGCCATATTGTCCGCCTGGCCAATCATTTTGTAGTTATAGCCAGGGGGCATATTCAGCGCCGGAATAAACTCTGTTCTCGCCTTGGTAATCAAATCACCGGAGGAAATACCAACAGTGTTGGCATAAACCACGATTTGACGTTGCTTGTCCTCGCGCTCGATACGGGTCGGACCACTGCCATATTTAATTGTCGCAATATCACCCAAGCGCACAAAGGTACCACTGCTATTTGAAACACGCAAATTAGCCACTGCGTTAATATCATTACGCTCTGCCAAGGGCATCTGCAAAATAATATCATAGTCATTATCGCCAATGGTATAGCTGTTAGAGGTGCTCTTACCCATAAAGGCCATTTGCACTACCTTGCCCAGCTCCGTAGCATCCAAGCCCAACTGGCTGGCCTTGGCATGGTCCACACGAATAATAATTTCCGGCTCTTCCTCTGAGTCAGAAATATCCACTTCCGTAGCACCAGGAACGGTTTTCAGCATATCTGCCAAATCAAGCGCATATTTTTTCAACTCTTTGATATTGTTGCCACGCAGACCAATCTGCACGGGACGGCTATCGCCACGGCCACCGCCCTGATTGGAGACAACGGATACCTTGAGACCTTCCGTATTACCGAATTTAGCGCGCAGCTCATCCATGATCTGCTGCATGCTGCGGTTACGCTCGTTAGAGGGCTTTAGACGAATATCCAAGGAGCCCTGGTTAACAGGGTTACGACCGTTACCAATATTCAAGGCCACAATCTTGACCTCGGGCAAATCACTGATATATTGCTGCAGGGGCGTTGCCAGCTCCACAGTCTTTTGCAGACTGCTGCCGATGGGCGCCTTCACATTGACGGTAAACTCACCGGAGTCATAGGTAGGTGTAAATTCCGTACCTACGAAGGGCAGCAGGAGCAGGTTGATGCCCAAGCTCAAAACGCTGACCAAAACGACCTTTTTAGGCCTATCAAGACACCAGCTCATAAGGCTGTTATACATTTCGCGCACGCTTTGGAAGCCTGCCTCAAATTTATCCAGCACGATTTGTAAATATTTATTTCGGCTCTTGGCGCTCTCCTCCTCGCTTTCAGCCTTAATCCAATAAGCGGACACCATGGGCGTCAGCGTAAAGGCAACTAAGGTAGAAAAAGCAATGGCAAAGGCTACAGTTAAACCGAACTGCTTAAAGAACTGACCAACGATTTCGCCCATATTACCAATGGGCACAAAAACGGCGAACATAACGAAGGAGGTAGCCAAAATAGCCAGCGTCAGCTCCTCCGTAGCCTCTTTGGCGGCCACAAAGGGTGTCTTACCCATTTCGATATGACGGAAGATATTTTCGATTACAACAATGGCATCGTCGATAAGCATACCAATAGCCAAGGACAAAGCCATCAGGGACATATTGTTCAGGGTAAAATCCATAACCTTCATCATAAAGAAGGTAGAAATAACCGCTGTGGGGATACACAAACCGCCTACGATAGTAGCGCGGAAGTTGCGCAGGAACATATAAGTAATCAAAAGCGCAAGGAAACCGCCGAACAGAATAGTGTTCCACACGTCCGCAATATTATCGCGAATATACTTGGATTGGTCACGCACCTTCTCCACCGTGATATCCGGGGGCAGATTGGATTGGCGCAGCTGCTCCATTTTTTTATTGACATTATCGGTTACGTCCACCGTATTGGTTTTGGACTGCTTGCGCACAAAGGCCAATACACTGGGCTCGCCATTGGCACTGGCAAAGGTATCCTCGTCCTCCCAATCGTCCAGCACATCAGCCACTTCACCAATATATACAGGTCGACCATTATGGTTGGCCACCACCACTTGTTTGATGTCATCCACAGTGTTATACTTTGCCAAGGTACGCACCGTGATTTCCATTTCCTGGCTGCGGGCCTTGCCACCGGGGGTGTTATAGTTATTCTTGTTGATGGTGTCCCGCACCGTTTGGTAGGAAATGCCATACTCCTGCAGCTTTTCCGGCTTCAGCACAATGCGAATGCAGCGCTGGCTGGCGCCTACAACAGTAACCTCGGACACACCCTCCACCATCTGCAGCTCGTCCTTAATATTATCCTCGATAATACGTCGGATTTCACCACGGGAACGGGAGCTGGAGGAAAAGGTCCAGGCCACAATAGCGCGGGCGTTCAAATCTACAGTTTGGGTTGTGGGCTCATCAATATCATCGGGCAGGGATTTGCGAATACTGGAAACCTTTTCGCGTACCTCACTGGCCTTTTGTTGGGGGTCCACGCCCAAATTAAATTCCAAAACAGTTTCGCTGTAGCCCTCTAAGACAGTTGAGGACAGGGTTTTGATACCGGAAACCTGGCTGACGCGGTTTTCAATGGGCTTGGTAACCAGCGTTTCCATTTCCTCCGGAGAAGCGCCATCATAGCGCACACGCACGCTGACGATGGGCAAATCCACGTCCGGATTCAAATCCACGCCAATTTCCGGATAACAGCGGATGCCGAAAACCACCAAAAGCAAAACGAACATGGTGGTAAATACAGGCCTTTTAATAAATGTACCAATCATAATTATTTACCAGCCTTTTCCATTTTGATCTTGACGCCCTCGCGCAGCTTGTTCTGACCTTCGACTACGATGAGGTCCTCTTCGGTTACACCGTTGATAATTTCGGCATATTTGTCATCAGTGAAGCCAACCACCAGCACCCTGCGCTGGATGACGCCATCCTTATCAGCCACAAAAATGGTCTGCTGGTCGTCACGCATAACAATAGCGTGCAGGGGTACGGTGAGCACGTTTTCACGAGGCTGAGCTGTCAAATACACGTTGGCATAAACGCCTGCCAAAAGGCCTTGGCTGTTATCCACGCTAACCTCCGCTGCAAAGGTGTGGGAAGGCTGGTCCGCCACAGGGGCGATGCGGGTGATTTTGCCAACAATTTTTTTATCAGGATATGCAGGCAGCTTAATAGTGGCTTCGTTGCCCACGGCTACGCCTGCTACCTGACCTTCAGGAATATGAATCACGGTTTTCAACATGCTGATATCAGCCACAGCAAAAATAGCAGTGCCGGCCTTAGCGTAGTAGCCCTCCTGGAAATAGCGCTTGGCCACAATGCCATCGGCAGGAGCCGTTAAAATAGTGCCTGCGGATTTGGATTCCATGCCCTGCAAATTGCCACGGGCGGCCTCCAGCTTGGCAGCTGCGTTATCACGGGCAAAGCGATAGTTATCCACCACCTGCTCGGATACAGCACCATTAGCAAAAAGCTTTTCATAACGCACTAAATCTCTTTCTGCCTTGCTAAGATTAGCTTGGGCATCTAAATAGCTACCACGGGCGTTGAGCAGATTAGCATCAGTATCGGTTTGCTCCAAAATCGCCAGCACCTGTCCCTTGCTAACCTTGTCGCCCTCTTTTACGTAAACCTTTTCCAAGCGACCGTCCACCTTGGCAGCCACCTCGGCCTGCCACTCCGGGTCCAGACTACCGCTAAAGGTCATGGTCGGAATAAGGGTTTGGCGGCTGGCATGACCTGTGGTCACAGCCACAGTCTTCACCCTAGACATTTTTTCGGCTCTCGCCTTGTCATTTTGCACATTGCTGTAAATGCGGTAGGAAATAATCAGACATACGGCAATCAAAATGCCCAGGACTATCTTTACCTTTTTATTCTGTAAATTCATGCTGCACGCTCCTTATACTTTTTACTGCTTTTTGTATCGCTTCATCTTGCCTAAGAGTGATATCTTACATAAAAAATATGCTTAGAAAAATCCTTCTTGCTTATAGACTCATCAGTCTATTTTCATATTCTCTATTATACAATTACCTATTAGATGACGCAAGAAAAAACTATTACTGCGCAACAAAAAACGCAGGCCGTAATGACCTGCGTTAGTTCGTAATAAGTTAAGGTTGGTGGGCCCAGTAGGGTTCGAACCTACGACCAGCCGGTTATGAGCCGGCGGCTCTACCACTGAGCTATAGGCCCACGATAACAACTCAACAGTATTATTTTATTATATAGGCTCGTTTATGTCAAGGACTATTCCAAAAAGTCCTTCAGCTTCTTGCTGCGGCTGGGATGGCGTAGCTTCCGCAGCGCCTTCGCCTCAATCTGACGAATACGCTCACGGGTAACGCCAAAATGCTGGCCCACCTCTTCCAAGGTACGGCTACGACCGTCCTCCAGGCCAAAGCGCAGCTCCAGCACCCGCTTTTCGCGAACGGTCAACGTCTCCAAAACCTCGTCCAGCTGCTCCCGCAGCAGTGTGAAGGAAGCCGCGTCGGCGGGAGCCGGCGCGTCGTGGTCCTCGATGAAATCGCCCAGATGAGAATCCTCCTCCTCGCCAATGGGCGTCTCCAAGGACACAGGCTCTTGGGCAATCTTCATAATCTCGCGCACTCTCTCCACGGAGGTATCCATCTCCTTGGCGATTTCCTCAGGCAGCGGCTCGCGGCCCAGCTCCTGCAGGAGCTGGCGGGAAACGCGAATCAGCTTGTTGATGGTTTCCACCATGTGCACGGGAATGCGGATAGTACGGGCCTGGTCCGCAATGGCGCGGGTAATGGCCTGACGAATCCACCAGGTAGCATAGGTACTAAACTTAAAGCCCTTGTTATAGTCAAACTTTTCTACAGCCTTAATCAGGCCCAAATTACCCTCCTGAATCAAATCCAGGAAAAGCATGCCGCGACCAACATAACGCTTGGCAATACTTACTACCAGACGCAAATTTGCCTCGGACAGGCACTTTTTAGCATCATTACCCTGCTGGCGCACTGCCTTTAACAGCTGGTCAAAATTATCCTCGCTGTCAATATAAGCTTCCGCAATTTGAGTATCCTTTTCGCGACCATCGCTCAAGCGAGCCTTAATCTCCTCCAGCAAGGACTTCACCTGATACAGGTTATGCACATCCTTATCGCTGGTGGGACGCTGAATCTCCAGGCGCTCGCAATCAGGAATGGAGCATTTATTTTCTACCATCAGGCGCTGCAGATGCAAGCGCTCATCCTTGGTAAATTCAAAAATCAAATCCTCATAATCTTCAATTTTGTAGGGATTACCGGCCTCCTGGCGTGCCTTAATCATCTCCAGCACCTTGTAGATGGAGCGCATATCGGTCATATGCCACTCACCTTCCATGAAGCCATTAACCTTTTCCAGCAGTGTTGCCGTGTCATCGGTGCCGCTGAAAACAGGTGCATCCAAGGTTACGGTCTTGCCCCGCAGCAAGCGCTCAGCCTGACGGCCCTTATCCATGCGCTTAGCCAGCTTGATTTCGTCCTCGCCCACCAGTAGCGGAACACGACCGATTTCCTTCAGGTACATACGCACCGGGTCATCGATGCTGATGCCCTCGGGAACAGTCAGATTAGCCAGCTCCGCTTCCGTGATATCCTCATCAGCGGGCTCATCCGCATCCACCATGGGCAAAACATCATCGTCGGAGGTGTTATCATCCACTATTTCCAAGCCCTTGCGGGTTATAACCTCATATAAATGCTCAACCTCCTCGCTAGATACACTATCCAAGGAGTTGATGGCTCCCATAACGTCCCCATAAGTGAGAACACCATTTTGTGCCTTGCCCCTTTGCACCAATTCATCGATTTGTTCCTGGGTCAATTTACTGATATTTTCTTCCATGGTGTTCCCTCCTTCCATTTCAATTTGATTGTCCATAGAGCTTTTTGATTTCATCCTTTATCCTTTGAGTTTCCTGCAATTCCTGCATAAAACGCTCATCTGCCAAACGCTCATATTCATCCGCCAGCAGACGATGCTTTTCATATTCCTGCTCCAGATAGCTGCGGCGCAGCTGGCGTAGACAAGCCTTCACAAATTGTTCCCCATCCTGCGTGGGTACCGCTCTTGTCCTGATGCCCGCCAAGGCTGACTGCCCTGCTCCATCTAAAGCATCATTCAATTTATCAATAGTAAAAGCGTTGGCTTCGGTCAAGGCCGCAAGGTACGCATATATTTGCGCCAGCGCCGGATCACTCCAGCCCGTCTGCTGCACCACCTCCTGGCAATTATCTGCCAGATAGGGCTCCTCCAAAAGCACTGCCAAAAGCTGCTCCTCCGCCTGCCTGGTGACGCTTATTTTTTTAACGTCCGGCACGGGCACATAAACGTTTTCTCTCCTGGCACCATTTTTTCTTGTTGCCTTACGATATTCCTCCACAATGAGGCCCTCGTCTATGGTCAACCTTTGTGCCAAGCGGCGCATATGCTCCGCGGCTTCGATTTCGCTTTTACATTCTAATAGGAATGGTAGTATATTCGACACAGCGTCAACTTTTCCTGCTAAATTTGAAACATCGCTTTGCAAAATTGTTTCTTCAATCTGAAAGTCAATGCCCTCCCGCGCCTCGCTAAGCACCTTGAGAAAGGCTTCCTTGCCGTAGCGACGCACATATTCATCCGGGTCCTTGCCCTCGGGCACCCCCGCAATGCGCACCTTCAGGCCTTCGGTGCGGGCAATGCTCACCGCCCGCACGGACGCCTTGCGTCCGGCGCTGTCGCTGTCGTAGCAAAACACCACTTCATCGGCAACACGCTTCAAAAGCTTGGCCTGCTCCGCCGCAAAGGCCGTGCCCATGGATGCCACCACATTACTAATCCCTGCCGCATGCAGGCTAATAGCATCCATATAGCCTTCCACCACAATGGCCTGGCGGCTGGAGCGAATGGCCTTGTAGGCCACGTCCATTGCAAAAAGCAAACGCCGTTTATTAAACCACTCCGTTTCTGCTGTATTCAAATATTTGGGCGTGCTGTTATCCAGCACCCTGCCCCCAAAGCCCACAATCTTCCCCTTGGGGTCCTTGATGGGAATCATCACCCGATTGCGAAACTTGTCATAAAGCTGCTGTCGGCCTTCGGCCACCAGCCCCGCTGCCAAAAGCTCCTCGCCCTTGTAGCCATGTCGGCCCAAATTACTGAGCAAGGAGGTGAAGCTATCCAGCGCATAGCCGATGGAAAAGCTACTGATAATCTCCTGGCTAATGCCACGTCCGTTTAAGTAGGCCAAAGCCCCCTTACCATAGGGAGTTTTCAAAAGGCAGGCCTGATAAAACCTGCAGGCAGTGGCATTGGTTTCATAGATGCGCTCCCTGTGCTTTTCGCGCCTAATTTCCACTGCTGTCTTTTGCCTTTCCGGAACGGGTATGCCATAGCGAGCTGCCAAAAGCTTTAAGGCTTCCATAAAGTCGCAGCTTTCCATTTTCATGATAAATTTAAAAATATCCCCGCCCTCATGGCAGCCAAAGCAATAAAACATGTTCTTGGCGGGATTCACAGCAAAGGAAGGTGTTTTTTCTCCGTGAAACGGGCAGCAGCCCCAAAAGTTTTGACCGCGCTTTTTCAAGGGTACATAGCCGGAGATAACTTCTACAATGTTAGCGGTGCCGCGCACCTGCTCTTTAAAGCTTTCAAATTCTCCGTCCATGCATACTTTCCTCCGCTGATAATTTACACACTGCTTATATTCAATGTAAAACGGTAAAATCCTCTTTTTTTGCGAAAATTTCTTAGAAAAAATGCTTCTAGCCCTTGCAGTCCACTAAAAAAAATACTATAATAGTTATTACTGCAAAAAAAATCCGAAGCCAGCTACTGACTTCGGATTTTTCTTTTTTATAAAATTGTTTATTCGTCGCCGTGGCGTTCCTTGTTTTTGCGCACATATTCCAAAATAATGCCCGCAGTTTCCTCGATAGCACGGTTGGAAACATTGATAATCTGGCAATGCAGACGGCGCATGATGCCCTTGGCATAGGTCAGCTCTTCGTTGATGCGGTTCATGTCCGCATACACGGCGGTATCGCTAAGGCCCATGGTCTTGAGGCGCTCGGCACGAATTTCGTTCAGCTTGAAGGGGTCAATCAAAAGGCCGATAATCTTGTAGGGCGGCACCTTAAAGAGCTCTTCAGGGGGAGCCAGCTCCGGCACCAGGGGCACGTTGGCAACCTTAATGCGCTTGTGAGCCAAATACATGGACAAGGGTGTCTTAGAGGTGCGGGATACGCCGATGATAACGATATCCGCCTTGAGCAGGCCCAAGGGATTTTTGCCATCGTCATATTTAACAGCAAATTCCACAGCCTCCACGCGCTTAAAGTAGTCGTGGTCCAGGGAGTGAATAAGACCAGCTTGGTTGCGGGGCAGCATGCCGGTGGTTTTTTCGATGGATTTGAGCATGGGGCCCAAAACGTCCACTACCTCCACATCCTTAGCCAAGGCACGGTCAGCCATGTGCTCACGGAGCTCCGGAGAAACGATGGTGTAGCAAATCACAGCATTGTTGGCCGCAGCCTCCTCCAGCACGCGGTCAATTTGCTCCTTGTCCTTTACATAGGGCACGCGAATAACGTCAAATTTTTCTTCCACAAATTGGCTTGTGGTAGCCTTAACAACGGACTCCGCAGTTTCGCCAATAGAGTCGGATACAGCATAAATAATCGGATTATTCTTCGGTAGTATGATAATTACCTCCCTTTCCTTCTGCCAAATCTACCAGCAAACGGGTAAAATTAGTCTTGGTGATTCTGCCAACGATTTGGTATTGACGCTTGCCTTCGTCCAGCATCTTGACCACGGGCAGGCAGTCGATTTCATTATTAATGAGACGGCGTGCAGCGGTGGCAATGGATTCCTCGGGCTGGGCCACAATGATCTTGGAGATGGGGGTCATGACCATGACCACGGGGATGTCACGCAAATCGCTATTGTTGATGGCGGCCTTTAAAAGGTCCTTGCGGGATACTACGCCGGTCAAAAGATTTTTTTCATCCAGCACGAAGACCGTGCCCACGTCCTCCAAAAACATGGTCACAACTGCTTCGTAGGCACTTTTATCATGGGAGATGGCCACAGGCACGGACTGCAAATCCTGCACGGTAATAGCAGAAATCTCTTCCATAAGCATGCCTAAGGTGTTTTTGCCCGTATAAAAATAACCAACCTTGGGACGGGCGTCCAAAATACCGCCCATTACTAAAATAGCAAGGTCGCTGCGCAAAGCCGCACGGGTAACATTGAGCCTTTCTGCAATATGTTCACCGGTGATGGGGCCGTCCAGACGTACTATTTCAGCAATTTGTTTTTGCCTATTACTTAAAGATATGATCGTCACTCCCCTTCTAATTATTCATTCTCTGTCTATTATAGTATACACTATTGCAAGCAAAAATGCTAGATTCCGTCATAAATATTTTTGTAAAATTTTAGGTTTTATAACAAAAAGGCTCCCCTTTTGCAGGGGAGCCTTACGCAGTCTACTCGACAAGTTTTACTTTAACTGTTGTCACACTGCCTTCTGTGGCAGAGCCACTGCCAGTGCCTTCTCCAGAACCAGTACCACTACCGGAACCATCATCTAAAAAATCTAGATAAAGCCTCCAATCAGACTGCATACCAACATTAAGTCCATCAGTTAACTTAACTTCATATAGCTGTACTCCATCTTTCTCTTCAGCTTTAGTGATTGTAACCTCTTTATAATCCTTTCCTAAATATACAAATTGAGGCGCAATAATGGAAATTAAGCCATCGCTAGCTACAAGCTTATTGTTTTTGCCTCCTACCCAAATATTGCCGGTACCATAGATTGTTCCTGAAAAGGTATTACTGCTACCTACAATACCAAAATTACCATGGGTATCATAAACCTTTCCATAAGTTATTCCTTCAGTGGCAATAACAGTATCTTTATTGGAAAAATAGATATTGTTGATCTTTTTAACATTTTTCAGCTGGAAATTGGTCAGGACATTCCATTGTTGATCCATCCAATATTTGTCTGTACCACCCAGATTTGCAGTACCATCCACATACAAATCTATTTCGGTGTCAGTGGTACGAACAGTAGAGACCACAATATTTTCAGATGGTTTATCAGGATTAGGTACAGGACCAATATAACGTTTATTAGTACCATTTTTAGCACCATCAATATATGCTTGTTTATCAGCTGCCATGGCATTAGCACCATCCACAGCCTCCTGCTTTAACTGCGCATATAAATCATGTTTAGCCTGTCTATCAGCAATTTGGTCAGCCTTTTTTTGAGCAGCAATATCTAGCTTTTCTTGAGGCACTCCTTGAGTATTATAAACTTCATAAGTTGTCTGATCCCTATTACTTGGCGTAAACTCCCAACCATTAGGCATGGAAGGATTATAAACAACGACTTCGTTCATAACGTCATAGTTAAACGCGCGTCCATCTATATTTGCAGCATAAATCATACCTGTTCCAGGCAATTTTTCCGGTATAATATTCTCATTCCATGCATAAACTGAATACTCATAGCTTTTAGGAATAACAATCTGATTTGCCGATTGATATGCCAAATCTAATTGTTGGCACATAAATACTGGTTTATCGTTTTTAATAGGGGTACCAACTTCACTTCCCCCTTCAGCTGCAGCCTTCGCAGCGATAACAAAGCCGTCGCTAAAGTCACCCAGCACGTTTACAAAAAAGGTCGGCACACGCTTATTCACCCGCACACGCACCCGGTCCACAGCAACGCCCTCACTATTGGTTACACTCACTACGCCATAGGCTATAAGGGCATCCTGACCAGCCGCCAAGGTTTCCTTTTCATCCCAGGCAGCATTGTCTTCTTTGAGCAACATATCATTATCGCCTAAAGGAATACCGTTAGCCTTAACATAGCTTTCCACGGCAGTCTTAATAGCATCCATGTCATTATTACCATCAGCAGAAAGCTTCGCCGCCCCCGCCAAGGCCGCAGAATCGGCAATATCCTGCACCTTGCCCTTTTCCACATAAGCCAAGCCCACATCGATTCCCAAGCCCATGAAGCCAAACAGCACGGGCAACAACAGCGCGAAAAGCACCATCACGGCGCCGCGCTGTGCGCTTTTAAATTTCGTATATAAATAGTCCTTGTTCATAATTATACCTCGCTATAAAAGGCTGCACATTATCATAATCTCAAGCTTATTATAACAAGAAATAACTATATTTTCAATTTACTTTTTTGCAAAAAAAATACGCCCCGACATAAGCCAGGACGCATTTTAGAGGGGAGGTGAAAAAGAAATTATCAAAAAATCAAGTATTTAAAAAGGTGTATTAGTCTTTTCGAATAGTCAGCCAAACGAGACCAAGCACGCTTGGTTATTGTTTGTTTTTTAACGCTTTGACAACGTCGCCGGTCAAATCCTTGCCACCAGAAACCATGGCTTGGATGTTCACTACGCTCTTGATGCCCTTGGCTGCTGCCACTTGGTCGATAGTGGTGCGGATTTCTTTTTGTACAGGAGCCATTTTTTTAGCTTCGAAATCAGCCAGCTCCTTGTTCAGCTTTTGTTGCAAATCTTGTTGAGCTTTGGCGTCCAAGGATTTTGCTTGCTCGTTGAAGGATTTTTGCAGGTCATTGCGCTTGTTGGCAATCTCTTGAGCAATATCCTTGATGCCGGGATAGCTGGCCACAATGGCTTGCATATTGACAAAGCCGACCACACCATCGTTTTCAGCAGCCAATGCACTGCTGCACAGGCCCAGGCTCATCATCAGAGTCATGATAAAAGCCAGTAATTTTTTCTTCATTATCTAATGCTTCCTTTCACTAATGGGGTTATTTTTTAGCCCAAATTTTGTCCATCAAAGCGGCATAGTTTTCTTCCAGATGACCTTTTACTTGGTCAACCAGTGCGAAAATCAGGCCGGGCTCAAATTTGTCATCAGCAGCGGGAACGCTGAAGGTCAAAACTACGTTGCCTTGGGGATTAACAGTGTATTTCAGCATGTTGAACTGGTTGTTCAGCTCGTTGATGAATTGCAGGGTTTCAGCCAGCTTTTCTTGGGGAATGGTTACCAAATGAGCTTGGATATAGGAATAAACAGTATTGTTAACCACGATGAACAGGGGCAGAGTTTGACCCTTCACCAGCAGGCGGGTATTCACCAGCAGATTGTTTTCATTGATTTGCAAATATTGTAAGCCGGTAATCTTGGCTTGATCTGCATATTCCTTCAAAGCAGTCAGCTTTTTCATTGCCAAAGTGGGTTCAGCCTTGGGGGCCTCCGGTGCTTTTTCAGCAGCCTCTGCCTTTACTTCTTCAGCCTTTGCTTCCACTGCTTCAGCAGCAGCCTCTGCTTTTACTTCTTCGATTTTTGTTTCTTTTGCTTTAGCCATCATAGTATCTCCTTTGGATTTTCTTCAAGCCCTAAATTTCAAGTAATGTATCAATTTTATTTTAATCTCATTCCTTGATTTAGCTTTATTAGTATTATATCCTATTTTGCTTAAGAAGTAAAGTCGAAATAAAGTATTTTAAGAAAATTTTCTTATAACCTTATAAAAAAGAAATTGAACAGAGCTCCGAAGAACTCTGTCCGCTTTCTTGGGCGCTAGGCTCGCGCCACTATTGGAGGTTGTATATAAGATTAGCTTGTAAAGCTTATCTTAGAATGTGAATCTCAGGCCTGCATCCACACGCCATTTTTCGGTTACATCGCCACCGAAGCTGCGTTGGAAGTCAGCATACAGCATGCTGTTAGCGCTCAGCTTAGCAGTGCCGCCGATTTGCAGCTCGTACCAGGTGTCGCCGAAGTCAATGGAGGATTTTCTACCATTTGCACCATCGGTGTAATAGCTGCCCTCGAAGTCGCCGCAGAATTCATGTGCCAAGGCCAGCTTAGCAAAGTAGCTGCCCTGCTCCAGTTTTTGGCCAACACGCAGACCGATGCGACCAATCAAGGTATCGAAGCTGTCCTGCTCCACATTCATCTTGGCGTTGATACCGCCGACACCCGGATAGGTGGTGTTGGCGTCGTAGTTCTTGCCTGCCACATGGCCATAGGTCAGCTCAGCACTGGGCTCGAAGTAAGTGCCCTTGTCGCCCTCGAAGCGCTTGCCGTATTCAGCACTGATGGAGGTGCCCCAGGTCTTGTAATCTCCATCGATGTCATAGGTACCAGTTCCATTGAAGAACTTCATGTTGTACTCGTTGTCCAGACGGCTGGCCTTCACGATGATGTCCGCATATTGGCCATCCTTAGCCTTCCAGCTGCCGTACAGGCCCAAAGCGATGTTCTTTTGGTCCCCATGGCCGTTGGACCAGTTAGTACCATCGGTTACATTGCTGGTGGAGCTGGTGCCGTCGTTGTAGGACAGAGCAGCACCCACAGTCCAGTTCTCGTTAACCTTGGTATCATAACCGATTTGGTAAGCTTTATATTTGTTGGAGAAGTTGGTATCTTGGGCATCCATTTCCATCTTACCGGTGTAGTATTTAGCCCACAGACCGCGTTCGCCTTCCAGCATACGCAAATCGCCCATACGCTTCATCAGGTCGTTGTTTTCTGCACGCCACATCATGTTAGCAGCTGCTACAGAAGACTTCACAGCACGCATAGCTACAGGCTCACCGCCAACAACTACATTGCCAAAAGATGCGCCGGGGTTATCGCCGCCACCGGGTTCTTCGCCACC
>JAUNWI010000002.1 GCA_030540395.1 Phascolarctobacterium sp.
AAGGCGGTCGTACCGTTGGCGCTGGCGTTGTTTCCGAAGTTGAAGAAGTTTAATTCTTAAAACTTACGGTAAATCCCAATTTTTAAGTTAGATCCCTGATTTATATGAGGGGGGCTAGTCACCCCCTCATATTCTTATGTTTGTTGGTATGGCCCTGCGATGATGTGAAAGGTTGCTTGCCTGTTAGACAGGGAGATTTTCACGGAGTATGTCCGTTCATAGAAACTGGGCGATTTTAGGAGGTTATTTTTTTAATGGCTAAGTCTCAAAAGATTAGAATACGCCTGAAAGCGTATGACCACAAAGCACTTGACCAAAGTGCTACCAAGATTGTTGAAACTGCAAAACGTACCGGCGCACAAGTATCCGGTCCGATTCCCCTGCCGACTGAGAAAAACATTTACACCATTCTGCGTTCTCCTCACGTAAACAAAGACTCTCGTGAACAATTCGAGATGCGCACTCACAAAAGACTGGTAGACATTCTGGAACCCACCGCTAAGACTGTAGATGCTCTGATGCGTCTTGATCTTCCCGCTGGCGTTGACATCGAAATTAAACTGTAAGGAGGAGGTGCAATAATGGCTAAAGGTATCTTAGGCAAAAAACTGGGCATGACCCAAATTTTTGAAGCTGACGGCAAGCTGATTCCTGTAACTGTTGTAGAAGCTGGTCCTTGCGTAGTACTTCAAAACAAAACCGAAGAAACAGACGGTTATAACGCTGTTCAACTTGGTTTTGGTGAAATTAAAGAAAAACATACCACCAAACCGATGAAAGGCCATTTTGACAAAGCTGGCGTAGCGCCGGTTAAGTTTGTCAGAGAATTGCGTCTGTCTGCTCCTTCTGAATATACAATCGGTCAAAAAATCACTGCTGACATTTTTGCAGCTGGTGAACTGATCGATGCAAGCGGCGTATCCCGCGGCAAAGGCTTTGCAGGCACTATTAAGCGCCACAATTTCGCTCGTGGTCCTATGAAACACGGTTCCAAATCCCATCGTGAACCCGGCTCCATGGGTCCCATGCATTCTGGTCCTGGCGGCCGCGTAATCAAAGGCAAGAAACTGCCTGGCCGTATGGGCAATCAAAATGTAACCGTTCAACGTCTGACCGTTGCTCGTGTAGACGCAGAACGTAATCTTATTCTGGTTAAAGGCGCCATCCCTGGTGCAACTGGTTCTTACGTAGTTCTGAAAGAAACCGTAAAACCGAAGAAATAAGATAAGCGAAAGAAAGGAGGATGCTTCTAATGCCGAAGTTATCAGTATATAATCTGGCCGGTCAAGTTGCCGGTGAAATAGAATTAAATGATTCCGTATTTGGCGCTGAGTTCAACGAAGCTGTAGTACACCAAGCAGTAGTAATGCAGCTGGCTAACCAACGTCAAGGTACTTCCGCAACCAAGACCCGTGGTATGGTTCGTGGCGGTGGCCGCAAGCCTTGGAAACAAAAAGGCACCGGTCATGCACGTTGCGGTTCTATCCGTTCCTCTATCTGGGTAGGCGGCGGCTGCACTTTTGGCCCCCAACCCCGCAGCTATGCAAAGAAGATGCCCCGCAAGGCTCGTCGTCTGGCTCTGTGCTGCGCACTGTCTGCTAAAGTAGCAGCTGGTGAACTGGTAGTTGTTGAAGGCTTGGCTTTCGACGCTCCGAAAACTAAGAATGTAGCTTCCATGCTGAACGCTTTTGAAGCTGCTGACAAGAAGGCTCTGATCATCACCGATGGCAGCAACGTAAACGTTGAACTTTCCGCTCGCAACATGCCGAAAGTAACCACCATCACCAACATGGGCCTGAACTGCTTTGATATCCTGAACAGCAAGAAAGTATTCCTTGCTAAAGATGTTGTAGAAAAAATTGAGGAGGTGCTCGCATAATGGCTGCTAATCCTCGCGACGTACTGATTCGTCCCATCATCACTGAGAAAACCTCTCAAATGATGCAAGAAAACAAATACACCTTCCAGGTTCCCCTGGACGCTAACAAAGTTGAAATTCGTCAAGCTGTTGAAGCAGTATTTGGCGTAAAGGTTGTTAATGTAAACACTATCCGCGTAATGGGCAAAACCAAGCGCATGGGTAAATATGTTGGCAAACGTTCCGATTATAAGAAAGCAATCGTGAAGCTTGCTGAAGGCAATACGATTCCCCTTTTCGAAGGAATGTAATTAACGTATAATAGGAGGTCAAATTAAATGGCTATTAAAAGCTTTAATCCGTATTCTCCTTCCAGACGCTTTATTACTGTGTCTGCCTTCGAAGAGATTACGACTGACAAGCCTTACCGCCCGCTGGTCGAGAAGCTCGACAAACATGCTGGCCGTAACAACACTGGTAAAATGACTGTTCGCCATCAAGGCGGCGGCCATAAGAGACAATATCGTATCATTGACTTCAAACGTAACAAAGACGGTATCCCCGCTAAAGTTGCTACCATTGAATACGATCCTAACCGTAACGCTCGCATCGCTCTGATTAACTATGCAGACGGCGAAAAACGTTATATCATCGCTCCGCTGGACCTGAAGGTTGGCGATACCGTAGTAAGCGGTGCTGACGCAGATATCAAGACTGGTAACTGCCTGCCGCTGAAAAACATTCCTCTGGGCACCACCGTGCACAATGTAGAAATGAAAATCGGTAAGGGCGGCCAAATGGCTCGTAGTGCTGGCACCAGCGCTCAGCTGATGGCAAAAGAAGGCGACTACGCTCTGCTGCGTCTGCCCTCTGGCGAAATCCGTAAAGTACACATCAACTGCCGTGCTACCATCGGTATGGTTGGCAATATCGACGCTGAAAACATCTGCATCGGTAAAGCTGGTCGTTCCCGTTGGATGGGCATCCGTCCTGCAAACCGCGGCGTTGTAATGAACCCGAACGACCATCCGCACGGCGGTGGTGAAGGTCACTCCCCCGTTGGTCGTAAGCGTCCTGTTACTCCTTGGGGTAAATGTGCATTCGGTACTCGTACTCGCAAAGAGAAGAAAGCTTCTACTAAGTTAATTTTGAAACGTAGAACCAAATAATAGAACAGGATAAAGAAAGGAGGCTAACCTAGTGTCCAGATCAGTTAAAAAAGGACCTTTTGTCCATGCAAGTCTTTTGAAAAAGATTGACGCGCTTAATGCCGCTAATGATAAAAAAGTTGTTAAGACCTGGTCTCGCAGCTCTACTATTATTCCGTCTTTCGTTGGTCACACCATTGCGGTTCATGACGGACGCAAACATGTTCCCGTGTTCATCACCGAGGATATGGTAGGCCACAAATTGGGAGAATTCGCTCCTACTCGTACTTACAAAGGTCACGCAGACAAGACCACCGGTTTAAAATAAGGGGAAGGGAGGAAATAGACAATGGAAGCAAAGGCAGTTGCTAAATATATTCGCATTGCTCCGCGCAAACTGCGCATCGTAATCAATCTGATCCGCGGCAAGTCCGTTGGTGAAGCATTCGCTATCCTCAAATTCACCCCGAAGGTTGGTTCTGAGGTAATCGAGAAAGTTCTGCGCAGCGCAGTAGCTAACGCAGAGCATAACTTTGACATGAACGTGGATAACCTGATCGTATCCTCCTGCTTCGTAGATGCAGGCCCGACCATGAAACGTATTCATCCCCGTTCTCGTGGACAGGCTTTCAAGATTTTGAAACGTTCTAGCCACGTAACCGTAGCTGTTAAAGAAAAATAATATCCCGTCAGAAGGAGGGAAAAGATAGTGGGTCAAAAAGTTAATCCGCATGGTCTCCGTGTTGGCGTTATCAAAGGCTGGGATTCCAAATGGTACGCTGATAAGGACTATGAGAAGTACTTGTTAGAAGATATTAAAATCCGTGAATTCATTAAAGAAAAATTGTTCCTGTCCGGTATCTCCAAGGTAGAAATCGAACGCGCATCCAATAAAGCCCGCATTTCCATCCATACTGCAAAACCTGGTATGGTAATCGGTCGTCAAGGCAGCAACATTGAACTGCTGAAATCCGACCTGAAGAAAATGACTGAAAGCGCTATCGACATCAACATCGTAGAAGTTAAAACCCCGGATATGGACGCAACCTTGGTTGCAGAGAACATTGCAGCTCAACTGGAACGCCGCATCGCTTTCCGTCGTGCAATGAAACAATGCGTTGGCCGTACCATGCGTATGGGCGCTAAGGGTATCAAGATTACCTGCGGCGGTCGTCTGGGCGGTGCTGAAATCGCTCGTAGCGAATCCTATCGTGAAGGCAGCATTCCTCTGCACACTCTGCGTGCTGACATTGATTATGGCACTGCAGAAGCACATACCACCTATGGCCGCATCGGCGTTAAGGTATGGATCTACAAAGGCGAAGTTCTTCCTGAAAGCAAAGAAGCAGTTAAGGCTGCTCCGGCAAAGGAGGCATAATCTGACATGTTATTACCGAAGAGAGTTAAACATCGTAAACAACATAGAGGTCGTATGACCGGTCGTGCTATGCGTGGTAACAAAATCTCCCATGGCGATTTTGGTCTGGTAGCACTGGAGCCCGCTTGGATCACCAACCGTCAAATCGAGGCAGCTCGTATTGCAATGACCCGTTACATCAAACGTGGTGGTCAAGTATGGATTCAAATTTTCCCGGACAAACCGATTACCGCAAAACCTGCTGAAACTCGTATGGGTTCTGGTAAAGGTTCTCCGGAGTACTGGGTAGCAGTAGTTAAACCTGGTCGCGTACTGTTCGAAATGAACGGTGTAAGCGAAGAAGTAGCTAAGGAAGCTATGCGTCTTGCTAGCCACAAACTGCCTATTAAGTGCAAATTTGTGACCAAAGCTCAACAGGAAGCTGAAGCTGCCGCACAAGAAAAGGGTGGTGAAGCTTAATGAAAACAACAGAAATTCGTGAATTGTCTGCTGCTGAGTTAGACACCAAATTGGCAGATTTGAAAGAACAACTTTTCAATCTGCGTTTTCAAATGGCAACCGGTCAATGTGAAAACCCGATGAAAATTCGTGACGTAAAGAAATCCATTGCCCGTATCAAAACAATCCAGCGTGAACGTGAGCTCAAGGCTTAACTGTTTTGAAGTATAACAAGGAGGAAACAGTCGTGACCGAAGAAAGAAACGCACGTGTTACCCGTATTGGTAAAGTTGTCAGCGATAAAATGCAGAAAACTGTAGTAGTTGCAGTAGAACGTTTCGTTCAGCATCCGCTGTACAAAAAAGGCGTACAACATACTATTAAATTTAAAGCTCATGACGAAAATAACGAAGCACACATTGGTGACGTAGTTCAAATTATGCAAACTCGTCCTCTGTCCAAGGATAAATGCTGGCGCGTTATTGAGATTTTAGAGCGTGCAAAATAATTTTGCCGAGTGTTAGTCCGGCAAGGGAGGGAAATCCATGATACAACAACAAACTATCCTTAATGTTGGTGACAACACCGGCGCTAAGAAAGTTATGTGTATTCGTGTATTAGGCGGTTCTTACCGTAAATATGCTAATATTGGCGACGTTATCGTAGCTTCTGTTAAAGATGCATCACCCGGTGGCGTTGTAAAAAAAGGTGACGTAGTTAAAGCAGTTGTTGTTCGTTCCGCTAAGGGTGTGCGCCGTGCTGATGGCTCCTACATCCGTTTCGATGAGAACGCTGCTGTAATTATTAAAGACGACAAGAGCCCCCGCGGCACCCGTATTTTCGGGCCTGTTGCTCGTGAGCTCCGTGAAAAAGACTTCATGAAAATCATTTCTCTGGCACCGGAAGTGCTGTAAGAAATTAGATAACGCACTATAAGGAGGTGTTCTTGACATGGCAAATGCTGTAAAGCTGCATGTTAAAAAAGGCGATACCGTTCTTGTTCTGTCCGGTAAGGATAAGGGCAAGCAAGGTAAGGTCGTTGAAGCTCTGCCTAAGAAAGCCAAAGTGGTTGTTGAAGGCGTAAATAAAGTAAAACGTCATACCAAACCGTCTCAAGCAAATCCTCAAGGCGGTATTATTACTAAGGAAGCTCCGATTACCGCTTCTAAAGTAATGGTGGTATGCCCGGCTTGCAAAAAAGCTACCCGCATTAAAAAGACCGAAGTTGCTGGTTCTTTCGTAAGAGCTTGCAAAAAATGCGGTGAAGTAATCGATAAATAATTTTTCCGGGAAAGGAGGAAATAACTGAATGGCAAAGACCAGATTGCAAGAAAAATATTTGTCTGAAGTTGTTAAAGCTCTTCATGACAAATTCCAATATAAAAATGTAATGGAAATCCCCAAAGTAGAGAAAGTTGTCATCAACATGGGCGTTGGCGAAGCAGTTGGCAACAGCAAGGCTCTGGAAGCAGCAGTTGCTGATATGACCCAAATCGCAGGTCAAAAACCTGTTATCACCAAAGCTAAGAAATCTATCGCAGCTTTCAAAGTACGTCAAGGCATGCCTCTGGGTGCTAAAGTTACCCTGCGTGGCGACCGTATGTACTATTTCCTTGATAAACTGATGAATCTCGCTCTTCCGCGTGTACGTGACTTCCGCGGTGTTAGCGCTTCTGCTTTTGACGGCCGTGGCAACTATGCCCTGGGCCTGAAAGAACAATTGATTTTCCCGGAAATCGAATACGACAAGATCGATAAAGTTCGTGGCATGGATATCATCATTGTAACTACCGCTAAGACTGACGAAGAAGCTAGAGAATTGCTCAGACTTCTCGGAATGCCGTTTGGCGCATAAGTGAGGAGGGAATACCGTGGCTAAAAAAGCCCTGATCGAAAAATGGAAAGGCGAGCCTAAGTACGAAGTTCGCCAATATAACCGCTGCAAAGTATGCGGCAGACCTCATGGCTATATGCGTAAATTTGGCCTCTGCCGTATCTGCTTCCGTGAATATGCTTACAAAGGTGCTATTCCGGGCGTAACCAAAGCAAGCTGGTAAGACAGACAACAAGGAAGGAGGGTATTTAAGTATGGTAATGACTGACCCGATTGCTGATATGCTTACCCGTATTCGTAACGCAAATTCAGTTCATCACGATAAAGTTGAAATCCCCAGCAGCAAGATGAAAGTTGCTATCGCAGAAATTCTGAAAGCTGAGGGCTTCATTAAAGATTTTGAAGTAATTGCTGACAACAAGCAAGGAATGATCAAAGTCAGCCTGAAATACGGTGCAAATAAAGAGAAAGTTATCTCCGGTATTAAACGTATTTCCAAACCCGGTCTGAGAGTTTACTCTCAAAAAGACCAACTGCCTAGAGTCCTCGGAGGTCTGGGTATTGCATTAATTTCTACTTCCCAAGGCTTGATGACCGACAAAGCTGCTCGTAAAGCAGGCTTGGGCGGCGAAGTTCTTGCATACGTATGGTAATACTGAAAAGATAGGAGGTGCTCGCACGTGTCTAGAATTGGTAAAATGCCAATTACTGTTCCCGCTGGTGTAACAGTTACCATTGATAATAACTACGTGACCGTTAAAGGTCCTAAAGGCGAATTGGCTCGCCAAATCAGCAAAAACATGAAATTGACCATGGACAACGGTGTTATCACTGTTGAGCGTCCGAACGATGAAAAAGAAAACCGTTCTCTGCATGGTCTGTCCCGTACTTTGATCAACAACATGATCGTTGGCGTAACCACTGGCTTCTCCAAGACTTTGGAAATCCAAGGCGTTGGTTACCGTGCTGCTAAACAAGGCAACAACATTAACTTCACTCTGGGTTTCTCTCACCCGGTTGTTAAAGAGCCGCCTGCTGGTATTACTTTTGAGGTTCCCGCTCCGAACAAGATCGTTGTAAGCGGTGCTAATAAAGAAATGGTAGGTGCAGTTGCTGCTGATATTCGTACCCTGCGTCCGCCCGAACCCTATAAAGGTAAAGGTATCCGTTATGAAGGCGAACATGTTCGTCGTAAGATTGGTAAAGCTGGCGCAAAAGGCAAGAAATAATTTCTAAAAGAAGGGAGTGAAACTCTTGCTTAACAGAGTTGATAAAAACGAGAAACGTCAAAAACGTCATCTCCGTTCTCGTAGATATATCATCGGTACTGCAGAAAAACCTCGTCTGAACGTATATCGTTCTCTGGCTAACATTTATGCTCAGGTTATTAACGATGAGACCGGCGAAACCATCGCTGCTGCTAGCACCGTAGAAAAGAATCTGAAAGAAAACTACGGCGGCAACATTGAAGCTGCTAAGGCTGTAGGTAAGGCAATCGCTGAAAAGGCACTGGCTAAAGGCGTGAAGGAAGTAGTATTCGATCGTGGTGGCTATCTGTACCACGGCCGTGTTGCTGCCCTGGCAGAAGCTGCTCGCGAAGCTGGCCTTGTATTCTAAGAGAAGGAGGAAATAAAGTGGCGAACTTCGAAAATAAAGAAAACGAATTGCAAGAAAGAGTCGTTTTCATCAACCGTGTTGCTAAGGTTGTTAAAGGCGGACGTCGTTTCTCCTTCGCTGCACTTGTTGTTGTAGGTGATGAAAATGGTCATGTAGGCATGGGCCTGGGTAAAGCTGCAGAGGTTCCTGAAGCTATCCGCAAGGGCGTTGAAGATGCTAAGAAGAACCTGGTTAGCGTTCCTCTGGTAGGCACCACCATTCCTCATGAAATCATCGGTGTATTCGGCGCAGGCCGCGTATTCCTGAAACCGGCTAGAAAAGGTACCGGCGTTATCGCTGGCGGTCCTGTTCGTGCCGTATTGGAACTGGCAGGCGTTCGTGATATCCTGACCAAATCTCAAGGTTCTAACAACCCCAATAACATGGTTCGTGCAACCATTGAGGCTTTGAAGACCTTGAAATCTGCTGAATCTGTTGCAGCTCTGCGTGGTAAAACCGTAGAAGAACTGCTGGGCTAAGAGGAGGAATTTGTCATGGCACAAGTTAAAATCACCCTGACCCGCAGCTTGATCGGTTACCCCAAAGATCAACGCGCAACCGTAAAAGCTCTGGGCTTAGGAAAAATTAATACTAGCGTAGTTAAAGAAGATACTCCGACTATTCGCGGCATGATTCATAAAGTAGAACATCTCGTGAAAGTTGAAGAAGCGTAAGACAAGGAGGTGTACTGAAGATGAATTTACATGAATTGTCTCCCGCTCCGGGATCTAAACGTGTAGCAGTTCGCGTAGGTCGCGGCCTGGGCTCCGGCCTTGGCAAAACTTCCGGCAAAGGCCAGAAGGGTCAAAAATCCCGTTCCGGCGGCGTAAAGCGCCCTGGTTTTGAAGGTGGTCAAAGACCTTTGTACCTGCGTCTTCCGAAACGCGGTTTCTATAATAAATTTGGTAAAGATTATGTTGAAATCAACGTTTCCGTACTCAACCGTTTTGAGGACGGCACCGTTGTTGAACCCGTAATGCTCATTGAAGAAGGTATCGTTAAGAATGTTCGCGACGGTATCCGCATTCTTGGCAATGGCGAATTGACCAAGAAGCTTACTGTTCAAGCTATGGGCTTCAGCAAATCCGCTGAAGAGAAAATCATTGCAGCTGGCGGTAAGATTGAGGTGATCTAAAGTGTTAGCAGCCCTCGCAAACATTTTTAGAATAACAGAACTCAGGCAAAAAGTTATATTTACTCTCGCCATGTTCATCGTATTCAGGGCTGGAACACATATCCCTGTTCCTGGCGTAAACGCTTCAGTAATTGAACAGCTCTTCCGCAGCGGCAACTTGTTTGGGCTGCTAGATATGTTCAGCGGCGGCGCCTTGAGCAAATTCTCAATTTTTGCTATGAGTATTACCCCATATATCAACGCTTCGATTATTTTGCAGCTGTTGAAGGTGGTTGTACCGACCTTGGAGCAATGGTCCAAGGAAGGCGAAGAAGGCTACAAGAAAACGACAAAGCTCACTCGTATGCTGACAGTGGCTTTGGCGTTTATCCAAGCCTGCGGCATGGCTTACGGCCTGCGCATGGCAATCAATAACCCCGGAATCGGTTCGATTCTGCTGATTGCTCTGACCTTAACCGCAGGAACGGTCTTCCTCATGTGGATCGGTGAGCAGATGACTGCTCGCGGTGTTGGCAATGGTATCTCCTTGATTATCTTTGCCGGTATCGTTTCACGACTGCCTGATGGTCTCAGAATAATTTTCCAATATTTACAAGCAGGCACGGTCAACATTTTGAATGTAATTTTGTTCGCGGCTATTGCTCTGGCCATGATTGTTTTCGTAATCATGATTTCTCAGGGTATTCGCAAAATTCCCGTTCAATATGCAAAGCGTGTTGTAGGCAAGAAAGCATATGGCGGTCATACCAGCTATATTCCCCTAAAGGTCAACACAGCAGGCGTTATTCCCATCATCTTCGCTTCCAGCGTTTTGATGTTCCCGGTGACTATCGCCCAGTTTGTGGATGTACCCTGGGTTAAAACCCTTGGCAAGTGGTTCGAATGGGGCAGCCCCGTGCAGACCACTCTCTACGTTCTGATGATTTTGTTCTTCACTTACTTCTACACAGCAGTAAGCTTTAACATCGGAGACCTCTCCGACAATATCAAAAAGAACGGCGGCTTTATCCCGGGACTTCGTCCTGGTAAGCCTACAACTGATTATCTTGATAGAGTAATGTCCAGAATAACTCTGGCAGGCGCCATCTTCCTCTCTTTAATCGCGCTTATGCCTCACGCTATTGGCTGGATGACCCGCATCGAAGGCATTTACTTCGGCGGCACTGCTCTTTTGATCGTAGTTGGCGTAGCATTGGATACTATGAAGCAGATAGAGTCTCTGGTACTGATGCGTCATTATCATGGCTTTATGAAATAGGAGGAATTCAGAATGTATATTCTTTTAATGGGACCTCCGGGTGCTGGCAAAGGCACTCAAGCAGAAAGACTCATTGATGAATTTAAAATCCCTCACATCTCTACAGGTGACATGTTCCGTGCTGCTGTAAAGCAAGGCACCGAACTTGGTAAAGAGGCAAAAAGATACATGGACGCTGGTGGCCTGGTCCCCGACGTCGTAACCATTGGCATCGTTCGTGAAGGCTTGTCCAAGCCCGAATGTGCAAATGGCTTCATTTTAGATGGCTTCCCGAGAACTGAGGAGCAAGCAGTTGCTCTGGACGGAATCCTGAAAGACCTGGGCATTAAATTGACCGGTGTTGTAAATATCGCTGTTCCTGACTCCGAGCTGGTTGGCCGTGTAACTGGTCGCCGCATCTGCAAGGCTTGCGGTGCAACCTATCATGTAAGCTTCAACCCCAGCAAGGTAGAGGGAGTTTGCGATAAGTGCGGCGGCAACCTCTATCAACGTGATGATGATAAAGAGGAAACCGTAAAGAATCGTTTACAAGCATATCATGCACAAACTGAACCGTTGATCGAGTACTACACTAAACAAGGCTTATTCAAGGATATCGACGGCCTGCAGGCTATCGACAAGGTATATGCTGATGTTAAGGCTAGTCTCGGATGTAGCAAATAAGGAGGTAAAGAAGTGTCCAAACAGGATGTAATTGAGGTTGAAGGCACAATTCTTGAAGCACTTCCCAATGCTATGTTCCAGGTACAACTGGTAAACGGTCATGTAATTCTAGCACATATATCCGGTAAGATTCGTATGAACTTCATCAAGATTTTGCCTGGTGATAAGGTTACCGTGGAGCTTACTCCGTACGACCTCAATCGTGGAAGAATTACTTATCGGTATAAATAACCAAGACAGGCAAAGAGGAGGTTTAAATTATGAAAGTAAGACCGTCTGTTAAGCCAATATGTGAAAAATGCAAAGTCATTAAACGTAAAGGCCATGTAATGGTAATTTGCGAAAACCCGAAGCATAAACAAAAACAAGGTTAAGAAGGAGGTGCACATTAATGGCACGTATTTCTGGTGTCGATTTGCCGAGAGATAAACGCATTGAGTATGCACTGCCGTATATTTATGGTATCGGCCTGACTCTCTCTCGTGAAATCTTAGCTAAAACTGGTATCAATCCTGACACTCGCGTTCGTGATCTGACCGAGGAAGAAGTTTCCAAGATTCGTGAGACTCTGGATAGCGACTATAAAGTAGAAGGTGACCTCCGCCGTGAGGAATCCCTCAACATCAAACGCTTAATTGAAATTGGCTCCTATCGTGGCCGTAGACATCGTATGGGTCTGCCCGTACGCGGTCAAAACACTAAGAACAATGCCCGCACCCGTAAAGGTCCGAAACGTACTATTGCAGGCAAAAAGAAATAATTAGCGAGGGAGGGATAAACCAGTGGCTGGCAAGAAAGTTGTTCGCAACAAAAAGAAAGTTAGCAAAAATATCATTAACGGTGTAGCACACATTCGCTCCACCTTCAATAATACTATTGTTACCATCTCCGATACTGAAGGTAACGTTTTGAGCTGGGCCTCCGCAGGTGGCCTCGGTTTCCGTGGCAGCCGTAAGAGCACTCCGTTTGCTGCACAAATGGCTGCTGAAGAAGCAACCAAAGCTGCTATGGAGCATGGCTTGAAAAATGTTGAAGTATTCGTTAAAGGCCCCGGCGCAGGTCGTGAAGCTGCTATCCGTGCACTTCAAGCTGCAGGTCTGGAAGTTAACTCCATTAAGGACGTAACCCCCATTCCGCACAACGGCTGCCGTCCGCCGAAACGTAGAAGAGTTTAATTGGAGGTGTACATAGATGGCAATTGATAGAACGCCTGTCCTGAAAAGATGCAGATCCTTGGGTCTGGCTCCGGCATTTCTGGGCATTAGCAAGGAATCTAAACGCCAAGCTAAACGCCAAAACAGAAAGAAAAGCGAGTATGGCATTCAGTTAACTGAAAAACAAAAAGCTAAATTTATCTATGGTGTCCTGGAAAAACAATTCCGTGGCTACTATGATAAAGCTAAGAAAATGGAAGGCATCACCGGTGAAAACCTGTTGATCCTGTTGGAAAGAAGAATCGATAACGTTGTTTTCCGTCTGGGCTTGGCTAACACCCGCCGTCAAGCTCGTCAAATCGTAAGACATGGCCACATTGCTGTTAACGGCAAACGTTTGGACATTCCTTCCGCTTTGATTAAAGTTGGTGACGTTGTTACCGTTATGGAAAACAGCCGTGCTAAAGAATATTTCAAAGGCATGGACGAAACTCTGGCTACTAAAGCAGTTCCGGCTTGGCTGGTTCTGGATGCTGCTAACCTGAGCGGCAAAGTAGACCGTTTCCCGACTCGTGAGGAAATTGATGTTCCTATCGAAGAGCACTTCATCGTTGAGTTGTACTCTAAATAATTAGTGAACATCTTGTGCCACCCACTGAGAGACGTATTGTGGTAATACGCGAAAGAAGGAGGCTTTCCGAATGATTGAAATTGAAAAACCTAAGATGGTTACAGCTGAGATCAGCGAAGATGGTCGCTATGGCAAATTTGTTTGGGAGCCGCTGGAGAGAGGCTATGGCATTACACTGGGCAACAGCCTGCGTCGTGTACTGCTGTCCTCCCTGCCGGGTGCCGCAGTAACTTACGTCAAAATTGACGGCGTACTGCACGAGTTTGCTACTATTCCTGGTGTTCGTGAAGATGTTGCAGACATCATTCTGAACATCAAGGCATTGTGCCTGAAAATGGAAGGCGAAGAGGAAAAAGTCCTGCGCATTGAATGCTCCGGTGAGCAAGAGGTAACTGCAGCTAACATTATAGCTGACAGCGATGTAGAGATTTTGAACCCTGAGCTGCACATTGCGACTTTGGATAAGGACGCAGTTTTCAATATGGAAATCCATGTTGATAAAGGCCTCGGTTATGTGCCTGCGGATAAGAATAAGCAGCCGGATCAACCTATCGGCATCATTCCGGTAGATTCCATTTACTCTCCCATCACTAGAGTAAAATTTGCTGTTAATGATACCCGCGTAGGTAATGTTACCAACTATGACAAGCTGACTTTGGAGGTTTGGACTGATGGTAGCATTATGCCCGATGAAGCTGTGAATATGGCTTCCGGCATCTTAATTGATTATCTCAAGTTGTTCCATACTGGCGATTCTGAAGCTGGTTCTCTTACCCTGAAGGGTGGTAACGACACTACAGCAGAGGAAGCACCTAAGGATGGACCGGCTACAATGTCCATCGACGATCTTGATCTGTCCGTTCGCAGCAACAACTGCTTGCGTCGTGCCGGCATCAATACCGTTGAGGAATTGACTCAAAAATCCGAAGAAGATATGATGAAGGTTCGTAACCTGGGTAAGAAATCCTTGGATGAGGTTAAGAAGAAACTTAGCGATCTGGGATTGTCCTTACGCAAAACTGATGAAGACTAATTAAGGGGGTCAGAAGCACATGGCATACAGAAAACTGGGTCGTAACTCCAGCAATCGTAAAGCTCTGTTTCGTAGCATTTTAACTTCCTTCTTCAAATATGGCAGAATCGAAACCACCGTTACCAAAGCTAAAGAAGTTGCAAAGCAATCCGCTCAACTGATTACTTTGGCAAAACGCAATGACCTGCATGCTCGTCGTCAGGTTCTGGCTGTACTGGTTGACGAAACTGTTACCAAGAAGCTGTTTGAAGAAATCGCTCCGAAATATGAAGGCAGACAAGGCGGCTTTACTCGTATTTACAGAGTAGGTCCCCGTCGCGGCGATGCTGCAGAAATGGCTATTATTGAGCTCATCTAATTGTAGAGCATACAAAAGCAGGAACTTTAGTTCCTGCTTTTTCTTTATTCCGAATACAGAACGGAACTTTAGTTCCTGCTTTTTCTTTATATATATTTATTAGTCAAGAAGCAATTTTTGGTTTTAATTTCCTATGATAGCTAAAGAATTTAGGGGCATAATGTGTTATACTATGAGTAATAAAGAGTAAAAATTGATTTTTGACTGACTGTGATGCAGGAGGAATAGCATGCTTACGAAAAGTTTTATAGAGTTTTTATATGAAGCAGCGCATATTCAGCGCTGGAACGAGCATATCCGTCCCATGGGCTTTACGGAGCTGGATAAGCAAGCACACAAGATGATGATTGTGTACGTTTTGGCTCGCCATGAGGAGGATGACCATGGTGCCAAAATCAACTGGCGGCAGCTCATTGAGGGTGGTATTTTTGAGTTTTTGCAGCGTAACGTGCTGACGGATATAAAGCCACCTGTCTTTCATGAGATGATGCGTGTTTATGGCAAGGAGTTGAACGCTTGGGTATATGGAGAGCTGCGCCGCCGCATTCCGGATATTCAAGAGGACTTTATGCAAAAGATGCAGCGCTATTTGGAGGATGCCAGCTATTGTCCTATGGAAAAGAAGCTCCTGCGTGCTGCACATTATTTGGCAACCAAATGGGAGTTTGAGATTATTTACCATTTTAACGAGGGCATCTATGGTAGCGAGGACACTAAGGCCATTATCGAAAGCGAGCTGGAGGACCATTATGATTTGGCAGCAGTGAAGAAGCTGGCCTTGAAGGGAAAAAGCAGTAAATTCATCGATTTGATTGGACAGCTGCGCTTTCAAAGGCGTTGGGCTCAGTCTCCTCGTGTACCGGAAACTTCGGTAATGGGGCATGTTCTTTTGGTAGCAATCATGGGCTATTTTTGTGCTGTGAAGCTGGGTGCTTGCGATGAGCGCATTGTGGGCGATTTTCTGTGCGGCCTGTTCCACGATTTGCCGGAGGTGCTGACCCGTGATATTGTGAGTCCCGTCAAACGCAGCGTGCCTGGATTGGATGATTTAATCAAGAAAATCGAAGAACGTTTGGTGGCAGAAAAGATATTGCCCTTGCTGCCCTATAGTTGGCATGAGGACATAATATATTATACTCAAAATGAGTTTACCAACAGGGCGAAGGTAGATGGAAAAGTTATTCAAACAACAATTGAGGAGCTCAATGAAAAATATAATACTGCCGGCTATCACGCTATTGATGGCACAGTGCTGAAGGCCTGTGACAATCTGGCTGCCTTTGTTGAGGTTTGGCTGAGCAGGCGTTATGGTATTACCTCTCCCCACATGGAGGATGGGGAAAGGGGCATCAGAGCCATGTATAGGGGTAAGGTTATCGGTGGCATTGATTTTGGCAGAGTTTACGATGAATTCCCATTAAACGACTAAGTAATATTGCGAAAAGGCAGCTCTTTTAGGGCTGCCTTTTATATGTTAGACTATAAGGCGAAAATATCGCTATAGAGCATACTCTAAATGAGAAAAAATTGTGAAATTAGCTGAAAATTATTTACAAGTATTCTGTATACACGCTATAATATGTACAGGACTAGGGAGAAAATACCCTGCAAAGGAGGCGTGATTATGAATATTTTTGAAATGGCCCAAATTCCTCTCAACAAGGCAATTGCAGCAATGAAGCTGGACGCAGGTGCAGCACAGATTATTGCTACGCCGGAACGGACTCTAGAGGTTTCTATTCCTGTGAAAATGGATGATGGCACGACGAAGGTTTTTACCGGCTATCGCAGCCAGCACAGCACTATTCTTGGCCCAGCTAAGGGTGGTGTGCGTTATCATCAGAATGTGAATATGGATGAAGTCAAGACCTTGGCTTTTTGGATGACCTGTAAGTGTGCAGTAGCCGGCTTACCCTATGGCGGTGGCAAGGGCGGCATTATTGTGGACCCCTCCAAACTGTCTAAACGGGAGCTGGAAGCCTTGACTCGTGGCTTTATTGATAAAATCGCGCCGATTATTGGTGAAAAACGTGATATCCCGGCACCGGATATGAATACAAATGCACAAATTATGGGCTGGATGATGGACGAGTTCAGCAAGCTGACCGGCCAATATGAGCCTGGCTTTATCACTGGCAAGGCTATTGCTGTGGGTGGCTCCTTGGGACGCACTGCCGCAACTGGTCGTGGCGTTGTGGTGGCTGCTTTGGAGGCATTGAAGCTGAAGGGCATTGCTCCCAGTGATGCTACTGCTGCTGTACAGGGCTTTGGTAACGTGGGCAGCTGGACGGCGAAGCTGTTCTGCGATGCAGGCGTAAAGGTTGTGGCTTTGAGCGACGTTTTTGGTGCGATTTATAATCCTGATGGCTTTGATTGCTATGCTGTTGATAAATATGTAAAGGAAACTGGTAGTGTTGTTGGCTATCCTGGCAGCAAGGCTATCACTAATGCGGAGCTTTTGGCCATGAAGGTTACCGTGCTTGCTCCCTGCGCTATGGAGCTGCAAATCACGGCAGAGAATGCTGATGCGGTGCAAGCAACAATTATTGCCGAGGGTGCTAATGGTCCGACCACTCCGGATGCGGACGCTATTTTGGACGCTAAGGGAGTATTTGTGGTACCGGATATTTTGGCGAATGGCGGCGGCGTAACGGTAAGTTATTTTGAATGGGTACAGAATTTGTATCGTTATTTCTGGACTGAGGAAGAGGTTATCGAGAAGCAGACGGCGATGATGATCAAGGCGTTCAAGGAAGTGCATGCAAAGGCAGAGCAGTACGGCGTTGATATGCGTGTTGCTGCGTATATTGTGGCACTGTCAAGCCTTGTAGAGGCTATGAAGATTCGTGGTATGTTCTAATTAAATATAAGAGTTTTGCTCTAGAGGAGGCAGCGCAAGCTGTCTCCTTTTTTATGTTATATTAGTTTTAGAGTAATCGCTCAAAGCGTATACCTGAGAAGTGCTCCGGTCTGCGAATGCTTGACACAATGTTCACATAGAGCGCTTAATCCGTCAAGAGAAAATCGTGCCGTAGCGTGACGAGGCGCTTCGCGAACATGCGAGCCTGTCCGTTGCTATTGCAATTCGATTGTTCATCGCGATGCTATTGTAGTCGCATTCTTGCCTCCGCCACTTCCCAGGTATACGCTTTTCGCTTGTGAAGTTTTGATGTAATAATTGAAATTGAGTAATGATCACTTATTACGAATTTCATTATGTGAATTTGAATACAAAGGAGAATTTACTTTAGCTGATAGCAGGAAAAAACATCTACCTTATGGAATACTAAAATGTTAGTTGTGTTTCTGATTGTATGATATAGATTTATAGACAAGTGCAAAGGAGGGAAAAGAATGCTATTGGGTATAGATGTGGGCGGTACGTTTACAGATGCGGTGCTGTTGGATAATGAGCGTGCCGCAACCAAGGGTGTGGCACAGGTGTTGGCGCAGGCGAAGGTGCCTACTACCCATGAGGATGTTTTGCAGTGCTTGCTTGCTGCGCTGGATGCGGTGCTGCCTCAGGTTGAAGCTGCTGCAAGCAAGATTGAGCGTGTGGTAATTTCTAGTACGATTGTGACTAATGCTTTAACCGAAAATAAGCTGGACCCTGTGTTTTTGGCAGTGATTACGGGTCCGGGCATGAATATTAAGGGGCATGTACCGGTTACGCCCTATTATTTGACTGGTTATGTGGACCATCGGGGCAAGATTACGGCGCAAATTGATTGGACAAAGCATAGGGATTTATTGAATAAAAAGGGCAGTGGTGTGTGCACTGTGAGTGGTAAGTTCGCCGTGCGCGACCCACAGCTGGAGTTTCAGGCAGAGCATGAGCTCACAAGATGTGGTTATAAAAAGTTTTTTTTGGGCAGCGAATTATCGGGTGAGCTGAACTTTGTACGCCGCACCAATTCTGCCTATTTTGCGGCGCAGGTTTATACGCTCTTTCAAAAATTTAGCCAGCGCATTGCCCGCGCGCTAACGGAGCGCGGGATAAATGCGCCGGTGCACATTCTGAAGGCCGACGGGGGCACACTGCCCTTGGAGGCTGCTATCCAGCAGCCGGTGGAGGCAGTGTTCACGGGCCCGGCGGCCTCGGTGCTGGGCATTGAAGCCTTGGCTGCGCCGCAGGTAAATAGCATTTCCTTGGATGTGGGCGGAACGACCACGGATATCGCCTTTTGGGAGCAGGGCTTGCCATTGATGGCTAAGCGCGGCGCGGTTATCAACGGCTATCCTACTGCCGTGCGCTCCTTCCATATGCGCAGCATTGGCATTGGCGGCGACAGCCGCATCCACAAGCTGCCGGACGGCAGCTATCAGGTGGGGCCGGAGCGTGAGGGACCGGCTGCCGCCGTGGGCGGCAGCGTGGCTACCTTGAGCGATGCTCTTATTGTTGCTGGTTACGTAAGCTTTGGCGACGCAGCCCGCGCTAAGGCTGCTATCGCAGCCTTAGGCGGTGAGCCCTGCGCCGAAGCGCGGAAAATTATCGCCAGCGCCTGCGCTACAATCCAAGCAACGATTAACGAGATGCTCACAGAGTGGGCTAAGCAGCCTGTCTATACGGTGGACGATGTGATTAAGGGCACAGAATTCGTGCCCGCCCAGCTCATTGGCGTGGGCGGCGGCGCCCCCGGCCTCATCAAGGCCTTGGGCGAAGTGATGCAGCTGCCTGTAGACATTCCCTTAGGGGCTATGGTAGCCAATGCCGTGGGCGCCGCCGTAGCACGCCCCACGCTGAGCGCGGGACTGCGAGCGGACACTACCGATAATTATTATATCATTCCTGAGAGCGGACGGAGGGAGCGCCTGCCGCGTCGCTTTAATAAAGCTGTGGCCGAAGAAATACTCGGCCAATGGCTGCGGGAGCAAACAGTTCAATGGCTGCTGCCGGACCAAGAAACGGAGCTCATCAGCTATGAGCATTTTAATACCGTCCATGGTTATTACGATACGGGTGATATTTACAGCTTGCGCATGCAGCTGAAGCCCGGCATTTTGCATAAGGTTCAGGGCAAGGAGGTGGACTTCTGATGGCAAAAAACACTTTGGGATTGGTCTTTTTCCCGGCCTTTGACTGGATGATTTCCCCGGGACACCCTGAACGTCAGGAGCGCCTGCTTTATACCCGTGACCAATTGGAAGAGGAAGGCCTTTTCGATTGCGAAGAAATTCGCGAATACAGACCTCGCCTTGCGGAAATCAATGATTTGCAGCGCGCTCATGTGGGCGTGCCCGCTATTTCCCGGGTAATAACCCCTGCTCATCTCACCTCCGCCGGTGGCTGTCTCGTGGCCGCTGATGCAGTAATGAAGGGTGAAGTAAAGCGTGCCTTTGCCTTGGTGCGTCCGCCCGGACATCATGCCATGCGTGTTGTGCACGGAATTCGTGGATTTTGTACTGTTAATATTGAAGCAATAATGGTAGAATATTTAAGGAGCAAGTATGGCATTCGCAAAATTGCTGTGGTGGACACGGATGTGCATCACGGCGATGGCTCCCAAGATGTTTTCTATCACGACCCTAATACCCTCTATATTTCCTTCCATCAGGATGGACGTACCCTTTATCCGGGCACGGGCTTTCCTGAGGAGGCTGGCAGCCCTGCTGCTTGGGGCACAAATATTAACCTACCGTTGCTGCCGGGAACGGGTGATGAAGGCCTGCATCGTTTATATGATGGCCTTATTACCCATATTTTGGAGGATTTTCAGCCGGAGCTCATTATCAACAGCGCCGGTCAGGACAACCACTTTAGCGACCCGTTGGCTTCCATGCAGGTGACTGCGGCTGGTTATGCTCGCTTGGCAGATAAGCTGAAGGCGGATATTGCTGTTTTAGAGGGTGGCTACTCCATTGAAAGCGCTTTGCCCTATGTGAATACTGGCATTATTTTGGCTATGGCCGGCATGGATTACAGCAAGGTTGTGGAGCCAGATATGAGCCTTTTACGCCGTCAGGACCCGCGCTGCAATCAACGTGTGGACCAGCTCATTCAGCAGGCAGGCGAAATCTATTTCAAGCGTGAAGAAATGCAGCAGCGCCTGTTGGCTAAGTGCAACGGTGTATGGCAGCGGCGTAAGCATATTTATTACGATGAGGAAGGCATTCGCGAGGAGCAGGTGGAAACGCTGCGTTATTGCAGCTACCATGCATGCGGTGGCTATTTTACCATCCAGACAGCTGCGGAGGGTACTCGTTTTGGGGACCAGAGTGCCTTTATCGTATGCTTGCCTAGGGGAGTTTGCCCACATTGCCGCGACAATGCCTATGACGAGGCTCTGCGTGAGAAGAAGGCAGGCAAGTGGCAGTATGTGCTGATACAGGACATTGCCACAGGTGTTATCGAAAATATTTAATCGAAATGAGGATTTTACATGTTAAAGGAATTAGTTGTTGCTACCCATAATCAGGGCAAGGTGGAGGAGTTTAAAATCTTGATGAAGGATTTGCCCATAGAAATCAAATATTTGGCAGATTTTGAGCCTGTTGATGAACCGGTGGAGAATGGGCGCACCTTTGCGGCCAATGCTCGTTTAAAGGCGACCTATTATGCCAAAAAGCTGGGCAAGCCCTGCATTGCCGATGACAGCGGCCTTGAGGTGCAGGCCTTGGATGGTGCACCGGGTGTGCGTAGTGCTCGTTATGCCGGAGAAAAGGCAACGGATGAGGACAATAATAATCTGCTGCTGATGAATATGAAGTTCCAAGTGAAGCGTACCTGTCGCTTCCGCTGTGCCCTGTGCGTGGCTCAGCCCGATGGCAAGGTGCTGCATGAAGTGGATGGCATTTGCGAGGGCATGCTTTTGCACAAGCCCTTGGGAGAAATGGGCTTTGGCTATGACCCGCTGTTTTGGTCAACGGAGCTGCACAAGGGTATGGGCGAAGCATCCATGCAGGAAAAGAACAAAATTAGCCACCGTGGCAAGGCGATTCGCAAATTGGTGGCTATCTGGAGCAAAAAGAAATGAAAATCGGTATTACCGGCGATACCCATGGCAGCATGCAGGCCATGCGCAAGCTGCTTAGCGTGATGCCACCAGTGGATTTGTGGCTGCACACAGGTGACCATGCGGAGGATGCCAATCTTTTGCATAATCTGACGGGTATCAACACAATTTCTGTACGCGGCAATTGTGATATTGTGGCTAATGGGGCCAAGGTGGATGAATTTCTCGTTTTGGAGAATTTCAAGGTTTGGCTCACCCATGGGCATAAGTATATTCAGTGGAATACTAAAGCGGATTTGGGTTATTGGGCTAAGGAGCTGGACCAAGACATTGTGGTCTTTGGGCACACCCATATGCCTTTGTGCGAGTATTATGGGGACGCGTTGCTTATCAATCCAGGTAGTCCCTCCCGTCCGCGCGGTGGCTCCAAGCCTAGCTTTGCGGTGCTCACTTTGCAGAAGGGTGAGACGCCGGAGGTGGAGTTTTTTCAGCTGTAATAAAACAGAATGAATAAACGCTTGTTTCGAGTAACGTTTCGTTACAGGAACCTAAATCGAACTCTTTGTTTACTGTGAATGGATAAATTATAAAGCAAATAAAAACTGCGACCAAAATGACAATGCGATGTTGTTTTGGTCGCAGTTTTGTTATATAATATTAGCAGCTGATGGAGGTACGTGTTATGTATATAAAACGTCATGTTGAACAAGTGATTATGGATGCTGCTGAATCCTTTCCCTGTATCGTTGTCTATGGTCCGCGTCAGGTGGGAAAATCCACTACCATTAATATGCTTTTTGGCGAGCAGATGCCCTTGGTTACCCTGGATGATGCGGAGGACCGCAATCTAGCTCTCAATAATCCCCGTTTGTTCTTGGAGCGCTATGGATGGCCCTTGATTATTGATGAGATTCAGAAGGCGCCCAATCTGTTGGACGAAATAAAAATAAAGATTGATGAGCAAAGATTAAGCTGGATGCGTAGTGGCCAAGAGCGTCAGCTCATGTATGCCCTTACTGGCTCCAATCGTTTCGAGCTGCAGCAGGGTATCTCGGACTCTTTAGCAGGACGCTGTGGTATTATCGAAATGCTTTCGCTCTCCCATTCTGAAAAACAGAAGCTGCCCAGCAGACCCTTCAGTCCGGAAATTCAAGAGCTACTGCAAGATGAAAGGCAAAACAAAAGTCTATATGAGCCAAGAAATGTAGTTTTTCAAAAAATCTTCGATGGCGGTATGCCGGATATCTTTACCGGTGTTTCTAAAAGAGATGTTTACTTTCGAGCTTATGTAGATACCTATATCGAAAAGGATGTGCGGAAGCTTATTGCTGCCTCTAGTGAAATGCAGTTCAGAAATTTTATCAATATTGTTGCTTTGAGAACTGCTCAAGAGCTGCATTATGATGAAATTGCCAATAGTGTGGGCATCGATGTGCGAACCTGCAAGAAATGGATATCCATTTTGGAAACTTCAGGTATAGTCTATTTGCTTCAGCCGTATATGGCCAATATTTCTAATCGCATCATCAAAGCTCCCAAGCTTTATTTCCTCGACACAGGCTTATGCTCCTATTTGTGTAAATGGCAGGATGCCCAAATGCTGGAGAACTGCGCCATGGGAGGAGCATTTTTCGAAACCTACGTTGTTAGCGAGTTAGTAAAGAATTTCTATGCTCAGGGCAAGATACCCAAGGATTATCTTTTCTACTATCGTGATAAGGACCAAAAGGAAATAGATTTGTTATATGTTGACAGGGGCATGATATATCCCATGGAAATAAAAAAGGGCCTTGCTCCTAAAAAAGCTACCAAGAATTTCAATGTTTTAGATAAGTATCATCTTAATATTGGTAATGGTTTAGTAATTGATTGTTGTGACAAGATTAGGCCCATTTCTGAAAATCAGTATTATATTCCTGTGCATCTCTTATAAAGAAAAAACTGCGACTAAAATGACAACGCGATGTTGTTTTGGTCGCAGTTTTACGTTAGTTAATATTGTAGATTAAGTTTTAAATCGCAAGCAATCTAAGGCATAGCAAGTTAATGTACAACTATTAGTCCTCTGTAATCATTACTCTAGTGCCAACTCCTTTAGCCGGACCATAAATGATCGCCTTGAGCTCAGCCACATCTTGATTGTGCATGCGAATGCAGCCTTCACTGGCCATGGTGCCAATGGAAGCAGGATCATGGGTACCATGAATACCGATGCCAATCCAGCCCGTATCGAGGGAAATAAACCAAGGACCATAGGCACCCTCAATCTGGCCATTACCATCGCCAAAATCATGGGTCCAAAAGCTGGAGTCGCAGATTTCCTCCACTACAAAGGGCACTTGGGCAGAGGGTACGCCTGTAGCAGCACCAGTATATTTTGACGGAATGGCAGCAGCGGAGCCCCAAGAGGTGGGGGTCCTGTTGTCACCAGTCATTTGTTTATCGCCAGGATTCTTGGCCACAGCAATGCTATACACCTTGAGAGGCTGTGCCATTCCGTCCTCAAAGAGCTCCAAGCGATAGCTTTGTTTATGTACTTTAATCAGATGCTGTTGGTCGGCGTAGGCACTATTGGCTGCAAAAAACGTTCCTAATAATAAGCTCAAAAATACTAACTTGCTCCAATTTACGCTCCCTTTTCTAATCATTATCATCACCGCTTTCATTGAAGTACTCTTGGTATTATTCTACTTCTATTTTTCACAGGTGTAAATAAAAAATACTATAATCGGTGCTGCAGTGAAAGGAAAGTAGAAGTTATGACCATAACGACATCGTGACGCCTTTTTATATACAGTCACGATCAAATAACACATTGACAATTATCGATATGAAGCTTATAATGTAATTACGACAGTGAGGTGATTATTGGTGCAAGAGAATGAAAAACAAGCTAGAATTTTTAAAGCCTTCTGTGATGCTAACAGGTTAACCATTCTAAAGCTTTTGCAAAGTGGTGAAAAGTGCGCCTGTAAGCTTCTGGAAGAATTACATATAGGCCAGCCCACATTATCCCACCACATGAAAATCTTGTGTGACGCAGGTATTGTCACAGGGCGCAAGGAAGGCAAATGGACTTATTATTCCTTTAATAAAGAGGGTATTGCCAATGCTCGCAGTATTTTGCAGGAGATTACTACTTTGAATTATGAAGCAACGGATAAATGCTGCTCTAAGTGAAACCGTTTGCGTTGTGCAGACGGTTTTAGCTTCAAGCTTTACATCGATAAATAGCGATATATCGATGTAATATGTTGTGAGAAAGAGATGCAGGCTGATTAGCTTTTAGTTCAAATTTATACATAAAGAAAGGTTCTGAGAAAATGTTTGATTTCATTATCCAGCAGGTTTTGGGCATGCAGTGGCTCAGCAAACTAATTTGGCAACTTTTAGAGAGCAGCTTCGGCGCAACGCAGGCCTCTCCCATGTGGGGCAGCGTGCACTTCTTCCTTTACGACACTATTAAAATTTCTATTTTGTTAGTGTCCTTGATTTTCATGATTACCTATATCCAGTCCTATTTCCCGCCGGAAAAAACCAAGCGCATATTGACTAGCTTTCGCGGCGTCAAGGGTGCGATTATCGCTGCTCTTTTGGGCACGGTGACACCCTTTTGCTCCTGCTCCAGCATTCCTATTTTCATTGGTTTTACGAGAGCAGGCCTGCCCCTTGGTATGACATTTTCCTTCTTGATTTCTTCGCCCATGGTGGATTTGGCCTCCATGCTTATGCTGATGTCCTTTTTTGGCAGTAATTTCGCAGTTGCCTATGTAATCATGGGCCTAGTTTTGGCTGTGGCAGGAGGGCTTTTAATTGATGCCATGGGCATGGAGCGCTATTTGCGCCAATATAATGACCCTATTCGTGATTTTTACAGCGAGTCTGAGTATTTCAACCAAAGACAAAGACTCAACTATGCCTACAACGATACTAGCATCATCGTGCGCAATGTCTTTCCCTATGTGCTGGCTGGTGTGGGCATAGGGGCCTTTTTGCACAATTGGGTACCACAGGAGTGGATTTTATCTGTGCTGGGCTCTAAGAATGCCTTGGGCGTAGTTTTGGCGACGCTTATCGGTGTGCCCATTTACGCTGATATTTTTGGAACCTTGCCCATTGCAGAAGCTCTCTATTTGGCAAAGGTTCCGGTTGGTACCATCCTTGCTCTAATGATGTCTGTAACAACTCTCTCTATGCCTTCACTCATTATGCTGAGTAAGGTGCTTACTAAAAGGCTTTTATTCACCTTCATTGGCATTGTTGTGGCTGGCATCATCTTCATAGGTTATGCCTTCAATTTCCTGTGGCACTAAAAACGCAGTAGCTTCATAAAATAATCCCCTGACTCTATAGGCCAGGGGATTTATTATTTACAGCAGCTCCTTGAAGCGTTTGTTCAGCTCTGCTTCAGCGTTATCAACTTTACTTTTTGCCTTAGCTTGCCATTCTTCTTGCTTGGTTAAGCGTTTTTGGGCTTCGCTGAGCATCAGCTGTAGCTCCTTAGGTTGAGGACCGCCCTTCACAGCCCTGTTGTGTACGATGGCCACGGGGTCAAGGCAGGAGCGGAACTCTGCTTCCGTCAAAGGCAAGCTTTGAGGCAGGGAGCTGTCTTCAGCGGCTAATTTAGCATATATTTTGCAAGCTTCTACGTAGGTGAAGGTTGCCGGAGTCACATCGTTCTGCCGAGCGTAGGTCACGATTTCCGAAGCAAAGTGGTGCCCAGTGCGGAAGGGTACTTCATATTTACGCATCAATAAATCGGCAATTTCTTGGGAGCAGGTCCAGTCCAGATTCAGCTCCTCCAAAGCTCGCTCCGGCTTCACCTCAAGTGCATTCAAAATGCGATTGAACTGCTTCACTACGCTGATAGTCTGCTTGGTGAGCTTGTCAGTACCGCGCAAGCGTCCATCCGCCATGCCAGCAGGAATGTTGTGCGCTCTAAAGGTACCCTCTACAGCTATACCTAACAAAGTGGAGCAATCGGTACGTGCACGATTGAGGATGCCGGGGTTGCGCTTTTGGGGCATAGCGCTAGAAACATAGGTGTTGCCGTTGCCTTCATTGAGCAAAATCCAGGGTCGGGGTTGAGCGTATTGCTGCATAATCTCTTCAATGAAACCACCAATATGAATAGCAATACTGCTGGAAATGCCGCCCATCTCAAGGGGAGCCTCCTGTGGGAAAACCTGTCCTGCATCGTAGGTATTATAGGCAATGCCATCAAAGCCCAATAAATGGGCCATTTTGTCACGATTCAAGGGCCAGCCGGTGCCGTTAAGCACGCAAGCTCCCATGGGAGAACGATTGATTCTGGCATAATAGGCCTGCAGACGGTCCATATCGCGCGAAAAAGCGTCGTTATAAGCCAAAAGATAGTGAGCCAAGCTGTTGGGCTGGGCGGCAACGCCGTTGGTATAATTGGGCAGCACAGTGTCCTGATTTTTCTCTGCTAAAGCCACTAAGCTGCGCTGCATGGTGTTCAGCTCTTGTGCCAGCTCCAATAGCTGCTCTCTTTGCATGGCCAGGCTAACAGTGGTCAGCATGTCCTGGCTGGAACGACCGGCGTGGAGCTTGGTAATTTCCGGCCCCGCTGCCTTGATAAGCAAGGGCTCGAAGGTAATGACCACATTGGGCCTTGCTCCATCGGGTTTGTCGCCCTGCTCCAAAACCGCTTCGATGCCCCGAGCAAAGCGGTGTCCTTGCTCCGGTGAGAGCAGTTTTTCCTCGGTATTGATGACAGCGGTAGCCTTGTTGATTTGGCCAAGCCAAAAGAAATTATCACGCTTTGCTGCTTCCGTGATACCGCTCAAAGTCAATGCAGCTGCAAAGGCAGCCACGGATAAAGTTTTTCCTATAGAAAATGCTAGCCTGCGCATATCATAAGCCTCCCAAATGCAATTTTGTTAGGTACTATATTCGCTAAAAATGCTGTAAAACCTGCTAAGCAAGACACTAAGTGTGCAACGTAAAACTGCGACCAAAGGGGACCCTTCAACATCCTGCAACATTCATTACAATAGTCTGACAAAAAAGTAAAATATGTTAAAACACTAAGATTTTACTTGCATTATCAGCGCACTTCATATACAATATAGTGTATACTAATCAATACCTAATGGAGGGAAGTTTTATGACCATGACATTACGTGAAGAGGCCCTGAAATTACATTTAGACAATAATGGTAAAATTGCCGTTAGCTGCAAGGTGCCCATTGCCAACCGCCATGATTTGGCTCTGGCTTATACCCCCGGTGTTGCTGAACCCTGCAAAGATATTAAAGAAGATAAAGGCTTGTCCTTTGAATACACCTGCCGTGGCAACATGGTAGCCATCATCAGCGATGGTACCCGCGTGCTGGGCTTGGGTGATATCGGTCCTGAAGCTGCTATTCCTGTAATGGAAGGCAAGGCAGCTCTCTTCAAAACCTTTGGCGATGTGGACGCTGTTCCCGTTTGCCTGGGTACCAAGGACCCGGATGAATTCATCCGCACTGTGAAAATCTTAGAGCCCAACTATGCTGGCATCAACCTTGAGGATATTTCCTCTCCCAAATGCTATGATATTGAAGACCGTCTGAAGGAAATCGCTGATATTCCTGTTTTCCATGATGACCAACACGGCACTGCTATCGCTTGCTGCAGCGCAGTAATCGGTGCTCTGCGTTATGTGAAGAAGGATTTCCGCACTGCTCGCTTCGTAGTTAACGGCTGCGGCGCTGCAGGCTCTGCGATTGGTCGCCTGTTGGTGAACATGGGTGCTCAAAATGTAATCATGGTTGACCGTTGGGGCATTCTCTATGACGGCATCGACCAAAAGCTGGACCGCATCCAAGCACAATTGGCTAAGACCACCAATAAGGAAGGCCTGCGTGGCACCTTGGTTGAGGCTGCCAAGGGCGCTGACGTTTTGATTGGCGTATCCGCTCCCAACGTATTTACAAAAGAAATCATGCAAAGCATGGCTGAAAAGAACATTGTTTTCGCACTGGCTAACCCGGTTCCCGAAACCAGCTATGATGCTGCTAAGGAAGCAGGCGTAACCGTTGCCGGCACCGGCCGCAGCGATAGACCGAACCAAGTTAACAACGTATCCGTATTCCCCGGCGTCTTCCGCGGTGCCATCGACGTGCGCGCTAAGGCTATTACCGAGGAAATGAAGGTAGCGGCAGTATTTGCTATCGCTGAATTGATTGATGAAAAGGATCTGCGCGAGGACTATGTTGTTCCTGATGCCTTCGACCCCCGTCTGGCTCCCGCTGTAGCTGCTGCTGTAGCTAAGGTTGCCATCGAAAGTGGTCTGGCACGCAAAATCGTGGACCCGGAAGAGGTAAAGGCCAACACTGCTAAACGCCTCGCTCGTTAAGGAGGAAATAAATGAGAGAAATTAATGTTAGTGAAGTAACTAGCACCGTTGCTAAGCTGTGCATGGATTCCTGCTACTACCTGCCGGAAGCAGTGAAGAATAAGATTCGCGCTGCTGCTGTAACCGAAGAATCCCCTTTGGGTAAGGAAATCCTGAATACTTTGATTGAAAACTTTGAGCTGGCCCAAAAGAAGGCTGTGCCCCTGTGCCAAGACACCGGTCTGACCGTTGTCTTCATTGAGATTGGCCAAGAGGTACATTTTGTAGGCGGAGATTTGTATGAAGCAATCCATGCAGGCGTGGCTCGCGGCTATGTGGATGGCTATCTGCGTAAATCCTCCGTGGGCGACCCTGTCTTTGACCGCAAGAACAGCGGTGACAATACTCCGGCCATCATCCACACCAAGATTGTCCCCGGTGACAAGGTAAAAATGGTGGTATGTCCCAAGGGCTGTGGCAGCGAGAACATGGGCGCTTTGAAGATGCTCAAGCCTGCTGACGGCGTGGAAGGCATCAAAAAGTTTGTAGTCGATACCGTACGTGCAGCAGGTCCCAACCCCTGTCCGCCCATCACTGTGGGCGTGGGCATTGGCGGTAACATGGAGCAGGCAGCTATTTTGGCAAAATATGCTCTGACTCGCCAGCTGGGTGAGCACAATGCTGACCCTCGCTATGCAGCACTGGAGGACGAACTCTTAGAGCTGGTCAACAACACTGGTGTTGGTCCTTCCGGCTTGGGTGGCAGAACTACTGCCTTGGGCGTGAATGTAGAGTTTACCCATACCCATATTGGCGGTATGCCCTGCGCAGTTAACCTGAACTGCCATCAGGCACGTCGTGCGGAAGCAGAAATATAAGGAGGGCGCGCAGATGAGTGAACAAGCAACTATCAAATATGTTCAAGCACCTCTGACTGCTGAAACTATTAAGGATTTGCACGCAGGCGATGTAGTACGCATCTCCGGTTACATTTATACCGCTCGCGATGCTGCTCACAAGCGTTTGTATGAAGCTTTGGGTCGTGGCGAAAAGCTGCCCTTGGATTTAAAGGATAATGTGATTTACTATGTGGGCCCCACTCCGGCTAAACCCGGCGAGGTAGTGGGCAGTGCTGGTCCTACCACCAGTGGCCGCATGGATAAATACACTCCCACCATGATTGAACAGGGTATGCGCGGAATGATTGGCAAGGGCTTGCGCAGCCAAGAAGTAATTGACGCTTGCGTAAAGCATGGCGCAGTTTATTTCGTAGCTGTAGGTGGTGCTGCAGCCGTTATTGCCCAATCCATCCAAAGTGAAACCATGATTGCCTACGAAGACCTGGGCCCCGAGGCTATTCGCCGTTATGAGGTTAAGGATTTCCCGGCCATCGTGTGCATCGATGCTGAGGGCAACGACTTCTATAAGGTTGGCATTGCTAAATACAGCAAAGAGTAACAAATATTACAGAATTGGGATGGCAAATTGCCGTCCCAATTTTTTTAGAATTTAATATTGACAAAATTAGTAGGCAATGGTATATTACAGTCATTCGCTTATGGTGTATCAAAAAAAGGAGTGAATAATGATGAAAAAATTATTGATTGGTGCGCTGGCTTTGGCTAGCATCGCTGTAATTGCTGCCGGCTGCGGTGGCGAGAAAAAAGCAGCTCCCGCTGCTGACAAAAAGGTTGCTCTGAAGGTTGGTGCAACCGCTGTTCCTCATGCTGAAATCTTGAACCACATTAAAGCTGGTCTGGCTAAGGATGGCGTGAACATGGAAGTAATCGAATTCAGCGATTATGTAAAACCCAATCTGTCCTTGAACGACAAGGAGTTGGATGCCAACTTCTTCCAACATGAGCCCTATCTGAACAAATTTGTTGCTGAGCGCAAAATGAACCTGATTAGCGCTGGCAAGGTTCACATTGAGCCCATGGGCATTTATTCCAAGAAGATTAAAGACATCAAGGCTGTTCCCAACGGCGCTAAGATTGCTATCCCCAACGATCCCACCAACGGTGGCCGTGCTCTGGCTATCCTGGAAAGCGCTAAGCTGCTGAAGCTGAAGGAAGGCGTAGGCGTTAACGCAACTGTTGGCGATATCACCGGCAACGACAAGAAGCTGAATATCGTGGAAATCGAAGCTGCTCTGCTGCCCCGTTCCATGGACGACGTGGATCTGTCCGTAATCAACTCCAATTTTGCTATGGAAGCTAAGCTGAATCCGGTGAAGGATTCCCTGTTCACCGAGCCCAAGGAATCTCCCTATGCTAACATCGTAGCTGTTCGCAAAGGCGATGAAAAGCGTCCGGAAATCCAAAAGCTGATGAAGGCTCTGCAATCCCCCGAAGTTAAGAAATTCATCGAAGAAAAATACAAGGGTGCTGTAGTTCCTGCATTCTGATTAAAAATGTGCAAGCCCGGCTGCGCCAAGCAGTCGGGCTTTTCTCATGAGGTGCATTATGAAGTATGCAAATATCATGCAGGGAGTCTTCCTTGCGCGCCCTAATCGCTTTATTGCCCATGTGGAAATTGCAGGTCGTGAGGAAATTGTACACGTGAAAAACACCGGACGCTGCAAGGAGCTCTTGGTGCCTGGGGCCACAGTGTACGTGCAGCACTTTCCTGAGGGCAAGCGCAAAACTAAATATGACTTAATTGCGGTGGAGAAGGTGGTGGAAAGCTTAACTCAATATGCGGGTGAAGCTACTTATGGTGCTGTGGCATGCGATGGCGCTTCTGATAGTGGTGGCGTAATACATTCTACGCCAACAAATAAACAGCCCACTTTGCTCATCAACATGGACTCCCAAGCGCCCAATAAAGTGGTGCAGGAGTGGCTCGTGGCCCAAGAGCCCTTTGGGAAAATCACCTATCTTAAGCCCGAATGTAAGCATGGTGACTCCCGCTTTGACTTTTATTTGGAAACAGAAACGCGAAAGATGTTCATTGAAGTAAAGGGCGTGACCTTAGAAGAAAATGGTGTGGTCATGTTCCCGGATGCTCCCACGGAGCGGGGCGTGAAGCATGTGCAGGAGCTGTGCCACTGCCTAAAAGAGGATTATGAGGCAGCGATAATTTTCGTTGTACAAATGAGTGGCATGCGCTATTTCACGCCTAATAGACGCACTCATTTGGCCTTCGCCGAGGCGTTGGAAAGGGCGGAGGCCTGCGGTGTACGCATGCTGGCGTTAAGCTGTGCGGTAACCCCCGACTCTTTAGCAATAAATGGCGAGATACCTATACATTTGGCAGGGTGATGTGCTATACTTTAGAGAGCAGTGTGAGCTAGAAACGTAATCCAATGTGGCTTTGTTTAGCTTTGAACACAGTTAGGCTCACGCCATTTTCAAGTAAACGAGGTTAATTATGCGCAACTTTGCAAAGTTTTTTATTACTCCTAAGGGAGAACGAGCTGCTCGCAATGGGCATCCTTGGGTTTTTGGTGAAGAAGTGACCAAGGTAGAAGGCAGCTATACTAATGGTGATTTAGTAGATGTAGTGACCAACAAAGGGAAATATTTGGGCACGGGCTTTGTGAACGACAAGTCCAAGATTCGCGTGCGCATTATTTCCACCAATACCAATGATAAATTTGATGAGGCCTTTTGGGAGCGCCGTTTGCGCTATGCACTGGAATATCGTCGCACGGTCATGGGTGAGACGGACTTCAAGTGCTGTCGCCTGATTTTTGGCGAAGCGGACCAATTTCCGGGCCTTACGGTGGATCGCTTTAACGATTTACTAGTGACCCAAACCCTGTCCTTGGGCATCGAGCTACGCAAGGAAATGCTCTTTAACCTGCTCATCAAGATTTTGCAGGAGATGGGCGAGAACATTCGCGGTTTGTTCGAGCGCAACGATGTGAAGCTTCGTCTGCTGGAGGGTATGCAGGAGGGCAAGAACTGGTTCGAGACCCCGCTATTGCCCAATCATGGCGAGGTAACTACAGAAATCATAGAAAACGGCATCAAATACACGGTGGATGTGGAAAATGGCCAAAAAACTGGCTTCTTTTTGGACCAAAAATATAATCGTCAGGCCGTAGCCAAAATTGCCAAGGGCAAGCATGTCCTCGACTGCTTTACTCACACAGGCAGCTTTGCCCTCAATGCTGCTCAAGGTGGTGCAGCCAGCGTGACAGCAGTAGATATCAGTGCGGAAGCCGTGCGCATGGCGGACCATAACGCCAAAATCAACGGCTTTGACCACGTGATGAAGGGCCTTGAGGCCAATGTTTTTGATTTGCTCAGCGAGCTTTTCAACAACCATTCCCATGCCTATGACTTCATCATTCTAGACCCGCCAGCTTTTACCAAGTCCGGCAGCACGGTGAAGAACGCAATTCGTGGCTACAAGGAAATCAACCTCAAGGCTATGAAGCTGCTGCCCCGGGGTGGTTATTTGGCCACCTGCTCCTGCTCCCACTTCATGAAGGAGGAGCTTTTTGTGGAGATGCTCAAGGACGCCGCTCATGATGCCAATGTGTCCTTGCGCCAAATCGAAGCGCGCCAGCAGGCTCCCGACCATCCCATTTTGTGGAATGTGCCCGAGACCTACTATCTCAAATTTTATATCTTCCAAGTGGTGTAAAAATTTAGCCCAGCTGTCAGTGACGGTTGGGCTTTTTTGCATAGTGACGAAGAGAAAAATGCGTAGCAAGGGACTTTTAGTGATATAATAGAGTAAAAGTGTATTGCAAGGGAGGTAATTATATGCTGGCATTGGAGGGTATTCGTGTCCTGGATATGTCGCGGCTGTTGCCGGGACCATATTGCACCATGCTGTTGGCAGATTTTGGGGCGGAGGTCATCAAAATCGAGGAGCCCAAGCAGGGGGACTATTCCCGCACCTTTCCGCCCTTTCTCAAGGATTTTGGCTATTGGCATTTGCAGCTCAATCGCAACAAAAAGAGCGTGACACTGGACTTGAAGAGCGAGGTTGGTCGCCAAAAGTTTTTGGAGCTGGTGCGCACGGCGGACGTGGTGGTGGAGAGCTATCGTCCCGGCGTGCTGAAGAAGCTGGGCGTGGACTACGAGGTGGCCAGCAAAATTAATCCCAAGATTATTTATTGCAGTCTTTCCGGCTATGGCAGCAAGGGACCACTGGCCAAGCAAGCGGACCATGATATTGGCTATGTGAGCCTTGCGGGCATCACGGCCATGAGTGGCGAGGGCAACGGGGGCAAGCCCGCCATCCCCGGCGTGCTCATGGCGGATATGAACGCGGCTTTGTCCGCCGGCATGGCCATCATGATTGCTTTGCGTCATGCGGAGCGCACAGGCGAAGGGCAAGAAATCGATATTTCCCTCTATAATGTGGCCATGACCTTGATGCCGGGGGCAGCCAGCCTGTATTTTGGCAGTGGCTTCGTGGCTCAGCGGGGCAATAATTGGCTCACAGGCGCCAACGCCAACTATAATATATATCGCACCAAGGATGGTCGTTACGTTTCCGTGGGCTGCTTGGAGAAAAAGTTTTGGAGCAATCTGTGTCGGGTGCTGCAGCGGGTGGACATGATTGATTTGGTGGACGATGCGAAGAATCATCCCTATTTGGAGCAGCAGCTGACCCAAGAGTTCGCCAAGCGCACCATGTCCGAATGGGAAGCGATGCTTGCGGGCAAGGACACCTGCGTGACGCCGGTGCTCAATTTTGATGAAGCCGTGGCAGCGGAGCAGACGAAGGCCAATGACATGGTGCTCACAGTTGAGGACGAGGAGCTGGGAACATACCAGCAGCTGGGCTTTGCCTTGAAGCTGAGCAAGACGCCTGCATCCTTACGTAAGCGTGCGCCACGTTTAGGTGAGAATAATAAAGATTATCTATAAAGAAAAACACCGCTATCCAAGGAATGGGTAGCGGTGTTTGCGCTTCTAAATTAGAATTGATACTTCAGTTCTTTTTCAAAAATGACGCCTGTTTCAGGGTTGATGGTATAGTTGCCACGTACGCCTGGAGCGGTGAATTTTACTTCGTATTCATACAGACCATTGTCGCGGTCCAGCTCAATTTTGCTGAAAACAGCTTGAGGATATTCCTTCATAACGAGGGCTTGCACATCGCCGGCGCTGAGCACGATTTTGCTGCTGCCCATCATGGTTTTGGCATCCATGGAATATTCCTTGATGGCGCCGTTGCTTTGCAGAACATCAATTTCGTATTCAGTATTGGTAGCATTATCATAGAATTTAACTTCAAAATAAGGAGTGAGCTTGTGCATCTCCATTTTCGTCATAATATGAGTGCTGGAAGTGGGTACTTCCTTGGCAGCAATAGCCTTAGCTTCGTCAGCAGAAATGGCTGCAAAAGCAGTGGCGGAAAAAGCAAGAGTTGCTAAACCAGTTACGATAGCAGTAGTCATTTTTTTCATAATCAGGACCTCCCAAAAGTTAAGGTTTCTTTGGAAAAAGAAAGACTCTTTTCTGTTGGCTATAGTTTATCGAAAAACTAGGAAATAGTCAAGTGAAGAATCTGAAAACAATGAAAACAGGAAGTCACTTTCTTTATTTACTTTATTCTGCTATAATATTCGTGGGAGTATTTGTAAATGCTATGGAGGCAAGAAAATGAGCTATATTAGGCAAGAAGCTTTAGTAAAAGGCAATAGACTATTAGCATTTCCTGATAATTATATTGTGATAGATATAGAGACTACTGGATTAAGTCCGGTGCAGGATGAGATTACTGAAATTGCTGCTATAAAGTATCGCCATAATCGTAAGGTAGAAGAGTTTGTGACTTTGGTGAAGCCTGAGGGAGAGATTTCTCCCTTTATCACTAAATTGACAGGCATCAGCAAGGAAACTGTGGCTGATGCGCCGAGCATCGATGAAGTGATTGAGGGTTTTGCACGCTTTGTCGGCGAGGATATTTTGGTGGGTCACAATGTGGCCTTTGACATCAGTTTTTTGTCGAACAAGCTGGAAAATTGCTGTGGCTTGGGCTTATTCAATGATTATGTGGATGTGATGCGCCTTTCCCGGGACAAGCTGCCGTTTTTGGGCAATCCCAAGCAAACAGTATTGGCTAAATATTTCAGCATTACTGTGGAAGGTGCTCACAGAGCAACAGTGGACTGCGAGATTTGCAACAAGTGTTATCAAAAGCTGAAGCAGCTCTATATTCCGGGCTATGAGCTGCCGCCGGAGGCACAGCTGCTCAAGGCTACGGAGTCAGCCTTGGCGGCTAAACCTTTCGCTGGCAAGCGTGTAGCCTTTTTGGGCGTACTGGAGGGCTTGGATAGCAAAAATTTAGTGGAGCTGGTGCAAGCTTTGGGCGCCGAGGTGGTAAAGAAAATTAGCTCAGCCTTGGATATGGTTATCGTGGGGACGGGGGATGAGTCCGTCTGTACTAGCAAGGAGATGCTGCAGGTGCTGGAGCTGAAAAACCAGGGCGCAGCGGTGGCGATGCTGAAGGATAGCGTGTTTGTAAAGTCTTTGCAGAGTCGTGGATGGGTAGAGTAGATTTATATATGAAAAAAATGAGCAGTGAGGCAGACTTTGCTTCACTGCTCATCTTTATTTTTATTATGCCGGAGTGTCTTAACCAACGGGTCATAACCTAAATCATATAATAATTCGTTGGTGTCCATGGTGGTAAGGCCGCCGTTAATAGCAAAAATAATCACATCATCCCATTCATCCTTGGCATAGAGGGTACTGAATTTGGCATATTTTAAGGCATTGTCCGTTTCTTCAAGGGTCAGCTTGCCTGCGATGGCTAGAGCAATGAGCTTGTTGCGGTCGAATTGCTTATCGTGGGAGAGAATATGCCTTGCTTGGGTGCGTTCGAAGCTGCTTTGGGCGGCGATGACATTGGCTGGGACGCCATGAGCTTTGGCGCAAGCAAGCAGATAATCGATAGGGTCAGGGAATTGCAAAGCGTCGCAATTATCCTTGAAAAATTTGCGTAAGGCTTCGTTATTGGACTTCTTTTGATCCAGCTTGACCTTGTTGGCTTCGTTGCGTAAATAATTAGTATCCTTGGCCACTATACTCACTTCCATTCTCTCGTGGTATAATTATAGTATCACAATCCGGGGAGCTTGTAAAATGAGTCATGCTGCTGCTTTTATTTTACAAAAATATATTGTGCTCAAAACACTCAAGAAGTCTGATTTGGGGACCACGGAGCTTGTCTTGGGGCGGGACCAGAAGGTTTATGTGCGGAAGTGCCTTCATAACGCTGCCTATCCGGTAGAGGCTGTGCGTGGTCTTAAGCATAAAAATTTATCCCATATTATTCATGCAGTGGCAGCTGAGGATAAGGCATATCTCATTGAGGAATATTTTGAGGGCGAGACCTTGGACACTGTGCTCGGGAAAAAGGGCTGTCTGGATGAAAAGAGTGTTATAGCTGTTGCAGAGCAGATTTGTGATGCATTGCTGTATCTGCATCAGCATAATTTGGTGCATCGTGATGTGAAGCCGGCCAATATTTTGCGCCAGAGCAATGGTCAGATACGACTTATAGATTTGGGTTCTGTGCGCTTGGGCATTGCTCACGGGGCGGGGGACACAGTGGCGCTGGGTACGCAAGGCTATGCGGCACCGGAGCAGTATGGACTAGAGACTACGGATTTTCGTGCGGATGTGTATGCCTTGGGCGTGACCATGAAGGAGCTTTTGGGAGCTGGCTACGAGGGATGCTTGAATGATGTCATCGACGGTTGTACGCGTTTCATGCGGGGCTATCGCTATGATTCTATTGCCAAGGTCAAGCGTGCGCTGTTTTTTGCGAAGTATTATAACTCTTTGCGTATGGCAGGGATAGGGCTGCTTGTAACAGTGCTTGGTATTGGGGCATATTGTTATCTTCGACCGGCCCCAGAAAGACCATTGCCTGTGCCAAAGCCAGTGGAAGAGACTGCGCCTGTGGTGGAGCCAAAGAAGCAGGAAACAAAGAAGCCTACAGATGCGCGGGATAAGTCCAAGGCAGAGCCAGCAGACAAGGTGCAGACTGAGCAGACAAAGCCTGTGGCACCACCTGAAGTAACGCCTCAGCCACAAGCTAAGCTACAGCTGGAAGTAAAGGCTGCCAATTTGAGCTTTTATAAATTACCGGAGCATCCCTCGAATAGAATGCTTATTGATGAGGCCAAGGCGAAGGGAGCATGGCCTGTAAGCAGCAATTCTAGTACGGCATTGCCCTATTGGGAAATAATCAGCAAGGGAGATTTAATCAATCCCACATTTACTTTTCAGTTTCACGGCATCGCTGTTAAGGGACGGAATATGCAATATGGTGACAGCATTAGTCAAAAAAGCTGGAGCGTGGATAATCCCGGCGGTTGGTCGACCACAGTGCGTTTGGTGGAAAAAGGTACTGTATCAGGTTCACGCAAGCTATACTTGGTCAATGTGCAGAAATGGTTTTGTTTCACCGGTGCAGCCAATCCAACTGTGACCCTGACTGTGCAGGCCGACAATGCCGAAACCACAATAAAAGAATATACTATTACAATATCAGACTTTTGATTTTCAAGGCTTGGCCCGCTGTGGCCAGGCCTTTTGTGTCTTTTAAGGCACAAAATAATGCGAAATATGTATTATACTATGCTCAAAGGTCAGTGAAGCAGGAAATACATCCTTCTCAAAGGGCTTTTGTCGTGTATCTTGGATATATGTCCGATATGTTGGGCAGTCAGGGTACGGGGTCTGTACTATAATAAAGATATGAATAGGAATGTGGCTATGTTTACGAATGAATACAAAAAAATTGGTTTAAACATCCTATGTGCACGCCGTCTCAAAGGGCTATCGCAGGAGGAGTTAGCTGTGAAATCGGGCGTTTCTCGCTCAAGAATTTCTGATTTGGAGCGTGGCAAGGATGTTTGCAAGCTGGATACATTGATGCTTCTGGCCCAGGCGCTGGACATGGATTATCGAGATTTATTAAAAAGTGAATGAGGAGAGTGTTGAAGTATGGATACACTGCAGGTAAAAGAAACTTGGAAACAAAAATTTTTTTCCACTAAAGGAAGAATCAATCGTTTAAATTATTTATTGGGTAGCATTGCCTTACAACTAATAGCAAGTGTTGCCCAATTCATGAGTATAACCGCACTTACTCTTATGGGAATGGATTCAGCAATTATAGGGGGACTGTTACTGTTATTAATTGTTGCTTTGGTTCTAGCATGTATCTGTAGCGGGATATGTTTAACGATAAAAAGATGGCATGACTTGAATAAATCTGGTTGGTATACTTTGCTATGCATCTTAATTATACCAGCTATTTACATTATTTTTGCTAAAGGTACTGATGGCCCGAATAATTATGGACCGAAGCCGACTAGTGATAACTAAGTGGGAGGGTAATCATGGATGAGCTATACTTATGTCTTTATATTTTTTTAGGCTATAATGCTAATCAATATTTGCGTAGACATTTGTTGGGACAGGTAGGGGTGATTTACTTTGATACAGGTCGTTATATCTTAAAAGAAATCTTCTATGGATTCTTTCTGGGATTTATTACTATCCCGCTAGCCGTTATAGTTTTTCTGTTTAGGAGTTTGCTTTCCGGTAAATCATAAGGAAAGCAGGAAGGCAATTAGCTATGTTGAAGCAATTAACTAGAATAATATGTTTGTTAACAATATTGCTATCATTTTCTGCTGCTTCTATGTACCTAGATGAAGAAGTAAATAGACAGGCTAAACAAAAATTAGATGATATTTTTGGCAAAGGTGCAAGTGATAATCTTTAATTTAGAGGTATCACCTTGGAAATCAAAAAGTTGATTAACACTTTGATGGGCAAAAAGCACGATTATTGCGAGGGCTGTCATCGCATGGCTGACTTAAATCGTGTTGAAGTTAGTAGCTATGCTGGTAAACAAAGCTACTAATACTTGTGTGAAACCTGCGAAAGGCTAGAGGGATTTAAAAAATATTAAATCTGGCTTTTGTGCCTTATAAGGCACCTATTTCCTCAAAAATAGATTATAATTGTAATACAACCTGTGATTTTTAGGGGCCAAATTGAAAGAAATGAGCTTAAAATGGCCCCTAAAATTTATTAAAATTGCTATTGCGTTTTAATAATGGTTATGGTACAATACCCAAACAACAGAATAGTAAGAAAGTAGGGTTGCCTAGTGCAGCTTTTACCTTCCGTTTGACAACTAAAGCGAGTAAAAGGCTTTGGTGTTCGTTATGAATGAGTTCACACTGTAAGTGTGTCCAAATGTCAGATGGAGGGCTTTTTTATTGCCTCCAATGACAAAAGCTCTATGAGTGGTTCATAGAGCAGTAGTTAATTTTGTGTTTTGTTTGGAGGTGTTATTTATGTATTACGAAAAATTAATTCATCTTCTTGAAAGCGAGGCTTCCGATGAGGAAATCATCGATTGCGCCTGCCTGATGGGGCCCCACGAGCTCTGCCCCAGCAGGGTCGAGTTGTTTGTTTTCTACTTCCTTGAGGATAAGGAGGATGAGCTGATCTGGCGTGTTCTTCACGGGAGTGAGGATATCGCCTATGGCGCGGCTTATTTCCTTGCTTGGAAGTACGATCTGTTAGGGCTCTTTTTCAAAGAGTTCGACTTGGTCAAGGCCAGGGGGCGGCTCAACCAGTTAGGGTGGTTCGCCTAACTGGTCACCCTTATGGGTGACTCGATCATTATTTATTCTTGAAACTTAGGGGCCAAACTAAGATATTTTTGCTCAGTCTGGCCCCTAAATTTGCTCGATGTACGCATTAAGGCAACAAAAAAGTTCGCATCAGATGATGCGAACCTACGTCTAAATATTTGGTGACCTCAGCAGGACTCGAACCTGCGACCTTTTGATTCGTAGTCAAACGCTCTATCCAGCTGAGCTATGAGGCCACATGGTGCTTCTTCAAGCAACGCTAATATTATAGCGAAGAGAAGCCGTTTTGTCAACGACTTTTTTTCTGTTTTTTGGCAGCGGTTGCAGGCTGCCCCTGGTGCTTCTCCTTCCAACCGCAGTAAAGGAACAATACAAGCAAAATCAAGAAAATGCCAAGGCTTGTAGCCTGGGCGGACTTCAGCCCAAAGAGCCAAGGCTCGGCGTAGTCGCCTCGCAGCATTTCGAGGAAAAAGCGCACTACAGAGTACAGCATACCATACATGCACAGCGCTTGGCCGCGGGCGTGATTCGTAGTACGGAATAAGAGCAGCAGTACGAAGATGACTACATCCAACTGGCCCTCCCACACCTCGGCGGGCCAGAGGGGCTGGGTACCGTAGGTTTTGTAGGCCAGCGTTCCCTCCGGATACAGCAGGCCAAAGTTACCGCCCGTAGGCGTACCAAAGGCGTCACCGTTGAGCAAATTGGCCATACGGCCGATGGCCTGGCCAATCAAAAGCGACGGGGACACAATATCGCCGAAGGTCAGCCAATCAATATCGTGCAGCTTGCAGTAGGCGATACCCGCGGCAATGCCTGCCAGCATGCCGCCCTGCACGGCCATACCGCCCTGCCACACGAAGGGGATCTCCAAAAGGTGCTCGCTATAATAATCCCAATCGAAAAAGAACACATCCCACAGGCGTCCGCCGATGAGTCCGGCAAAGCCGCCGTAAATGCCGATGTCCAGCACATGCTCGTGCCAGCGTCCGTCCTGCTTTGCTAGAAAATAGGCTGTACCGGTAGCCAGGAAAATGGCCATACATAAAACTAATCCGTACATGCGCACAGGAAAATCGCCGATATAAAATAAATATTGATGCATAATCTGCCTCCAGAAAAATTAGATTAACAGTATATCTGTCGTGCTACAAGAGCAGTCGAAATTTCGCTCAGGTATTTATTGTAACACATTCAAGAAAAATATTCAGCCATAAAACTGTGAAAATTGTTGCTTGGTCGCTATTCTTTTCATATATCCTTGACAAAACTCCTAGGGTTTTATATACTATTTGTTAAGCTAAGAAGAAGAGGAGTAGCCTGCAAAATTAGCGAGCCGTGAGGGTGCAAGACGGCGCAGCGGGTGAAGGCGCTTTGGAGCTGCAAAAGCATATGATTGAGGCGGGCTGCCTTTGGCAGTCAAGCAGGGTGGAACCGCGGAGTTCGCACAAATAGCAAGATGAGCATCTCCGTCCCTGTAACATTTGTGTTACCGGGACGCAGGTGCTTTTTTCATACCCTCGTCTTTGTAACCAGTATTAGGAGGCAGAACATGGATTTTCAAACAATTATTTTGAAACTGCAAAAATTCTGGGCTGATCAGAAATGCATCATGGCACAGCCCTACGACATTGAAAAGGGCGCCGGCACCATGAACCCGTCCACCTTTTTGCGGGTTTTGGGCCCTGAGCCCTGGCGTGTGGCTTATGTAGAGCCCTCTCGTCGCCCCGCCGACGGCCGTTATGGCGACAACCCCAACAGACTGTTCCAGCATCATCAATTCCAGGTTATCGTAAAACCCTCTCCGGAAAACATCCAAGAGCTCTACTTGCAAAGCTTGGCCGAGCTGGGCATTCATCAAGAGGAGCATGATATCCGCTTTGTTGAGGATAACTGGGAATCTCCTACTCTGGGCGCATGGGGCCTGGGCTGGGAGGTTTGGCTGGATGGCATGGAAATCACCCAGTTCACCTATTTCCAACAGGTTGGCAGCATTGACGTGAAGCCTGTAACCGTAGAAATCACCTACGGTCTGGAGCGTCTGGCTATGTATATCCAAGGCGTGGAAAACGTGTACGATGTAAAATGGGTGGATGACATCACCTATGGTGACTATTTCCACACCAACGAAGTGGAGCAATCCTACTACAACTTCCAAATTGCAGACACCGCGCTGCTCTTTGATTTGTTCGAAAAATACGAAGCTGAAGCGAAGCGTGTAATCGAGCTGGGCTACATCCGTCCTGCTTATGACTACGTTTTGAAATGCTCTCATACCTTTAACCTGCTGGATTCCCGCGGCGCCATCAGCGTCAGCGAGCGTACTGCTTATATTGGCCGCGTGCGCGCCATGGCTCGCCTGTGTGCAGCTGCTTATGTGGAACAGCGTGAAAAAATGGGCTTCCCGCTGCTGAAGAAAGGGGAGAATAAATAATGGAAAAATTACTCTTTGAAATTGGTACTGAAGAAATCCCGGCGAAGTTTATGCCCGGTATTTTGGCACAATTGCAAGAATTGGCCGAAAAGAAAATGACAGAGCTGCGCATCCCCTTCGAGGCTGTAAAGGTGTACGGCACTCCTCGCCGCATGACCTTTATCGCTAGCGGTGTGGCTGAGGCTCAGGCTGATAGCACCGTGGAGGCCAAGGGTCCCTCTGCGAAAATCGCTTTCGTTAATGGCGAACCCTCCAAGGCTGCTTTGGGCTTTGCTCGCGGCCAAGGCGTGGATGTAAAGGATTTAGTTGTACGCGACAATTACGTTTATGCTGTTAAGCATCTGGCTGGCGCTGCCGTGAAGGACTTGCTGCCCGGCCTGCTTCATGATATTTTGACCAGCCTGAACTTTCCCAAAAACATGCGCTGGGCTGACCATGAGTTCCGCTTTGTGCGCCCCATTCGCTGGCTGGTAGCTCTCTTTGGCAGCGAGGTTGTTCCCGCGGAAATCACCGGCGTGCAATCTAGCAAATTCAGCCGCGGTCACCGCTTCCTGCGTCCCTCTGCTGTGGAGGCCGGCAAGGAGCATGAGTCCGTGCTGGACGCTGCTAAGGCCTTCTTTGACACCGCTGCCAGCAAGGTTAAAAACAGCGTTGCTTCCGCAGTAATCGGTGCTACCGGCGTGGTAGAAATTCCCGATGCTGATGCTTATGAAAAAGTTTTATATGATAATTTCGTTATGGTGGACCAAGATGCTCGCCGCGAGCTGATTCGTGAGCAGGTAACCGAGCTGGGTATTGCCGAGGGCGGCCATGTAGAAATCGATGAGGATTTGCTGGAGGAAGTAAACTACCTCGTTGAATGGCCCACTGCTCTGTGCGGCAAGTTCGAAGAAAAATTCCTGGCCCTGCCCAAGGAATGCATCATCACCCCCATGCGCGACCATCAACGTTATTTCCCGGTTATGGCCGAGGATGGCTCCCTGCTGAATAAATTCATCACCGTGCGCAACGGTGGCAAGGACCATCTGGAGGTTGTAGCTCATGGTAACGAGCGCGTACTGCGTGCCCGCCTCAGCGACGCCGAGTTCTTCTTTAACGAGGACCGCAAGCAGAGTCTGGCTGACCGTCTGGAAAAACTGAAGACTGTATCCTTCCAAGAGGGTCTGGGCAATATGAACGACAAGAGCAATCGTCTGGTTCAGGCTTCCAATATGCTTTCCATGGCTATCAATGCCAAGGTTGATAAAGAAAAGCTGAACCGAGCAGCACTGCTGTGCAAATGCGACTTAGTGACCGGCATGGTTGTAGAATTTACCGAGCTGCAGGGCGTTATGGGCCGTGAATATGCTAAGCTGGATGGCGAAGCTCCTGAGGTTGCTCTGGGCATTTTCGAGCATTATCTGCCCCGCTTTGCCGGCGACGAGCTGCCCAAGACCGATATTGGCCGCATTGTAGGCATTGCTGACAAGCTGGATAATATCTGCGCAACTTTTAGCCGTGGACTGGCTCCCACCGGCTCCCAGGACCCCTATGCACTGCGTCGTCAGGCTTTGGGCATCATCAACATCCTGCTGGATGCCAACTACCACATCTCCCTGTACAAGGTAATTGCTGGTAGCCTCTATCTGCTGAATATTGCTCCGGAGCAAACCGGCAAGCTGGTACCGCAAATTGCTGAATTTATGAAGCAACGTTTGCGCAACATGCTGATTGACCAAGGCATTCGCTACGACGTTGTTGATGCAGTACTAGCCGAGGAGCGCAATGATGACTTTGCAGATTTGTATGCTCGCGCAGTAGCTCTGAATAATTTCGTAGCTAGCGAAGCTGCTCCTGCTCTCATCCAAGCTGCAACCCGTGTGGCTAATCTGTGCAAGAAGATTGAAGAGGAGACTGCTATTAACCCGCAATTGTTCGAGGTTGAGGCCGAGTCTGCCCTGCACAAGGCTGCTATGGAGGCCAATAAAGAGGTTTTGGCTGCCTCCGTACAATACGATTATGCCACTGTGCTCACCGAGGCTACCAAGCTGGTTGACCCCATCAACAAGTTCTTCGACGATGTTATGGTTATGGCCGAGGATGTAAAGATTAAGAATAATCGTCTGGCACTGTTGAGTGCTGTTAAAGATGTTACTCACGCAGTAGGCGATCTTAATGCTATTGTGCAATAAGTATAGTCAAAAATAGCAAAACGTTATAAGCACCATTATGCTTCGCCAAATCTCCTAGGAGTATTATGCATACGCCGTCGTCGATTTGGCGAACCCTTCAGGCACTTCTAACGTTTTCACAGAACAAGTATAAAGGAGACTGATCCCCATGGAAAAATTTAATGAAGAGGCCAAAAAATTAGCCGAAATGCAAAATGAGTACACCCTACTCACCAGCAAGAAGCCCAGCGAAATGTGCCACGAGGATTTCATTCGCGCTGAAGAGCTGAATTTGGAAATCAAGGATGCTACTAAGGTGATGGCAGCTTTGGCTATTGAGTTGGCCGGCTACAAAAAGGACGAAAAGGGCCTTTGGGTAGAGAAATAATCTGCTTCTAGTTGTAAATTTTTGATATTTAGGAACGGTATGGCGAAAGCTGTGCCGTTTCTTTTTTTCGAATTGTAATAAAATAGCTATGGTCAGTTCGCGGTGAGTTGATGGCAGCTCGCTGCCTCATAGCTATTTTTATTACAATATGGTATAATTAACCCAAATTATATCGCAATAAAGGAGCGTTGAGATAGATGAAGATAGATATTCCTGTGAAAAAGGGAGATACTATAGAGTTATTGGTTACTGGTTTAGGCTCCAGTGGCGAGGGCGTGGGCAAGTATGAGGACTTTACGGTCTTTGTGAAGGGTGCGCTGCCTGAGGAAAGGGTGCAGGTGACTGTTACGCTGGTGAAGAAGAGCTATGCTGTGGGCCATCTGGAAGCGATTATCACTGCCTCCCCGGAGCGTGTGGCGCCCCAGTGCCCCGTGTACGAGGCCTGTGGCGGCTGTCAGCTACAGCATTTGAGCTATGCTGGGCAGCTGGTTGCCAAGCGCCAGCAGGTGCAGGACGCTTTGAGTCGCATTGGGCATCTCGAGGTGGAGGCCCTGCCTGTGCTGGGTGCCAACGACCCCTGGCATTATCGCAACAAGATGCAGTTCCCGGCAGCGCAGAACAGCGAAGGACAGCTGCAGATTGGCTGCTACGCCACCGCCACCCACAACGTCATCAACACCGATGGCTGCCTGATTTCCAAGGAAGCCAACAACGCTATCCTCACCACGGTGCGCAAGTGGATGGAGCATTATAACATCAGCGCCTATGATGAAAAAACCGGCAAGGGCATGGTGCGCCATGTGATGGGTCGCGTGGGCGTGCACAGCGGTGAGGTGATGGCCGTGATTATTACCTCCGGCTACGATTTGCCCCATCGGGCGACGCTGGTGAAATGGCTGCAGCAATATGTGCCGGGGCTGACCAGCGTGGTGCAGAACATCAATAAGAAGCAGACCAATGTGGTCATGGGCAGCAAGACGAGAGTGCTGTGGGGTGCGGAAAGCATTAAGGATAGCCTTGGCAGTCTCAGCTTTAACATTGCAGCCCAAGCCTTTTTCCAGGTCAACAGTGAGCAGGCCGAAAAGCTCTACAACAAGGCCTTGGAGTTTGCCGCTCTGTCCGGAGACGAAACCGTGGTGGATGTGTACTGCGGTACGGGCACTATTTCCCTGTATTTGGCCCGCCATGCCAAGAAGGTTTATGGCATCGAGATTGTGGCGCCCGCCATTGAGAACGCGAAGCGCAACGCTGAAGAAAATAAATGCGCCAATGCGGAGTTCATTTTGGGCGATGCGGCTGTGGAGCTGCCGAAGCTCTTGGACAGTGGTGTAACTCCCGATGTGGTCTTGGTGGACCCGCCCCGTGCTGGCTGCGAGGAGCGTGTTTTGGAGGCAATTGCCAAGGTTACGCCCAGACGCATTGTGTATGTGTCCTGCAGTCCTGCTTCCTTGGCTCGCGATTTGCACTACCTGGAGGAGCACGGCTACAAGACCATGATGGTGCAGCCGGTGGATATGTTCCCCATGACCAGTCACGTCGAGAACGTGGTACTGTTAGAGCGGGTGTAAATCAAATACAAACACCTGTTTTAAATAGCATTCCGTTACGGGAATGTAAATCGAACTGTGGCGAGCGGTCTAGCTTTGCCGGCCCCTGCAAATATTTTTAATAATTTTTAAGGAGAATGCTTTTTGAAAAATTCTAAAGTACTGGATATTGTAGCGTAACCGGGAGGTTATGCTGCGTGTCGAGCAAGCCTCTCGGCTTCTTGTGGTCAAGTAAGGAATAAATATGTAAGCAAGAATATCGGAGGTACAACAATGTCTAATTTCGTATTTACAGCAAAAAATCCCCAAACCAAGCAAGAAATCACTATTCGCCACGAGCGCGTAGAAGAACGCACTGCTGTGGAAAATCTCGTGCGCGAATCCTTTTGGAATGTTTATCGCCCCGGCTGCTTGGAGCATTACGTGCTGCACCAGCTGCGTCAGGACGCAGCCTTTGTGCCGGAGCTGGATTTAGTCATGGAGCTTGAGGGTAAGCTAATCGGCCAAGTTATGTACATGCGTAGCACTGTCACTTTGGAGAATGGCACTAAGCTTCCGGTCATGACCTTTGGCCCCATTGGTATAGCACCGGAGTACAAGCGACAGGGCTATGGACTCATTCTGTTGGAATATTCCATGGGGCTGGCACGCCAAATGGGTGCTGGTGCCCTGTGCACGGAAGGCAATATTGACTTTTACGGCAAGGCTGGCTTTATTACGGGTAAGAGTGTGGGCATTCGCTATGCGGACGACCCCGATGCCGATTATTTTATCGTCAAGGAGCTGCAAGCAGGCTTTTTAGATAAGGTCAAGGGTGTTTACCGGGACCCAGCAGGATATTTTGTGGACGAAGCAGCGGCGGAAGCCTTTGATGCACAGTTCCCGCCCAAGCAAAAGCAAAAATTGCCCGGGCAATTATTTTAAAGTACGCAAATAATATTTTTGTTCAGACGTAATGCGATAGCTTTCGCAGGCCTTTTGAATCGCCTTTTTGTGACTCCATTCTGGCAACAGACGTTGTTCCAGATAGGGTATGGTAGCCTCGTACTGTTTGGCTAAGGCAGTAGCAAAGAACCATGCTACCATCATTTTTACGTAATATTCATCATTTCTGTCAGACGCTACCCAAGCTAAGAATTCTGGCTTAAACCACGCGTCCAAATAAAAGCTCATGAGCATTTCCATGCCAAAGCGCACGGTATAAATGTGCTCGCTACCCATCCAGCCCTTAATGGCTGCTAAGGTAGCCTCCGGTTGCTTTTTGAGCACCTTAGGACTAAGCTGGTCGCAGGTAGCCCAATTATCAACGTAGGGCAAAAATTGCTCTAAACACTTACGGCAAAAATCATAATCTTTGATATCATTGATTAGGAAGGCATGGAGCTGGTTTTCGTCAAAATATTTATGGGGTAGCTCCTGTAAAAAGGCCGCTGCCAGCTCGCTACCACGCAGCTCCTTTGCTAAAGCACGCATAGCAGGGGTGCGCACACCGATGATAGTGCTTTTTGCTACAGTAGGCATCAGCTTAGCCTGAAAATCTCGGTAGCCAGTGTCAGCAAGCCCCTGTAATTTTTCTACAATTGCGTCCATAAATATCTTCTCCCTTCAAGCTGCAAGTTCATATTTACAAAAAACAGCAAGAGCAAGCATCAAGCTAACTCTTGCTGTTTTTTAGTTTAGAAATAATGTTACCAAACCAAAGCATACGGGTTGGTGTAAAAGATAAATCTCCAGGCTGCGCAGTCCTAGTCGTGAAAACAGGGGCACGCGCCAATGTAGAATTCCTCCCAAGCGTTCTGTCCTTTGCAAAAAGGCGTAGAGATAGTAACCAAAAAAGTAGGCTCCTAACCAGGGCAGCAGGGGAAAATAATCGCTGGAGTAGAAATCTGCCGGTGGCAGGCCCAGTGGAGTCAACCAGTTAGTGCTGTACCAGGACTCGGGCAGTATCAGCATAAACAGCCTCGGCAGCCCCCACAGGCCATTATCCAGCTCTCGGCAGGTCAAAAACAGGAGCGAGCCTGCCAGCATGCCCCAGCTCGGGGACAGTTTTTGCGCCCAGGGATGGCATGCACCCATAATCAGCGTGGCGCAGCCCATAAAGTTCAAAATACCAAACCAGATTGTTTCCGAGGGAATGAACAGGATGGTGACCAAGGTAATGGCAAATCCCAAAAGGTTGAGCTCCAACCCTCGGCGTAGGCTGGACTTGCTTCCCAGCCGCCAGACGAAGCCCGCCATGGCGATAAAAAGAAAGCATGTGCCCTCCTGCCAAATGCGGCAATGAAGCTGTTGGTCCCACTGGGGGTTGCGGCCGTACACATGATTAATGTCGTACAGCAAATGATAGAGCACCACGCCGCTAATGCACAAGCCTCGCAGGGCATCCACAAGGTGGTAACGCTCTGTAGTTGTGGCTTGCTGGCGGGGCTTTATCTCCATGGGTCACATCCTTAAATATGCAAGCTCTTGGCTTGGGCAAATAACTTTGCCTGGTCCTAGCTTGATGCTTTTTATTTTACTTCTACCAATTCAATGTGGAAGTTCAATTCCTTGCCAGCCATTTCGTGGTTAGCATCAAAGGTAATATTGGTTTCGTCCTTGGCGGTTACAAGAACAGGTACCGGGCGACCATAATTGTCGCGCAGATAAACGCGTTGGCCCACATTCAGGCCTTCGGAGCCCGGCAGTTGAGCGATGGGCATGGTAAAAATAGCCTCCGGATTAGCTTCGCCATAGGCTTCAGCAGGCATGAGGTGAATATCCACTTCTGCGCCCAGCTCCATGTCGGCAACAGCGGCATCAAAGCCCTTGATCATTTGGCCTGCGCCACAAACAAATTCCAACGGCTCGCCGCGGTCGTAGGAAGAATCAAATTTTTTACCATCGTTAAAGGTTCCTTTATAGTGCACGCGGCAGGTTTTGCCAACGTTGCGACCAGTCAATGCAGTAGTCATAGTAGTCACTCCTTGTTTTAATTCGTAAAATAAAATTTGCGTCTTCTATTATAGCAATAAAAGTAATTTTCAACAAGCTAAAGTTGGGGCCCGGTGCAAAAACAATTTGCTTTATATTTTCCCCTAATATTGTCACCGTTTTGCTACAAAAATGTAAGCAGCATATTTGTCAGAATGTGAATCTTAGTGTATAATATAGTGGAGAGTATGTGTGCGGACACAGTGTACCCTGAAATAAAAACATTTGACATTTGTACGGATATAATGCAAAACAAAAAATTGGAGGTGTATTTTTTTTGGGAAAATTTCAAAATAAAGTGCAAATCATACCCCTAGGCGGTCTGGGTGAAATCGGTAAAAATATGACTGTCTTTCGGTATGGTGATGATATGATTTTAATCGATGCCGGCTTAATGTTCCCCGAGGATGACATGCTGGGCATTGATTTGGTGATTCCTGATATAACTTATTTAGTTGAAAATCAAGACAAATTAAAGGGTATCTTCTTGACTCATGGTCATGAGGACCATATTGGTGCGCTGCCCTATGTCATGAAACAGATTGATTGCCCCGTATATGGTACCGCACTTACTCTGGGCATTTTGCAGGGGCGTTTGAAGGAAAACGGCGTGAGCTCCGAAAATTGCCGCACCATTAAGCCCGGCGACAAAATCTCGGCCGGAGCCTTTAAGCTGGACTTTATCCGCGTAAACCACAGCATCCCCGATGCTATTGCCATTGCTATTAATACGCCCATCGGTACGATTATTCACACCGGTGACTTCAAAATTGACCACACCCCCGTGGACGGACAGGTAACCGAATTCAATAAATTTGCCGAATATGGCGACCGTGGCGTGTTGGCGCTTTTGGCCGACAGCACCAATGCGGAGCGACCCGGCTTTACCCCCAGCGAAAAGATGGTGGGCAAAACCTTTGATGATGAATTCCGTTATGCCAAAAACCGCATCATTGTGGCCACATTCTCTTCCAATGTGCACCGCATTCAGCAGGTAATTGATGCAGCCATGAAGTATGACCGCAAGGTGGCAGTTATTGGCCGCAGCATGGTGAATGTAGTGAGCATTGCCAAGGAGCTGGGCTATTTGAAGGCTCCTGAGGGCGAAATTATTGATATTGACGAAACCAACAATTACACTCCCGACAAGATTGTAATTATTACCACCGGCAGTCAGGGCGAGCCCATGAGCGCTTTGACCCGCATGGCCATGAATGACCACAAAAAGGTGGACATCATGCCCGGCGATACGGTGATTATTTCCGCAACACCTATTCCCGGTAACGAAAAACTGGTTTCCCGCACCATTGACCATTTATACAAGCTGGGTGCGGATGTAATTTACGAAAAGAGTAATGGCGTCCATGTTTCTGGCCATGCCAGCCAGGAGGAGATCAAGCTGGTGCACAATTTGGTGCGTCCCAAATTTTTTATCCCTGTGCATGGTGAATTCCGCCATCTGATCAAGCATGCCAACATTGCTAAGAGTCTGGGCATGCCCAAGGAAAATATCGTCATTGCCGAAAATGGCAGTGTTATTGAAATTACTAAAAATAGTATTGGGATTAATGGCAAGGTACAGGCCGGCAAGGTGCTGGTGGATGGCCTTGGCGTGGGCGATGTGGGGAATATCGTGCTCCGCGACCGCCGTCAGCTGTCCCAGGATGGTATCATGATCGTTGTTGTGACCATCGACAAGGAAACCTGTCATGTGGTTTCCGGTCCCGATATCGTCTCCCGTGGCTTTGTATATGTGCGTGAGGCCGAGGGCCTCATGGACGAGGCTAGGGACAAGGTACAGCTGGCACTGGAAAAATGTGAGGAAAATGGCATCTCCGAATGGTCCGCCATTAAATCCACCGTTCGTGACAGCTTGGGTCGCTTCCTGTATGAGCGTACCCGCCGCCGTCCCATGATTTTGCCCATTATTATGGAAATTTAATTGTGTGAGGAGAAAGCAAGCTTGGCTAGTAAAAGAGTGAAAAGAAAGCAACAACAGCATACTGAATCACATGTAGCAGTTTATGCAGCGGGCTTCCTTTTCCTGGTGGGCCTGCTTACTGCCGCTGGCATAGTTTTGGATGTTGAAGGCGGCGTACTGGGCTTTGTGGCCAAATGTGAGCTTTATCTTTTGGGTAAGGGTAGCTTTGTGCTGCCTTTGACCTGCTTTTTGCTGAGCTGGAAGCTCTTTTGGGATGGAAAGCTTGGCCTGTGGCAGAAAAAAACACTGGCTCTTTTCTTGGTGATGCTGTGCCTTTTAGGCACAGCTCATCATGTTTTTGTGCCTGTAACAGAGGAGCTTGCGCCCCACCTTTTGCCCCAGGGAGGTGGCTTAGTGGGTGGCATTTTGGTGCTGCCCCTGCATCGTTATTTAGGGAATGTGGGCAGCTGGATGATTCTAGCTTTAGGCTGGCTGTGCGCCGCAAGCCTTTTGTTGCCCGTGGGCACCATTTTTGGCTGGTTTACGGATTTGGTGGCTGCCATTACGGGCAAGAGCGACGAGGAGCTGGAAAAAGCTCTGCAGGAGGAAAAGGAGCCCCCTCAAAAAGGCACCAAGAATATTTTTAAGCCCATTAGCTTTGGCAAAGCACCTCAGGCTGAGGACGTTAGTGGCGGAGCAAAGTCTGCTAAGAAAAATAATATTGAAAAGGTATATCGCAGTGGGGAGTTTGGCAGCTTTACTGATGGTATCGAGAAAAAGTCCTCCTTTAAGCGCATTTTAGGAGGCGGGGATAACCCCTATGACCAGGAGCAGGTAAAGCAGGAGCTGGAGCGTGACCCCATCCAGCTGCCAGAATGGCAGGAAGCACCCCGTGAATTTGACAGGGAGCGCAACATCGTGCTGCGCCCCGTCATCAATTATGATACTGCCCAAGGGCCTGTGACTACGCCGGAGACTGTTAATACATCTGAGCCGGCCCCTGCGGCAGAGCCGCCTCGCAAGGAGGAAGCTCCCTCCGTAATTCATAATTTTTATCGGGAGCAAAAGCAGGAGGATAGCCCTGCTTTCCAAGGCAGTGTTGCTGCTAAGGAGGAAGCTGCTTCTGCCAGTGTGTGGGATTTGGAACTGGAGGAGCCGGAGCAGGAAAGACAAATCACTATTTATGATAGTGCGGATAAGATTCAAGGGGCGGAGGCAGAGCCAGCGGCGCCTGCCGCTGGCGTGCCTGCAAGCCCTGCTTGCGCCGCGCTCGCCGCAGATGCGGGCGAGCAGGAGGCGGTAGCGGCTGCACCGGCCTATACGCTTCCGCCGCTGGAACTGTTAAACAGTCCCAAGGTCAGCGACCCGAACTCCTATCAGCGTGATATTATGGAGCAATGCGCTATTTTGGAGCAAACCTTGGCAGACTTTAGGGTGCGGGCCAAGGTTATCGCCGTCACCCGTGGTCCCTCTGTTACTCGCTTTGAGCTGGAGCCCGCACCCGGTGTAAAGGTTAGCTCCGTGGTGAATTTGGCGGACGATATAGCCCTGCGCCTGGCGGCGCCAGGCGTGCGCATTGAAGCCCCCATTCCGGGCAAATCAGCCATCGGCATCGAGGCGCCCAATACGAAAAATGACACCGTGTGCTTTAGAGAGGTGGTGGAGGATGCCAAGGTACGCCTTGCCCCCTCCAAGCTGTGCATAGGCCTTGGCAAGGACATCAGCGGCGACATTATCTCCGCCGACTTGTCCAAAATGCCCCACCTTTTGGTGGCAGGTTCCACGGGCAGCGGCAAATCTGTGTGCATCAACACCATTATTGCCGGCATTTTGTACAAGGCCCGCCCGGAAGAGGTAAAGCTGATTTTGGTGGACCCCAAGGTGGTAGAGCTGTCTAATTACAATGGCATTCCCCATCTGCTTACTCCCGTAGTGACGGAGCCGAAAAAGGCGGCCTCCGCATTGCATTGGGCTGTGGCCGAAATGGAGCGGCGCTACAACTGCTTTGCCGAAAGCCATGTGCGGGAAATAAACAGCTATAACGCTCAGGCAGAGGAAAAAATGCCCTTTATCGTCATCATCATCGACGAGCTTTCCGATTTGATGATGGTGGCTAAGGTGGATGTGGAGGACGCTATTTTACGTCTGGCCCAAAAGGCCCGCGCCGCCGGTATTCACTTGATTTTGGCCACCCAAAGGCCCTCTGTGGACGTTATCACCGGCATCGTCAAGGCGAATATCCCCTCCCGCATTGCCTTTGCGGTTTCTTCCCAAACGGACTCCCGTACCATCATTGACATGGGCGGCGCCGAAAAGCTTTTGGGCAAGGGCGATATGCTCTTTTATCCCATTGGCTTTAACAAGCCCGTGCGTGTGCAGGGTGCCTTTGTTACCGACGATGAATTAAATAAGATTGTGGACTTTATTGTTAAGCAGTCCATTCCTGTAAACTACACCGAAGAGGTGACGGAGCAGGAGCTGGAATGCGATAGCAAGAATAAAAATAATGGCGCTGAGGAAGCAGATAGCGACTCTCAGGCCGAGGATGAATTATTTGCGGATGCTTTGAGCTTAGTGTTGGATATGGGTCAGGCATCCAGCTCCATGCTGCAGCGGCGCTTCCGCATCGGGTATACCCGGGCGGCACGCTTAGTGGATACCATGGAGGAGTTGGGCATTGTGGGTCAATCCGTTGGCTCCAAGCCCCGCGAGGTGATCATGTCAAGACAGGAGGCCGAGGAGCGCTTCCTAAGGCGTGATTAACAAGTAAAGGTGGAGGTACTGACAATGGACACTGAAAAAAGCGTTGGCACTTTGCTTAGAGAAGCCCGCTTGGCTAAGGGCATATCCCTTTCCGAAGCCGAGCATGGTACCAGCATCCGCGCCAGATATTTGGAGGCCTTGGAAAAGGACGAATATGACAAGACCCCCGGCGAGGTTTTCATGAAGGGTATGCTGCGCAATTATGGCACCTATTTGGGCTTAAACGGCCCGGAGCTGGTGCAGCTGTATAAGGAACGCGCCGCAGGCGCGACTAAGGAGGCTGTAAAGAGCTCCGGTATCCGCGAGGTGGATAAGGTACAGCTGAACATTCAGCTGAAGAATCCTCGGGATATTGGCAGCGGCACCGGTCGCATGGAGCTGCCCAGCCTGCCCAAGGTTGATATGAAGCAGATTATAGCAGGAGTGGGCGTGCTGTTAGTCTTGCTGGGTGGCTATTTTGCCATTCCCAAGGCCATGGACTACTTTAAAAATATGCCCCAGCCCATAGCCCAGGAAACGAAGCAGAACGTTAAGCAGGCTAAGCCTGCTGTAGCTTTGGACAAAGTACAGGTGGCTATGGAGGCTACCGGCGATTGTTGGCTGGAGGTACAGGCTGATGGCAAGGAAATCTTTGCCGGCATGATGCGCGCTAAGGATAAGCAAACCTTCGAGGCCAAGGATAAATTGATTGTAAAATACGGCAATATTGGTGTGATGAAGCTTGAGGTTAACGGCGAGGCAGTGGATTTGCAGGGTGAGCACGGTGTACAGGTGAAAACCTATAGCGTGCAGAATGCTTCCGGCGAAGCTGTTAAGCCAGTTAAGCCTGATAATGCCAAGCCAGCTGTACGAGAACAGGCTAAGCAGCCTGAAGCCGTAGCAAGGCCGACGACCATGAGTGAGCCTGCTCCAGCGCCCGCTGCGCCACAAGCAGCGCCTCAAGCTGTGGCTAGCTCTGAGCTAGAGCCTGCAGCTGCAACAACCAATAAAGCTACCACTGATACTAACAATAAAGCTTCAGCTGAAGTTACAACTAAAGCGACGACGCCTGCCGTAGCAGCTAGCCCGCAGGCTAAACAATAGTAGGAGATTTGCATGAATCGATTTTTACCTATTTCCAGGGAAGAAATTGCAGAACGTGGCTGGGAGCAGCTGGACTTTTTGTTCATTAGCGGCGATGCCTATGTGGACCATCCTTCCTTTGGCCCGGCGGTGATTTGCCGTGTGCTGGAGGCTCAGGGCTACAAGGTGGCACTTTTGTGCCAGCCTGCCTGGGACAAGCCAGAAGATTTTGCGGAGCTGGGCAAGCCCCGTTTGGGCGTGCTTATTTCCGGTGGCAATCTGGACTCCATGCTGTGCCATTATACAGCAGCGAAAAATCCCCGCAGCGTGGATAAATACACCGCTGGGGGCGCGGTGGGCCAACGGCCCGACCATGCCACCATGGTATATGCTCAAATGGTAAAGCGCCTGTGGCCCCATGTGCCCGTCATCATTGGCGGCATCGAGGCCAGCCTGCGCCGCTTTGTGCATTTTGACTATTGGGAAAACAAGCTGCTGCCCTCTATTTTAGAAAGCAGTCATGCGGACCTGTTGGTTTATGGCATGGGTGAAAAGCAGATTGTGGAAATTGCGGACTACCTTGCTGGCGGGGCCAGCATGGAGGACATGCGCTATATCCGCGGCACGGCCTATGCCTGTGATGAGCTGCCCGAAGGGCAGGAATATGTAAAGCTGCCGGGCTGGAAGGCTATTAGGGATGATAAAAAATTCTTCGCCCAGGCCTACCATCTGCAAAGCAGGGAGCAGGACCCCTTCTACGGCAAGCCCGTGGTGCAGCGTGGTCAAAATAAATATATCGTGCAAAATCCTCCTGTTTACCCTCTGACCCAGAAGGAAATGGATGCGGTTTATGATTTGCCCTATGCGCGCCAGTGGCATCCCAGCTACGACGCCAAGGGCGGCGTAGCGGCACTGGAGGAGGTGCAGTTTAGCATTGTCAGCTGTCGCGGCTGCTTTGGCAGCTGCTCCTTCTGTGCCATTCATGCCCATCAGGGACGAATTATTCAGGCCCGCAGTCATGAATCCATTATTCGCGAGGCCAAAATTATTTCCCAGCTGCCGGGCTTTAAGGGCTATATTCATGACGTGGGCGGGCCCACGGCCAACTTCCGTCATCCCTCCTGCGCCAAGCAGCTAAAGTATGGCGTCTGCAAGGATCGCCAATGTCTTTTCCCGGAGCCTTGTCCCAATATTGATGCGGACCACAGCGATTATATTGAGCTTTTAGCTAAGCTTAGAGCCTTACCGGGCATCAAAAAGGTCTTTATCCGCAGCGGCATTCGTTATGATTACCTGCTGGCGGATAAAAAGCAGGAGTTTTTGGATGTTTTGTGTCGCTACCACATTAGCGGCCTTTTGAAAATTGCTCCCGAGCATATTGCTCCTCCCGTGCTGAAGCGTATGGGCAAGCCGGGTAAGGAGGTTTATTTAAAATTTATGCGGGCCTATGCCAAAAAGAACAAAGAGCTGGGCCTGCCCCAATACTTAGTACCCTATTTTATCAGCAGCCATCCTGGCTGCACCCTGAACAATGCCATTGAGCTGGCGGAGTTTTTGCGGGATATTAAGCATCAGCCGGAGCAGGTGCAGGACTTTATTCCTACTCCCGGCAGTGCGGCTACAGCCATGTATTATTCCGGGGTGGACCCCACCACCGGCGAAACGATTTTTGTGGCCCGCAATCCCCATGACAAGGCTATGCAGCGCGCTTTGATGCAGTACCGTGCTCCCCGCAATCGCCAGCTGGTGCTGGACGCATTGCAAAGAGCAGGTCGCACGGATTTAATTGGCACGGAGCCCAAATGCCTTGTGGCGCCAGAGCGCCACGGGGGCCAGCGTGCCGGGGGCCAGCGGTCCGCCAGCGCCTCCCGCTCTGGCGGTGCCAGTGGCCGCGCTGATGGCAGGCCGGGCAGGGCAGCGGGCAAGAGCCAAGCTGCTCCTGCCAAAAAACGTCGCTCTTAGGAGCGGAGGTTACACTATGTTGCGTATGTTATTGCTGGCGCTGGTGACTGCCTGCAGCCTCCTGGCCACAGCTGGCTGTGGCTCGGAGGCGGAGGGCAAGCCACCGGTTGCCACCCGCACGCTTCGCCTATATTCGGAGCTGGACAGCAGCTTCACTACGGATTTGGTGGAGAGCTTTAATAAAACCAATAAGGATGGTCTCAAGGTCCAATTTTTGGGCGAGCTCAAGGCAGGGGAGACCCTGCCGGACGTAGTTCTGGCAGAGCAGCGTACCCTGTATGGACTCAAGCAGCAGCAAAAGCTGCAGCCGGCCAAGCTGGCCTTGGCCAGTAGGCTGCCTGCCAAGCTGCAGGATAAGGAAGGCTATTGGTACGGCGTCTTTTACGACCCGGCAGTGCTTTTGGTGAACCAATATTTTGCCCGCACCATTGGGCAGAGCAGTCTTAAGGGCTGGACGGATTTGGAAAACAATGAAAAGCTGCGCATAGCCATGGAAAACCTGTCCGATAGTAACAGCACCCAAAATTTTTTGGGCTCCCTGGCGGACAGCATGGGTGAGACCACCTCCCTTAATTATCTGTGGAATATCAACCGCTTTGTGGGCCAATATGCCAAGTTTCCCTTTACCTCCATCCGCATGACCGCGGTGGGGGATGCGGATGTGGCTATTACCCGCCAAAGCTACGTTTTTAAATATTTAGAGAATAAATTTCCCGCTTATGTGGTGCATCCCAAGGAGGGTACACCGGTAAATCTGTACTGCGTTGGTCTGTTTAAGGACTGCAGCGCGGAGCAGAAAAAGGCTGCGCTGCAGTTTATGAGCTGGCTCATGAGCAGTGACAGGGTGCAGGCCGTGGCGCAAACCCATAACACGGGCTATATGTTCATCTTCCCCCGGGGTGTGGACGCAAAGCCTGTGGATGCCGACAAGCTGTGGCTGAACACGAGCTATTTGGAGGCCGCCAAGCAGGAGGCCCTGACCAATAGATGGCTGGAAAGAGTGCGCTTTAGTAAATAAAGTGCTTAGAAGCTAAGGGTGAGCGTTAAAAGCAGCGCTTGGATAAATAGAAGGAGGAAGGAATAGATGAAGATAGGTATGGTCAGCCTGGGCTGTCCCAAGAATCTGGTGGATTCCGAGGTTATGCTGGGCCTGATTCGCGAAAAACAGCTGGAAATCACCAACGACCCAGCGGAGGCCGATTTGATTATTGTTAACACCTGTGGCTTTATTGAAAGTGCCAAGGAGGAGTCCATCAACACGGTGCTGCAAATGGCGGAATACAAGCAAAATGGCAGCTGCAAATATCTGGTGATGACGGGCTGCTTGGGCCAACGCTATGCGGATGAGCTGTTCGAAAGCATGCCTGAGGTGGATGCCATCGTGGGTACCGACAGCTTTACCGATATCGGTTGGGTTATCGATCAGGTTATGGCAGGCAAGCGCCTGAAGCATATGGAGAAGCTGGAAAGCAAAAATGTGGCTATGCCGCCCCGCATGCTGACTACCCCTAGCTACATGGCCTATTTGAAGATTGCTGAGGGCTGCGACAATTGCTGCTCCTACTGCATCATTCCCCAGCTCCGTGGACCCTATACATCCCGCCCCTATGACGAGGTGATGGCGGAGGCCAAGGCGCTGGCTGACAGCGGCATCAAGGAGCTCATTGTAGTGGCTCAGGATACCACTCGCTATGGCGAGGACAGCACTGGTAAGCTGCTTTTGCCCCAGCTGCTGCGTGACTTGAACGCTTTAGAGGGCATTGAGTGGATTAGGGTGATGTACCTTTATCCCAATAATTTTACGGACGAGCTTATTGAAGCCTTTGCCACCTTGGACAAGGTTTGCAAATATATCGATATTCCCCTACAGCACGCTAGCGACAGATTGCTGGACAGCATGAATCGTTATGATACCCGTGAGCAGGTGGAGACTTTATTAAACAAGCTGCGCACCCGCATCCCCGGTATTACCATCCGCACCACCTTCATCGTGGGCTTCCCCGGCGAAACCGAGGAGGACTTTGAGGAGCTGAAGGATTTTGTAGAAAAACAGCGCTTTGAAAATGCCGGTGTTTTCCAATATTCCCAGGAGGAGGGCACCGTGGCTGGCGCCATGGAGAACCAAATTGCTCCGGAAGTGAAGGAAAACCGCTACCACGAGCTCATGGCCTTGCAGGCCGGTATTTCCGAAGAAATCCATCAGGAGCGCGAGGAAGCAGAGCTGGAGGTTTTGGTGGAGGGCTTTGACGAGGACAATTTGGCCTATGGTCGCAGCAGCCACGAGGCTCCGGACATTGATGGTACCATCTTTATTGAAAATGCCGAGGGACTTGCAGTGGGCGATATGGTACGCGTCCGCATCCTACAAGGATTTACTTATGAGATGGTAGCGGAAAAGGTATAAGTGTGATTACTCCCACCGCCTCGCAAGCTCGGCACCTCCCTCAAAGAGGGAGGAATGAGTAAAGTTTTAAAATTGATCTTGTGCTCCCTCCTAGAGGAAGCTGTCATTTTGCTTTGGCAAAATGACTGAGGGAGAATAGTATGTATAGAGGTTCGATGACGGAGGAGCTAGGAGTTGATTTAGATGAAGGTTGAAATTGTAACCACGGGCACGGAGCTGCTTTTGGGCGAGATTTTGAACACCAACGTGCAATACCTCTCCCGCAAGCTGAACAGCATGGGCTTCGACGTGCTTTATCACACCACGGTGGGCGACAACCCTGCCCGCATGAAGGCGGTGCTGGAGCACGCTTTAGAGCGCGCGGACATTATTATCACCAGCGGTGGGCTGGGGCCTACCAGAGGTGATATCACCAAAGAAACGGTGATGGAAATCACCGGCACTGATAGCTACCTTGATTTGGATACCTGGGGTCGTATTGACGCCTATATCCGCAAGCGCACGGGCCGCGCCCCCAGTGAGAACAACGAAAAGCAGGCCTATGTGCCCATTGGGGCGGAAATCCTGCAAAACGAGGTGGGCACTGCGCCGGGACTGTGGTTGGATTACAATGGCAAAATCTTCATTTTACTGCCCGGACCGCCCTCGGAGCTGATGGATATGTGCGAAAAACAGCTGTGGCCGCGGCTTTTGCAGCGCTTTGCGGACCACGGTATTATCCTGTCCCGCACCTTGCATCTCAGGGGTGTGGGCGAATCCCGCGTCGCCGAAATTTTAGATGACGTGATTATGCACCAATCAAATCCCACCATTGCTCTTTATGCCCGCTATGGGGAAATTCTCATCCGCATGACGGCCAAGGCTGCGGACAGCGCTGCGGCTACCGCTCTTTTGGATGCTTGTGAAGCTCAGGTGCGGGATTATGTTGATGAATATGTTTACGGCGTTGACGATGCCAGTCTAGCTGCCTGCCTGGGCCAGGAGCTTTTGGCGCAGGGCAAAACTATCGCCTTTGCGGAATCCTGCAGCGGTGGCCTCGCCAGCAGCCTTATAACCGATATACCCGGTAGTAGTGAATACTTGGTGGGCAGCGTGGTGAGCTACACCAATAAGATTAAAAATAAGCTGCTCAATGTGCAGCAGGAAACATTGGACCGTTACGGCGCTGTAAGCCGGGAAACGGCCTGCGAAATGGCTATGGGTGTGCGTCGCAATCTGGGCAGTGACCTGGGCGTGAGCATCACCGGCAATGCCGGACCCAGTGCCAGCGAGGGCAAGCCCGTGGGCCTTGTTTATATCGCAGTTGCCACCGAGGATGTGGTTTACTGCCAGGAGCATCGCTTCACCTCAACTAGAACAGAAAATAAGCTAAGGATAGCACTGGCTGCTATCTCCATGGCTATTGATAAACTAAAAGAAGAAAAGAATAAGAAGGCTTAAGCCTTCTAACGGAGGATAATAATTAATGACAACACAAAAAGAAATGTTTGGTACCCTGGAACTGGATAAAAAAATCGTTGCTGCCCTGACGGAAATGGGCTTTGAAGAGCCCTCTCCCATTCAAGCGGCTACCATTCCCCTGGTACTGGAGGGTAATGACGTGATTGGCCAGGCCCAAACCGGTACCGGCAAAACCGCTGCCTTTGGTATCCCCTTGGTGCAATCTATTGACGATTTCAAGCATATCCAAGCCCTGATTATGTGCCCCACCCGTGAGCTGGCCATTCAGGTAGCCGAAGAGGTATGCAAGATTGGTCGCGTGCGTCGCGTCAAGGCACTGCCCGTTTATGGTGGCCAACCCATTGAACGCCAAATTCGTGCCTTAAAGAGCAATGTGCAAATCGTTATCGGTACCCCCGGACGCTTGATTGACCACATCAACCGTGGCACCATCAAGCTGGACCACATCAAGTTTTTGGTGCTGGACGAGGCCGATGAAATGCTGGATATGGGCTTTGTGGATGATATTGAGGAGATTATGCGCGCCCTGCCCAGCGAGCGTCAAACCCTGCTCTTTTCCGCAACCATGCCCCGTCCCATCCTGAGCCTAACCAAAAAATACATGCGTGCGCCCAAGAACGTGACCGTATCCAAGGAAGAGCTCACTGTTCCCTTAATCGAGCAGTATTATTTTGAAACTAAGGACAAGGTGGAGGGTCTCTGCCGCCTGCTGGATGCAGAAATCGATGGCAAGCTCATCATCTTCTGCCGCACCAAAAAGGGCGTGGATGATTTGTCCATCGCTCTCTCCAGCCGTGGTTATATGGCCGAGGGCTTGCACGGCGACTTGAGCCAAAACCAGCGCGACCGCGTGATGAAAAAATTCCGCGAGGGCGCCTGTGATGTGCTTATCGCTACCGATGTGGCTGCCCGCGGCATCGATGTGGACAATATTACCCACGTTATCAACTTTGATATTCCTCAAGACCCGGAAAGCTATGTACACCGTATTGGTCGTACCGGTCGTGCGGGCAATACGGGTGTGGCTATGACCTTTATCACTCCCCGTGAGTTCCGTCAATTAAAGCTCATCGAGCGTATGGTAAAGACCAAAATCCAACGCCGTCAGCTGCCCACTGCTGCTAACGTAATCGAGCGTCAGCGTGACCAAATCATCAGCAAGATGCAAACCGTGCTGGAGCTCAATGCATACCATGATTACATGCCCATAGCAGAAAGCCTTTTGGATGATTACAGCGCTGAGGAGGTTGCTGCCGCAGCCCTGAAGCTGATGCAGGAGGGCGTGAAGGCTCTGGAGGCACCCCAAGAGGATGTGCTGGCCAAGGATTTGCAAAACACCGGCGGTCGTCCTGGCATGGTGCGCCTGTTTATGAATGTGGGCCGCAGCCAAAAGATTATGGTGAAGGATATTGTGAGCACCATTGCCATCGAGGCTGATATTCCGGCTCGCGATATCGGTTTGATTAATATTTATGACAAATTTACCTTTGTAGAGGTGCCCGAGGATGTGGCTGAGAAGGTTATTGGCGCGATGCACAAGAACTTTATTAAAGGCTACCGCATCAACATCGAGCCCGCAAAGGTAAGAGAAAGAAGATAAAATAAAATATAGATGAGGGGGGATCCCCAATGGCACAGAACGAAATTTACGGCAACCTGAAGGGTATCCGTAATTCTGTAATAGACGAATTGAAAACCTTTTATGATATCCGCCTAGAAAACGGGCAGCTGCTTACTGCGGAGCTGGCTGCCCGCATGGCTGATGTGACGGACTTTATCAACCGCGAGGTGTCCGTTTACATCAGCCGCAGCGGCCAGGTCCTGGCCGTCGCCGTAGGCGACGACCAAAGCGTGGAGCTGCCCGCCATTGATGGCCGCCGGGGTAGCAGCCGTTTGTGTGGTGTGCGCTGCGTGCACACCCATCCCAACGGCAACCCTGCCCTGAGCGGCGTGGATATCAGTGCTTTGAAAAATAAGCGCTTCGACGCCATGGTGGCCATTGGCGTCGTGGCGCCTGATTTTGCTCAAAGCACCATCACCTTTGGCATGATTACCGGCATTGACGAAAATGAGCAGTACACCGTGGAATGCTATGGCCCCGCTACCCTAGAGCAGGCCGAGGGCATTTTCTTCCCCAACCTTGTGGCCATGGTGGAGCGCATCTTGGACAAGCAAGCTGGTACAGCCAGCTTGGCGCAAAGCGCCGAGCGCGCCATTTTGGTGGGCATGGAATACGCCGGCGGAGCCAGCCAGCTGGGCTGGACGCCGGAGGACTCACTTGAGGAGCTCAAGCAGCTGGCTGATACCGCCGGCGCGGAGGTTGTGGCCAAGTTCCTGCAAAAGCGACCCAAGCCCGACCCGGCCTTTTTCATCGGCCGGGGCAAGGTGCAGGAGCTGGCACTATATGTGCAGCAGGAAAATATTGACCTGTGCATCTTCGACGATGAGCTATCTCCTGCCCAACAGCGCAATATCGAGCAGGCCATGGGCGTGCGTGTCCTCGACCGCACCGCCCTGATTTTGGACATCTTTGCCCAGCGTGCCCGCACTAACGAGGGCAAGCTGCAGGTAGAGCTGGCCCAGCTGCAATACACCTTGCCGCGCATTATGGGCAAGGGCCTGGCGCTGTCGCGCCTTGGCGGCGGCATCGGCACCCGCGGCCCCGGTGAAACCAAGCTGGAGGTGGACCGCCGCCGCATCCGCGACCGCATCGCCTTCATCAAGGAATGCATTGGCAAGGTGAAAAATGTGCGCACTCTGCACCGTGCAGGTCGCGCCAAGGCCAGCGTACCTACGGTGAGCCTTGTGGGCTACACCAACGCCGGCAAATCCACTTTGCTCAACACGTTGACTAATTCCGACATTTACGCCAAGGACCAGCTTTTTGCTACGTTGGACCCAACTACCCGTCAGCTGGAGCTGCCCCATAAGCAGCAGGCCATTTTGACGGACACCGTTGGCTTTATTCAACGCTTGCCCCATCAGCTGGTGGCTGCCTTCCAGTCCACCTTGGAGGAAGTAGTGGAGGCGGACGTTCTGCTCCACGTTATCGACGTGAGCCACGAGCTGTACAAGGAGCAAAGCAATGCTGTGTACCACGTGCTAAACGAGCTTGGTGCTAAGGACAAAACTATTATCACGGTTTATAATAAAATCGACAAGCTGCCCCCTGACAGCGCGCTGCCGGAGCGTTTGGCGAAGGAAGAAAACGCTATTTGCATTAGCGCCAAGGCGGGCCTCAATTTGGACGGCCTTTTAGAGCTCATTGCCGAAAACCTAAAGCTGAAGGCAGTGGAGGAAAGCTTCCTCGTTCCCTATAGTGATTCTGCCGCCGTATCCCGCCTGCATGCCGCCGGCACAGTGCTGGAGCAGGAATATCTGGCTGAGGGCACTTTGCTCAAGGTGCGCATGGAGGCCGAGCAGGTGGCCGAATTCGAAGAATATCTCAAAAAATAAGTATGTAAGGTGAATGATTTGACAGAAGTAGATTATCAAGCAATAGAAGCATATGCCTTGGCCGAGGTGGCCAAGCACGCTCCGGAGCTGGAAGCTGCAGCTCTGGTGAATACTGAAAAGGTTATTACCGCCTTTCGCAATAATATGGTCAGCGATTATTATCTTAAGCCCACCACCGGCTATGGCTATAGCGATGTGGGTCGCGACACGCTGGATTTGATTTATGCGGAAATCTTTAAGACGGAGGCCGCTTTGGTGCGCTCCCAATTCGTCAGTGGTACCCATGCGCTGGCTGTGGCTCTGTTGGGCAATTTGCGCCCCGGCGACGAGCTCATTGGCCTCACCGGCACTCCCTATGACACCATGCAGTCCATCATCGGATATCCCGTAAAAACCAAGGGCAGCTTGGTGGATTTGGGCGTGACCTATAAGGAGCTGCCCATGAGCGGGGAGCAGGTGGACCTTGAGGCCGTGAAAAAGATTGTTACCAAAAACACTAAGATGGTGCATATCCAACGCTCCTGCGGCTATAGCAGTCTGCGTAAAACCATCAGCGTGGCAGAAATTGGCCGCATTATTGCTGCTGCCAAGGAAGTCAACCCGGATGTAATCGCCTATGTGGACAACTGCTACGGCGAGTTTATCGAAAAGCAGGAGCCCACGGAGGTTGGGGCGGACATTATGGCCGGCTCCTTGATTAAAAACCTAGGTGGTGGCCTGGCTCCCACAGGTGGCTACATTGTGGGCCGTGCGGATTTGGTAGAGAATGCTTCCTATCGCTTGACGGCGCCGGGACTGGGTGGAGAGATGGGGGCTACCCTGGGCGATACCCAGCGTGAATTTTATCAAGGCCTGTTCCTCGCTCCCCATGTGGTGCAGCAGGCTGTAAAGACGGCGATTTTTGCGGCGGCTGTGTTCCAAAAGCTGGGCTACGAGGTGAAGCCACTGCCTCAGGAAGCACGTCACGACATTATTCAGGCCATTAAGCTGGAAAGCAAGCAGCGCCTGTGCGATTTTTGCATCGCTATTCAAAGCAATTCGCCGGTGGATGCTCATGTGGCGCCGGTACCGGCGCCGCTGCCGGGATATCAGGATGATATCGTGATGGCGGCGGGCACATTTGTACAGGGTGCGTCCATTGAGCTTAGCGCTGACGGCCCCTGCCGCGAGCCCTATAACGTGTTCTTCCAGGGCGGCTTAACCTTCGAGCACGGCAGACTCGCCATTATGGCCGCCGCAAAGAGAGTAGGGCCGAAAAACTAGAATCCATAAATAGCAATCATCAGGCTCGCGGTGATTTTCTTAACGCAAATTTCGTGGGGTTCAATTGGCCTCTGCGGGGTACTATTTGTCTCGCAAAACAATATACGTTTTCGAACCCTTGAGGCCATTGTACCAAGCCACTCATTTGCTAAAAATCACAGCTCACCTGCTGATTACTAATTACTGGATCCATAAATAGTATCTCCGATTCTAAGGAGTTGATTATGATGAATAATATGACCATTTGTAATTATATTGTGGGTGTTGTGGGCATGGTGCTGGGCGCACTGATTATGAGTGCTGCGGCGGCCTTCCCCATGCAATTCACCGAAAACGGCCCTGGCCCCGGCTTTTGGCCCTTCAGCCTTGGCTGCGCCTTGGCCGTGGCAGCACTGGTGCTCCTCGCCTTTACCTTTATGAAGCGCGCCGATTTGGCGCAGCAAAAGGTGAACCTGACCACCACTGCCAACAAACGTGTCTATATTATGATGGGACTAGTGGTACTCTTTTGCGTTTTCATCAACCTGCTGGGCTTTTACCCCGCAGCGGCGCTGCTCATCATCGCCACCATGAAGCTTATGGACTACCACGACAAAAAGGGAATCATACTGACTACGGTGCTAACCCTAGCCTTTATCTATCTTGTTTTTGGCGTACTGCTGCACACCAAAATGCCGCAGTCCATATTCTTGTCCTAGGAGGTCGCGGCAATGGCAGATATCATTAGCGCATTAAATATGATTATGGTCCCCGTGAACCTGCTGGGCCTGGTAATGGGCGTGCTGGTGGGAATTGCCTTCGGCTGTATGCCGGGCCTGAGCGTTAACATGGGCTTGGCACTGCTCTTTCCCCTGGCCTTTACATTCCACGGCATCGGCGGCATCCTCATGCTGTTAGGTATTTACTGCGGTGCCATCTATGGCGGCAGCATCAGTGCGATTTTGCTAAAAACACCCGGTACACCGGCCTCCGTGGCCACTACGCTGGATGGCTATCCCATGGCCACCAAGCTGCGCCAGCCCGGTCGTGCTTTAGGCCTGTCAACCATGGCAAGCACCTTCGGCGGCGTCTTCAGCACCATTTGTCTCATCCTGCTGGCACCTCAGCTGGCGAAGGTGGCGCTGCAATTTTCTAAGCCGGAATACTTTGCGCTGGCTATTTTTGGTCTAAGCATTATTACCAGCGTTTCCAGTGGCAGCGTGGTGAAGGGCATTATGGGCGGTCTTATTGGTCTCTTTTTAGCTACCGTGGGCATAGATGCTATGACCGGTACCATTCGCTTTACCCTGGACACCACCTATCTTTTAGGCGGCGTGTCCTTTATACCTATTTTGATTGGCGTTTTTGCCTTTGCTCAGGTTTTGGGCAGCATTGAAGAATATTATCACAACGAGCGTAGCGAGCAGCACATGGTTATTGACCGCCTGCTGCCCTCCTTGGCGGATGTAAAGCGTGTTTTTACTACTCTTTTGCGCTCCTCCTTCATTGGCACCTTTATCGGCTGCGTACCCGGTACCGGCGGCGACATTGCCTCCTTTGTGTCCTATGACCAGGCCAAACGCTGGTCCAAGCATGGTAGCAACTTTGGCAACGGTGAGCCCGAGGGCATCTGCGCCTCCGAGGCCGGCAACAATGCGGTGTCCGGCGGTGCCTTCATCCCCGTGCTGACCCTGGGTATTCCCGGCGATGGCGCTACAGCCATTATGATGGGTGCCCTCATGGTGCAGGGACTCCAGCCCGGACCATTGCTCTTTGTTGAAAAAGCTCCGGATGTATACGCCATCTTCATCGGTCTGCTTTTGGCCAATCTGATTATGGGTATTATGGGCTTTAGCCTGATTCGCCTGTTCACCAAGGTGGTGAATGTGCCCGTGCATATTTTATTGCCCATCATCGTGATGATGACCTTTGTAGGCACCTATTCCTACAACAATTCTCTTAACGATGTGTATCTGATGGTGGCTAGCGGCTTTTTAGGTTACTTCCTCAATAAGCTGGGCTTTTCCATGTCGGCCATCATTATCGGCATCATCTTGGGCGGCATGGCGGAGCAAAACTTCGTGGGCTCCCTGATTATGAGCGACGGCAATTTCAATATCTTCTACACCCGTCCTCTGTGCCTGTTCTTCCTGGTAGCGGCAGTGCTGTCGCTGCTGTCCCCTGTGCTGGGCAAGCTGTTCAAGAAGGCATAAGTTAATTGTAAACATTTCTTTCGGGAAACATTACTCATAAAATTTCATCACTTTTTTCTTAAATAATTAACGCCTCCGCCAGTAGTTTCAAAACTGTAGCGGAGGCGTATTGCTTTGCAAAAAAGACGTTACGGGTTATAATAGGAGTAAGAGATATTTTTGAGGGGGCATGTAATTTGTATATACGCACTGCAACAATGGCTGACTTGGATAAGGTAGCCCAGGTAGAGGCGGAATGCTTTTTGCCAGCGGAGGCTGCGACGAAGGAGGCTTTCGTGGGCCGCTTACAGTTTTATGGTGACCATTTTTGGCTGTTGTTTGAGGATGAAAGCGAGGCTAAGCTCATCGGCTTTGTGGATGGCTTTGTGACTAATGAAGCCGATTTAACGGATGAGATGTACGAAAGAGCGGAAATGCACGATGCAAAGGGCGCTTGGCAAATGATTTTTGGCCTGAATACGTTGCCTGCATATCGCTGTAAGGGCTACGCCGGGATTTTAGTGGAGCAGGTTATTAAGGCGGCCCAAGAGCAGGGGCGCAAGGGCGTGGTGCTTACCTGCAAGGACAAGCTAGTGCATTATTATGCTAAATTTGGCTTTAAGGACGAGGGCATTTCCAGCTCCACCCATGGCAATGTGGTGTGGCACCAGATGCGCCTAGTATTCTAGATGAGGGAGGACTACCCATGAACTTCAATTTTAACGGACAGGATTATCCTTACACCTCCCGCCGCCGTGTAATTTATGGGCGGCGGGGCATGGTTTGCACCAGCCAGCCCCTGTCGGCGCAGGCTGGCCTTGCCATGCTGCAGCAAGGCGGCAACGCCATCGATGCCGCCATCGCTACAGCTATTTGCCAAACCATCGTGGAGCCCACCAATACGGGCCTGGGCAGTGACTGCTTTGCTCTTGTGTGGGTCAAGGACAAGCTTTATGGGATCAATGGTAGCGGCTACGCACCTACGCATTTGACGGCGGAGGCAGCCCGCGCCGCGGGCTGCACCGACAAAATTCCCTTTTTCGGCTGGGTGGCTATGACCATCCCAGGCGCCGCCGGCGCCTGGGCAGAGCTGCACAAGCGCTTTGGCAGGCTGCCCTTCGCCAAGCTCTTTGAGCCCGCCATCGATTATGCGCAAAACGGGTTCCCCGTTTCGCCCATCGTGGCACGCTTTTTGCAGGCGGGGTACGAAAAATTCCTGCCCTACAAGGATAATCCCGCCATGCAGCATTGGTTCGAAACCTTTGCGCCGGGGGGCCATATTCCGAAAACAGGGGAGCTCATGCGCTTGCCGGACCACGCCAAAACGCTGCGCCTTTTGGCGTATAGCTATTGTGAAAGCCTGTATCGGGGCGAGCTGGCTGAAAAGATCGTAGAATTTAGTAAGCAAACCGGTGGCTATGTCACCTTAGAGGATTTTGCGGATTATCATCCTGAGTGGCAGGAGCCCATTCACATCAACTACCGTGGCTATGATGTGTGGGAAATGCCTCCCAATGGCCACGGCATCACTGCTTTAATGGCTTTGAATATCCTAAAAGGCTTTGACTTCCCCGAGAAAAACTGTGCCGAAACCTATCATAAGCAAATCGAGGCCATGAAGCTGGCCTTTGCCGATGGCATGAAATACATTGCTGACCCCCGCTACATGCGTACCAAGGTGGAGGAGCTTTTGAGCGAGGAATACACTAATGAGCGCCGCGCTTTGATTGGCGAAAAGGCGCTGGACCCTGTGCCGGGCACGCCCTTCTGCGGTGGCACGGTTTACCTTAACTCCGCCGACGATGAGGGCAACATGGTTTCCTTCATCCAGAGCAATTATAAGGACTTTGGCAGTGGCATTGTGCTGCCCGGCTATGGCTTAAACCTGAACTGTCGCGCTGCTGGCTTTAGCCTGGACCCCGAAAGTGACGACTTTTTGCTGCCCCGCAAAAAGCCTTATCATACCATTATTCCCGGCTTCCTCACCAAGGATGGCAAGGCAGTGGGTCCCTTTGGCGTCATGGGAGCCTATATGCAGCCCCAAGGTCATGTGCAGGTCGTAATGAATACGGTGGACTTTTTGCTTAATCCCCAAGCCAGTCTGGACGCACCCCGTTGGCAGTGGATTGAGGGCAAGCGAATTTGGCTGGAGGACAGAGTGCCTGCGGCAATCATCGAGGATTTGCGCCGCCGTGGCCACGAAATCACTGTCAAGAGCGATTATACCAGCTTTGGCCGCGGTGAAATCATTTGGCGTGATGACAACGGCATTTTGGCCGGCGCCACTGAGCCCCGCGCTGACGGCACCGTCGCCGCTTGGTAAACTAGCTCAGCAACCCCGCAGGTTATCCTGCGGGGTTTTTTATGCCTGCTGTCTTTTACCAACCTAGAAAATAAATAAGTTTTGCACTTGTCAAATTGATGTTGCTTCATTTAAAGAGAGGCGCTTTGACAAAAATAAATTGGCATTTGTGTAAAAATATAGTATAATATTATAGTATAAGGGGAACTATACCCTAATGCTATTACAGGGGACTATCTATTATGCGAAGGTTAATAACATTACTGACAACTATATTGTTTTGCTTAATATCCTGCCTTTGCGCCGCCGAAGGCGACCATAATGGTAAGGAATTAAAAAGCGTGCGGGTGGGCTATTTGCTGTACGAGGGCTACCAAAACGGCAGCGGCGACGAGCCTAAAAGCGGTTATGGCTACGAATATCTGCAAAAGGTCGCTTACTATGCGGGCTGGCGCTATGAGTATGTGCAGGGTAGCTTTAAGGAGCTGTTGGATAAACTGTCCAAGGGCGAAATAGATATTATGGGCAATTTGTCTTATACTCCGGAGCGGGCACAGCTTTTTAATTTTGCTGCCGATGAACAGGGCCGGGAGCATTATTACATTTTTGTAGGCGAAGATAATGAGCACATTGATGTTAATAATCTGGCTACCTTGAATGGTGCTCGTGTGGGCATTAATCGTGGCACTGTTCAGGTGGATATTTTTCGCCAGTGGTGTGCTAAGCAGGGCATAAGCTGCCAGATTGTGGAATACGATAATGGCAAGGATAGAGTGCGGGATATGGCTAATGGCAAGCTGGACGCCACCGTGTCCCCCAATGTAACCAGTAGCAGCAGCTATAAATGGACACCCATCGTGAGCATTGGCAGCACGCCGTACTATTTTGGTATCGCTAAAAAGCGTGTGGACCTCCTGAACGATGTAAATAGCGCCATGGCCAAAATCCATCGCTCTGACTGGTACTATAACGAACGTGTTTACCTTAAATACTACAGCAAAAATTCTGTCTCTAGCACTACCTTGATGAAGGACGAGCGGGAATACTTGCGCCATAATCCTATTATCTATGTGGGCTATGTGGATAATCTGCTGCCCTATGTGCAGGGCACTGACAATGGACAGGTGCAGGGCATTTTGGCTGAATATATGAAGCATATGAAGGATAACTTCGGCGTCATTATGCAGCCTGTTCCCTACAAGAATCACACCAGCATGAGCATTGATTTGGAGGCCAATCGCATTGATGTGATGTTCCCCGTCTATGGCGATTATTGGCTGGCCGAGCAGCAAAACCGCATGCTCAGCGAGGAGCTCACCAGGAGCACCATTTTGATGCTTTATAACGAGGGCTTTAGAGGGGACCGCACAGCCAAGGTTGCTGTGAATGTGGACTATGCCTTTAGCGAAATCTTCGTGAAAAACCATTATCCGCGCTCTCAAATTGTACCCTGTCATTCTATTGAAGAATGCCTGGAGGCTGTAAAAAATGGACTGGCTACCAGCACCTTTTTAGATAGCGGCTATTATTACGCCATGAAGAGTCAGCATAATCTGTTGAATGATTTGCAGGTTGTCAGCACGGGCTACGAGGTGCCTATAAGCTTTTCCGTGCGCTCCACGGATAGGGAACTGCTCACCATTGTGAATAAGGGCTGCAACTCCATTCCTGCCAGCGCCATATCCAGCACCAGCATGGCTCATAGCAGTGCAGGTCAGGTAAGCTTAAACCAGTTTGTGAGACAGCATTATGTGGGCATCATTCTTGCCAGCCTAATCTTTATTTTGGCGCAGCTGTTGCTGTTTGGCATGTATATCAGCAGGCTCACCAAGAGCAAGCGTCTGTTGGAGCAAGCTAAGCAAAGGGCGGAGGAGGCTTCCGAGCTGGCAGAAAAGGCCAGTCGGGCCAAAAGCGAATTTTTGGCTAACATGTCCCATGATATTCGCACGCCCATGAATGCCATTATCGGTCTGACGAAAATAGCCAATTATGACGCTGATAATCCGTCCAAGATGCGAGAGTACCTGTATAAGATTGAAACCAGCTCCCATCTGTTATTGGATTTAATCAACGATATTCTGGATATGTCTGCTATTGAACGGGGCAAGATGAAAATTAACGCCGAGCCCTTCAATTTCAAGCAGCTTTTAAGCGATGTGGTAACGGTTTTTTACCAGCAGAGCAAGCAAAAGGGCATCAGCTTTAAGCTGAATATGTATAGCGTGACGGAAGAAATGCTCATTGGTGACCAGCTGCGCATCAACCAGATTATTATGAATCTGTTAAGCAATGCCATCAAATTCACCCCGGCAGGGGGAACCATTGAGTTTAAGGTAACCCAAAAGGAGCATACCGAGGACAAGGTAACCATGCGCTTTGAGGTGCGTGATACGGGCTGCGGCATGAACGAAAACATGCTCAAGCGTATCTTCCAGCCCTTTGAGCAGCAGGACAGCTCCATTACCCGCAAATTTGGCGGCAGTGGCTTGGGCCTATCCATTATCAAAAAGCTCATCGATATGATGGGCGGCGAGATTAAGGTCACCAGCAAGGTAAACGAGGGCAGTAATTTTGTGGTAGAGCTGCCCCTGACGATACCCGCAGAGCAGGATGTGCAGCATGAAAGCTTTAGCAATTTGCGTGTGCTCATTGTGGATGATGACGAGGATGCCTGCAAATATTGTGGCACCCTATTGGGTCAGCTGGGCGTGCGCTATGAATATGTGCTTGATGGCGAGGCTGCCCTAGAGGCCCTGGGCGAGGCCGAGGAAAAGGACGACCCCTACAAGCTGGTTATTGTGGATTGGCAAATGCAGGGCATGGATGGTGTGGCGGTTACCCGCTCCATCCGCGAAATCTTTGGTAATGATTCCGTGGTGGTTATTGCTTCGGCCTACGATTTGGATGAGATTGAATCCGAGGGCATTGAGGCAGGGGCCAACTACTTTATGATGAAGCCCCTTTTCCAATCCAGCCTGCTAACTGTTCTCAATAATGCTATTGGTCATCATGAGAAGGCTGCTAACCAAATTAGCGAGCACGATTTTAGCGGTCACAGAGTGCTGATTGCTGAGGATGTGGCCTTAAATATGGAGGTTGCGGTAAAAATGCTCAATCTTGTGGGCATAGAGGCCTGCTGTGCAGAAAATGGACGGGAGGCAGTGGAGCTCTATGAAAAGAGCGACGAGCATTACTTTGACTGCATCCTGATGGATGTAAATATGCCGGAAATGAACGGCTTGGAGGCTGCTAGACGCATTCGGATGAGTGGCAAGAGCGACGCCAAGAAGATACCCATCTATGCTATGACGGCTAATGTTTTTGCCGATGATATTAAAGCAGTGCGGGAGTCCGGCATGAACGGACACATTGCCAAGCCTGTGGATGTCAATGTTTTGTACAACACCTTAAAGCAGGCCTTCGGGAGCAAGGCTTGGGAGTGAGTTTGAGGATAAGAGAGGTTTTGGGGAAAATGGCTAGAGGTCAGTTAACTGCCAGCGTTTTAGATAACTATTTTGAAAAAACCTGGGAATTAAAGCGCACCATTCTTGTGGTGGATGATGACGATATCAGCGCCACTATTTTGGAGCGTATTTTGCAGGATCACTATCGCATTCTTAGGGCCAGCAATGGTCAGGAGGCGTTGGATATTTTGCGCAGTGGCGAGGAAAAAATCGCCCTGATGCTTTTGGATTTGCAGATGCCTGTTATCGATGGCTTTACCCTGCTGGGAATCATGGGGCAGGCTGAAAAGCTGCGGCATATTCCCGTTATTGTCATCACGTCCAACGATGGCAATGAATACGAGGTACGCTGCATCGAGCAGGGTGCGGTGGATTATATTACCAAGCCCTATGTAGTGAATATTGTGCGTAGCCGTGTGAACCGTATTATTCGCTTGTACGAAACCAGCGCCCTGTTGAACGCTGTGGAACGGGATTGGCTTACAGGACTTTATACAAAGGAATACTTTTTTATCGAATCTGATCGCATGCTCAGGCGTCCTGGTGCACCCCAATATGATTTGATTGTGGCAGATGTGCACAATTTTAGCCTGTTTAACCAGCGCTACGGTATGGAAAAGGGCGACAAGCTGCTTCGGATTATTGCTGACAGGATGATGACGAGCTTGGGAGGGCATGGCATTTGTTCCCGTTTACACAGTGGCTTTTTTGCCATTTTGGTGGAGCATGAGTACGATTGGGAAAAGAAGCTTACCTGGCAGCCCAAGGGTAGCATTGATGGTATTTCCCTGCAGCAGGTAGTGGTGAAATACGGTGTTTATATGGATGTTGACAAAAATGTGCCTGTATTCACCTCTATTTATCGCACTATGCGGGCCATTAACAGCATTAAAAAGATTTATGGTCAGGTTATAGTCTATTACGATGAAAAAATGCGGGATATGCTCAATAGGGAGCAGCGCGTTGTGGCCAGCATGGAGCAGGCTTTGCGAGAACACCAATTTGAGGTTTATTTCCAGCCTAAATGTGCATTGCATACCTCGGAAATCGTGGGAGCGGAGGCGCTGGTGCGTTGGAACCATCCGGAATATGGCTTTATGTCTCCCGCTGATTTCATTCCACTATTTGAAAGCAATGGCTTTATCACGAAGCTGGATTTTTATGTATGGCAGGAAACTCTGCGCATTATGAAGGAATGGAAGGAAGAGGGGCGCAAGCTGCTTCCCGTATCCGTGAATATCTCTGCGAGGGACTTCTTTATTCCTAATCTGGCCCAAGCCATTATCAATCTTACGGATAGATATGGCATAGACCATCATCTGCTGCATTTGGAAATTACTGAATCTGCCTACAAGGAGGAACCGGAGCATATTATTGCTACCATGAGTCAGTTGGCAGATCAGGGCTTTATTATCGAAATGGACGACTTTGGTAGTGGTTATTCCTCCTTAAACATGCTTAGCGAGCTGACGCTCCATGTGCTGAAGCTGGATATTCGCTTTATCCAAAAGAACTGTCATGCTGAAAACGGCAGAAATAATATGGGTATTTTGCAGTTTATTGCCAGCCTGTCCCAATGGTTGAATTTGGTAACCATCGTGGAGGGCGTGGAAACCGCGGAGCAGGTTGAGGAATTAAAGCGGATTGGCTATAAATACGCTCAAGGGTACTATTATGCTAGACCCATGCCGCGAGCTGCATATGAAAAGAGATTGGAAGAGGTTTAAAGCAAAGGGGATGAGCTTATGAATAGGTTCAAGTTATTCAAGGCCGGCGTGAACGTAAACGAGGCTTTGGTGCGTGTGGGTAACGACAAGGCCTTGTACGAGGAATTGCTGGAGCGCTTCAAGGTGGATGAGCGATATGGCAGGCTTTTGGCTGCCATGGCTGCCGAGGATCAGGAGGAAGCCTTTCAAATGGGCCATGCTCTGAAGGGTACAGCCGGCAATCTTGGCTTTACACGCTTTTTCGATGCTCTTGTTCCCCTGGTAGAAAGCCTGCGCACGGGGGATTTGGCTTTGGCCAAGGCCAGCCTGCCCGCTGTGGAGGAGGCCTACAAGGCTTTAGTGGAGGCAATTTAATAGTGACTTAGTTAGCCGGACGAAGCTTCGTCCGGCTTTTTTAATAAATAATTGTGGTGAATTTTTTGCCTAGCCAAGCTTTTTGTGATACAATAAAATATCAAAATAAACGTAAGACCTGTGCTATAGGTACAAATATAGGAGTGCGAAGACAGTGACAGCAAAAATCATTATCGGAGCAAGCGCGGATGAAACACGCATGGGCTTAGTGGAAAACGGCAAGCTCATGGAATATTTGGTGGAGCGCACCGCGGAGCAGCATTTGGTGGGCAGCATCTTTAAAGGGCGCGTATGCAACGTGGTACGTGGCATACAGGCGGCCTTTGTGGACTTGGGCCTGGAGCAGAACGCTTTTCTTTATTTGGGAGAAGCCATGGACGTGACCGAGGGCCAAAGCATTATAGTGCAAATTTCCAAGGATGCCCGGGGCACCAAGGGCCCCACAGCCACCCGGGAGCTGACGCTCCCGGGGCGTTATGCAGTGCTTTTGCCACAAGCTGATTATGTGGGTATTTCCCGCAAGATTACCGATAAAAGTGAAAAGGAACGCTTGAATAAAATTTATAACCAGGTGCGACCCAAGGGCATGGGCGTGGTGGTGCGCACTGCCGCCTCCGGCGTCAGTGAAGAGCTTTTGGCCCAGGACGTGGCGGAGCTGGCCGCCGCCTGGCGGGTGCTGGAGGCCCGCCAGCGGGTGGCCAAGGCGCCCTGCCTGCTCCGGAGGGAGCTGGATTTGCCCATCCGCATTGTGCGCGACTATTTGCGGCCGGGGCTGGAGGAAATCGTTATCGACGACCTGGTGACCTATAAGCGGGTGGAGGAGCTTCTCTTACAGCTGCCCCAGGCGAAAAATATTCGCCTTACCCTGTACCAGGGGCTGGAGGATATTTTTACCTACAACCAGCAGCAGGAGGCCGTGGCAGGCATTTCGGACAAGCGAGTGCCCTTGCCCAGCGGTGGCTATTTGGTAATCGATTACACCGAGGCCATGACCGTCATCGACGTAAACAGCGGCAAATTCAGTGGTCGCGAAAACTTGGAAGAGACCATTATGCAGATCAATCGGGAGGCTGCCAGCGAAATTGCGCGCCAGCTGCGCTTGCGCGACATCGGTGGTATCATCGTAGTCGATTTCATCGACATGCATACGGAGGAACACAAAAAGGAAATCTTAAACGTTCTGCATAATGCTTTAGCCGGGGATAAAATGCATCCTAAGGTGCAGGATATTACGGTGCTGAATTTAGTGGAGATTACACGCAAAAAGTCCCGCCAAAACCTGTCCAGCGTGCTTTATGCACCCTGTCCCGTCTGCGACGGCAGTGGGCGGGTGCAAAGCCGTGAAACGCTGGCGCTGGAGGTGAAGCGCCGCTTGCGGGTGCTGCTCAAGCGGCGTGGCAGCGCCAAAAGCCTCTTGATTGTGGCCAACCCATGGTTGGCCCAGTGGCTCCTAGCTAAGGATATTCGGGCTTGGGAGCGGGAGCTGGCCTGCACCCTGAAGGTGGAAAGTGACCCCAGCCTGCACGTGGAAAGTTTTATGATTTTGGATAATACTGGTGTTGACAAATAACGCCATTATTGGTAAAATATTCCAGTATGGACTGTTTTAGTCCGTCCCCAACCGCGCAGAGAGGTTTGTAAATTCCGCTGCTCTGGCAGTGGGTACCGTATTTGGCGAGTCTATCATTAAGGGAGGTGCAATAGATGTACGCAATTATCAAAACCGGCGGCAAACAATACCGTGTTAGCGAAGGCGAAACCCTGCAAGTTGAAAAACTGAACGCAGAAGTTGGCGCTGAAGTTGTTTTCGAAGAAGTTCTGACCGTAGTTAACGACGCTGACGTAAAGATTGGCAAGCCCGTAGTTGAAGGCGCAAAGGTTGTTGCTAAAGTTGTAGAACATGGCAAAGCTGACAAAATTTTCGTTTTCAAATACAAAGCTAAATCCAACTACCGTAAACGTCAAGGTCATCGTCAACCGTTCACTGCTGTTGAAATCGTTTCCATTAACGCATAATAGCAATGGTAAAGGTCGATATCTTCAAGGATGAGCAGGGTATGATAGCTGGCTACAAGGTCAGTGGTCATGCTGGTTATGCGCAGGAGGGCATGGACATCGTTTGTAGTGCCGTTTCTGCTCTGACGCAGGCCCCCTTGCTTGGCTTGGAAAGACATTTGAAGCTTACTCCGTCCTATAACGTCAATCAGGAGGACGGAATTTTAGAGGTAGCATTGAACAGTGCTCCTACTGACCTGACGCAGGCGATTTTACAAACCATGGTTTATGGAGTGGAATCCATTGCACGTCAGTGTCCGCAATATGTTCGCATCCAAGAACATAGGAGGTGAAAGTAATGTTTGAAATTATTCTGCAATTACATGCACATAAAAAAGGTACCGGTAGCTCCCATAACGGTCGTGACTCCAACGCGCAACGTCTGGGCACCAAAGCTCATGACAGCCAATTGGTAACCGCTGGCAGCATCATCGTTCGTCAACGTGGTACCAAATTCCATCCCGGCAACAATGTTGGCATGGGTAAGGATTACACCATTTTCGCTACTATCGAAGGTCGCGTAAAATTCGAGCGCAAAGGCCGCGATAAACGCCAAATCTCTGTATATCCTGTTGAAGAAGCTATCTAATCAACAAAAAGAAATCCGCATCCAGTTTGGATGCGGATTATTTTTTTGCTTTTACATATTTTCAAAGAGCCAGGCCATGTATCTATCCTTAATGGCCTTGGCACCTCTGGTTTTGATGCTGACGGTGGTGCCGTTTTTGAGATAAAAAATATCCTCCTCCAATCGCTCCACAAAATTCATATTGATGATAACGCTGCGATGGACGGAAAGAAAATAGGGCTGAGTCAATACCTCTAGCACCTTGCTAAAGGTGCAATACTCCTTGATGACGCCGCTGACGGTATAAAAGAAGCAATATTTGTCCTGCACCTCCACCATGATGATTTTGGCCGGGTGCAGCCGCAGGGTGGTTCTGCCGGTGTCAATAACAATGGTTTCCTCCTGCCTCTGGGGAAAGCAACGCTCCAAGGCCCGCAGCAAGCCTTCCTTGTTTAGGGGCTTGAGTAAATAATAGGAGGCCTCGGCGGCAAAGCTTTCGCTGGCAAATTCGTTGCTGGTGGTCAAAAAGATGAGCTTGAATCTTTTGCCCTGCTCCCGCAGGCGCATGGCTAAATTGATGCCCAGCTGTTGGTCCAGATAAATATCTAAAATGACAATATCCGCATCGTTTTGCAGCAAATAAGCATAACAGGAGGCGCTGTCCTGAAAGCAAACCAGCTCCAGCTCGATGCAGCGCTCCTGAAAAATGCTCTGTAAAAGCCTACTTGTGCTTTGCAAAATGTCTTGTTCATCATCGCATAATACTATTCGCATGGAGCTTTCTCCCTTCAGCTTTGCAGTACCTTGTCACGCAAATTGGCCAAGGTCTGCTTGATTTTAGCGTAATCCCGTTGAGCTGTGTATTCCTTGAGCAGCAGGGCGATATGCCTGGTGTCGTGGCGCAGGCGGCGGGAGGCCTGCCAGCTGTCGTGAATGGCCTCAAAATGCAACTGCTCCTCCTGGCGTAGCTTGGCTAAATAGCGTTGCCGCAGGTGCAGATGGTCGTTGAGTTCCTCTTGCCGGAGCAAATAAAAGATAATGTTGGCAAAGATAAAGGCTGGTAGGGTGATGAAAAATCTGCCCCAAAAGAGGTCCCAGGTGCGGGGTGAATTGAAGTTATAGATGAAAATATTGCCCACAAGATGCAGGAGGGCGATGCAAAAGGCCAGTACCAAAATGCTCTTCACCTGTGTCTGCAGCAGAAAGTCCCTGTTTTTGTCAATAAAACGCTTCAGTAAGGGCAGGACCACGGCATTGCTCACGATATGTCCCACAATCATCAGCTTTAGGGGGTCCAGTCCCCAGCCAGCCTGGGAACCCAAAACCATGGCAAAGGTTTGCACTGACACCATGGGCAAGCCAAGGAAGGTAACTACCAATAATTTCTTTACCATGCTTGCTTGGACCGTGCCAAGGCCAAGGGGAAGATAAAGCGCCAAGGGGAAGAAATAAATCCAGGTAGGCGGCAGCATGCCGCCGTAGGGAAGCGCAATATAAACCTCTAGCGTCACAAGCAGAAGCAAAATAAGCGTCAGCTTGCTCCTTTTCAGCAGCAGCTTGTCGCGAAAGCAGTAATAATAGCATAAGGTGGGCGTGAGCTCACGTAGGCAGGTGTAGCAGAAAAGCAAGCCTATGAGCTGTAAAGATTCCATGTTCATCAATCCTGCCTCCTGTTATTTAAGGCCAGCTGCAAGCGAAACAGCTGGTTGTCGCTATTAATCTTAAAATAGCCCTGATATTTTTCTACCACAAGGCGAATGTTGGCAAGGCCGGTTCCGGGCTGACGAAAGCCCCTTTTGGCAGAATAATATTTTCCGTCCTTGATGCGCACTTCGCCTTGAAAGTTGTTGCTAAGGGCAATCAACAAAAGACCATTTTTGGTAGTAATTTTTAAGGAAATGCTGGGGTTGGAGGTGCCTTTGGCTGCCGTATGAGCGTTTTCCAAGGCATTGCCTAAAATAATGGCCAAATCCATGTCGTCCACCGCAATTTCGGCAATATTGATTTCGCTTTGCCAGTCCATGCCATCGGCATAGGCTCTTTCGCGCCAATAGCCCACCACCGCGTCGACGACGCGGTTGCCGCTGAGCACAACTCTTTGCAGCTTGTCGGAGCTTGCCAAAAGCTGGTCAAAATGCTGCTCCAGGGCTGCAAAGTCCTGCTTTTCCAAGAGCTGCTCCAGCTTGGCGATGTTACGCTGCACCCTTTGCTGCAGCGCTCTTTCCTGCTCCTTGTGCTGTAAAAGCTGTTGGTGGTAGCTTTTTTCCTTGTTGTACAGCTCCTCCAGATTGCGCAGGCCTGCATTAAGCTTTTCGTTTTTGCTGATTTCCTCCAAAAGCATGAGCACCACCAGTATAAAGAGCATGGCAGGCAAAATAATCAGGATTCGGGAAACAAGATGGTGCAAATCAAAAACCTTGGCAAAGCCCTTTTGGGAGGCAATGGCTGAAAGGTAGGAGAGCATGATAATGTCGGTAATGGCCAGCAGCTTGGTATTGCCCGCGGTAGTGATCGTCTTCCGAAAGCGCTGAAAAAAACGTAGGCAGAGCACAAAGCTCAGCACCGTTCCGAGTATAAAAAGCAGTATTTCTGCGCTCTGTGCCCATGCGCCCAGGTTGAGCAGTAAGGGCAGGGTATAAGCCACGTTATACACTAAAAGCGAGGCATAAATAATAAAAAAGCTCAAAAGCAGTAAGAATAAAAGGATATGGTACTTCATGCGGTTAACATATCATAAGCTGCTGCAGCATTCTGCAGCAGGCATATGCTCCTCATAAATAATATCTTGGCAAGTATCATTATTAGCTACTTATATTATAACAGTAAAATATCTACTCAACTAGTAAACAATAAGAAAAATATGGACAAGTACTGCGGTTGTGGTATACTGTAGCTAATAAGGCATGGCCTTGCTTTTTGTTAAATAAACCTTTGCAAAGGAGTTGTTATAATGTTAGCAGTTGGTACCCAGGCTCCGGCCTTTACCTTGCCGGATAAGGATGGAAATAGCGTTAGCTTAAGCGATTTTTTAGGTAAAAAGGTAGTCCTGTATTTTTATCCCAAGGATTCTACCCCAGGCTGCACTCGCCAGGCCCAAGCTTTTCGGGAGGCCTTTGCCCAATTTGTGGCTGCCGGTGCGGTGGTTATCGGCATCAGCAAGGACAGCATCAAATCCCATCTGAATTTTGCAACCAAGCAGGAGCTGCCCTTTATTCTGCTTTCTGATACCGAGCTCACTACACTGCAGGCCTATGAGGTGTGGCAGGAAAAGAAGCTCTATGGCAAAACCAGCATGGGCGTGGTGCGCTCTGTATACGTGATTGATGAGGCCGGCAGGATTGCCGCCGCCTGGACCAAGGTGAAGCCGGAGCAGAGCGCTCAGGATGCACTTGAATTTGTGTGCAGCTGTGCAAAATAAAAAGTTCTTGCAGTATTGGTGGTATCAAAGGGATGCCACCAATATTTTTCTGCCAAAAACTTGCCACTGGAATAGCATGTATGTTATACTAAAATCGAGAAAATTTAACTTGTACTAGTTAAAATTATAATTCGGAAAGCTAATATCTTCTTAGGAATATATATGGTGTAAAAGTAAAAGTATTTTGGGGAAAGGGTAAGCGGTGGATTCAATGCGTAGCTTTAAAGGTAAAATTTGGTCCTTGTGCATAGCCATCATCACGCTGGCTATGCTTTTGTGCGCCTCTGTGGCCGGTGCTCAAGGCAAAACGGTACGTGTGGGCTTTTATGAATCAGAGTTTAATAAAACATCTGCCAATGGTCATTTAAGTGGCTATGCCTATGATTTCCAGCAGGATATCAAGAATTATACGGGCTGGAAGTATGAATATGTAAAGGCTGATTGGCCGGAGCTGGTGGAAATGCTCAAGGAGGGTAAAATTGACCTCATGAGCAATGTTTCCGTAACCAGCAAGCGTATGGGCAAACTGCTCTATTCTGCTGCGCCCATGGGTGCGGAAAAGTTTTATGTGTATGTAAGCGACAAGAACACGGAAATCACTCCTGAGAACTATCAGGCCTTGCAAGGAAAAAGAGTGGGTGTTAACGCAGGCTGCGTGCAGGTGGAGCTGTTTAAGGAGTGGGCCAGGGAGCATGGCATCAGCGTTGCTTTAATCGAAGTACCCGGCAATATTGCCTTGGATAAGATGATGGCTCAGGGCGAGCTGGATGCCATCGTGGGTGTGGATACCTATCGTTATCACAATCTGCTGCCCATAGTGAAGGTGGGCGAGTCCCAATTCTATTTTGTTGTCAACAAAAACCGTCCCGATTTGAAGGAAGAGCTTGATGCTGCCATGGGGAAAATCCTCTTCCAAAATCGTTACTATGTGGAGTTTTTGCATAAAAAGTATCTTGCTGGTCATGCTAATGCTGCGCTCAGCACGGAAGAGTTGGCTTGGCTGCAAAAAAAGGGCAAGATTAAAATTGGTTATTTGAAAGATATCTTGGGCTATAGTGGTCAAAACCCCAAAACAGGTAAGCTAGAGGGCTCCCTGGCCACCTTTGTGGAAAAGGCCAAGAGCTGCTTTATTAATGGCAGCCTGGAGTTTGAGCCTGTGCCCTTCGCAACGGAAGAGCAGGAGCTGGAGGCTTTGAAAAAGGGTGAAGTGGACTGCGTTTTCCCCGTTTATACCTGCCATTTTCATGCTGAACAGCATGGGTATCTGCTAACCCAAAGCATGTACAATACTGCTGTTACTGCGCTTGTTACCGGCGATAATTTTAACGAAACCCATAAGAACGTGGTTGCGGTAAATAAACACAAGCTGGATAAGCTGATTTATGTGAACAATAATTATCCCCACTGGACTATTAAAGAGTATGACACGGATGCGGAATGCATTGAGGCCGTGCGTAGTCCTGATGTGAAGGTGGATTGTGCTATTTTTAATAGCTATGGCATTAACAATATTATTTCTCCCCGTAACTATGGCGAGCTGCAGCCTGTAGCGCTCAATAGCGAAATGGAGTTATCCTTGGCGGTAGCACCGAATAATGTTATGCTGCTCTCGATTTTAAATCGTGCTATTGATTTAGTGCCTAGAGCCGATTTAAACAGCTCTTTGAGCTATTTTTCTACCCCTAATGAGCGCCACGTTTCCTTTAGCGACTTTTTGAAGGATAATTTGTGGATGGTACTCCTGTCCATGCTTGTGTTTTCTGCAGCTGTTGTAGTCACGGTGCTGTTTTTGCTCAAGCGCGCCAAGGACGCGGAGCGCCAGGCGCGCATTGCTTTGCAAACGGCAGAGCATGCCAGCAAGGCCAAGACCACCTTCCTCAATAGCATGTCCCATGATATTCGCACTCCTATGAACGCCATCATTGGCTTTACCTCCTTGGCAGCGGTGCATCTGGATGACAAGCGCCTTTTGGAAAATTATTTGAAAAAGATCATGACCAGCTCCAACCATTTGCTGAGCCTGATTAATGATGTGCTGGATATGAGCCGCATTGAAAGTGGACGTATCAAGATTGAAGAAAACGAATGCAATCTGCCCACAGTAATGCACGATTTGCGTAATATTTTGCAGTCCGATGTGAAGGCCAAGCATTTGAACTTCCTCTTTGATACCTTGGATGTGCGGGATGATGAGGTGCTGTGCGACAAGCTGCGCCTGAGCCAGATTATCTTAAACTGCATGAGCAATGCCATCAAGTTTACTAAGCCCGGTGGCACCGTTGGTATCAAAATTGTGCAAAGGGAGTCCACTCAGGAGGGCTATGCCCTGTATGATTTCATCATCAGTGACACGGGTATTGGCATGAGCGAGGATTTTCAAAAGCATGTTTTTGAGCCCTTTACCCGAGAAGAGACCAGCACTGTAAGCGGTATTCAGGGCACGGGCTTGGGCATGTCCATTACCAAAAATATCGTGGATATGATGGGTGGCACCATTTCTGTCAAGAGCGTGCAGGGACGGGGCACCGAATTTACTATTTCCCTGTGCCTGAAGATTTGTCATAAACAAAAGAAGATTACCGTTATCCGCTCCCTCAAGGGCATGCGTGCCCTGGTGGCCGACGACAACATGGACAGCTGCGTTAGCGTGTGTCGCCTACTGGAAAAGGTGGGCATGAGTGCGGAATGGACCATGTCCGGTATGGAGGCTGTGTATAAGGCGAAGTTCGCCCATGAGGATGGCAAGTCCTATAAGGCCTTTATTATCGACTGGCTGATGCCTGATATGAACGGCATCGAGGTAGTGCGCCGCATCCGTGGCGTTATTGGCAACGATACGCCCATTATCATCCTTACGGCCTACGACTGGAGCGAAATAGAGCAGGAGGCTCGGGAGGCCGGTGTTACGGCGTTCTGCGCTAAGCCCTTGTTCCTGTCCGATTTGTATGAGGTTTTGAATAACCACATTGAATCGGAACAGAAGGAGCCGGAGCCTGTGAAGGGTGCCAAGGAGGATTTCTCTAACGCACGTATTTTGTTGGTTGAGGACAATGATTTGAATCGTGAAATTGGTCGCGCCATGCTGCAGGGCTTTAATGTGCATGTGGAGGAAGCCGAAAATGGTCGCGTGGCCGTGGATATGGTGGCTACAAGCCAGCCCAATTATTATGATTTGGTGCTGATGGATATCCAAATGCCGGTAATGAATGGATATGACGCGGCTAGGGAGATTTTGGCCCTGCAACGCGACGATGTGAAGAATTTGCCCATCGTGGCTGTGAGCGCCAACGCCTTTAAGGAGGATATGGATAAGTCCATTGAGGCAGGCATGGTGGCCCATTTGTCCAAGCCCTTTACCAAGCAAATGCTGGAGGAGATTTTGCACAAGTATTTAAAGAAGTAATTTCTTGACAAAAACTGCTGCATCCCTTATAATAGTCTAGTAAATCGCTGGTGTAGCTCAATAGGCAGAGCAACTGATTTGTAATCAGTAGGTTGTGGGTTCGATTCCTATCACCAGCTCCATGTAAAAATTTACCCCCAGAGTTCGCTCTGGGGGTTTTATTATTTTCGCAAAAACAGCTTTATTTCACAGTTATTTTACAGTATAATATAACTTAGATTACTTTCAAAATTACATGCAAGGAGCCAAACAACGTGAAGCCTTACGAAATACAAGAACTGGAACAATGTGGTTTTTTCTCAAAGATGTTCGGTAGCAAGCCTGCCGAAAATGGTTGGAAGGAGCTGAACAACCTCCTAGCTAATGCTAAGGACATGGATGCTGTTACTGCGGAGGCAGTGCAGGCTGCCCTAAAAAAATGGGGCGTAAAGTTTAGCGACGAAAACCTGCAGCAACGCAGCGGCATTTACCGCAAATTTGCGGACGTAGTATTTACCGAAGCCCAAGCCAAGGACGAGCCTTTATTCGCACAGCTAGCCCATTTGGCAGAGGTTCTAGATTTGCCGCCCCACCTGGCCAAGCTGGCTGACAAGGGCGCCAAAACTGCCGCTTTCTTCGTTCGCTGCCGCAATATTCTCACCGGCGAAGAAAAGCTTGATATCCACGCCATCAACGAGCTCTTCGGCTACGATTATGAGGATGGTCTGTCCGTGCGCAAGCAGGTTTTCCAAGCTCATTTCAATACCCTGTTTGAGGATATTGTGAAGACTGCCCGCTACAGCCCTGAGCAGGAAGCAGGCTTTAGGGAGGATTGCGCTAAGCTGGACATTCCCTATGAATTCAAAAACAACATTGTCAACGCCCTGCAAAAATATCGCAACCTGTGGGATGCCGAAAATAAAAAGCTGGAGCCCATGGAGCTGGACCTGCCCTTGGAAAAGGGCGAGCACGCCTTTGCTACCGTCAACTGCGGCCTGTGCCAAAACAAGGAAATCGAGCGTGAGGACAACTATTTTGAGCTGACCCGTAAATTCAGCATCGATGAAACAGTTAGCTTTAAGGGTGAAAAGCTGGAGCATCCCAAGATTAAGGAGGAGGCCACCATCCTGTTGGAGCTTGGTCATTTTATCATTACTAACACTCGCATCATTTACCTGAGCCAAAAGAATGCTATGGCTATTAAGGTGGACGATATAAAGAGTGCTGATTTTGACGATATCAATCTCGTGACCTTCCACCATAAGGATGGCAACGATATCCTAATTAAATTCCCTGACGAAGCCGCTGGTGTTATGCATATCCTCTTTAACAGAGTAAAAAACAACCAAATCTAAACAAAAAAGCTGGAGCCTAAATTAGGTCTCCAGCTTTACTTTTTTTATGCGCCCTTTTTCATGTCTTCCATAAAGATTTTTAAGGAATGCAGCTCCAAGGGTTTGGCGATCACATAGCCTTGATAGTATTCCGCTTCGTAGCCGCGGGTCAGATCCATCAAAGCGTTATTTTCTACGCCCTCCACGCAAACCTTAGTGTCCAGCTTATGAGCGCAGTCAATAATGGTGTTGACAATGATTCTGTCGGCACTGCGGCTGAGCATGCCGCGGATAAAGTTTTGGTCAATTTTAATGGTGTCAAAGTGGATATTTCTCAGCAGCATCAGTGCGGAATAACCAGTACCAAAATCGTCCGCTGCAATGCGAATCTTATGGGAGTTAAAGAAGTTGACGATGTACTGCAGGCGGTTGGGATCTAGGGTGCGACAATGCTCCGTAAACTCCAGCACCAAATTTTCCGCAGGGAAGCCGGTTTGTGCCAAAATATCCAAAACATCCTCTAAAAAGCTTTCGCGCTCCAGCTGCCTATAGGAAATATTCACGCTGATGGTGAAGATAGGATTATTTTTGATGAGGCCTAGGCCATCATACAGGGCTTGGCGCAAAATCCACAAGCCCAAGTCATAAAAGCTAATATCGTTTTCCAGCCAGGGAATGAACTCATTGGGAGGCACCACGCCGTGGGCCACGCTGCGCCAGCGCAGAAGCGCTTCGGCGCCGATGACACGACCCAAAAAGTCCACCTGGGGCTGATACATTAAATAAAAGCCTTCGCAGTTATTAAGGATGCTGCGCTTAACGGCGCCCAGCACATCCAAACGGTGGCGGGGGCTGTCGTCATGGTGCTCATCCACGTAAATCAGCTCGCCGCTCTTTTCCTTTTTGGACATTTCAATGAGGTAATCCAGCTCGGAAAGCAGGGTGGAGCCATCCTCCTGAGTGCCCTCGTAATGCACCGCAGAAGCCGCAAAATACAGCTTGATAGGCTGCCCCTCCAGGGACAATTCATTTTTAAGAATGTTAAGCACCGTGTCGTACAATTTGCGTACAGCGCTGCGAGAGCTGCAGGGCAGCATAAAGGCCAGCTTCATGCCGTTGAGACGGAACAGCATGACATCCTCGGTGGCCAAATTTTGCAGCTGCTGAGCTAAATTCAAAAGCAGCTTGTTACCATTTTCATAGCCATAAGTATCGTTGACCAAATGGAAGCCGCTGATGCCGATAACCAGAATATCAACAGGGATATGCTCGCGATGGATACGCTTGATTTGATTTAAAAATTCATAAACATTATAAAGGCTGGTAACAGGGTCGATATTCTCGATAACGCCATGGTTTTGAATGGTGCCTACAAATAAATCAGGTTCTTCGCCCACACCCTTCAGCCTGTAGCCATTACAGGTACAGCGAACGTAATTACCATTGGCATCCTTGGCTCGATATTCCATGTCGTGGTACAGGGATTTACCATTAAAAACGTTACCGATGTCCTCTAGATATGCTTGCCGGTCGTCGGGATGGATGCATTCCAGCCAAATATTGCCTGCGTCAAACATGTACTCACCGGGTAAATTAAAGTCCTGCACAATGCTCTTGGACCAGCGGGACATATTGGTACGCATATTGCATACATACAGATAACGATGCCGCATGGTCATGCTCAGGGCGTCGAACATGCGGGTTTCTAAGCCGAAATTATCATCATAAACATCGTTAGCCTGATGGACCAGCTTTTGTTCATCACGCAGCTGTTTTTGGTGAATCTTGTATTCGTACATCTTTTGGTCTGCGGTGCTCAAAAGATTATTATAAGCATCAGGGGTAGTTTCGGTAATATGGGTGCAGCCATAGCTAAAGCCGCAATGATAGCTAACCCGTTTACTCATAGTGGCCACATAACGGTCGTGGGCCTCCTCCAGCCTTTGGGCTAAGTCGGATTCAGTAGCCCAAGGAGAAAGAATGACGAATTCATCGCCGCCAATGCGGAAAAGGTGCTCGTTTTCCAGGCACACTCCCTCCAGCAGGCTGCTCACGCTTTTAATGTAATAATCGCCCTCGCGATGGCCCGCATGGTCGTTGCAATATTTCAAATCGTCCATGTCGATAAAGGCCACAGTGCAGGGCATGCGACATTCCCACAGCTTATGCACCAGCAAATCAAAGGCCATGCGGTTGCCGACGCCTGTCAGGCTGTCGGTGTGGGCGCTGGCCTCCAAGCGGCGTTGCTGCTCAAGCATGCAGGAAGCAAGATTTTGCAAACCCTTGCCTAAGGCACGTTGGGACTGGGGTAGGGCAGCAATATTTAGCTGTGCTTTTTGGGGTTCAGCAAGCATGTCGTTAATATACTGCAAAAGCATTGCTTCACCCTGTTGCTTTTTCTCTTCCATCGTTACTCCCTTTGCCTTGCCAAAAGGGCCCTTTTACTACTATGAGTAAAGACCTTTCTTTGACAAAACAGCCTTTCCTTCTATGCTATATATCATAACAATCATTGATAAATCTCCACTGTCATTATAACATAGAAATCTTGTAAAGGTAAAGAAGAGCATATAAAAGAATTTGTGAAAATAAAACAGGCTGGCGCGGCGCGCCAGCCTGGGTAAAGCAGGGAAACTAAACTTATGCAGCTTTGCTATATTAAGCAAACGATTTACGCAAAAAAGTCCTACACGCTTAATCCAAGGGCTCTTGGGTAACCTTCACAAAAACACTTTGTTTTTGCTGCACGTTGCCAAAGAACACGCCCTTGTCCACAATGCAGTCACCTGCATCGCGTCCCTCGGACATTTTGACGTACATATCATCCACTACCCGATTATTGGTGGGGTCAATGCCAATCCAGTGACCGCGGGCGTAAACCTCCAGCCACGCATGGGTGGCACCCTCGCCAATCATAAAGCCAGCCACATAGCGGGCGGGAATGCCCAAATGGCGGCACAGTCCCAGCATAATGTGGGTATAATCCTGGCACACGCCCGTGCCCTGGTCCAACGCCTGCTGGGCCGTGGTGCGGGTGTTGGTGCTTTTGGGCTTGTAAATGAAGCGATGATAGAGCTCGTCGCTCATGCGCAAGGCCTTCTGCATCGGATCCCGCTGTTGCTCCGCTAAAGCAAGATAGGGCTCCATACCGTGGGTCAAGGTGGTTTGGGGGGTGGGATAATAAAAAATGTGATTTAACTCGCCATGGTCAATGTTTTCACTATTGGTAATGGCAATGCCGGAAACACAAAAGCTAAAGTAATCGTGGGGCTCATTGATAAAGCCGAAGCACATGGGATTGCCAAAGGCATCCCAGCTTTTGGTAATGGAAGAGAGAGGCGCGATAGCACAGGACAGCTTTTTAATGTTCTGGGTGCAGGTTTCCTTGGGCAAGCAGCGCAGCGCAAAGCTGTGACGTGTAACATCTCCGGTAAAATCAAGCTGCATTTCGTAATGGAATTTTAGCTTTCTCAATCATATCAATCCTTAAAAATATTATTAAGGTTCGGTAGAATAGAGCACAGATTACCGCCCTTGTTATTGTTTATAGCATCACTAACAATTTTAAAATCCTGTTCGTTATAAGCAGCACTGCTACGCTGCAGGCGATAGGCCATGCGCTCATACGCGAGCTCCATTGCTTTTCTATCATAATCCAAGCGGATATATAAGTCAAGTCTTTCGATATATCTGCCAGTTTTCATGATATTGCGGCAGGCGCTGCTTTCTACATAATCATCAATGCTGCCCCAGAAGGCATACAAATCGTCCAAAACCTGCTGCAAATGGAGCAGGCAAAAGGTTTCCCGTTTAGCATCCTCCATAACGTCCAGGGCCAGCTGAATGTAGCCCAATGCCGTGGAGCTGATCATATCGCGCATAACGCTGGCGTTGTCGCAGGCACGGGATAAATTGCTGTAGACGGAGTTAGGATCAGTTTCGTCAAAAAGATAGTTAATGATAAAAACTTCCTTGCTGCCATACACATCAGGAATATGCAGCTTTTCACAAATATGCTTATAGGCATTGGGATCCTGGTCCAGCATGGTGTCATAAGCATCCATAAAGGTGCGGATGGTGGTGAAGGCGCGCTCGCTATAGCGGCCCAACCAATAAAGATGATTTGATTTTTCTAACGAGATAATACCCATGTGTCTTTAAAGCCTCCTCCTTGAGATGAGTTAACTACAAACGAATCCGGATTGCGGGAGAAACGCGTTAGGCCGCTGGGCCAAACCTTGGTTTCGTTGCCGCTGAGCACGAAGGCACGTAAATCCGCCTTACGCAGCACCTCTTGGCCATTGTCCATAATGGGCAGGTCGATAAAGTCGATTATTTCCTGGGCAATAAAACGGCGCGGCTCCGCCTTCATCAAATCGATAAAGTCCGCCTTCTTCTTGCTGTCCAAATCGCGACCAAAGAAAACGCCGTAGCCACCAGCCTCGGAAACATCCTTGAAGACCAGCTTGTCAAAGTTAGCCAGGGCATAATCTCTATCCTTTTGATAATACATTAAATAGGTAGGAGCATTGTGCGTAATAGAATCCTCGCCTAAATAATACTTAATCATGGCGGGAACGAAATAATAGATACCCTTGTCATCGGCTACACCGTTGCCGGGGGTATTGAGGATGGCTACATTGCCAGCGCGGTAAGCAGCCATCAGATTGGGCACGCCAATGAGGGATTCCGGCAGGAAGGTCAGGGGGTCCAAATATTCGTCACTAATGCGGCGATAGATGGCACCGACACGCTGGGGTTTATCCATAGCACGATAATAAACCTGACAGTTTTCTACATATAAATCAGAGGGCATAGCCAGCACGCTATGGGTCATTTCGGCCAAGTAAGCATGCTCAAAGAAGGCAGCATTATAACGGCCCGGGGTCAAAATAACATTGATGCCACCGGTATTAACATTGTTCATAACATTGCTCAGCATGGTGCCGTAATTGCGGTTATCCACAATGGCATTGCAGGCATAGGTTCGAGGGCTGGCAATGCGGCAAAGCTTGCGGGCAATCAAAGGATAGCTGGCGCCGGAGGGAATGCGCAAATTGTCCTCCAAAATATACCATTTCTTATCCTGGGCCTGAACCAAATCGATGCCGGAAATATGGGAGTAAACCTTGCCCGGAGGGGTAACGCCGGCACATTCAGGAAGATAGCCCTTGGAAGAAAAAACAAATTCCTCGGGAATAATTTTATCCTTGATGATTTTTTGTTCATGATAAATATCATAAAGGAACATATTGAGGGCGGTTACACGCTGCACCAGGCCCTTTTCCATTTCGTCAAATTCCTTGGCTGTGATTACGCGGGGAATGGCATCAAAGGGAAATAACTGTTCATGAAAGACGTTATTCTTATAGATGCCAAACTTAACTCCGAAACGAGCTAATAGCTTGTTGATATTGTCCGTATATTTTATAAGATCCTGCATACGGGTTGCTCCTTTCTTGTACTCCTCCCTAATAGTAAAAAAGGCAAAGCCACAATAGCGACTTTGCCTTCTAAGCATATTGTAGACTTTGTGTGAAGATGTGTCAACCAAAATGTGATAAAGTGCAGGAGAGAAAGATTTTTGTGAGTTTTTTGTTTGCAAAGTTACACATTGTGGACATTACTGCTTTTTGGCGTGTCACACTTGATAAACTGTGTTATAATGTATATAAATCATAAATTTTAGTGGAGTGTTTTCAATGCTTAACTTTAATGAAGAAAACGAAAAGCATGATGTTTGGAAAAAGAATCTCCCCGTGCTTTGGATTGCTGTGTTTTTGTGCTGCGCCAGCTATACCAGCTGCATTCCCTTCTTACCCGTATATTTGTTAAGGGACTTGGGTGTTGCGCCTGAGGAGGTCAATTTTTGGGCCGGCCTTAGCTTTGCCGTTACCTTTTTAGGCTGCACCATTATGGCTCCCTATTGGGGCGCCCTGGCTGACCATGTGGGGCAGCGCAAAATGGCTTTGCGAGCCGGTTATGGCCTGGCCTTAACGTATTTTCTTACGGGCGTGTGCCAGAATGTGTACCAGCTTTTGGCTGTAAGGGTTCTCTGCGGCGTGGTGGCCGGCTTTGTGCCTGCCTGTATGTCCATGGCCTCCTCCTCCCTGCCCGAAAATCGCATGGGCTGGGGCATGGGCCTGATGCAAACGGCCCTCTCCTCCGGCACCATCATGGGGCCCCTGATGGGCGGCTACATGGCCAGCTGGTTTGGCATGCGCATGTCCTTTTATGTGGGTAGCTTGGCTCTGTTTGCGGGCACTATAGCTGTGATGCTGGTGGTTAAGGATTTAACCATTCTGCAAAGGGGTAGCTTTAATGCTAGCAGCCTGTGGCACGATTTGCAGGACACATTGCGCAACCGGGAGCTGCGCTTTATTATGCTGATGTTCTTCATGGTGCAAACCTGCGTCATGACCATCCAGCCTTTGATTACCATGTATGTGGGTCAGCTCATGGGGGCCATGGGGGACGATGCTGTGAAGATGAGCGGCGTGATCTTTTCCTTAGCAGGCTTTGCGGGCATTCTGGCGGCGCCCTTTTGGGGCAAGCGGGGGCAAAGCTATGGTTATGTGCGCATTTTTGCCCTTGTTACTTTCACGGCCGGCTTTATTAATTTGTTTCAGGTCTTTATTCAGGATGTGTGGCAGTTTGCGGCCATCCAATTTGTCTATGGCCTCTTTTTGGCGGGGGCTGTGCCCAATATCAACGCTAATCTTACTGTGGTTACCGACAAAAACACCCGGGGTAAGGCCTTTGGCCTGTCCACCAGCGCCAACCAGTTTGGCGGCGTAGTGGGGCCCCTGTTAGGCGGCGTTTTGGGCGCTTGTATGAGCACCCGACATGTTTTGGTAGCTACGGGCTGCATTTTAATGTGCATGGGACTTTATTCCTATTATACTAGGGCTCGGGCATAAAAAAATCCCAAAATACTGTTGACAAAATGCCCTAAATCCTGTATAATTCTTTTTGTCGCAGACGGAGAGGTTCCCGAGTGGCTAAAGGGAGCAGACTGTAAATCTGCCGCGTTTCGCTTCGTTGGTTCGAATCCAACCCTCTCCACCAACCATTCATCGCGGGGTGGAGCAGTTGGTAGCTCGTCGGGCTCATAACCCGAAGGTCGGTGGTTCAAGTCCGCCCCCCGCAACCAATTATATATGCTGATGTAGCTCAGTCGGCAGAGCGTATCCTTGGTAAGGATAAGGTCACCAGTTCAATCCTGGTCATCAGCTCCATATTTTGGCGGCGTAGCTCAGTTGGCTAGAGCATGCGGTTCATACCCGCAGTGTCCGCGGTTCGAATCCGTGCGCCGCCACCAAAAATTCACCTCATTTCGATGAGGTTTTTTTATTTTCTGCCTAAGGGTAAGCAGGATTTTGTTTTCCTAAAGCGAATATTAGAATGTAGGTTGTTTTTTACCTTTAATTCTTAAATTGATGTATTGATTGGAGGAATTTTGCAAATGGCAAAGGCTAAGTACGAAAGAACTAAACCCCATCTGAATATCGGCACCATCGGTCACGTTGACCATGGCAAGACCACTCTGACCGCTGCTATCACCAAGGTTTTGGCTGAACGCGGTGGCGCAGAATTCATGGACTACTCCATGATCGATAAAGCTCCGGAAGAACGTGAACGCGGCATCACCATCAACACCGCACACGTTGAATATCAAACCGAAACCCGTCACTATGCACACGTTGACTGCCCGGGCCATGCTGACTATGTAAAGAACATGATCACCGGCGCTGCCCAAATGGACGGCGCAATCCTGGTAGTATCCGCTGCTGACGGCCCCATGCCCCAAACCCGTGAGCACATCCTGCTGGCTCGCCAAGTAGGCGTTCCCGCTATGGTTGTATTCCTGAACAAGGTTGACATGGTTGACGACGAAGAGCTGCTGGAATTGGTAGAAATGGAAGTTCGCGAACTGCTGAGCTCCTATGACTTCCCTGGCGACGACATCCCCGTAATCGCTGGCTCCGCTCTGAAGGCTTTGGAAGGCGACCCCAAATACGAAGCAAAGATCATGGAACTGATGGATGCAGTTGACAGCTACATTCCGCTGCCGGAACGTGCTACCGACAAACCCTTCCTGATGCCCGTCGAAGACGTATTCACCATCACCGGTCGTGGCACCGTAGCTACCGGCCGTGTTGAGCGTGGCACCATCAAGGTTGGCGACACCGTTGAAATCGTTGGCATGAAAGAAGAAAAGAAATCCACCGTTGTAACCGGCGTAGAAATGTTCCGCAAACTGTTGGACGAAGCAGTAGCAGGCGACAACATCGGCTGCCTGCTGCGTGGTGTTGACCGCAAAGAAATCGAACGCGGCCAAGTATTGTCCAAACCCGGCAGCATTCATCCCCACACCAAATTCAAAGGTGAAGTATATGTACTGACCAAAGAAGAAGGCGGCCGTCACACCCCGTTCTTCAATGGCTATCGTCCTCAATTCTATTTCCGCACCACCGACGTAACTGGCGTAACCGAACTGCCGGAAGGTGTAGAAATGGTAATGCCTGGCGATAACGTAACCATGGAAGTAGAACTGATCACCCCGATCGCTATTGAAAAAGGTCTGCGTTTCGCTATCCGCGAAGGCGGTCGTACCGTTGGCGCTGGCGTTGTTTCCGAAGTTGAAGAAGTTTAATTTAAGCTAAATTCATCGGAAGAAAATGATTCTTTGGGACCGGCCCGAAGCGGCCGGTCCTGATTATTACAAGGCCCTTGTAGACGCGGAAAAAATGTAAAATTTTTCACAATCTATGAAGGAATTTAGTTGACATAAAGTGTTAACTGTGTTACTCTATATTAGCGACAATTTGTGATTGGTTTATTTTATGTACGTAAGCGAGGTGTAACTAAATGCGTAACCTGATTACTTTGGCTTGCACTGAATGCAAACAAAGAAACTACCAAACCAACAAGAACAAAAAGAACGATCCTGATCGTATCGAGCTCAATAAATACTGCAAGTTCTGCAAAAAGCACACTCTGCACAAAGAAACCAAATAATTTTGGCTCTTTCTGTATAATTGGGTAGTAATAGCAAGGATGTGACGAGATGGCCGTTCCGGAAACTACGGAAACAGAGGAAAAGGGATTTAGTATCTCTGAGTTCCTTCGTGAAACAAAAGTAGAGTTAAAAAAGGTAACCTGGCCTACCAAACAAGAGCTTATTGCTCACACCATTGTGGTTATTATCGCAGTTTGTTTGTGTGCAGGTTTGATTTGGATTATTGATTCAATCTTCAGTATCCTGTTCCGTATGATTCTGCGATAAAGCAGTAGGACTTAAGTAAGGAGGGTAGGGGAAGCGTTGCTTTCCGCTTGTTGATGGAAGAAGAAAAGCAAGAAAGACATTGGTATGTCATTCATACCTATTCTGGATATGAGAATAAAGTGCGCACTAACCTGGAACGTAAGGTTCAATCCTTGGGCATGGAAAATGAAATTTTCAATGTTATTATTCCCATGGAAAAAGAGGTTGAAAAGAAGGACGGCAAAAGCAGAGTTGTTGAACGCAAGGTATTTCCCGGCTATGTGCTGGTAGAAATGATTGTCAACGACCGCAGCTGGTATGCAGTCCGCAACACTCCGGGTGTGACAGGCTTTGTTGGATCCGGAACCAAACCCATTCCTCTTACCGATGACGAAGTGCGTCAAATCATGCACTCCATGGGTATGGAAGAGGAAAGACCCCACATTGATTTTCAATTACAACAGACGGTTCGCCTCAAGGCTGGTCCCTTTGCTGGTCAGCTGGCAAAAATTTCCGATATTAACGAGGAACGCGGTAAGCTGAAGGTCCTGGTTGATATTTTTGGGCGCGAAACTCCTGCTGAAGTTGATTTTACACAAGTTGAAGAAGCTGAATAAGAAGGAGGTGTAATTAAATGCCGAAGAAAGTCGTTAAAATGGTAAAATTACAGGTACCGGCTGCAAAAGCAACCCCGGCTCCTCCTGTAGGTCCTGCACTTGGCCAAGCTGGTGTTAACATCATGGCCTTCGTTAAGGAATTTAACGCACGTACTGAAAAGCAAGCTGGCCTCATCATCCCTGTTGAGATCACTGTTTTTGAGGATCGTTCCTTTACTTTCATTACCAAAACCCCTCCGGCTGCAGTTCTGTTGAAAAAGGCTGCTGGTCTGGAAAAGGCTTCTGGTGAACCTAACAAGAAGAAAGTTGCTAAGCTGGGTCGTGACAAAGTTCGCGAAATCGCAGAAAGCAAAATGGCTGACCTCAATGCTGCAAGCGTAGAAGCTGCTATGAGAATGGTAGAAGGTACTGCACGTAGCATGGGTATCGTAATCGAAGACTGATTTTAAGCAGTTTTCTTAATTCGTGGGAGGCAAAAGCCGTTATTACCACATAGGAGGAATATTTAAATGGGCAAGAAATATGCTGACGCTTTGAAATTAATCGAAGCTGACAAATTCTACTCTCCGAAAGAAGCAGTAGAGCTGGTTAAGAAAACCGCTGTAACTAAATTCGACAGCACTATCGAAGTTGCTTTCCGTCTGGGCGTTAACCCTAAATACCCTGACCAACAAGTTCGTGGTGCATTGGTTCTGCCGAACGGCACTGGTAAATCCAAGACCGTTTTAGTTTTTGCTAAAGGCCCTAAGATTGCTGAAGCAGAAGCTGCTGGCGCAGACTTTGTTGGCGGCGAAGAGTTCGTTAACAAAATCAAAGAAGGTTGGATGGACTTTGATGTCTGCATCGCAACCCCCGACATGATGGGCCTGGTTGGCCGCATCGGTAAAATCCTCGGTCCCCGTGGCTTGATGCCTAACCCGAAGGTTGGTACTGTTACCATGGACGTAGCACGTGCCGTAAAAGAATCTAAAGCTGGTAAAATTCAGTATCGTACTGATAAAGCTGGCAACGTACAATGCCCGATTGGTAAAGCTTCCTTTACTGACGAGGCTCTGTTGGAAAACTACATTACTTTGGCTGACACTCTGGTTAAGGTTAAACCCTCCGGCGCTAAAGGCCAATACATTAAGTCTGTTACCATGTCTGCAACCATGGGCCCTGGCATCTCCATCGATGTTCTGAAGGCTAACAGCAACAAATAATTGTAGTTTCACTAAATTTTACTAAATCAGAAGATAATCGGGCCATAGACAGCAGGTGCCATCGTGCGTAAGTTTTAACTACGCCTGCCGAGGCTGGAGCGTGAAGATATATGTAGACCTTCCGACCTCCGGCTACGGCCGAGAGGTCTTTTTGATTTAATAAAAATCATTCAAAAAAGGAGGTGCAATCCAATGGCAGTTATTAGACCTGAAAAAGTTGCCAAAATCGCTGAGATTAAAGAGCTGCTCTCTAACTCCAAGTGCACTATTTTGGTTGACTTCTGTGGTTTGACTGTTGCTCAGGATACCGCTCTGCGTCGCAAAATGCGCGAAGCTGGCGTTCACTACAATGTAGTAAAGAACACTCTGCTGCGCATTGCTGCACAAGAAGCTGGTATTGAAGGTTTGGAGCCTTCTCTGGAGAAGAACACCGCTATCGCTGTTGCTCCGGAAGATCCTGTAGCAGTTGCAAAGATCGTTTGCGATTTCGCAAAAGAAAACAAAGAACTGAAAGTTAAAGTTGGCGTGCTGGACGGCAAAGTTATCGGCGCTGACGAAATCAAAGCCCTGGCTGCTCTGCCGCCGAAGGAAGTTTTGGTTGCCAAACTGCTTGGCAGCATGAATGCTCCTATTTCCGGCTTTGTCAATGTACTGCAAGGTACCATCCGCAACGTTGTATACGCACTGGATGCTGTACGCAAACAAAAAGAGTCCGCTTAATCACCTGCGGCGTGCTGCATAAGGTAGCTTAAATAAAATTTAAAAATTACTTATTACTGGAGGTAACAATAATGAATAAAGATCAAATCATCGAAGCTATTGAATCTATGACCGTACTCGAGCTGTCCGAATTGGTAAAGGCTCTGGAAGAAAAATTTGGCGTATCTGCTGCTGCTCCTGTAGCTGTTGCTGCTGCTGCTCCGGCTGCTGCTGGCGAAGCTGCTGCTGAAAAGACCGAATTCGACGTAATCCTGGCTTCCGCTGGCGCTTCCAAGATCGGCGTTATCAAGGCTGTTCGCGAAGCTACTGGCCTGGGCCTGAAAGAAGCTAAAGCTCTGGTTGACGGCGCTCCCGCTCCTGTAAAAGAAAAGATCTCCAAGGCTGACGCTGACGCTCTGAAAGCTAAACTGGAAGAAGCTGGCGCTACCGTAGAAATTAAATAATTACCCGCTGCGCTAGCAGCACTTGGTAGTTATTAACTGCTGAAATCTATCCCCTGATTACTAGATATAGTGGTCAGGGGATTTTTCATTTTGTGAGTGAGTTGGTTTTGAGATTGTTTTTGGGTTCATTTTGAGTTTCTTTTTGTGCTATAATGTATTAAGATGATTATAGTTAGTGTGAGGCAGGTGATTTCTATGAGTATTGAAAAAGTTGTAGATGTGGATCAATGGTTAGAAGATGTAAGGGAAAAGTATAAAGAAATGCCTGTTGCTTTGAGGAAGAGTAAACGTATTCGTAGAAGGCCTAGGTCTCCTGAAGAGGAAAGAACTCTTATTTTGGCATGTAAAAAAGCGTGGGATGAATGGATTTCCTCCGGAGAACTCGTTGAAACTGAGTATGGATATAAATTAAACTTGTGATAAAGGTGGGAAATGGATGCTTTATAATGTGTTTTTTAGTGCAAATGGTAGGACGGGCGTGTGTGCGGATTTTGTGGCAGGCCTACTGGCAAGCGAGGCGGAGTCCTATAACTGGTTATGGGAGGACTATAGAAAGCCCTTAAGAATGGCAGAAGCAGATACACTGTTATTTGCCATGCCTGTTTATGGCGGTTATATACCGAAGTTTTGTGCGGAGCTCGTCAAAAATTTAGTGGGCAATAACACTCCTGCAATAATTATGGCTGTTTATGGCAATCGTCATTTTGACAATGCGTTGATACAGGCGAAAGATTTGCTGCAGGCGCAAGGCTTTAAGGTTATTGCGGCAGGTGCTTTTGTAGCCGAGCACTCTATCTTTCCAAAGGTTGGATTCGGTCGTCCCAATGTGGATGATTACAAGGCTATGGAGGCCTTTGCAGACAAGTGCAAGGAACTGTTAAAACGAAGAGATTGTTTACCTAATAAAGAAATCACAGTTTATGGTGATAAGGATTGTGATGCAACTGTATTTAAAGGGGTACCTTTCTACCCAGATGGGGATGATACTTGTATCAGATGTATGAAATGCGTAGCCGATTGTCCTGTAAAGGCTATTGGTGCAGCTGACCCCAGCAAAACTGATGCTGCTAAATGCATTGCCTGTGGCTCTTGCATTTGTGTGTGCCCCGTTGGCGCTAGAGATTATCACAGTGAATTATACAAAAAGGCTCAAGTAGGCTTTGAAGAGCGGTGTAAGAAGTCCATGCCTGCTTTTACATACTATTTAGAATAGGGCTAGTTGATAAACACAAATCCCCCGATTGCTTGCAGTCGGGGGATACATATAACATTCTTTTCTACTCCCTAAAGTATACAAGCAAATTTTACAATCTTTTTGTACTTTTGCGGTGGCGATGTGCTATAATAAAGGTATCACAATATTATTTTTCCGAAAGGAGTTGTTCTTCATGACTAAATGGGTATGCGGCATTTGCGGTTATGTATATGATCCTGAGGTTGGCGATCCGGATAACGGCGTGGCAGCAGGCACTGCTTGGGAAGATGTTCCCGAGGATTGGGTTTGCCCCCTGTGCGCAGTAGGTAAGGACCAATTCACCGAAGCGTAAAATACGTTATAAGCATTTCTAGCGCATTTTGCGTAAAGTAAAAATGAAAAAAAAGAAGCGGCTCGCTCTTCTGAAGGTAGAAGAGTGAGCCGTTTTTTAATGTGTTTGGATTAGCTTAAGGTTAGTTACGATGATTCTCCAAAGCTTATAATGTTTATTGTTTTTCTAACTGTCCGTCTGAATTAATCTTGAATGTAGGTTTGTTCGACCCTTTGTCATTTTGTTGAAGACTAATCTTGGTAGTTATATCATTAGGTCTACCGGGTACATCTTTTGGCATAGACTGAGTGATGTTTCCAATTTTGTCAAAACATATTAAAAAGTCAGAATTATCGGCTATATTAAAATCTTTTAAATCACTATTGGTTAGCATATCCCTTATATTTGTTTCGTGAACATTTTTGTCTTGGTTGAACTGACCTGCATTTGGACTCTGATATCTTACGATTATATCATTACCGTCTTTATCTTTTTCATAAGCATATAAAAAGTTTAGCTTACCATTCTCGAGGTACTTAAAACCTGCAATTTGCTTATCAGGATATTCATTAAAAACATAATCGCAAATTTTATCAATATATTGACCATAATTCGCAGCATCATCTTCATTTGTAAAACTAGGTAACTTATATGGCTTATTGTTAGAAGATGCTCTATCCGATGCTAGACCAATTACATCGGTGACTTTATTAACAATAGAAGTAATACTACTAGCCATTCCGTTCTCTGAAGTAAAGCTAGAGCCACCGCCGCCACAAAAGCCAAAATCACAGCGTACTCTACCATGGCAGCCCCTAATTTATTCATTTTCTTAAAACATGCGAAAAATTTCACTATGATAACCTTCTTTCAATATGCTACGTTTATATTCTACTAAATATTTTGACGATTGTCAAAAACTTTGCTACCTTTTTTTACGCAAATTTAACAGCGCACGCAGGAAAAATCCGCTAGAATATATAATATAAAGGTGAACACTTTACATAACGTTTGCTATAAAATAGAAATGAGGTTATAAGCATGATTTACTGCGTAGAGGATGAACAAAATATTTGTGAATTAGAGGTTTATACATTACAATCCGTGGGCTTTGAAGCCAAGGGCTGCAGCAGCGGTAATGAGCTTTTTGCAGAGCTGGAAAAAGAGCTGCCCAAGCTGATTTTGCTAGATATCATGCTGCCGGACGAGGACGGCCTGACCATTTTGCGCCGCTTGCGCAGTGACGAGCGCTATGCCCATATCCCTGTAATCATGGCCACCGCCAAGGGTACAGAGTTCGATAAAGTCAAGGGCCTGGACTGGGGCGCCGACGATTATATTGCCAAACCCTTTGGCATGCTGGAAATGGTGGCCCGCATCAAGGCTGTGCTGCGCCGTTGTGAGGGTCGTGGTGTGCAGCAAGCAGTGCAAATCATCAAAAGAGATAACTTGGAGGTTAATCTTGAGGAGCACAAGGTGAGCGTGGCGGGGCAGGAGGTTGTGCTCACGCTGAAGGAGTTTGAGCTTTTGAAAAAGTTTTTGCTTAATCCGGGCATCGTCTTTTCTAGGGACAAGCTGCTCAACGACATTTGGGGCTACGAATTTACTGGCGAAACCCGCACTGTGGACGTGCATATCCGCACCTTGCGCCAAAAGCTGGGCAGTGCCGGTGATTTAGTGGAAACCATCCGCGGGGTGGGCTACAGAATGGCGGCCACCAAATGAAGCAAAAATTATTCCGCAGCTTGCTGCTTTTGACCATGGGCAGTGTGCTTCTTGTGGTGGCGCTTTTTGCCTGGCTCAGCGTACATTATATTACTAACGACAGCTACCAAAGCCTGAAGCGTGAGGCAGCCCTGCTCCTTGAAACGGACGAGGACGGGCGCATCACCGTGAAACAGCTGCACCGCGTGCAGCTGGCGGACAGGGTAACGCTACTGGACCCCACGGGGCGCGTGCTCTTTGACAATTACACCAACGGCGAAGCGCTGGATAACCACCTGCAGCGTGCGGAGGTGCAGCAGGCCTTGGTGCAGGGGGAGGGCTTTGCCAGCCGCAGGTCCGACACCTTGGGCAAGGATATCCTGTATTACGCCGTAGTTTTGGCGGATGGCAATATTTTGCGCTTGGCGCGGACCAATGCGGCTGTGTTCCAGCAGGCGCACCTTTTTGCCGGCTATATTGCCGTGGTGTTGCTGTTGATTTTAGGCGGCGCCTTCGTCGCCGCCCGCAGCATTACCCGCAGGGCCCTGCAGCCCTTGGAGCGACTGGATTTGGAGCATTCGGAGGTAAACAACGATGTTTATCCTGAATTGCGACCCATTGTGGAACGCTTCGCTCAGCAGCAGGCGGCCTTAAATCGGGAAATGCGCCGCTATAAAAATAAAAAGCAGGAGCTAAAGGCCGTCACTAATAATATGGATGAGGGCATGCTCTTTCTTGATACCAAATGGAATATAGCTTCTCTAAATAAAAGTGCCATTAAGTTTTTTGGCAAGGATAAGGAGGAGCTGGTCCATAAAAATATTTTGGAGCTCATACAGGGTGAGGATATTCGCAAGCTACTGCAGCAGATGGAGCTGGTGGGCAAGGGCAGGCTAATCATCAACCGGGGTAATTCCTATTACCAATGCAACGGCAGCCGCATTGCGGACAAGGGCTTTGTGCTGCTCATTATGGATGTGACGGAGCGTACCGCTTCGGAAAAGCTGCGTCGCGAATTTTCGGCCAACGTGTCCCACGAGCTGAAGACGCCCCTGCAGTCCGTGCTGGGCTATTCGGAAATCATGCTTAGCGGCTTGGTGAAGCCGGAGGATGGCCATCGCTTTTTGCAAAAAATCTATGACGAGGCCCGCAACCTGTTGCGCCTTATAGACGACATTATGAAGCTGTCCAAGTTAGACGAGCTAAACCACGATATGCTGGAGGAGTTTTCTTTAGTGGAGGTGGCCCAAAGCGCAGTGCGCCGCCTGCAGGACAGGGCTCGCAGTGTGAAGGTGGACTTGGTGCTGGAAAATACTATAGACGGCACAGCGTCCATTTTAGGCATTGCGTCCCTCATGGAGGAAATTTTCTTCAACCTTTTGGACAATGGCATCAAATACAACCACGAGGGTGGCAGGGTGATGCTTGCTTTGAGCGAGACGGAAAATAAATATGTCGTCAAGGTCAGCGACACGGGCATGGGTATTGACGCGGCGGAGCTGCCCCACATCTTTGAGCGCTTTTATCGGGTGGACCGCAGCCGCCACAAGGCCATTGAAGGCACGGGCCTGGGCCTGTCCATCGTCAAGCACGGGGTGCTTTTTCATGGTGGCACAGTGCGGGTCAACAGCACTGCAGGCCAGGGAACAGAATTTATTATGAAGTTTCCTAAAATGAGCGCATGTATACAAGACAGCTCTCAAGATATGTGATACAATAAGATTGTTCAGCATTTTTATGCGTAACAAGAGGATGTTTAAACATCTACTCCCTGCAAATTTTGGGAGATATTAAGTTGTTTGGAAAAATAATTTATTAAGGGGGACTGTGGAATGCAGGTTGTTTTAACAATTGTAGGCAAGGATAAGGTTGGCATCACTGCAAAGGTTACCAATGCTTTGGCAGAGATGAATATTAATATCATCAATATTAACCAAAATATTATGCAGGGCTTCTTCAACATGGTGTTGATTGCCGACATGGAGGGTGCAAATGTGACCTTGGCTCGCGCTCGCGAAGTAATGGTGCAGCTGGGCGAGGAGATTGGTGTGGAAATCCGCCTGCAAAGCGAAGAAATCTTTACCGCTATGCATCGCATATAGGAGGCCGCCATGCTGTATAATGTTCAGGATATTTTAGAGACTACGCGCATGATTACCGAAAATAATCTGGATGTGCGCACCATCACCATGGGCATTAGCCTGCGTGATTGCTGCCATCCCGATATTAAGGTAACAGCGCAAAAGATTTATGATAAAATTTGCACCAAGGCCGAAAAGCTGGTTAAGACCGGCGAGGATATTGAGGTTGAATTGGGCGTGCCCATTATCAACAAGCGCATCAGCGTTACCCCCATTTCCATGGTGGGCGAAAGCTGCGACGCCAGCGATTATGTGCCCCTGGCCCAAGCCTTGGACAAGGCCGGCAAGCAGGTGGGCGTCAACTTCATTGGTGGCTTTTCCGCTTTGGTAGATAAAGGCTATACCAAGGGCGACCGCAATTTGATCGCCTCCATTCCGGAAGCCTTGGACGTAACTGATATTGTTTGTTCCTCCGTTAGCGTTGGCTCCACCAAATGCGGCATCAACATGGATGCCGTTAAGCAAATGGGCGAGATTATCAAGGCTACGGCGGACCGCACTGCCACTCGCGATGCCATTGGCTGCGCTAAGCTGGTTGTGTTCTGCAATGCTGTGCCCGATAACCCCTTTATGGCCGGTGCTTTTTTGGGCGTAACCGAGCCGGAAACCGTTATCAATGTGGGCGTCAGTGGCCCTGGCGTTGTTAAGCATGCGCTGGAGCAGGTAAAGGACGGCGACATTGGCATGGTTGCCGAAACGATTAAAAAGACTGCCTTCAAAATTACCCGTGTGGGCCAGCTTGTCGCTCAGGAGGCCGCACGTCGTTTAAATACTCAATTTGGTATTATCGATTTGTCCCTGGCTCCCACTCCGGCAGTGGGCGACTCTGTGGCCCATATTTTGGAAGAAATTGGCCTGGAGAGCTGCGGAGGACCGGGTACCACGGCAACTCTTGCTATGCTCAACGATGCCGTGAAGAAGGGCGGCCTGATGGCGTCCAGCTACGTGGGCGGACTGAGCGGTGCCTTTATCCCCGTCAGCGAGGACGCTGGCATGATTGCTGCGGTAGAACGCGGTAGCCTTTCCTTAGAAAAGCTGGAGGCTATGACCTGCGTTTGCTCCGTGGGCCTGGACATGATTGCTATTCCCGGCGACACCAGCGCCAGCACTATTTCCGCTATTATTGCGGATGAAGCAGCCATCGGCATGATTAACAACAAAACCACCGCTGTGCGCCTGATTCCCGTACCGGGCAAGGGCGTGGGTGACAGGGTTGAGTTTGGCGGGCTGCTAGGCTATGCGCCGATTATCGCTGTGAACCCCTTTAAAGCTGATAAATTTATTTCCCGCGGTGGCCGCATCCCGGCACCGGTAAGGAGCTTGACTAACTAATGGCGCGTCCCTTAACTAAAGCACAAAAGCGGGTTATCCTTGCGAAATTAGAGGAGACCTATAAGGATACGAAAACGGCGCTGAATTATAATTCACCCTTCGAGCTCTTGGTGGCGGTGATTTTGTCCGCCCAATGCACGGACGAGCGGGTGAATGTGATTACTAGCCGCATTTTTCCGCGCTTGAATACGCCGGAGAAGATGGGGGCGCTAACCCAGGAGCAAATGGAGGCGGAGATTCGGGACTGCGGGCTGTATCACGCCAAGGCCAAGAATCTTTTGGGTGCCTGCCATATGCTGGTGGAGCGCTTCAACAGTACTATCCCCAGCGACATCAAGACCTTGATGGAGCTGCCGGGGGTGGGGCAAAAGACGGCTAACGTGGTGGCCAGCATTATTTATAATGTGCCGGCTATTGCGGTGGATACCCATGTTTTTCGCGTGTCCCATCGCTTGGGCATGGCCAAGGGCGCAGACCCGCTGGCCACAGAAAAGGAGCTGCAAAAGGCTATTCCCATGGAAAAATGGAGCGATGCGCACCATTGGTTCATTTGGCATGGGCGCAAGATTTGCAAGGCACGCAAGCCTCTGTGCAGCCAGTGCGTGCTGCTGGCAGAGTGTCCCTTTAAAGAGAAGAACTTGGAGTAGCGCGGCGTGCGAAGGGTTTCTTGAGCTTAAAAATTGGAGATAGTAAAGCGAAATCCCCCGGCCGCGAGGTCGGGGGATTGCTTTTGGGGTTCTATAAAAACAAAATTTTACAGCAAAAACAAAAAAACCTGCTCCGAAGAGCAGGTCAGTCTTGTAAAAGTCACATATACTACGTGGATTAAGCCATAGCGTTAACTTTTTTTGCAAGTCTGGATTTTTTGCGAGCTGCAGCATTCTTGTGGATAATGCCTTTGCGAGCTGCTTTATCGAGCAAACCGGAAGCAACAGCCAGGGTAGCTTGAGCGTCTTCTTTAGCTGCGGTTTCAGTCAGAGCAACTACTTTACGGGAAGCATTACGAACAGCTGCTTTAACCGGAGCGTTTTTAGCGCGACGTTCTGCGTCGGTCTTTACACTGCGGATGGAAGATTTAATGTTCGGCAACGAATTTCACCTCCTGATAATTCTTGTACTGCAATATTCTAACATATTCGCGCCGTGAGTGCAAGGGGTTTAGAAAAATATTTACCTAGATTAAGGAAAAAGCCCTTTGCGCAGGCGAGGATGGCAGGCCCAAAGGCAGGGGACTGCTTTTAGCCTGCCCTTGTTTAAGAAAAGTTGAGAATAAACGCTTTGTTGTTTACAGCCTTGACTGCAAGATGTTATAATAATTAGTACTGATAAAATAACTATTCTGCAAAAGGAGCTTAGAGCATTTCTATGATTGAAAAAAATATCCGCAACTTTTCTATTATTGCCCATATAGATCATGGCAAATCTACGCTGGCTGACAGATTGATAGAATATACCGGTACACTGAGCAAAAGGGAAATGGAGGAGCAGATTTTGGACTCCATGGATTTGGAGCGTGAGCGTGGTATTACTATCAAAGCTCAGGCAGTGCGCAGCATGTACAAGGCCCGCAATGGCAAGGAATATATGCTGAACTTTATCGATACCCCCGGTCACGTGGACTTTACCTATGAGGTGTCTCGTGCTTTGGCGGCCTGCGAGGGCGCACTGCTGGTAATTGACGCTACCCAGGGCATTGAAGCCCAAACCCTGGCCAATGTGTATCTGGCCTTGGATAATGATTTGGAAATTATCCCTGTTATCAATAAAATCGATTTGCCCAGCGCCGACCCCGAGCATGTGAAGAAGGAAATTGAGGACGTTATCGGCATTGATGCCAGCGACGCAGTGCTGTGCAGTGCCAAGACGGGCCTGGGTATTGAGGATGTGCTGGAGGCTATTGTGGAGCGCATTCCTGCTCCTTCCGGTGACGGGGAGGCTCCCTTGAAGGCCCTTGTTTTCGACTCCAAATTCGATGCCTATAAGGGCGTGGTGCTTTACATCCGCGTTATGGAAGGACGCATCAAAAAGGGCATGAAGATTCGCATGATGGCCACCGGTGCCGAGTTCGAGGTCACCGAGGTGGGCTACTTTAAGCCCGGCATTGTGAACGTGGAGGAGCTGGAGGAGGGCCAGGTAGGCTTCTTCGCTGCCAGCATCAAGAACGTGCGCGACGCTCGCGTGGGCGACACTGTTACGGACGCCAATCGTCCGGCGGAGCGCGCTTTGCCAGGCTATCGCAAGGCCACTCCCATGGTTTACTGCGGCTTATATCCTGTAGAGAACAGCGATTACGACAATTTGCGCGACGCGCTGGAAAAGCTGCAGCTGAACGATGCTTCCCTGGTGTTCGAGCCGGAAACCTCTACTGCCTTGGGCTTTGGCTTCCGCTGCGGCTTTTTGGGATTGCTGCACATGGATGTTATCAAGGAGCGCTTGGAGCGCGAATATAATCTGGCGCTGATTACCACTGCGCCCAACGTTATTTACGAAGTAATCCGCACCAATGGCGATGTGGAAATGGTGGATAACCCCTCCCTCTTCCCGGACCCCACTGTGATTGACCACGTGGAGGAGCCATATGTGAACGCTACCATCATTGTGCCCAAGGATTATGTAGGCGCGGTCATGGAGCTGAGCCAGGAAAAGCGCGGCGAATATGACAATATGACCTATCTTGATGATACCCGCGTCATGATTCACTATGCATTGCCCCTGAGCGAGATTATCTATGACTATTTTGACCGTTTGAAATCTGCTACTCGCGGCTATGCTTCCTTGGATTACGAGCTGAGCGGCTATCGATATTCCAATTTGGTGAAGGTGGATATTTTGCTCAACGGTGAGCCTGTGGACGCCTTGAGCGCCATTGTGCACAAGGAAAGTGCCCAGGTGCGCGGTCGTCAGCTGGTAGAAAAGCTGCGTAGCATTATTCCCCGCCAGATGTTTGAAATCCCTGTGCAGGCTGCCATTGGCAACAAGGTTATTGCCCGGGAAAACGTGCGCGCTATGCGTAAGGACGTGCTGGCCAAGTGCTACGGCGGCGATATCAGCCGTAAGCGCAAGCTGCTGGAGAAGCAAAAGGAAGGCAAAAAGCGCATGAAGCAGGTGGGCAGTGTGGAGCTGCCGCAGGAAGCCTTCATGGCAATTCTCAAGATGGACTGATTTAGATAGTAGGTGAATTTATTATGATAGTTCAACTGCAGGGGCTCGTTTCCACTATCGGTGTTCTTGATATTATCGATATTGTGGTGGTGGCCTATTTCCTCTATCGTTTATATTTGATGCTGAAGAACACCCGCGCTGCCACCTTGGTCAAGGGTTTGCTGGTGCTGGTGGGCTTTATGATTATTTGTCGCACCCTGAATTTGCACGTCATCAGCTGGCTTTTGGAAAAGAGTATGACCGTGATCATGGTGGCCCTGCCCGTTGTTTTCCAGCCGGAGCTGCGCCGTGCCCTGGAGCAAATCGGTCGTGGCAAGCTCTTTCGCAAGGGCAGCGAGCTGGACGAGCAGGAATTGGATGCCATGCTGGACGATGTTGCCAGCGCTACCAAGGCCATGAGTGCCAGCAAGGTGGGCGCTTTGATGGTGTTCGAGCGTGCTACAGGTCTTGTGGAGCGTATTGAAACAGGCGTGCCCATTGATGGCGTTGTTTCCAGCGGCCTTATCCAAAATATTTTCGTGAAGGATACTCCCTTGCACGATGGTGCAGTTATCATTCGCGGCAATCGTATTGTGGCTGCCAGCTGTCTTTTGCCTTTGACGGAAAATCGCAACCTGAGCCAGGAGCTGGGTACCCGCCACCGTGCGGCAATTGGCATGTCCGAGCAATCCGATGCTATGGTTTTGGTAGTCAGCGAGGAAACAGGTGCTATTTCCATTGCCAGCAACGGCGAGCTGATGCGGTATCTGACAGTGGATGATGTGAAGGATATTTTGCATAACGCGATTATTCAGCCCCATTCGTCCAGCAAGGATAGTTTGATGGAAAAAATCAAGGGCATATTGGGCGGTGAGAAAAAATGAAATTCTTCGAGGATTTAATACGCAAGGAAAATTTGTTTGCTCGCATTATTTGCCTGTTGGTGGCCTGCGGTTTGTGGGTTTATGTAATGACGGACCAAAACCCCATTGTGGAGCGCAATGTGGAGGTGCGGCTACAGCAAGTGAATTTGCCCTCTAATATGATGGTTTTTAATGCGCCTAAAAGTGTTATTGTGAAGGTGCGTGGCACCAGAACCAAGGTTAGCGAAAATTTGGAAAGCAAGCTGGCCGCTGTAATTAATTTGAAGCATGTGACGGAGGGTCAGCAAAACGTGCCCGTAGAGGTGGATTTTTCTGGGGGCGATGTGATTCAGGTGCTGCCCAAGGAGGTTTCCGTTTACGTTGATACAGTGAGTGAAAAGACGGTGCCCGTTATTACCCGCATCGTGGGTGGCGTTTCCAGCGATTTGACCATTGGTCACAGTGTGATTACACCGGCGCAGGTTACTCTGCGTGGTGCAACCCATCGCATTGATAAGGTGAACAAGGTGGTTGCGCCCATCGATGTCACGGATCATTCCGGTGATTTTCAGGCTGAGAGTGAGCTGGTGGCTGTTAGCGATGATGGTTATGATATTCCCAATATGAAGATTATTCCTGAGCGGGTTATGGTGCAGGCTACCATGGTCAGCCAGATGCTGTCAGTGGATATGCCTGTAAAGCTGGTGGTGAGCGGCGAGCTGCCCAAGGGCATTACCGTGACCAAGTCGGAAATCCTGCCGGACAAGGTGCGCATTACGGCGCCTCCCTCCCTGCTGAAGGAGCTGAAGTCCATTAATACGAAGCCCGTGGATGTGTCTAAGCTGATGGGTAGCATCGTGGTGGCAGTGGAGCTGGATTTGCCGGAGAAGGTGATTCCGGAGCTGCGCACTGTGCAGGTGCGCCTGTCCGTGGAAAGGCAAAGCAATAAATGATGCAGTTAAAGATTAATAATGTGCGAATCAGCCTGCTGCATGAGTGTAGCTTGGAGCAGGCGGTGTGTAAAAAGCTGGGCCTGCCTGCGGGGGCTTTGGGCCAGGTAAAGCTTTTGCGCAAGGCTGTGGACGCACGTAAAAAGAATGAAATTTGCCTCAACCATCACGTGTTGGCTGAGGTGGATGTAAATAAAAGCAGTCGCTTGGGCAAGCGACTGCTGGCGGATAGAGATGTGGCCAGCTACGAAGCGCCGGCTAAGGAGGGCTTTGAGCTGGGCACGCTGCCACTGGCGGCACCGCCGGTGGTGATTGGCGCTGGCCCAGCGGGCCTGTTGGCGGCGCTCGAGCTGGCGGAATATGGCTACAAGCCCCTGCTGCTGGAGCGGGGCAAGCCCGTGGCCCAAAGGGTCACGGATGTGGACCGCTTTTGGCGCACGGGGAAGTTTGACGAAGCCAGCAATGTGCAGTTTGGCGAGGGCGGCGCCGGCACCTTTTCTGATGGCAAGCTGACTACTCGCGTCAACGACCCTGTCATGGCCGAAATTTTGCAGCTCTTTGTGGATGCCGGCGCGCCGGAAAACATCCTGTGGGAGCACAAGCCCCATGTGGGCACCGACAAGCTGCGGGCCATGGTAACAGGCTTGAGCAAGCGCATTTGTGAGCTGGGAGGCAGCATTCGCTATGAGGCTCAGGTAACGGATTTTATTATTGAGGGCAGCACTGTACGGGGCGTGGTGCTGGCAGACGGCCAGCGCATCACGGCTGGCGCCGTGGTGCTGGCCTGCGGGCACAGCGCCCGTGATACCTACGCCATGCTGGCTGCTAAGGGCATTGGCATCGTGAGCAAGCCCTTTGCTATCGGCGTGCGCATTGAGCATCCCCAAGAGCTCATCGACAAGGCCCAGTATGGCAGCTTTGCCGGCAACCATTTGCTTGGTGCAGCGGACTACGCACTGGTTTATCACACGCCGGACAAAAGCCGCACGGCCTATTCCTTTTGCATGTGTCCGGGTGGCCAGGTGGTGGCCGCCGCTTCTGAAAGCGGCGGTGTGGTTGTCAACGGCATGAGTATGTTTAAGCGTGACAGCGGCATCGCCAACAGTGCGCTGGTGGTGAATGTGAGCGCCGAGGATTTCGGCGCGCATCCCTTGGACGGCGTGGAGTTCCAACGCAAGTACGAGCGCCTTGCCTTTGCGCTGGGCGGTGGTAATTACCACGCCCCTGCGCAAAGCTTTGGCAGCTTCCTGGCGCAGGGCACGCCGGACCTGAGGAGCCTTGTGCAAGGCTCCTACAGGCCGGGCTTGACTGCCTGCGCGCTGGACAAGGTATTGCCCGGCTATGTGACGGACACGCTGCGGCAGGGCATAGTGAGCTTTGGCAAAAAGCTCACGGGCTACGACGATGGCGGCGCGCTGCTCACCGGCGTGGAAACTAGAACATCGGCTCCGGTGCGCATTGAGCGGGACAGAGCCAGCTATGTTTCGGTGACCCATGATTTGCTGTATCCCTGCGGCGAGGGCGCCGGCTACGCCGGCGGCATTATGAGCGCCGCCTTGGATGGCTATCATGTGGCCAGAGCGATAATGAGTAGATTTGCACCTATAAGGTAATTTAGGGAGGTATATATAATGGCAAGAATGTTTGGTACTGATGGTGTGCGTGGTGTGGCTAATGTGGAGCTCACTCCGGAGCTGGCCTTTAAACTGGGCTATGCCGCCGCAAAATATTTTAGCAGAGAGGGCCATGCGCCTAAGATTATCATTGGCCGCGACACCCGTCGCAGCGGCCAAATGCTGGAGGCGGCGCTGGCCGCAGGCATTTGCAGCGCCGGTGGCAATGCGCATTTGCTGGGCGTAATGCCCACTCCCGCCGTTTCCTTCCTCACCTCCGTGGTGAAGGCCAACGCAGGCGTGGTTATTTCCGCATCCCATAATCCCTTTGAGGATAATGGCATTAAATTCTTCTCCCAAACCGGTCACAAGCTGCCGGATACTGTGGAGGATGAAATTGAAGCCATCGTAAAGACTCCCATTGACTACAGCAAGGCTGTTAGCGGCAGCAGCGTGGGCAGCATCATTTACGAGGAGAATCTGGCTGAGCTTTATATTAAGCATATTTTGAACACTGCCTATGCGGATTTGAAGGGTCTGAAGGTGGTTATGGACTGCTCCAATGGTGCCAACAGCCAAATCGCGCCGGTGATTTTGCGTAGCTTGGGTGCCGAGGTTATCACTATCTTTAACGAGCCCAATGGCATTAATATCAACAACGGCTGCGGCTCCACCCATTTGGAGGCACTGCAAAAGAAGGTCGTTGAGGTTGGCGCCCATGCGGGTATTGCCAACGATGGCGACGCTGACCGCTGCCTGGTGGTTGACGAAAACGGTGAGGCTTTAGATGGCGACCAAATCATGCTGATTTGTGCTCTGGAGCTGATGAAGCGCAATAAGCTCAACGACAATATGCTGGTAGTAACCGTAATGAGTAATGTGGGTCTGCATCAGGCTATGAAGTCCCACGGCGGCAAGACCTGCAAAACTGCCGTTGGCGACCGCTATGTGCTGGAAGAGATGATGAAGCACAATTATTCCATTGGTGGCGAGCAATCCGGTCACATTATTTTCTCCGAATTTGCCAAGACTGGCGATGGTATTTTGACTGCAGTACAGCTTTTGTGTGCTATGGTGAAGAATAACAAGCCCTTGTCCGAGCTAGGCGCTGTGATGACTAAATATCCCCAAGTACTGCTGAATGTGCGGGTAAAGGATAAAAATGGCTGGCAGGAAAGACCTGCTATTCAAGAGGTTATCAAGAAGTATCAGGATGAGCTGGGTGACAATGGCCAGATTTTGGTACGCGCCAGCGGCACCGAGCCCTTGATTCGTATTATGGCTGAGGGTCCTAATCAGGAGCGTTTGGAGCAAATTGCAAGCTTGATAGGCGATGTAGTAGTTTCTGAATTAGCATGATGCTTTCTCGATTGTCATAGGTTGATTTGTCACCATTTATTTACTTGTCTTTTTGTAGATAATACTGTAAAATATAGGTAGTCACGAAGATGTGCCGCGTGGGGTTGCGCCTGCGCGGCATAATTGTATGCCATAAATTATATGGCTGATAAATGACAGAGCGCAAGTGCCGCAAGTTTTTTGTGGTAGACGAGGAATGAGGTTATCGATTAGTCAGCGGATGCCTCACGGCCGGCTGTGGGCCGCAAGCCGAAAACAAAGCCCATTGGTAACAGTGGAGAGAAAGCTTCGGTAGCAGAATAGCAAATACAATATAGGAGGATACTAGTATGTGTGGTATCGTTGGTTACATTGGCAGTAATCAGGCTGCTCCCTTTTTGCTGGATGGCATGAGCAAATTGGAGTATCGCGGCTATGACTCTGCCGGCATCGCAGTGATGGAAAAGGGTGCTATTCGTGTGGACAAATGCGTGGGTCGCTTGGATGCACTGCGTGAAAAATTGGCGGGCAATATGCCCGTGGGCACCATGGGTATTGGTCACACCCGTTGGGCAACCCATGGCCGTCCGTCTGATCGCAATGCGCATCCCCATATGGATGGCAGTGGCAAATTTGTTGTTGTGCATAACGGCATTATCGAAAATTATCTGTCTCTGAAGGAAGAATTGATTACCAAGGGACATGTGTTCCTGTCCGAAACAGACAGTGAGGTTGTGGCTCATCTGTTGGAGGATCAATATGATGGTGATTTTGAAGAGACCGTCAAAAAGGTTCTGAAGCTTATCAAGGGCTCTTACAGCTTGGTATTTATGTGCCAATATGAGCCTGACAAGATTATTTGCACAAAGAAGGATAACCCGCTGGTTATCGGTCTGGGCGAGGGCGAAAACTTTATCGCTTCCGATATTCCGGCTATTATTAATCACACCCGCCGCACCTTTATTATGAGTGACGGCGAAATCGCCACTGTAACTGCTGAGGGCGTGTGGGTACAGGATATTAATGGTACTCCCATTAGCAAGAAGGTTTTTGAGGTTAACTGGAACGCTGAGGCTGCTGAAAAGGGCGGCTTTGAGCATTTCATGCTGAAGGAAATTTACGAACAGCCCAAGGCTATGCGCGACACCATGACCGGTCGTCTGAATGCTGAGAGCAAGACCATTGCCTTCCCCGAGCTGAACTGGACTCCGGAGGAAATGGGTGACATTAACAAGATTTTCATTGTGGCCTGCGGCACTGCTTATCATGCAGGTATTGTAGGCAAGTATTATTTGGAGCAGCTGGCTCGCGTTCCCGTTGAGGTGGATATTGCCAGCGAGTTCCGTTATCGCGACCCCTTGGTTGATGGCAACAGTCTGACCATCGTTATTAGCCAGAGTGGCGAAACCTCCGACACCTTGGCTGCTCTGCGCGAGGCTAAGCGTCTTGGCTCCCGCACCTTGGCAGTGACCAACGTTGTGGGCAGCTCCATTGCCCGTGATGCGGATCAGGTTGTTTATACCTATGCTGGTCCGGAAATAGCCGTTGCTTCTACTAAAGCATATACCACCCAGCTTTTGGCAATGCTGATGCTGGCTGTTTATATTGGTCGTTTGCGTGGCACCTTGGCTGAAGAAAAGGCGCAGGCCTTGGCTGCAGGTCTCACTTCCATCCCTGAGCAGATTCACAAGATGCTGGAGAATGTGGACCAAATCAAGGTTTTCGCCCGCGAGTATGGCTCCAGCGAGGATGCCTTCTTCTTGGGACGCAGCCTGGATTATGCTGTAGCCTTGGAGGGTGCGCTGAAGCTGAAGGAGATTTCTTACATTCACGCTGAGGCTTATGCAGCAGGCGAGCTAAAGCATGGCACCTTGGCTTTGATTGTGTCCGGTGTGCCGGTGATTGTTTTGGCAACGCAAATGGATGTGTATGACAAGACTGTTAGCAATTTGCAGGAGGTTAAGGCTCGCGAGGCAGTGGTTATTGCCATTGGCTTTGAGGGGGACACTTCCTTGGCGAAGTATGCGGATCATGTGATTTATATTCCGAAGACGGACAAGTATTTGGCACCGCTGCTGGCAGTATTGCCGCTGCAACTGTTGGCATACTACGCTGCGTTGACTCGTGGCTGCGATGTTGATAAGCCGCGTAACCTTGCGAAGAGTGTAACTGTTGAGTAAGGCTAAAATTCCTATTCGCTCCATAATATTCATTATTACTGCATTTTACTAAAAATAAACCGCTTCAATTTTAGGATTGGAGCGGTTTTTTGTGTTATAATGTTATTATAGCGAGGTGTGACTTGATGCAGGATTTTACCTTTGAAGGGCCCTTGGGGCCGATAGAGTGTTTAGTTGAGCCTAATTGGGGCACGCGTAATGCGGTGCTGGTGATGGCTCACGGCTTTCGCGGCAGCCGCGAAAGCGGCGGCAGAGCTGCGGGGATTGCTTATCAATGCGCGGCCCACTCAAGTGTGGTGCGTTTCAATTTTACAGGCACGCGGATTTTGTCTTTGCAGGTGGCGGAGCTGCGCGCCGTCATTGCAGCAGTGCGGGAGCGTCAGCCCGGGTGCGAGGTGTATTTATTAGGGCGTAGCTTGGGCGGAGCGGCATCCATTGTGACTGCTAGCCAAGAGCCGGAGCTGAAGCGTTTGATTTTGTGGGCGACGCCCAATAATTTGCGCGAGACCTTCCGCCATGTGATGACGGATGAGTATTATAAGCGCTTGGACGCGGGCGAAACGCTGGAGTTTGATGATGAGCGTGGGCATTGTGTGTTGACGCCGGATTTTTTGACGGATTTTGACAAGTATGATTTGGCGGGGATTTTGCGAAGCTGGCGTGGATGCCCGGTGCTGCTTTTGCACTGCAAGGGGGATGACACTGTTTTGGTGGAGCAGGCCTTGCGGAATAAGGAGTTGTTAGGCGAGAAGGCGCAGCTGCGGTTGTGGGATGGGGGAGACCATTCCTTTACGGAGTATAGTGAAGAGGCCGGGGCTGTGATAGCGGATTGGATTGCTACACAGGATTGAGTTATAAGCAAAAGTGTAATAATAGTATTGCTCCGTTCGCAAGGAATTTCTTAACGCTCATTTCGTGGGGTGCAATCACGAAGCTGCGGTGTCCGATCTGTTCGAGGTGGGATGTTGGTTTTCGAAACCTTGCTTCTATTGTACCAGCCACTCATGAGCTAAAATTCCTAGCTCGCTTCACAATACTATTATTACGACTTTGGGAGTACAATTTAGTTTTTTGGAGGAAATTTAGGTATGAAAAAAATAATTATATTATGTATGTTGCTGCTGTGCATGGTGGGATTGACTGCCTGCGGGCAGGAGAAGGAAGCGCCGGTGAAGGCGGAGCCGGCCACTGCGGTTTTTCAGACGAATATGGGCGATTTTGAGGTGAAGCTGGCGACGGATTATGCGCCGAAGACCAGCGAGAATTTTATCAAGCTGGCAAAGCAGGGTTATTATGATGGCTTGACCTTCCATCGCGTGATTGATAATTTTATGATTCAGGGTGGGTGCCCCAAGGGCGACGGCACCGGTGGTCCTGGCTACAAGATTAAGGATGAGTTTTCTAGCAAGCTTTTGCATGATGGCCCGGGCGTAATTTCTATGGCTAATGCAGGTCCTAATACTGGTGGTAGCCAATTCTTTATTACCTTGCGCGAATGCAGCTGGCTGAACGGTAAGCATGCTGTGTTTGGCAAGGTAACTAAGGGCATGGAAGTGGTTTATAAAATTGGCAAGGTGAAGACGGGACCCATGGATAAGCCTGTGAAGCCTGTTGTGATTAAGAAAATAACCATTGAAAAGAGATAAGCTGGCGAGGGAACCCCTCAGTCGCCTAAGGCGACAGCTCCCCTTTGAAGGGGAGCCTACTTGTTATCGAAAGAAATGCTTTTTTAGGAGGAACAAATTTGGCTACTAACGTTGAATTACAGACGTTTGACCAACAGGAAATGGTGGGCATTTGCGGACGCAATGACGAGTTTTTGCGGATTGTGCGCAGTGCCTTTGATTGCACTATTGTGGCCCGTGGCAACAGCATCACTGTGAGCGGGCCTGAGGAGCAGTGCCAGCAGCTGCAGCTGCTCTTGCAGGAGCTGCTGTTTTTGTATCGCCAGGGCCTGCCCCTGACCACCCATGATGTGCGCTATAGCATTTTTATGGTGAAGGAGGGCAAGCTGGAAAGTTTGCACCGGATGTATGCGGATACGATTATTGTGAATAATCGTGGGCGACAGGTGAAGGCCAAGACTTTGGGTCAATGGCAATACGTGGAGACCATTCGCAAGAACTATATTACCTTGGGTATTGGTCCTGCGGGCACGGGTAAAACCTATTTGGCGGTGGCGCTGGCTGTGGCGGCGTTGAAGAAAAAAGAAGTGGAGCGCATCATCCTCACCCGACCGGCAGTGGAGGCGGGGGAGAAGCTGGGCTTTTTGCCGGGCGATATGCAGGACAAGGTGGACCCCTATTTGCGTCCATTGTACGATGGCTTGTACGATATGCTGGGGGCGGAAACCTTCCAAAAGTATATTACCAAGGGGACCATCGAGGTGGCGCCCTTGGCGTATATGCGCGGCCGCACGCTGAACGACGCCTTTATTATTCTTGATGAGGCGCAAAACACGACGCCGGAGCAGATGAAGATGTTTTTGACGCGCTTTGGCTTTGGGAGCAAGATGGTGATTACTGGCGACATTACGCAAATCGATTTGCCGGGCGGCAAGGCCAGCGGCCTGAAGGATGCGGCAAAGATTTTAAGTAATGTGCCGGGAATTGGTGTGATTAAGTTTAGTCAGCATGATGTGGTGCGCCACGAAATAGTGGGCAGCATTATTAAAGCTTACGAAGCGTTTGAAAAAGGAAAATATCATGATAATTAATCTCGAAAATGACCAAACTAAAATAGAACTGGCGGACTCCATTCTCGCACGCCTGCAGCAGGGGCTGCAGGCGGTGGCGCAGCTCAACGAGCTAGAGGAGGACGCCGAGGTGGATGTGACCATCGTGGATGACGAAGAAATCCACGCCCTGAATCGGGACTATCGCGGCATGGACAAGCCCACGGACGTGCTGAGCTTTGCCTTAGACGAGGAGGCCGAGGACAGCGACGAGCCGGAGCTGATTGGCGGACCGGAGGAGCACCTTTACGGCGACATCATCATCTCCGCCGAGACAGCTCTGCGTCAGGCCGAGGAATATGGGCATGGTCTGGAGCGGGAAATGACTTATCTTGCTGTCCATGGCATGTTCCACCTTTTGGGCTATGACCATATGACCGAGGAGGACAAGGCCGAAATGCGGGCTAAGGAAGAGGAGGCTTTGCGAGCCATTAATTTGTCCGAAGAATATTTTGACCATCCCACAGGTGAACACTAAGGAGGTGCGCTCATGCATGATACTCATTTAGCAGCGTTGTCGCCGGATTTGCAAATGCTCTATGCGGCAGCGGTGGTTGCAAGACAAAAATCCTATTCCCCCTACTCTCATTTTGCAGTGGGGGCGGCAGTGCGTACTGCAGAGGGCAGAATTTATGGCGGCTGTAACGTGGAAAATGCTTCCTATGGCCTGTGCTGCTGTGGCGAGCGCAATGCTATTTTTGCGGCTGTGTGTGCCGGTGAGCGCAATTTGGAGGCCATCTGTGTGGTGGCGGATACGGAAAAGCCCGTTTCTCCCTGCGGTGCCTGCCGTCAGGTGATGAGCGAGTTTAAAATAAAGACGATTTTATTGGGCAATATGGCTGGTGCAATTAAGATTTGTACGTTGGAGGAGCTATTGCCCTATGGCTTTGATTTATAAAATTTAGGAGAAGAATATGAAGCAAGAACCAAAGCATTACGCAGGCTTTGTAGCTATGGTGGGGCGCCCCAACGTGGGCAAATCCACCCTGACCAATAGCCTGATTGGCGAAAAAATCGCTATTATGAGCGACCGACCCCAAACCACCCGCAACCGCATTATGTGCATCATGAATACCGATAATGCACAGATTATGTTCCTGGATACGCCGGGTATTCATAAGCCCCAGCATAAGCTGGGTGAGTACATGGTGCGCACTGCCGAGGGCACGCTGCAGGAGGTGGATGTCATCCTCTTTATTGTGGATGTTACCGAAAAGCGCGGCGCCGGCGAGGAATATATTCTGGAGCTATTGCGCAAGGTGAAAACTCCGGTGATTTTGGTGTGCAATAAAATTGACAAGCTGCAGGACAAGTCCAAGCTGTTCAAAATCATGGAGGATTATAGCAAGCAGTATAATTTTGCGGCAATCGTGCCTGTTTCTGCGCTCACTGACGGGGAGTTTCCGGGATTGGTGCAGGAAATTACCAAGCATCTGCCGGAGGGCCCTGCCTATTATCCTGATGATATGATTACGGACCAGCCAGAGCGGGTGATTGCTGCCGAGATGATTCGTGAAAAGGTTTTGCGCCTGACTCGGGACGAGGTGCCCCACGCTATCGCTGTAGAGGTGGAGGAGTTCAAGGAGCGTGACGACGAAACCATTTATATTCGCGCCACAATCTTTGTAGAGCGCGATTCCCAAAAGGGTATTATCATCGGTGCGAAGGGCAGCTTGCTGAAAAAGATTGGTCAGCAGGCCCGTGCCGATTTAGAAAAGCTTTTATATTGCAAGGTTTATTTAGATTTGTGGGTTAAGGTTAAAGCTGACTGGCGCAATCAAGATAAATCTCTGCGGCAGTTTGGATATAAGGAGTGATGACCTATTAACGCGGATCCTTCCTTTAGTAGTATTTTACAGCTGCTTTTAATATTACTGATGGTTTTCTTGAACGGTTTCTTTGTGGTGGCTGAATATGGCTTGGTGCGTTCGCGTAAGTCTAAGCTGGAGGAGTTGGCTGAAGGCGGCGACAGCAGTGCCAGTCTGGCCTTGAAGGTGCTTGCCAAGCAGGAAACCTATGTAAGTGCGGTGCAGCTGGGTATCACAGCCTCCACCGTGCTGCTGGGCATTTTGGGTGGCCGCTTTTTTGCGGAGCTGCTCCATGCCCATGCTGCCTTGGACATTATTTTGTCCTGGGCCTTGAGTATTGTGCTTGTAATTTTGCTCCATGTGGTGTGGGGTGAGCTGGTGCCCCGTGCCATGGCAGAAAGCAATGTGGAGCGAGCTGCTATGAGCACTGTTTATCCTGTGATATTTTTTCATTATCTGTTTTATCCCGTGGTGCTGATTTCCAGCAAGGCGTCTCTTGCTATGCAAAATCTGCTGCATATTTCTAAGCCAGTGGAGGATATTGCCCGCAGTGAGGATGAGCTGCGCCGCATTGTCAGCGCCAGTGAGCAGGAGGGCGAAATCGACCACATTGAAAGCAGCATGATTGATAATGTGTTTGACTTTGCAGACAGGGTGGCCCGTGAGGTTATGGTGCCACGGCAGGATATGGTGTGTCTATTTACAGATGATAGCTTGGCTGAAAATCTGGCTACGGTGCGTGGTAGCCGTCACACCCGTTATCCCCTGTGCGATGAGGATAAAGACCATGTAATCGGTACCATTCATGTGCGGGATCTGCTGGCCATTCGCGGCGGGGTGCAGGACTATGATTTACGCCGCCTGATGCGTCCACTGGTGGTTATTCCCGAGGCCATGCCCATTTCTAAGGCTTTGCCCCTGATGCAGCAGCGCCATGTGCAAATGGTGCTGGTGGCTGATGAATACGGTGGCACAGCGGGCCTGATTACTATGGAGGATTTGGTTGAGGAAATCGTGGGCGAAATTCAGGACGAGCACGAGGCTCAGGAGCCGGATGACGTGGTGGCCTTGGAAAATGGTGCTTATGAATTTGACGGCATGGTTTTGCTGGACGAAATTACGGAAATTTTGGGCATTGAATTTGAAGAGCCTGAAGAGGACACCATTGGTGGCTATGTGTTTGGCCTTTTGGGTCGCAAGCCTGAGGTTGGTGACCCGGTGGTGCTGGGTGATTATTGCTTTAAGGTGTTGGAGGTTGAGGGCTTTAGAGTGCTGCGCTTAAGTGCTGTACCCTTAAAGAGCAAGCTGCAGCCGAAGGAAGAAGCTCATGAGTGAAAACGAAAGAGAGCATTTGCAGGACGAAGCGCTGGTGCTCCATGTGAAGAATTACCAGACGGCGGATAAATATGTGGTGTGCTTTACGAAAAACCACGGCAAGCTGCGCTTTATCGCCTATGGTGCCCGTTATGTGAAGAACGTGCAGGGGCGGCTGCTGCAGCCCTTTGCCTGCCTCAATATCGAGGTGCAGCAGGGGCAGAAGGTGGACAAGCTGCGTAGCTGCGAGTTAGTCCGTCTGCCCAAGAGTCTTGATATGCAGCAGATGGCCTACGGCGCCGTGGCGGCGGAGCTGACCGCGGTCCTCACCGAGGACCGCGAGCCCGCAGGCGAGCTCTACGAGCTCCTCACCGCCACGCTGGACGCACTTACCAAGCGCAATCCGCGCTTGGTGGTGCTGTCCTTTGCTATTAAGCTTTTGGGGCTCACGGGCTTTGCGCCGGAAATGGCCCACTGCGTGGGCTGCGGCGCGCCCATCGCGCTGCCAGCTGCCGCCTGGTTCAGTCCGCTCGCGGGCGGGCTGCTGTGCAGCCAATGCCACGCAGCGTACACAGGCGAGGGCCTTGAGCCCTGCGGGCAGGGCACAAGGCAGCTGTGGCAGTGGCTGGCAGCGCTGGATTACGAAAGCCCCGCCGCTTTCAGCGTGCGGGGCGGGGACCTTATGGAGCTGGAGCGCATTCTGTATAAGTTTATCTTTTTCCAGACAGACAAGCCCTTAAATAGCCTGAACTTTTTAAGTCAGATGGGGCTATAAAGATAGCTCACATAGCTTCCCTTCATAGGGCATGGCGTGAGCCTATCAATAAAGCGATAAAGGACGTTTTTTATGATTACAAGAATAGCTCTCGCGCTGGCTGTGGCGGCGTTTTTAACGCCGCTGAGCCAGCGGCTCATGGCTTGGTGCCTGGAGCGCAATCGGGATAGCTTAGCTGAATACAATATGGAGCCGGGGCCCGTGTGCTCCAATATTGCCTTGGCGGCAGGTTTATTTGTAGCCATGTTTTTGGGGCTGATCCTGCCTGCCAGCACTGTGGGCAAGGCCTTGAGCTGCTTTTTGCTGTGCTGGCTGTGGCTTTTGTGGCTCATCGATTACCGCTTTCAGTTCATTTTTGATGACAGCCTGTTGCCCTTGGTAGTGGTGGGGCTGGCAGCCACGCCGTGGCTGCCCTTTAGCATTTGGCAGCGCCTGGCCGCTGGCGCAGGCGCCTTTGTGGTGCTGGCGGCCCTGGCCATTTTGGGTCGCGGCGCCTTGGGCGGCGGCGACGTCAAAATGATGGCCGCCCTGGGGCTGTGGTTCGGAGTGAACGGCATCATTACTACTGCTAGCGTGGGCTTTATCATCGGTGGCATTGCAGCCATCGTAATGCTGCTTTTTAAGGTGCATGGCCGCAAGGACTTTTTTGCCTTTGGCCCCTTTTTGATTATTGGCGCAGTGGTGGCCTGGCTTGGTCAGTTACTGCTGTGGAAATAGGAGATGAAGTAGATGACTTATTGTTATGTATGTCCCCATCGCTGTGGCGTGGATAGACCGGAAAATATGGCGGATACCGAGGGCGAGCGTTATTTTGGCAGCTGTGGCTGTGGCATGCAGCCCATCGTAGCCCGGGCGGGCCTGCACATGTGGGAGGAGCCCTGCATTAGCGGTACCCGTGGCAGTGGCACCGTTTTTTTCAGCGGCTGCAATCTGCACTGTGTTTTCTGCCAAAACTTTGATATTAGCTGCAAGGGCTTTGGTAAAGAGATTACCATCGAGCGTTTGCAGGAGATTTATCAGGAGCTTATCGCCAAGGGAGCCCATAACATCAATCTGGTAACTCCGACTCATTTTACCGAAGCTGTTCTCAAGAGCTTGGAGAAGCCTTTAAGTGTGCCTGTTGTGTATAATACAAGTGGCTTTGAAACCCAGGATACCCTGCGTCGTTTAAAGGGCAAGGTGCAGATTTATCTGCCGGATTTGAAGTACAGCGACGACATTGCCGCTATTAAATATAGCAATGCTCCTTATTATTTCCGCATTGCCACCGATGCTATTAAAGAAATGTATCGCCAGGTAGGGGATTACGAGCTGGATGAAAATGGTCTGCTCAAAAAGGGCGTGGTCATTCGCCACTTAATTCTTCCCGGCATGCTGGATAATTCCAAGCGTGTTATCGACTGGGTGGCTAACACCTTTAAGCCCGGTCAGGTGATGTTCAGCCTGATGCATCAGTATGTACCCTGCGGTCGTGCGGCGGAGTTCCCGGAAATCAATCGCAAGGTTACCGATGAGGAATATGCCGAGGTGGAAGCGTACCTTATGGCCAGCACCATTGAGGATGGCTTTGTGCAGGAGGGCGATGCGGCCTGCGAAGATTTTATTCCTTGCTTTGATGGCACAGGGGTGTAATGATATTGACAAAAATTGCGTAAGCTTTTATAATTTTAGTAGTAGGTCATATAACTGACGGAAGTGGGTCACCACAGGGGAGTATGACCGGTGAAGCCGACCGTCTGGGCATGTAGATGCATCAGTGTGTCGGTTTTTCTTTTTGTACCGACCATGTTATTTTAAGGGAGGAAAAATGATGAATGAATTAGCGTTAAAATATGGTTGCAATCCCAACCAAGCTAAGGCCAGAATTTATATGGCAAATGGCGCTGAGCTGCCCATTAAGGTGCTCAATGGTCGCCCTGGCTATATTAACTTTTTGGATGCCTTCAACAGCTGGCAGCTGGTAAAGGAGCTGAAGGAGGCTACTGGCCTGCCCGCAGCTGCTTCCTTCAAGCATGTTAGCCCTGCTGGCGCCGCTGTAGGCCTGCCTATGAGCGATACTCTGAAAAAGATTTATTATGTGGACGATTTGGAGCTGTCTCCGCTGGCCAATGCTTATGCACGTGCTCGTGGCGCTGACCGCATGAGCTCCTATGGTGATTTTGTAGCTTTGTCCGATATTTGTGATGTGCAAACTGCCAAAATGCTCCATCGTGAGGTTTCCGATGGCGTGATTGCTCCTGGCTACACTGAGGAAGCTCTGGCTGTGCTGAAAACTAAGCGCAAGGGTACCTATAACATCATCCAAATTGACCCTGATTACAAGCCTGAATTGACTGAAAGTAAGCAGGTTTTTGGTATTACCTTTGAGCAGGACCGTAACGAGGCCAAGATTACCGAGGCTTTGCTGGAGAATCGTCCTACTGTGAACAAGGAAATTCCTGAAGCTGCAGCTCGCGATTTGCTGATTTCTCTCATCGTTTTGAAATATACCCAATCTAATTCCGTGTGCTATGTAAAGGATGGCCAAGCCATCGGCATTGGTGCCGGCCAACAATCCCGTGTGCATTGCACTCGCTTGGCAGGTAACAAGGCTGATATTTGGTGGCTGCGCCAAAATCCGAAGGTACTGGCACTGCCCTTTAAGGACAGCATTCGCCGTCCCGACCGTGACAATACCATCGATGTGTATATTTCCGATGACTACGAAGATGTTTTGGCAGACGGCATTTGGGAAAACTTCTTCACGGAAAAACCGGAGCCCCTCACCCGTGCTGAGAAAAAGGCTTGGCTGGCAGAGCTGAAGGATGTTGCTTTGGGTAGCGACGCTTTCTTCCCCTTTGGCGACAATATTGAACGTGCTCATCGTAGCGGTGTGCAATATATTGCCCAAGCAGGCGGTTCCATTCGCGATGACAATGTTATCGAAACCTGCGACAAGTATGGTATTGCGATGGCCTTTACCGGCCTGCGCCTGTTCCATCACTAAGAGTATTCAATAAATAATTTAATCGGCCTAAAAAAGTAAAAGAGCCTGCCCTGTGTCTGGGTAGGCTCTTTTCTGCTCTACAGCACTCCTGTCACATTATGAGGTGTATTTTAAGAAATAAAAAACAGCAACCCTCTTAGCGAGAATTGCTGTTTTTCTAGTCAACGGATTTTTAAGCCAGGTCATCCTTCAAATCGTTGTTAGTCATAGCGCAAACGGTGGAGTCGGACCAAACATTTTCTGCAGTTTCAATCATATCGATGACTGCGTAAATCGGCAGGATAATGCCCATAACGCCCACCGGAGCACCCATGGAGGATACTAGGGACAAAGTCAGGAAATAGCAGCCCATAGGCACGCCAGCGTTACCAACAGCGGCAAATACAGAAATGCAAACCCAGGTCAGCATGGTGCCCATGGTCAGCTCTACGCCACCATTTTGCAGGACAAAGAGAGAGGTTACCAAAATGAAGGCTGCGCAGCCGTTCATGTTGATGGTCGTACAAATAGGCAGCACAAAGCGGGTAACCTCCTTGCGTGCTTTCAGATTCATTTCTGCAGAAGCCAAGGTTACAGGCAAGGTTGCAGCAGAGCTCTTGGTGAAGAGAGCAACCGCCAAAGCCGGGGACATCTTGCGGAAAACATCAATAGGATTCAGGCCTCTTGCAAGCAGGAATAGGGGCAGAACGATGAACATTTGGATAAAGTTGCCGCCCATAACCACAGCCATATATTTACCCAATGCACCCACAATTACGCCAGCTTCAATTTGAGCAGAAAGCTGAGCTGCAAAGGCAACGATACCAATGGGCAGAACCTTCATAAGACCACGGATCATGGTAAAGAGCACCTCTTGCAGACCAAAGACGAACTTGAGCACTACTTCGCGGTTTTCGTTTTTGGGAGCACAGGCAATACCCATACCCACTGCACCGGCAATAGAAAGCACGGACAGTACATTACCCTCCAGGAAGGGTCTAACCATGTTGTTAGGCACAACATTTAAGAAATGGTTATAATAAGACAGGCTAGCATATTTCTTGGTTGCACCAGCAGCTGCACCAATCAAATCGCTGGGCAGGTTGCCTGGAGCAATAATAATATACAGAGCCAGTGCCACAAAGGAAGCGGCAAAGGTAGTCAGTAAAGTATAGGTAATGGTGCGTACAAAAATCTTGCCAGTGTTCTTTTCTGCACCTAAGCTTGCCAGTGTAGTAATAACGGCTAAGGCAATAGTAGGTACAGCAATAAACTGGAACAAACGGGTAAAGATGGTGGCAACAAAGTCACACATCTCGTTAATGGTGCCATTGCCCAGCATACCTAAAATGCCGCCAATAATCAATGCAGCAATCCAAAAATACAATTGCTTGTTGCTTCCCTGTTGACGCTGAGCGTCCATTGCCTCTTGGGCAGTTTGTTTCACATCCTTATTTTCCATGTAAAGATAAACCTTCCTTCCTCATAATTACAAACCCTAAAACACCTCTCCTATTTTAGGAGGATATATGCTATTATATCAAATTACAATAAAAAAAACAATGAATACAAAAAAGTAGTATTGCCTGTCACTTAGGCAGCTTTTTTAAGCAGCTAGCTTACATTCTGGTGCCGTTGCTCAGACGGATACGTTCAGTCTTGGCTTCGGCCAGCTGGGCCTGATTAATCATGCCATATTTATGCATGGCAGCCAAAACCAGCAGCTGACGCTTTTTGCAATCTTGGGGGTTTTCTAAGGGATTGAGAGCGCTGGGGGCGTAGGGCAGGGCAGCGATAACTGCTGCTTCGGCCAAGCTAAGGGCGGAGGGTGCTTTGCCAAAATATTTATTGGCAGCCTGCTTGATGCCGTTGGCACCGGCGCCAAAGTAGGTGGTGTTCAAATAAAGCTCCAAAATTTCGTCCTTAGTATAATTATCCTCCAGCATTAGCGAAAGAATGGCCTCTTCAATTTTGCGCTCCATGCTTTGCTCATGGGTAAGAAAAACATTTTTAACAAATTGTTGGGTGAGGGTGCTGCCGCCCTGCACGACCTCGCCGGCAGTGATGTTTACTAGAAGGGCACGTAATACGCCGTCCACTGCAATAGCGCCGTGGTTATAATAATCGTGGTCCTCAATGGCAATCAAGGCCTTGGGAATATCCTGACTCATGGACTTTAAGGGCGTCCACTGGGGGTTTTGGCGAATTGGGTCAATAACCTCTTCCATATTAAAGGCCAGATAGAATTTTTGCATGGGGGAGGGCCAGGTTTTGCGGTCCGGCAATAGGCTTACAAAAAGGGCCATGGCCGCAGATTTTTCATGTTTATTTATTTGTTGTTGCTGCTGCTCCTGCTTGGTTGGCGGCGTGGTAGGGGTTGGCTTACTTGTGGCTGAATCATAGGCCACCATACCAGCAAAAATTAGTAGAGACATAACGATGGTTTTTATCATAACTATACCTCTTTCTTTTTGTTATTCTCTATTGTAGCAGGAAGTGTGTATTTTTGTAAAGTAAAGTGAAAAAAAGGCTAGGAAAATTCGCCTTTAAGTAGTAAAATAGGTAGTATAAAATGGATGAGTGTTTCTTGCCCTTTTTATAAAGAAATTTTACAAAAGCTCTTGCAAGTTTATGCAGAGAAGTTGTATAATTATCATTCGTAAAGGAGGATGGATATGAGAGCAAGTGTTATCGGCGCAACCGGCTATGCAGGTGTGGAGCTTTTAAGGCTTTTGGATGGACATCCTGAGGCAGAAATTGCCACTATTACTTCCGAAAGCAGCACTGGCGAGGCTATCGCCAGCATGTATCCCCATTTGGCCGGCAGAATTGAAAAAAATCTGCAGTCCATGCAGGAAATTGAACAAATTGCTGCTGACAGCGATGTTATTTTTATCGCCCTGCCTCATGGCCATGCCATGAAAATTGGTAAAAAGCTGCGTGGCAGCAAAACGAAGATTATTGATTTGGGCGGAGACTATAGATTTAGAGATTATCGCGTCTTTGAAGAGTGGTACAAGGTGAAGCACGAGGACTCGGAGGCCAAGGCTGTGTACGGACTGACGGAGCTTTACCGAGATCAGGTTAGAGAGGCTAGTTTGGTGGCCAATCCTGGCTGCTATACTACCTGCAGCATTTTAGCCATGGTGCCGCTTTTGAAATATGATTTGATTGAGCATCAGGGCATCATTGTGGACGCCAAGTCCGGCACCAGCGGTGCGGGACGCAGCCTGAAGGCAGGCAGTCTGTACTGCGCGGTGAATGAGAGCTTTAAGGCTTATGGTGTGGCCAGCCATCGTCATACTCCGGAAATCGAGCAAATTTACAGCGAGTTTGCCGGTGAGCCTGTGGTAATTCAGTTCACTCCCCATTTGCTCCCTGTGGACAGGGGCATTTTGGCAACCTGCTACGGCCAGTTAAAAGAGGGCGTGACGGACGCGCAAATTGAAGAGGCCTATCAGGCCATGTATGGCAAGGAGTTTTTCATCCGCTTGCGTGGCAAGGGCGGCTGCCCGGAGCTGAAGAATGTGCGTGCATCCAATTATGTGGATTTGGGTTGGCAAACTGATAAGCGCACGGGTCGCATTATCGTGATGAATTGTATTGATAATTTGGTGAAGGGAGCAGCGGGACAGGCTGTGCAGAATATGAACGTCATGTTCGGCATTGATGAAACAAGTGGTCTGCGTGCATTACCGATAGTTCCTTAACACAGAAGAATTTATAAATATAATATTGCTCCATTCCCTCCACAATATCATATTTAGTAAATTTAATAGTAAAGAAGGTTATAAAATGAACAAAATTGAAGGGTGGGTAACTGCTCCGCAGGGCTTTATTGCTGCGGGTGTGAAGGCCGGCATTAAGGTGAGCGGCAATCACGATGTGGCCGTGATTTATAGTACTTCTCCTGCTGCCTGTGGTGCTGTGTTTACCCAGAATAAAATGTGTGCGGCTCCTGTTATTGTGAGCCGTGAGGTTAATCAGCATGGCTATGCGCAGGCGATTGTTGTGAACAGCGGCTGTGCCAACGCCTGCACCGGCGAGCAGGGCCTTGCCGATGCTCGCAAGATGCAGGCTCACGCAGCGGAGCTGCTGGGCATCAAGCCGGAGGAGGTTTTTGTGTGCTCCACCGGTGTCATCGGGCAATTTTTGCCCATGGACAAGCTGCTGACCGGCATCGCCGATGCCGTGGACAGCTTGGACGAGTGCGAGGGCGAAAGCTGCGCTATGGCTATTCAGACCACCGATACATTTATTAAGCGTGCAGCTTATGAAACGGAAATCGGCGGTAAAACTGTAAAATTTGCCGGCATCGCCAAGGGCGCCGGCATGATTCATCCCAATATGGCAACCATGCTGACCTTTATCACCACTGATGCGGCCATCGCCCCCGATGTGCTGAAGCGTGCAGTGAAGAAGGCTGCGGACCAGTCCTTTAACATGGTGGTTGTGGATGGCGATACCTCTACCAATGACAGCATGATTGTGCTGGCCAACGGCTTAGCAGAAAACGAGATTATTTTGAGTGAGGAGCATCCTGATTATCCGGCCTTTTTTGAAGCTTTGGTGGCTTGTGCCACGGATTTGGCCAAAATGATTGCCCATGATGGGGAGGGTGCAACCAAGTTCCTCGAAGTAAATGTGGTGGGAGCTGCTACTTGGGCGGATGCGAAGACCGCGGCTATGGCTATTGCCAAATCTCCGCTGGTAAAAACAGCGTTCTTTGGTGAGGACCCCAACTGGGGACGCATTGTGTGTGCAGCTGGCTACAGCGGTGCAGAGATGGTTGCGGACAAGGTTAATTTGGAAATTGGCGGCATTCGCTTGGTAGAAAATGGCATGAACTGCAATGTTCCGGCGGAAAAGCTGGCGCCGACCATGAGCCAGCATGATATTTCCATGACCATTGATTTGGCTGCTGGCAGCGAAAGTGCTACCGTTTGGACCTGCGACTTCAGCTATGAATATGTTAAGATTAATGGTGAATACCATACCTAATGCTACAGATTATAAATATTAAATTTTTAAGGAGGATTTTACAATGTTGATGAACGATTCCCAAGTACAAACTCTCGTGGAGGCACTACCTTATCTGAGCAAGTTTAAAAATAAAACCATCGTGGTTAAATATGGCGGCAACGCTATGCTCAACGATGAGCTGAAGAATAAGGTACTGCAGGATATCGTGTTCCTGCAATGCGCTGGCATGCGTCCCGTTGTTGTACACGGCGGCGGCCCGGAAATCACCCGTATGCTGATGCAAGCTGGCAAAAAGAGCGAATTTGTTAGCGGTCTGCGTGTAACTGATGCTGAATCCGTGGGCATTGCTGAAATGGCTTTGGTTGGCAAAATCAATACTGATTTGGTAGCTCGTCTGAACACCTTGGGTGGCAAGGCTGTAGGCTTGAACGGCAAGGACTCCAATTTGATCCAAGCTAAAAAGCATTTGGCTGACGTTTATGAAAATGGTGAAGTAAATCTGGTAGATATTGGCTATGTTGGTAATGTAGAAAAGGTTAACACCGAGCTCATCGATGTACTGCTGAACGCAGGCTTTATCCCTGTTATTGCTCCTACCGGTGTTGGCGCTCAAGGCGAAACCTATAACATCAATGCTGATAGCGTTGCTGGTGAGGTTGCCGGTGCTCTGAAGGCTGAAAAGCTGTTGGTGTTGACCGACGTGCGCGGTATTTATTCCGACTATCGCGATGAAAACAGCTTCCTGTCTACCTTGACCTTTGAAAAGGCTCAAGAGCTGATTATCCGTGGCAAAATTGATGGCGGCATGATTCCGAAGGTTCGTGCTTGCATCACTGCTTTGAGCGGCGGCGCTAAAAAGACCCACATCATCGATGGCCGCGCTGAGCACACCATTTTGATGGAAATCCTGAGCGACAAGGGCGTTGGCACCGAGGTTGTTAAAGAATTGAAATAATTCTCCATATTGTGCCTCCCTTTTAAAAGGGAGGGGGACCGCTTTAGCGGTGGAGAAATTAGTAGTGAGGGGGAAGTTATTTTCAAATGAATAAACAAACTGTAATAGAACAGACAGAGAAATATTATCTGCCCGTCTTTGGCCGTTATCAGATGGTGATGGACCATGGACAGGGCTGCAGAGTGTGGGATAACGAGGGCAAGGAATATATCGATGCCTTTGCTGGCATCGCTGTAAACTCCTTGGGCTATAACCATCCTGTTTTGGTGAAGGCCATTGCGGACCAGGCTGCAAAGGTTATGCACTGCTCCAATTTGTATTACACCGAAATTCAAGCCAAGGCTTTGCGCTTAGTGGCTGAAGCTACTGGCATGGATCGCATTTTCTTTGCCAACTGCGGTGCAGAGGGTAACGAGGGTGCCATGAAGCTGGCTCGTAAATATGGAGTAGCTAAGTCTCCCACCAAGTATAAAATTATTTCTGCGGACGAATCCTTCCATGGACGTACCTTTGATACCTTGGCTGCTACCGGTCATGACTACTACCACGTTGGCTATGGCCCGCTGAGTCCCGGCCATGTGCTGGTGCCCTATGCCGATATCGAAGCCTTGGAGGCAGTGATGGACGAGGATGTGTGCGCCGTACTGTTGGAGCCTATTCAGGGTGAGGGCGGCGTGCATGTGCCCAGCGATGACTATCTCAAGCAGGTGCGTGCACTGTGCGATAAGTATGATGCTTTGCTGATTTTTGACGAGGTACAGACCGGCGTAGCTCGCACGGGCAAATGGTTTGGTTACATGCATAGCGGCGTAAAGCCAGATGTACTGACCTTTGCCAAGGGTATTGGCGGTGGCTTCCCGGTGGCAGGCTTTGCCGTGACCGAGCGCTTGGCCCGTGTGTTCAAGCCTGGTGACCATGGTGGCACCTTCGGCGGTAACCCTCTGGCCTGTGCTGCTGTGTATGCAACCTTAGCAACCATTAAGTCTGAGGGCTTAGTAGACAAAGTTGCCCAAAAGGGCGAGTATTTCATAGGCGAGCTGAAAAAGCTGCAGGCTAAATATCCTGCTAAGGTAAAGGAAGTGCGTGGCCGCGGCTTGATTTTAGGCATGGAGCTGACCAGCGAGGGTCGTCCTGTGGTAGAGCATTGCCTGGCCAATGGCGTTATCGTGAACTGCACCGCTGGCAGCGTAATTCGCATTGTGCCGCCGTTAATTATTACTAAGGAAGAAATAGATATGGTTGTGGCTGCCTTGGATAAGGCTTTGGCAGCCATGTAGACAAGGGGATAGAAAATGGGTTTAAGAAATAAAGATTTGCTTTCCATTCACGACTTGACCGTCGGTGAAGTGGCAACTATTTTGGATGTTGCGAAAAAATTAAAGCGTAAACAAAAGGCTGGCGAGCCCCATCAATATTTGAAGGGTAAAACCTTGGCTATGCTGTTCTCCAAGGCTTCCACCCGCACCAGAACCTCCTTTGAGGTTGGCTTTTGGCAATTAGGTGGTCACCCGATTTATTTGAGCGATTCTGCTTCTCAAATTGGTCGTGGCGAGCCTATTCGCGACACTGCGCGTGTGCTCTCCCGTATGGTTGATGGTATCATGATTCGCACCTTCTCCCACGAATCCGTGGAGGAGCTGGCTAAATATGCAACTGTGCCCGTTATCAACGGCCTGACCGACCTTTTGCATCCCTGCCAAGCTTTGACCGATATGTTCACCATCCAAGAAAAGATGGAGGTGTTGAAGGGTCGTAAGCTTGTTTATGTAGGCGATGGCAACAACATGGCGCACTCTCTGATGTATGCCTGCGCTAAGGTTGGCATGAACATGGTGTGCGCTAGCCCCAAGGGCTATCAGCCGGACCCCAAGGTTTTGGCCGAGGCGCGGGAGGATGCTTCCCATACCGGCTGCACCATTACTGTGGAAGAGGACCTTTTCAAGGCTGCTAAGGGTGCTGACGTATTGTACACCGACGTTTGGACCAGCATGGGCGAGGAAGCAGAGCGTGATATTCGCTTTGCAGCTTTGCATAATTATCAAATTAACCAAGCTCTGCTGGATGTGGCTCGTCCGGAATGCATCGTGCTGCATTGCCTGCCCGCTCATCGTGGCGAGGAAATTACTGAGGATGTGCTGGAAGGACCGCATTCTGTGGTGTTTGACCAAGCTGAAAATCGCCTCCATGTACAAAAGGCCATTATGGCTCTTTTGATGAGTGACGAAGTCCTGTAAAACAGAAAAAATTATGTATACATGAGTAAAAACACTTGGATTATGCATAAAAAAGTGTTATAATACAGGAAGTTTGTAAGATTATACACTGCGAATTGATTTTATGCAGTTTTAGGAGGCTATTCATCATGAAAAAAGAAGATATTAAAAAAGTAGTATTGGCTTACTCCGGTGGCCTGGATACATCCGTAATCATTCCTTGGTTGAAGGAAAACTACAATGGCTGCGAGGTTATCGCTGCTTGTGCTGACCTGGGCCAAGGCGATGAGCTGGACCCCGTACATGATAAGGCTATCAAAACCGGTGCTAGCAAATGCTACATTCTGGATTTGAAGGAAGAGTTCATTAAGGATTATGTATGGCCCACAGTTAAGGCTGGCGCTGTTTATGAAAAGAAATACCTGCTGGGTACCTCCTTCGCTCGTCCGCTGATCGCGAAAAAATTGGTTGAAATCGCTGAAGCTGAAGGTGCTGACGCTATTGCTCACGGTGCTACCGGTAAAGGTAACGACCAAGTTCGTTTTGAGCTTTCCATCAAAGCTTTGAACCCTGATCTGGCTATCATCGCTCCTTGGCGTGAATGGGAGCTGCGTTCTCGTGACCAAGAAATCGACTATGCTGCTGCTCACAACATTCCCATTCCTGTATCCCATGACCATGACTATTCCATGGACCGCAACATGTGGCATCTGTCCCATGAAGGCTCTGATTTGGAAGATCCCTGGAATGCACCGAAGGATGAGCTGTTCATCGTAACCAACATTCCTGAAAAGGCTCCCGATAAACCGGAATATGTTGAACTGGAATATGTAGAAGGCGTTCCCGTTTCTGTAAACGGCGAAAAGCTGAGCCCCGCTAAATTGGTAGAAAAACTGAATGAAATCGGCATCCGCAATGCTGTTGGTATCACTGATATGGTTGAGGACCGTTTGGTAGGCATGAAATCCCGTGGTGTTTATGAAAACCCCGCTGGCGCAATTATCTACTACGGCCACAATGATTTGGAAAACCTGTGCCTGGATCGTGCAACCCAATCCTTCAAGCAACAAGTTTCCATCCGCTACTCTGAGCTCGTTTATGATGGCATGTGGTTCAGCCCCCTGCGTGAGGCTCTGGATGGCTTCGTAAACGAAACCCAAAAGACTGTTACCGGTACTGTTCGCATGAAACTGTACAAGGGCAATATTTACAGCGCAGGCGTAAAATCCCCGTACTCCCTGTACAGCCAAGAATATGTAACCTTCGGCGAAGACGAAGTTTACAACCAAGCCGATGCCACCGGCTTTATCAATCTGTTCGGTCTGCCCCTGCAGGTTCGTGCAATGATGAAGAAAGGTACCCTGAAATAATGGCTAAGCTTTGGGGCGGTCGTTTTAGTAAGAATACCAATGAATTAGTGGACGCATTTAATGCGTCCATTGATTTTGATAAGCGTTTATATCACGAGGATATCCGTGGCAGCATGGCGCATGCGCGTATGCTGGCCAAATGTGGCATCATTCCGGCAGAGGACGGGGAGAAGATTATTGCCGGTCTGAAGGAAATCTTAGCTGATATTGAAGCTGGTAATTTTGAATTTAGTGTTGCTTTGGAAGATATTCACATGAATGTTGAGGCTCGCCTGACCGAGCGCATCGGCAGCGCCGGTGCGCGTTTGCACACTGCGCGTAGCCGTAACGACCAAGTAGCACTGGATATGCATATGTATATGAAGCGCGAGGTAACAGAGATTGCTGAGCTTTTGCTGCGCTTCGAAGAAGCGCTGCTGGATGTTGCGAAGCAGCACGAGAAAACCTTGATGCCAGGCTATACCCATCTGCAGCGTGCGCAACCGATTACCTTTGCCCATCACCTGCTGGCATATTTCAATATGCTGCAGCGTGACTTCCGTCGCCTTTTAGGCGTTTGGGAGGGCGCGGACATGATGCCCTTGGGCGCTGGCGCTATTGCCGGCACCACCTTCCCCATTGACCGCCATATGGTGGCCGAAGAGCTGAATTTTGGCGTTGTTTACCCTAACTCCATGGATGCAGTCAGTGACCGCGATTACGTCATCGAATTTTTGTCCTTTGCCTCCACCCTCATGATGCACATGAGCCGTTTGAGCGAGGAAATTTGCCTCTGGAGCAGCACCGAGTTTGGCTTTGTGGAGCTGGACGATGCCTTTGCAACTGGCTCTTCCATGATGCCGCAAAAGAAAAACCCAGATATTTCTGAGTTAGTACGTGGCAAAACCGGTCGTGTTTATGGCCATTTAATGGCTATGCTGACCACTGCCAAGGGCCTGCCCCTGACCTATAACAAGGACTTGCAGGAGGACAAGGAGGGCTTCTTTGATGCCATCGACACCGTGAAATTCACCTTGGCCGTTTATCGTGATATGATTCTCACCATGACTGTGAATGTGGACAAGATGGCTCAGGCTGTAGCCCATGACTTCTCTAATGCTACCGACTTGGCTGACTATTTGGTACGTAAAGGCTTGCCCTTCCGCCAAGCACACGAGGTTGTTGGCAAATGCGTGGCTTATGCTATTGAAAAGGGTAAATTCCTGTTAGAGATTCCCATTGAGGAGTACAAGCAATTCTCCGATTTGTTCGAAAGTGACCTGTTGGAAGCTCTTGACCCTGCCAACTGTGTAGAAGCGCGTCGTTCCTATGGCGGACCGGCCTTCTCTGAAAACGAAAAGCAGTTTGCTATTGGTGACAAGGTGCTGGCAGCGCAGGAAGCTAAGCTGGCTGAGCTGAAGGCGAAGCTTTAATGTGCTTGCAAAAAACTTATAATATGCTATAATAGAAATAGAAAGACAACCGCCCACAAGGTGGGTTGGCTTTGTTTAGGAAAGAAGAAATCCATCCCGCGCTCTGCCAAGTTTGGGATGGATTTTCTTTTTAAGGAAAATTATTTTACAGGACCATCAAGCGAATGAAAGTCAGCAATGCTAAGATGAACATACCAAAAGACATTAGGTCTCGAAAATCGTAGTTCTTCATACAGCATCACCTCCTCTTCTACTGGAGGCCAAACCACCCTGAAACACGGTTGTCAGTATTATTATAGCAAGTTTGCAAAATTAAAGCAACATATGTTCTTAAAATAGAAAGTTGGTATTCGTTATGGAACGAGTCAAGCAGAATATTTGGGACAACTACCACGCTGTTTATGTGCACATCCCCTTTTGTAAGCAAAAGTGTTTGTATTGTGATTTTGCTTCCTATGCCTGCTTTGGGGAGGAAGAAATGCGTGCCTATACGGAAGCTCTGTGCCACGAGATAGAGGTGCGTGTGGAGGAAGCGAGTAAGGTAGCAGCTGGCGCAACTATTTACTTTGGTGGGGGTACACCCAGCGTGCTACCTATTGATTGCCTTGAGCAAATTGTTGCTACCTTAAAAGCCTGTGGCTTTTGGCAAGAGCCAGCTGAAGCTACTATTGAGGTGAATCCCGGTACTGCGGATTTGACCAAGCTCAAGCGCCTGCGTGCCGCAGGCTTCGACCGCATCAGCTTTGGTGTCCAGTCCCTGCAGGACGCCGAGCTGCGTGGCATTGGTCGCATCCACAGCGCCCAGGAGGCGCTGGCGGCCATTGACATGGCCCGCGCCGCCGACTTTGGGCGCATCAGCTGCGATTTGATTTACGGACTGCCCGGGCAGACGCTGGCTAGTCTAGAGAACACTGTGAGTAGGCTCATTCAAACAGGTATTGAGCACATGTCAGTTTATGGGCTCATCGTGGAGGAGGGCACGCCGCTGGAGCGTTTGGTAAGCTCCGGCAAAATTCTTTTGCCGGAGGAGGACACTGCTGCGGACATGTACGAGCTGGTCCAAAGCCTGCTTGCCAAAGCAGGCTTTGAGCGGTACGAAATTAGCAATTATGCCAAGAATGGACAATACTCACGGCATAACACTGTCTATTGGCAGTACCATCCTTACGTCGCCTTCGGCGCCGCTTCGTGTGGAATGGAGGAAAATTGTCGTCGTACTGCCATCAGCACTGTTCCTGAATACATCGCCGCTGCCAAGGCTTTAACCCCTGCCACTTGGAGCACTAGTGAGCTTTACTACATTGAAGAGCTTACTCCTGCGCAGCAGCTGGAGGAGTTCATGTTCATGGGTCTGCGCCGCAGTGTGGGCGCCAACCTTGCCGAAGCGCGGGCGCGCTTCGGCGTGGATGTGTGGCAGCGCTACCAGACGCAGCTTGCGCCCTTTTTGGAGCGGGATTATGTGCGCTATGACGCTGTAACGGAGCGACTTTATTTGACCGCCAAGGGCATGGAAATAGGCAACCAAATCTTTACTATCTTTATTGATGCATAGCACTCCATTCTTTGAAATATTTGTGACGATGTGCTTTTTTTACAAAAAGCTGTTGACAATAAAGAATGGGAGTGCTATTCTTATACCAAGATGTTAGCACTCCAATGATATGAGTGCTAACAACTAAATGAGGTGGGAATATGTTAAATGATAGAAAGAAAAAAATTCTCCAGCTCATAATTGAGGATTATATTTCGACTGCCGAGCCTGTTGGCTCCAGAACCATTGCCCGCAAATATGATTTGGGCTTGAGCCCGGCCACCATCCGCAATGAGATGAGTGATTTGGAGCTTTTGGGATATCTGGAACAGCCCCACACCTCCGCAGGACGTGTACCCTCGGCTCAAGCCTATCGGCTGTATGTGGATTCACTGATTGAGCCCGGCGCCCTTTCTGATAACGAAAGAGCACTGATTAATGGTTGGTTTAACGAAAGACGCAGAAGTCTCGACGAAATCTTCCAGTCCACAGCCAAGATTTTATCCCGTATGACCCAAAACGTTTCCATGGTCTTGGCCAATCGGGATGCAGGAGCCAGGTTCCGTTATATGAAGTTCTTGCCTCTGGATGAGCATCATGCCATCCTGTGCATCATTACCGATGACGGTAACGTGGATAATTGCGTTGTGGAAATTCCTTTAGGGATGCGCCATGAAGAGCTGGATTATCTGGCTGGCAAGGTAAGCCGCCTTTTGGAGGGCAGGGAGCTGGCCGATATAAGCGAGGAGCTTTTGGCAGTGGTGCACAGCAATATTGCCGAAGATAAGCTGCTCTTTACCTCACTGGTTCAATCCATCCGCCGCCTGCGCAACAAGCACATGGAGCAAAAGGTTTTCTTGGGTGGCACCAAGCAGCTCCTGAATCAGCCGGAGTTCCGTGATGTGGACCGTGTGCGTAACCTGTTGGGTATTTTAGAGGAGGAGCGCGTGGTGCGTGACCTGCTAAAATCCGGCGAGGACAGTGGCCTTAGGGTTACCATTGGTAGTGAGAACAAGTTCTCTGGTATTCAGGATTGCAGTATGGTTCAGGCAACCTACCGCCTCAATGGCAAGATTGTGGGGACCATGGCTGTTTTAGGACCCACACGCATGGAATATGGCAAGGTAATTTCCGTTATGGATTATCTACATAAGTATTTGAAAACCATGTTTGAGCATGAAAACAACAAATAGTGACTTAAACAGTTATTAAAGGAGGAAGTGCTTTGCAAGAGAATGATGTAAAAGACACCATGGCACAGGAGGAAGCGCAAGCTGCCGAAAATGCTGAAGTAAAGCAGGAAGCCACCGCTGAGGAAGCTCCGGCCGAGCAAGAGGCTGAAGCTAAGGAAGCATCCAAGGAGGAGGCCACCCAAGAGGCGGAGCCGGATCCCAAGGATGTTAAGATTGAAGAATTAACCAATCGTCTGCTCAGATTGCAGGCAGATTTTGAAAACTTCCGCCGCCGCACCGCTAGCGAGAAGGAGCAGCTTTCTACCTTCGTTACCGCCGGTGTTGTGGGCAAGTTCTTAAAGGTGCTGGATAATTTTGAACGCGCTGAAGCAAGTGCTGCCAAGGCCAACGATATGGAAGGCGTTATTAAAGGCATGCAAATGATTCGCCGTCAATTTGAAGCTACCTTTAGCGAGCTGAAGGTGGAGGAAATTCCGGCTCAGGACCAAAAATTTGATCCCCAATTCCACGAAGCTGTAATGCGTGGACATAACCCTGAATTAGAGGACGAAATCATTGATATGGTCTTTGAAAAGGGCTACAAGCTGGGAGATAAAGTAATTCGTCATAGCAAAGTTCGCGTTAATGCGAATGAATAAAAGGTAAATACAATATTTTTGTTTGATAAATAGGAGGAATAAAAAATGTCTAAGGTAATTGGTATTGACTTAGGTACTACTAACTCTGTTGTTGCTGTAATGGAAGGCGGCGAACCCACCGTCATCACTAACCAAGAGGGCTCCCGTCTGACCCCGTCCGTAGTTGGCTTTGCTAAAAATGGTGAGCGTCTGGTTGGCCAATTGGCAAAACGTCAGGCAGTTTCCAATCCTGACAGAACCATCAGCTCCATTAAACGTCATATGGGCGAAGGCAGCTATCGTGTAACCATCGATGATAAAAAATACTCTCCGGAAGAAATTTCCGCAATGATTCTGCAAAAATTGAAGGCTGATGCTGAAGCATATCTGGGCGAGAAGGTAAGCCAAGCAGTAATCACTGTTCCTGCTTACTTCAACGACAGCCAACGTCAGGCAACCAAGGACGCTGGCAAGATTGCAGGCTTGGAGGTTCTGCGTATCATCAACGAGCCTACCGCTGCATCTTTGGCTTATGGCATTGACAAGACTGACGACCACACCATCATGGTATATGACCTGGGCGGCGGCACCTTCGACGTATCCATTCTGGATGTTGGCGATGGCGTATTCGAAGTAAAGGCAACCAATGGCGATACCCATCTGGGTGGCGATGACTTCGACAAGAAGATTATGGACTGGATGGTTGACGAATTCAAGAAGGCTGAAGGCATTGACCTGTCCACTGACCGCATGGCTATGCAACGTCTGCGTGAAGCTGCAGAAAAAGCAAAGATTGAGCTGTCCGGTGTTATGAGCACCAACATCAACCTGCCCTTCATCACTGCAGGTGCTGATGGCCCGAAACACTTGGATATGGATTTGACCCGTGCTAAATTCGAAGCTATGACTGCTGATCTGGTAGAACGCACCATGGGCCCTGTTCGCCAAGCAATGAGCGATGCAGGCATGTCCACCAGCGATATCTCCAAGGTTATCCTGGTTGGCGGTTCTTCCCGTATCCCGGCTGTACAAGCTGCTATTAAGAAATTCATGGGCAAAGAGCCCTATAAAGGTGTAAACCCTGACGAATGTGTTGCTGTAGGCGCTGCTATTCAAGCTGGCGTACTCTCCGGCGAAGAAGGTACTGGCTCCGTACTGCTGCTGGACGTAACTCCGTTGTCCTTGGGTATCGAAACCCTGGGCGGTGTATTCACCAAGATTATCGACCGCAACACTACCATTCCTACCTCTAAGAAGCAAGTGTTCTCCACTGCAGCTGATAACCAACCCTCCGTTGATATCCATGTTCTGCAGGGCGAACGCGAAATGGCTGCCGATAACAAGACCTTGGGCCGCTTCGAGCTGAGCGGTATCCCCGCTGCTCCTCGTGGAGTACCGAAGATTGAAGTTGCTTTCGACATCGATGCTAACGGTATCGTAAACGTAAGCGCTAAGGATTTGGGCACTGGCAAGGAACAAAAGATTACCATCACCTCCTCCGGCACCTTGGATAAGGACGAAGTAGATAGAATGGTTAAGGAAGCAGAAGCTAATGCTGAAGCAGACAAGAAGCGCAAGGAAGGCGTTGAAGTTAAAAACCAAGCCGACAACCTGATTTACCAAGCTGAAAAGACCATGAAGGACATGGAAGGTAAGGGCAAGGACGACATGATCGCTAAGGTTAAGGCTGCTGTTGATACCCTGAAGGAATCCGTAAAGGGTGACGACCTGGCTAAGATTAAGGCTGATACTGAAGCTTTGACCAAACCGCTGTATGAGCTGAGCGCTGAGCTGTACAAGGAAACCGAAGCACAAAAGGGTGCTGAGGGTGCTCAAGGTGCAGGTGCTGGCGCACAAGGCGCTAAACACGATGACGACGTAGTTGACGCCGAAGTTGTAGACGACAAGAAATAATTTAACAAATTAAAAATAGCGAGACCGACTAGAATGCGTCAGATACGAGGCGCGGCGACGACGGCGTACATCTTAGTACTCCTAGGAGCCGCAACGAAGTAGATGGCGTATTATAGGCGGTCTCTTAGATGGAGGCCAAATTATGGCTAAACGAGACTATTATGACGTCCTTGGCGTTTCCAAGACCGCCAATGCGGACGAATTAAAAAAAGCATACCGTAAACTGGCCCTGAAATACCATCCTGACCGCAACAAAGGCAATGCTGAGGCCGAAGAAAAATTCAAAGAGGTCAACGAAGCCTATAGCGTGCTGTCCGATGAAACCAAGCGTGCTCAGTATGACCAATTAGGTCCTGATGCCTTTGAGCAAGCCCAACAGGGCGGTGGCCCCGGCGGCAATCCCTTTGGCGGCGGCTTTGGTGGCTTCAGCGGCAGTGGTATGGAAGATATCTTTGATATGTTCTTTGGCGGCCAAGGCGGCCGCAGTGGTCGCTCTGCCAACGCTGGTCCTCAACGTGGTGCTGATTTGCGCTTTGATTTGGAAATCACCTTCGAAGAGGCTGCCTTTGGCATAGAAAAGGAAATCAATCTTTATCGTGACGAAACCTGCGACCATTGCCATGGCAATGGCGCTGAGCCCGGCTCTAAGGTGGAAACCTGCCCCGAATGTCATGGCAGTGGCTATGTGCGCTTTACCCAAAATACCATGTTTGGTCAAATGGTCAACGAGCGTCCCTGCTCCAAGTGCCATGGTGAGGGCAAGATTATTTCCGAGCCCTGTAAGGAATGCCGCGGTAAGGGCACTGTGAAGAAGAACAAGCACCTGAAGGTAAAGATTCCTGCCGGTGTGGATAATGGCTCCAGACTGCGTGTTGCAGGCGAGGGCGAAGCTGGTGTTAAGGGAGGACCCAGCGGTGATTTGTACGTATATTTGTACGTGAAGCCGCATAAGTTCTTTGAACGTGATGGCACTACTGTACTGTGCGAGGTACCTATCAACATTGTCCAAGCCACACTTGGCGCTGAAATTAAGGTACCCACACTGGATGGCCAGGTAACCATGAAGGTGCCCGAGGGCACCCAGCCCGGCAAGGTGCTGCGCCTGAAGGGCAAGGGTATTCCCAGCCTGCGCGGTGGCTTGCGTGGTGACCAATTGGTACGCATCAAGGTGGTTGTGCCCACTAAGCTCAGCGACAAGCAAAAGGATGCACTGCGTGCCTTTGAAACCATTAGCAAGGACAACATTAACCCCGAGGAAAAGAGCTTCCTCAACAAAATCAAAAATCTTTTTAAATAAGCTGTATCGCTGTGCCCCTGCCAAGCCTGGCAGGGGCTTTTTGCTGGCTAAGCACATTTGTTAAATATATAAAAAATAGGCTTTATCGTGAGAGTGTTGCTGGTGCAACATAATTACATAATACTTACTTTAATTACTAAATATTTACAGAAAAGGCTCTCTTTGGCATAATGGAAGCATAGGCAGAAATGATAGAGGATGGTGAAGGCTATGGCAGCCAAAGTATTTATCCCCAACTTTATGGATATACCTTTGTTCCAGGGCTTGGAGCGGGAGGAAATCAGCGAAGTATTGCAAAGATTCCATGCGCTGATTAAGCATTTTCCCAAATCTGATTATATTTATTTGGCAGGAGATTGCGTGGAAAATCTTTGCGTGGTGCTGGAGGGCACGGTGCAGATGATTAAAGAGGATATTTGGGGCGAAAAATCGATTATTGCCAATTTGGGTGCTGGCTCCGTGTTTGCTGAAAACTTTTTGGGCAAGCTGGGAGACCGCAGTGTGGTCAGCTATTTTGTAGCTAGTGATAGCGAGATTCTCATGCTGCCGCTGGGTAGGGCTTTGTATGATGTTAGTGCTCCTAGCAAGGCTTCCCAAAGACTTATGTGCAATATTGTCTCTGTTTTGGCGGACAATAATACCCGTTTGATTGAAAAGACCGAAATACTTTGTAAAAAGACCCTGCGCAGCAAGATTTTAGCCTACTTGGAGCAGGAAGCACGTAATAATGCTTGTCGCCAAATTACTATTCCCTTCAATCGCACGGATTTAGCTAATTATCTGGATGCGGACCGCAGTGCCCTGACTAGGGAGCTGGCACGGATGAGGGAGGAGGGCCTTATCGACTATAACAAAAATACCTTTACCATCCTAGCCAGTGAACACGGTGCTGGTATCTAACAATTTACATAGCATTACTTTCTGAGACGTCTTCGGACGTCTCTTTTTTGTGTTTGTCTTAGTGAGTTTAGAAAGTAAATTAACTTTCTAAAATTTAAAAATCATTAATTAAATAATGAAATTGGCTTTACATATTAAGTTTACATTTATTTTGATAATCATGTTGCTTTAGCAACAGTGCTTTTTGCTGAATATTGTTAAGATAACTTTAGTTAAGAAATATTAATTGCAGAATAGGTAAGTCAGAATACTAAAAGCTTGGTGAAAAATGATATATGATGCCTTACAGGGCATGGTATATAAAAATTTTAAAAGGAGGAAGTCTCTATGTCCCCAGCAATTAAATGTTTAATTCTGTTGGCGGTAATTGCGTTATTCTTCGTAACCGAACTTATTCCCCTCGCAGTTACTGCTACCGCTGGCGCCATTGCCTGCGGCTTGTTAGGCCTGATTCCCACGAAGCAAGTGTTTAGCGGTCTGTCTAACTCCACCGTAGTTTTGTTCGCCGGCATGTTCGTGGTTGGTGCAGCAATGTTCTACACCGGCTTGGCTCAAGCCATTGGTAACTCCGTTGTTAAGATGGTGGGTACTGGCGAAAACAGCCTGATGTTTGGCCTGATGGCCGTTGGTACCTGTTTATCCGCCGTTTTGTCCAACACTGGTACAGCAGCCTGCTTGCTTCCTGTAGCTTTAGGCATCTGTGCATCTGCAAAGATTCCTGCTTCCCGCCAGCTGATGCCCCTGGCCTTTGCTTGCGGTTGGGGCGGTATCATCACCATGGTAGGCACTCCGCCTAATATTATCGCTACCGGCGCTTTGACTGCTGCTGGTCTGGAGCCCTTTGGCTTCTTTGAATTTGCTTGGATTGGTATCCCCGTTTCCATCGCAGGCATGCTCTACATGATGTTTGTAGGCAAGTATCTGCTGCCGAAACAAGAGCTTTCTGCTGATCAGGAAATCGAGCAGGAAATTGAAGCCAACGAAACCTCTAAGAACAAGATGATTATTTCCGGTGTTATCTTGTTAGCCGTTGTATTGGTAATGGCTTTGGGTATTAAGGGTATTACTTTGGAAATGGCAGCTGTAATCGGTGCGCTGGTTTGCGTACTCACCGGCTGCCTGACTGAAAAGCAAGCTTATGCTTCTATCGACTGGGTAACTATTTTCTTATTCGCAGGCATGATGCCGGTATCCTCAGCAATGGATAAGACTGGTGCCGGCAAGCTCATCGCCCAATGGACAGTGGGACTGATGGGTGGTTCTCCTTCGCCGTTGGTTGTAACCGCAGTGCTCTTCATTCTGTCCTGCGGCCTGACCCAATTCATGTCCAACACTGCTTCTGCAGCCCTTTTGTGCCCCATTGGCGTAGCAATTTCCAAGCAGCTGGGCGCTGACCCCAAGGCAGTTTTGATGGCAATTGCGGTTGCAGCCTCCTGTGCTTTCGCAACTCCTGTAGGTACTCCGCCTAACACCTTGGTTTTGGGCCCCGGCGGCTACAAATTCATGGACTATGTAAAGGCTGGTACTGGTTTGGTATTGGTAGCTTTCGTTGTATCATTGGTTGTTATACCCATGGTATGGCCCTTCTTCCCCGGTAAATAAATCGCGTATAGCACGCCATCTACTTCGTTGCGGCTCCTAGGAGTATTTATGATACGCCGTCGTCGCCGCGCCTCGTATCTGACGCACTCTCCACGATTTATAAGTTAGATGGATAAGAAGCCTGTCACGTAATTGTGGCAGGCTTTTTACTTTTTTGTGAAATGTTACAAGAAAAAAAGGATTTTGCTTGTTGCTGCAAGAATGTAAAATAGTTACGAATTTAATATAATATTCGCAAAGGAGGATGACCATGCTTATTGGCGTTGGTTGTGATGTGATAGAAATTGCCAGGGTGCAAAAGGCTATTGTCAAGCGGTCTTTTGTGGAGCGTGTTTTTGCTCCAGAGGAGATTGCTTATTGTGAGAGCAGGGGCAAGCAGGCCGCGGCCAGCTTCGCTGCCCGCTTTGCGGCCAAGGAGGCTGTACTCAAGGCCTTGGGCACGGGCTTGCGTGGAGGCGAATTGACGGAAATCGTGATTACTAACGATGAATTAGGCAAGCCAAGCGTTCAGCTTTTGGGCTATCATGGGCAATTAGCCGCCAAACTGGGCGTCAAAAAGATAGCGATTAGCATGAGCCATAGCCGGGAAACGGCCTTGGCTTACGTAGTAATGGAGGGATAATTATGAAGCTTGTAACAGCACAGGAAATGAAGGAAATAGATAAGCTAGCCACAGAAAAATATGGTGTACCAAGCTTGCTGCTTATGGATGCAGCTGCTAAGGTGGTGGCTGATGAGGTAAATGCTATTTTAGGCGATTGTTTAGTGGAAAAAGGCAAGGATAAGGACGATGATGCCATGGATGCGCAGTTCTGCGCATCCTCTGTTGGCGATCGGCAGCGGGGCAGGGTTGTGGTGCTTTGCGGTGGCGGCAACAACGGCGGCGACGGCTTCGGCGCCGCCCGTTGGCTGTACAGCTACGGCGTGCGTGTCAAGGTGTTTTTGATTGGCACTACTCTTGAAAAGATTAGTGGTGATGCGGCTTGTGAATTGGCCATGCTAAAGGCTGCTGGCCTTGCTGTAACAGAGGTAACCAAGGAAGAGGATTGGTTTACAGTGGAGCTTGCCATTGAGCGTGCTACCGTAGTGGTGGACGCTATTTTAGGCACCGGCTTCGCCGGTGAGCTTCGTCCCGCAGCCCAACGTGCCTGCCAGCTGATTAATCAGCTGGGCCAGCACGTGGTTGCTGTGGACGTGCCCACCGGCGTCAATGTCGATGATGGCTCCGCCAGCAAAGACGCTGTGCGGGCGGAGCTCACTGTTACCATGGCGCTGCCGAAGCCGGGCTTTTTGCTGCATCCAGCCAAAAAGCACTGCGGCAGCGTCATGGTGGCGAACATTGGCATGCCGGGCAAGCTTTTGGCCGAATACCCCAGCCAAAAATATCATGTGACGGCTGCCATGGTGCAGCGTCTGCTACCCCTGCGCGCCGAGGACGCCCATAAGGGCGACGCAGGGCGCGTAGTCATCTGCGCCGGTAGCCCCGGCTATACCGGCGCAGCGGCACTGTGCGGCAATGCGGCTGTGAAAACAGGCGCGGGGCTGGTGTCCTTGCTCACGCCCTTGGCTAGTCGCGAGGTGCTGTCCTTAAAGCTCACAGAGGTCATGGTGCATGGCCTTTTGGAGCGCATGCCCGGCGTGCTGGGCAGCGCAGCTGCCAGCGACGTTCTGGCTCGTGCCAACAAGGCCGATGTTTTGGCCATCGGTCCGGGCTTAGGTTTGTCCGATAGCACCCAACAAACAGTACGCGACATTTTGAGCAAGGTGGAGGTGCCCGTGGTCATCGATGCGGACGCAATTACTGCGCTGAAGGATAATACACAATTATTGTCCCAAATGACAGTTCCCAAGGTGCTTACACCCCATGCCGGAGAAATGGCCCGTTTAACTGGCCTTTCTGCCGAGGAAATCAATCGCAATAAAATCAATATCGCCCGCCAATATGCCATGGAATGGCAGGCTGTGGTGGTGCTCAAGGGCGCACCCACGGTAGTGGCTTGCCCGGATGGCACTGTGTATGTAAACAGCACCGGCACTAAGGCCTTGGCTACTGGTGGCAGTGGTGATGTACTCACTGGTATTATTGCCGGCTTGGCTGCCCAGGGTATTTCCTTAGCTGAAGCAGCAATCTGCGGTGTTTATCTGCATGGCTTAGCTGGCAGCATGGCCTGTGAGGATGTGGGATTAGCTGCAGATGAGATATCCGATTATTTGAGTGACGCACGAGAAACAGTGAAAGCTGAAGCAGCTTGTGTTTGCTCTGGAAGCAAAAACATGTTAAAATAAAATGTTAGGTTTTCTTAATAAATTCATTTCAAAGTGGAAGAGGTGGCACTGTGCGTAAAATATTACTGTTGGCCCTGACAGTCTGTATGCTGCTAATGACAGCTGTGGCTCATGCGGCCCAGATTACCGACGTAAAATGGGGTGTGGATAAGAGCAATGTGCTGCGTTTAGTGGTGGATATTACGGATACTGCCGGCTATTCAGTGGGGCTAGAGGGCTCCAAGCTGAAGCTGACGGTGAATGCCAAGGCGGCGGGACAGGTGCCTAAGGTTAAAAAAATAAAAAGCACCTTGGCCGATGAGCTGCGAGTAGTGGATGGTGGTAGCTTTACAGAGGTGCATTTGCCCTTGAACCAAAATATTACTAGCAATGATTATCGAGCCTTCGTGCTGAAAAAGGATCCCCAAACAGGGCGTCCCTTTAGAGTGGTGGTGGATGTTACTGCTGCCAAAATTACTGGTACAGTTGGTAGTAGTGCCAGCTCTACCAATAAGCCTGTGGTGGGCTCCCGTCCAGTAAAGGTTCCTGCGGCGGAGGCTAACCAGCCCGTGGTGAAGAAGCCTGAAAAAACCAATCCTGTGGTTTCCACCCAAAAGCCTACTTCCCAGCAGGTGAGCACTTCAAAACCAACAACTACAGCTACAACTAAAAGTCCTAGTGTGAGCGAGAGCAAGGCTGCGCCCAGCACCAGTGCTCCGAAGATAGTGAAAATTGGCTCTAGCAGCACCAGTGAGCCCAAGGCGAATGTGAAGACTAGCAAGAACTCCACGGAGGCTAAGCAGGAATTACCCTTGGCTATCAAGGCTAAGACCAAATTCCGCACCGGTGGTGGCATTAAGGGCAAGATTATTACTCTGGACCCCGGTCATGGTGGTAGTGACCCCGGCGCTATTGGTGCCAGCGGTCTCAAGGAAAAGCAAATCACCTTGGAAATCAGCCTGCGCCTGAAGGAGCTTTTGGAAAAAGAGGGGGCCAAGGTTTACATGACCCGCACCACGGATAAGGATGTGTATGCTCCCAATGCCAGCGACAGAGCGGAGCTGCAGGCCAGAGTAAACGTGGCTGAAAAACACAATTCCGACCTTTTCCTCAGCCTGCATATAAATTCTTCGGTGAATAAAAATGTGGGTGGCTTCTCCAGCTATTACTATCCCAAGACTGAGAATGATTTAAAGATTAGTAAGGCAATCCAAAATAAATTTGCCAAGAATTTTGGTGTGGACAATCTTGGTGTGCGTCAAGCCAATTTCTACGTGGTGAAGCGCTGCAGCATGCCGGCAACACTTTTGGAAATGTGCTTTATTTCCAATCCTAAAGAAGAAAAGCTCATGAAGAGCAAATGGTTCCAAAAGAAGACAGCGCGCCTGATTGTGGAGGGCGTAGAAGAATATTTTGATTAAGCAACGGAGGCAGTATTTATGAAAAAAATAGCTTTACTCATGCTGCTTATCTGTGCAGTCATGATGAACGGTTGCGATTTCGGTGGCAAGGAGCCTGCCAAGCCGGTGGAGCCGCCCAAGCAGGAAATCAAGCAGCAAAGCTTTATTGTCTATCGCGCTGCTGCCGATGGCAGGGAAAAGCTTTTGCCTGAAAAATTCACCATTAACGATAATGGCAAGAGCGTAGCAGAAAATGCTTTGATTGCCCTAGTGAGCACCAAGCCTCAGGACGCCAGTATGGAGGATGTTTTCCCAATTGGCACCAAGGTTTTGAGCCTTAAGGTGGATGAGAAGGGCACGGCCTATGCAGATTTTTCCAAGGAGCTGACTAAAAAAAGTCAGGGCTCCTATGGGGAAATGATGCTTTGCTATGCTATTGCCAACACCTTGACGGAGTTTCCTGAAATTAAAAGGGTACAAATTCTCATCGAAGGTAAAAAGGTAACCACCATTAGTGGTCACATGGATGTGGAAGAACCCTTGATTCGTAACAAGGACTTTTTATAAGGAGAGCTTTATGGAAAAATTTTTGGTGGATAGCGCTGCAACAGAGGCTCTGGGACGGCTTTTAGGCAGACACCTAAAGGATGGGGATGTGCTGTGCCTTAGCGGCGATTTGGGGGCTGGCAAGACCCTTTTGAGCCGTGGCGTAGCAACTAGTCTTGGGGTGGACCCCGATGCTGTAACCAGCCCTACCTTTGCCATTATGAATGTGTATGAGTGCAGGGAGCTGGAGGTGCGCCATTTTGATTTATATCGCCTCAACCGACCCGAGGAGCTGGAGGATATTGGCTTTGAGGAATACGCCGGAGGCGATGGTGTGACCCTGATTGAATGGGCAGAGCTTTTTCGTGAGCAGCTGCCGGAGGAATATTTACAGGTGGTGCTGCGCCATGAGGGCGCTGGCCGCAGAGCAGTGCTCGAGGCTCATGGCCCGCGCTATGAGCAGCTGCTCGAGGAGGTAGAAAAAGATGCTGACTTTAGCCATTGATACTGCTACTAAGGTGTGCACAGTGGCTCTGTGCCGGGAGCAGGAGCTTTTGACCGAATATACCATTAATATGGGCTTAACCCATTCGGAAGGACTTTTGCCCCAGCTGGAGCAGCTTTTGGCTCGCACTGGCGTGCAAAAGCAGGAGATTGGCCTGCTGGCCGTGAGCATGGGCCCCGGCTCCTTCACAGGCCTGCGCATTGGCCTTGCCACTGCTGAGGCCATGGCTTATGCCTGGCAGTGCTGCCTGCACGGAGTAGATACTTTGAGGGCTTTAGCCTACAATATTCAGCTGGAGGGCGTAGTTTTGTCCCCGGTGCTGGATGCCCAAAAGGGCAATTTTTACCAAGCGCTGTACCAGTGGCAGGAGGGCAAGCTGGTGGAGCTGGCTCCCGTGGCCGTTGTCAACGGCCAGGAGGCCTTGGAGCGCATCGCCCTGCAGGGCATGCCTGCCCTGCTTTTGGGCGAGAGCGAGCGCTTGGTGAAAAAATTGCCCGCAGGCCTGCCCGCCTGGCTCAAGGAAGCGCCGCCGGCGCTGCGCATGCCCAGAGCCAGCAGCGTAGCTTGGGCGGCGCTGGCCGAGTTTGATGCAGAAGCGGACAAAAAAATCTTTGGCCTGGAGCCATACTATATCAGAAGATCAGAGGCAGAGGAACTGTGGGAGAAGAAGCAACAGCAATAAATTTTCGCCTTCTGACGGAGGCAGATATACCGGCTATTGTGGCCATAGAAGCCACCGCTTTTTATGACGCGTGGAACGAAAACATGCTGCGCAATGAGCTGGCCAATGAGTTGACTACTTATTTGGTGATGGAGTCCGCTGGTAGGCTGGTGGGTTACGCTGGCTTTTGGCTGGTGGCAGGCGAGGCCCAGGTGACCCGTGTGGCTGTGCTGGAGGAGCTGCGTGGCCAGGGACTGGGCACGCGGCTGACGGCGGCCATGGTCAACAAGGCTTGGGAGCTGGGGGCCGAGGCGGTGACGCTGGAGGTGCGTGAAAGCAATGTGGCGGCCCAAAAGGCTTATTTGACCTGTGGCTTTGCCAGCGAGGGCGTGCGCCCCAACTATTACGAGGACAACCACGAGAACGCGGTTATTATGTGGCTGTATAAAAATGGTGTAGGCGCAATGTAAGCATTAAAGCAGTATACATGTGGTTATACAAATGAGGAAGAATAAATGAGTCAAGAAAAGGATGTTTATATCTTGGGGATTGAAAGCAGCTGTGACGAAACAGCTGCTGCTGTGGTGAAAAATGGTCGCGAGGTTTTGAGCAACATCATCTCCTCCCAAATCGTCATTCACCGCAAATTTGGTGGCGTGGTGCCCGAAATTGCTTCGCGCAAGCATATCGAAAATATCATGCCCGTTATTGACGCCGCCCTGCGCGAAGCGCAGGTGACGCTGGAGCAAATCGACGCCGTGGCCGTGACCTACGGTCCCGGCCTGGTCGGCGCGCTCTTAGTGGGACTGTCCGCCGCTAAATCCTTGGCCTGGGCGGCCGGCAAGCCCCTCATCGGCGTCAACCATTTGGAGGGACATGTTTTTGCCAACTTTTTGGCCGATGAGGAGCTCAAGCCGCCCTTTATGGCCTTGGTGGTTAGCGGCGGACACACTGCCCTCTTAAAGGTTACAGGCTACAACAGCTTTGAGCTTTTGGGCCAGACACGGGACGATGCTGCAGGCGAAGCCTTCGACAAAATCGCGCGCGTTATGGGCCTGCCCTATCCGGGCGGCCCGGAAATCGAGCGGTTGGCCTTGGGCGGCAACGACGAAGCTATGCATTTTCCTTTGGCCAAGCTGGACAAGCCCTATGAATTTAGCTTTAGCGGCTTAAAATCAGCCGTCATCAACTATTTGCACAATCAGGAGCAGGCGGGTCGCGAAGTGAACCGCAGCGACGTGGCTGCCTCCTTCCAAAGAGCAGTGGTGGACGCCTTGGTTAAGCAGGCGGTGCTGGCTATGCAGGCCACAGGCTACAAAAAAATCGTGCTGGCCGGTGGCGTATCTGCCAACAAAACCCTGCAAAACACGCTGGCTGCCGCTATGGAGGGCATTGGCGCCCAATTGGTGCACCCAACGCCAATACTTTGCACGGACAATGCAGTCATGATTGCTTGTCGTGGGTATTTTATGTATCAGGCAGGCATGGAAAGTCCACTGGACTTGAACGCTGTTCCATCGCTAAAATTAGGGTGAACAAAAAAACAAACGGTGGAAAAGCCTGTGGATAATGTGGATAAACTAGAAAAAATACCATAAAAAAGCCATTTTACCAGTGGATAAAGCTGTGGATATGGTGGATAATTTAGTGGATTATTTCCAAATTCTGTGGAAAGGACAGGTTGGGAAAGAAGAGGGGAAACATGCTGAGCAATTTAACAGCAGAACAAAAAAATAGTTTACAAACCATGCAAGCCGTTTTGGGTTTGGCCGCTGACATGGCCCATGGCATGGTCACAATTTATCTTCCTTGTGAGGATAAAAAGTTTTTATATGTTTTTAAGCAGGAGCAGCCACGCACCCAACGTGGTAGCGTGCGTCCGGACATGACAGGTCGCCGGGTGAGGGTGGTGGAGGAGCCCTTGGTGACTCGTGCACTTATGAAGAATATGCCTTTGCGTGGCAAAAGAGAGTGGGAGCTGGGTGTGTTCAACAGCATGGAGGTTTTTCCCCTGCGGGATGCCCGTGGCAAATGCTACGCCGCCATTAGCTTTGAAAGCTCCAGCCCTGATGACATCATTATGGCTCAAAGCATGGAGCTGATTTGCAATCTGCATCAGGGACTGGTGGATAACGAGCATTATAAGCGCATGGAGCCCTCTGACGGCATTATGGTGGTGGACCCCAACAAGCTGATTATCGCCGCCAATAATCGCGCCAAGCACATGTTTGACGTGATGGAAATTCCCCAGCTTATCGGCTGTCGTACCAATGATGTGGCCATCAACTGGCCCCTTGTTGGCATGGTTATGGATACGGGCACAGCGGAAAGCAAGGAGTTCACCATGCATGATTTGCTGCTTTCCATGCGTGTTTTGCCGGTGGTGCCCCGTCCCAAGGGTGGTTGTGCTATCGTCATTTTGCAGGACATCACGGAGCTACGCAAGAAGGACGAGGAGCTGCTCATTAAATCCGTTGTCATCAAGGAAATTCACCATCGGGTGAAGAATAATCTTCAGACCATTGCCAGCCTGCTGCGTTTGCAGGAGCGGCGTGCTCAATGCGGCGAAACCCGCATGGTGCTTAGGGATTGCATCAGCCGGGTCAATAGTATTGCCATTGTGCATGAATACCTGTCCCAGCAGGATTCGGGCCTCATTGATGTGGGCAAGGTGGCCAAGGGTATTTATCAGGCCATTATGAGCAGTATGCTGGACCCGGATTTTAAGCTGGAGGCAGAATTCAAGGCTGATGAGGTGCAGCTGCCATCGGACAAGGCCACCAGCATCGCTTTGATTTTGAATGAGCTTTTGCAGAATACCATTGAGCATGCCTTTGAGGAGCGAAGCCAGGGCAAGCTGCAGGTGCGCTTTGCTGAGAAAGCAGAAGGTTATGTTTTGTCCATCGCCGATGATGGCGTTGGTCTCCCCGAGGGCTTCCAAATTACCGGCCACAGGAGCCTGGGACTAAAAATTATTAAAACCATGGCAGAATCTGATTTACAGGGCTCTTTTACCTTGACTAATAGGTCAGAAGGCGGTACACTTGCATTAGTGAAGATTCCGAAAGCAGGTGGAAAATAATGTTGAAGAAATTAAAAATCCTCCTTGCAGATGATGAGGCTATTTTGCGTCTTGATTTGCGGGAGATGCTGACCGATGCAGGGCATGAGGTCATCGGTGAGGCTGCTAACGGCGAGGAGGCTGTGAAGCTGGCTCGAGAGCTGAAGCCGGAGTTCATCATCATGGATGTCAAAATGCCAGTGATGGATGGACTTACAGCTGCCAAGCTCATTGCCGCTGAAAATATTGCTCCGGTGCTGCTCCTGACGGCATATAGCCAGCAGGACATTGTGGAAAAGGCTTCTGAGGCCGGCGTTATCGCTTATTTGGTAAAGCCCATTCGGGAGGAGCAGCTGTTCCCGGCGATGGAAATTGCTGCCAAGCGCTTTTTAGAAATGCAAAAGCTCAATGGGGAACTGGCCCAGCTAAAGGAAAGCTTAGAAACCCGCAAGCTTTTGGACAGAGCCAAGGGCATTTTGATGGCTGCCCATGGCATGACCGAGCAGGAAGCTTATCGCAAGATGCAGCAATTTAGTATGGCCAAGAGAATTTCCCTAAAGGCCCTGGCAGAGAGCATTATCGCTGCTGCTGCCAAAAGAAATTGATATAGATGCTTTATTAGCAGGTACGTTGCTTTTGTGGACGCGGGCCTGCTATATTTTTTTACAGAAAAGTCATTTGCTTTTTTTGCCTGTGCGTGTTACAATCTATAGAAAGCAAGCGTATTAGCTTATTCTTATAACCAGGGGATGTACTGGTTTCGACGGGGATAGGTGGTGTACGATAAGCGAGCCGTGGTCTGGCACACGTTAACTGTTGGGACGTTTAAATATAAACGCTGATAAAGAATACGCTTTAGCAGCTTAACTGCTAACTGTCTTCTGAGCTCCTCCTACAGGTGAGGAAAGACAGTCAATATGTGGGATACCTTGAGGCCGATTCCTGTGGGCCTTTAGGGAAACTCTACAGGATAGCAACCTGAGCGCCCGTCGATAGGCATTTGGGAAGCGAAACAAAATATGTCGTCTGCGCTCGGAGAAAGTTGTATGGCAATATTTTCGGACAGGGGTTCGACTCCCCTCATCTCCACCAGCATTTTTGCGACCATGATGTCGTTGTATATAAGGTGGAAAACCAAAGCTCACAGGGCAGTGCTTGCCTTGTGGGCTTTTTTGTTAAAATAGGAGCGTAGCAAGCTGTTGCTGCTTTGCTAAGGGAGGAAGTTGACATGGAAACCAGAGTTGCTGTAATTTCGATTATCGTTGCTAAGGAAGAGGCTGTGGAAAGGCTGAATGCCATTCTCCACGATTACGCCAAATACATTATTGGTCGCATGGGCCTGCCCTATCGCGCTAAGGGTGTGAATATCATCTGCGTGGCGGTGGATGCTCCCAATGATGCCATCAGTGCTTTATCCGGCAAGCTGGGCAGCCTCGATGGTGTAAGCGTTAAAACTGCCTACTCCAATGTTTTCAGCAGTGAAGGCTAACTTTTGTGAATAGGTGATGCTTCCTAGCGCAAAACGCGCAGGGAACAACAGTTTGGTATATATGTACTAAAAAACCCGCATCGGTGTAAAAACTGATGCGGGTTTTACTGCTATAATGCTTGAAAGAAATTAAAAGAAAAGCTGGGTGTGGTAAACGGCGCTGGCTCCGGCATTGAGAGCTAAAAGGCAGCCCAGGGACAAGGCTACTAAAAGCGCAGCCTCCTTGCTGTTGATAGGCTGCTGTTGCTTGACAGCCTTGGTGAAAACCCTGATGCACAGCGTCACCAGCATACCAAAAAGAAAAAGTGCAAAAAAGATATTCAGCATGAACAAACTCCTTATATGTGAAAAAAAGCAAGGTGGGAAAGGTCCTTGCCAAATTACTTGTTTACAACACAACAAATTTATTATAACATTAAGACAGGTTTTGTCAAGAAAGAGAGCGACAGCGTGATGAAGGAAATCGAAATTTGAGGTACTTTTTTATGAAAAGAATGCAAAATTGGTCTAGAAAAAGAATATTAGTAATGTTTTCCACTGTGTTAGTGTTGTTTTTGGGTGGATTTTTGTTGCTTTGCCAGCTTTTGAGTGGGCAAGCGGCTCGGATTTTTAATAAGTATATGGCCGAGCAAAAGGTTTTCGTAGGCACGGTTACTGCGGAGGAGCTAGCAGCCGATTTATGGGGCAATGTATATTTTACCAACCTGCGCTGGGTCAATCCCGCTGGGGAAACAATTATTGCTGCTCCTCTGGCGCGCTTGCAGGTGCGACCTTGGGACATCGTGTGGCGCAAGGCTTCTATAGATAGCGTTAAGGAGTTGGAGTTGGAACAGGCTGATTTACATATTGGCTTTGATGATAAAATGCGGGTGGATATTTTAAGGCAGGACCCTCCTTTGGATAAGCCTGAAAAAAATATTCCTCTTAAGCAAAAAAAGCCCAAAAATTTGCAGCTGCCAAAAAGCTTGCCCAACCTAACCCTGCTGCTTAAGGATACCACCTTAACTGCTCACTACAAAAAGCGTCTATTTATCTTAAACGATGTCGATAGTAAAATGCAGATCACGGGGCATGAATTGCTGCATGTTAAAATGTCCGCAGGTAAATTTGGTGGCAGTATGGTGGGCGAGGGCTTGAATATTGATGGCAATATCCACCTGAGGGGTGAGCAGAAGCTAGCTCTTAACCTGGGCTTTTATGAGGTTGTGCCTTCTTCCTTGGGCTTGTCCAACGCCAACGACCCCATGACTATCACCGGTGAGATGAAGGGAAGCTTAAGCGAGCCCGAAATCGATGGCTCCGTAGCCCTAAAGCAGCTGCATATCCCAGGCTTAAGCTTTACTAAAATCCAAGGCAATTATCATTATGCCCGTGGCCTGATAACTCTGGAGGATGTTACTGGCAGTATTTTTGGTGGCACCCTGGAGGCCTATGGACTATATCATTTTGATAATCGTCACTACAAAATAGATGTAAAGGCCAAGGATTTGCTGGCTTCAGCTGCTGCCAAAAATGCAATGCTCAATTGCAAGGTAGATTTACACGTAAAGTTTAGAAATCTTGGCAAGGATGGCAGCAGCTTAACCTATGGCAGCTTTAAAACTGGCGGAGGAAGCTTTATGCTAGTGCCCTTTAATAGTATTAGGGGCACCTTTAGTGACCAAAATAAGGAGCTGGACTTTAATAACGTGGTGATTAGTACTGATTTAGGTGATTTTGAAAGCAGTGCCTTTAAGCTTGTGAAGGGCAAGGTTGTCATTAGCGATATCTTTTGGATTGAGAGCAATGGCCAAAGGACCCGTCTTCGCTAAAGCAGCAATACACCAAAGTATACATAGGAAAAATGAGCAAAACACTTGCATTTACTAGCAAATGAGCATAAAATTTACAGTAGCAAATATTAAGAAAAGAGGTTGATCGCTTTGGAGCACAGAGTAATTCAGGTCGAAGAAAGACCACCCCTATTATTAAACATTCCCTTGAGCCTACAGCACCTGTTTGCCATGTTTGGCGCCACCGTGCTGGTACCCTTCCTGTTCAACGTGAACCCAACCACCTGCCTTTTTATGAACGGCGTGGGTACACTGCTGTACATCTTCATCACCAAGGGCAAAATACCCTCTTATTTGGGCTCTAGCTTTGCTTTTATCTCCCCTGTAATGCTGATTATTTCCCAAAGTGGCTATAATCACGCTCAGAGCGGCTTCATTGTTTTCGGCTTGTTATTCATGCTCTTTTCCTTCATCATCCATCTGGTGGGCACCAAGTGGATTGACGTGATTTTCCCACCTGCTGCCATGGGTGCCATCATCGCGGTTATCGGTCTGGAGCTTGCTCCTACGGCTGCGGGCATGGCGGGTCTCACCGGTGACAAAATCGTGGGCAGCAATGTGGCGGTATCCATGTTCACCTTGGCTGTGGGCGTCATAGGCTCCGTGGCCTTCAAGGGCTTTATGAGTATTATCCCCATTTTGTTCGGCGTGGTGTGTGGCTATATTTTCGCCTTTTGCTTGGGCATGGTGAATTTCCAGCCCGTGCTGGATGCACCTTGGTTCCAGATGCCCCAGTTTTATGCACCTGTATTTGACTTCAATGCCATCATGATCATCGCTCCGGCGGCATTGGTGGTTTTGGCGGAGCACATCGGTCACTTGGTAGTAACTGGTAACATTGTGGACCGGGATTTGATCAAGGACCCAGGCCTGTCTCGCTCCCTGTTTGCAGATGGTCTTTCCAACGTGCTCAGCGGCTTTGCCGGCGCCACTCCTAACACCACCTATGGTGAAAACATCGGCGTTATGGCCATCACCAAGGTTTATAGCACTTGGGTCATCGGCGGTGCGGCAGTCTTCGCCATCATCCTGTCCTTCTGTGGCAAGCTGTCCCAGCTCATTCACAGCATTCCTGTACCGGTTATGGGTGGCATTTGCATTCTGCTTTTCGGTGTTATTGCTACCAGCGGCTTCCGCGTTTTGGTGGAAAGCAAGGTGGACTACAGCAAGTCTTCTAATCTGGTCATGACCTCTGTCATTATGATTATTGGTCTGTCCGGCGCCAAGCTCACCTTTGGTGCCTTTTCCGTGCAGGGCATGGTGCTGGCAACCTTGGTAGCCATCATTATGAGCTTGCTGTTCAAGCTGTTTGCGAAGCTGAATCTGCTGAACGAATAAAAATTATTTATACTTAGCCTGTGTCGCCTATGATGCAGGCTATTGCTTTTGTTAATTCTTTGATAATGAGGAGGAAATTTTATGTACGAGGTTAATAGAGAAAGAGTAAATGCTTTGTTGATGGGCTTGGCCAAGTTCACTGCTTCTGAGGAGGGAGTGACCCGCTTGGCTTATAGCCCCTTGGATAAAGAAGCGCAAAATTGGCTGTTAGAGCAGGTGGAGGATTTGCAGCTCAGCATCCGTGAGGATGCTGTGGGGAACGTGTTCTTGCGGCGTGAAGGGGTGGACAGCGCGCTGCCGCCCGTAGGGTGCGGCAGCCACTTGGACACCGTCATTCACGGCGGTGCCTATGACGGTATGTGCGGCGTGGTCGGCGCGCTGGAAGCACTGTACATGCTGCGCGACGCGGAGCTGAAGCGCAGCATTGAAGTGCTGATCTTCCGCGCCGAGGAGTCCAGCCGCTTTGGCTTCGCCACCATGGGCAGCAAGCTGCTCACTGGCGCAGCGACTGTGGCTAAGCTCAGCAAGGGCGGCAAAAAGGGGGACATCTCCTTCGAGGAAGCGCTGCGCCAGTGGGGCTGCGACCCGGCGCGAGCCGCTGACGCGATTCTCGCTCCGGGGGCCTATGCTTCCTTCAGCGAGCTGCACATCGAGCAGGGCAAGGTGCTGGAGGAGAAGAACATCCAAATCGGCATTGTGCACAACATCGCCGCGCCCACCCGCTTCAAAATTCATCTGCAGGGCATGGCCGATCACAGTGGCGCAACGCCCATGGGCATGCGTAGAGACGCATTAGTGGCCGCGGCTAAGCTGATTTTGGCAGTGAATGAAAGCGCTGAGGACGAAAAGGAGCACGGTACCGTGGGTACCGTGGGCGTAGTAGAGGTGGAGCCGGGCTCCATCAACGTGGTGCCTGGAGCAGTGACTTTGTGGGTGGATGTGCGCGGCGTGGAGCCTGCCAGCATCAAGCGTACCTTGGAAAACATCCAAGCGGAGGCCGAAAATGTGGCTGTCACCGACAGAGTGGGCGTGCGCATCGAAATGCTGACTGCCGACAGTCCTGTGCCCTTGGACAAGACCTTGGCATTGCAAACCGAAGGCATCTGCAAGGAGCTAGTCTACAGCTTCCTCCACATGAACAGCGGCGCCGGTCACGACTCCATGCATATGGCGAAAATTGCGCCTACCACCATGGTGTTCATCCCCTGCAAGGGTGGTATCAGCCACAATCCGGCAGAGTTTGCCAGCCTTGACGACATCTGTCGCGGCATTACTGTTTTAGCGCATATTTTACAAAAAGAAGCCAATAAATGAATTAAGTATAAAATATAACTGGCGACGCTAGTGAAAAACACCGCCTCTAGCGTCGTTTTTTCATCTATAATTAAGTTTGTAGGGTATTGCGAATATAAAAAAATATTACTCTTTCGGTATTTTATATAATGGGCGAGCATCAAAAGCTAAAAAAAATCTAAGAAGACACTTGTATAATATAGATTGAGTAAGATTAGTTATCGTGCTTTTTGTTGGGTTGCTTTAGTTAATGTTTTAGCAAAGAATTCCCAAGAGAATAAGAGAAGGGACTTGATGGAACGATGCGTAAGCTGTCTCCCAAGGTGCTGCTGATTTTGGCAGCAGTTTTGAGTGTTATATGTGGCATTATGATATATTCTTATTTGTCCAAGGCTGAGCCCAAGGAAGAAAAGAAAAATACAAAATCCGTAGTGGTGGCGGCCATGGACATTGCTCCTGGCACTGTCCTTACGGACAAGATGGTGCGCTTGGAGCTGGTGCCCAATAATTTGGCTCAGCCCGATGCCTTGCGCACTCTGCCCGATGCAGTGGGTAAAACCATCCGTATGCCGGTGAATTCCGGTGACCAAATTACCAGAAAACGCCTGAATGGCAATGGTATGAGCAATACCTTTGTCAACAGCATTCCTAAGGATAAACGGGCTGTAACCTTCAGCGTAGACGATATCAGCGGCGTGGCCGGTTTCATCCGTCCCTCTACCCGCATTGATGTGGTGTGCATCCAAGGTGCCAAGAATGGCTTGCCCTCCGTGGGTAGGTTGGTGCTGCAAAACGTTTTGGTTTTGGCCGTGGGTAGCACGGATATGAATTCCGTGAACAGCGCCAAAAAGAACGAGGCTGCTAGAAGCTTAACCTTGGCTTTGGACCCCAGAGAGGCCATCCAGCTGCGTATGGCTCAGCAGGAGGGGAAGGTTTCCTTTATGCTGCGCCCGGCTAAGCCCACTGAAGAAGAGTTCTATGGAGCTACTGTAGTGGGTGGCGGTGGCATGGCACCCGCAGCTCCCGCTGCCGGTGGTGGTGAGGGCGTGGTGCGTCCCTCTGCCAATCATGGTGTGACTGTAATTCGCGGCACCAATATTAGTCGCTGAGACGGACATGGAGGAGCTTGAATGATGAAGATATTGAAAACTCTTGTTGGCTTGCTTCTGTGTTGTCTGCTGTGGACGGGTTCTGTCTTTGCGGCTGAAAGATTGCAGGTTGGTGTCAATCGTTCTAATATTTATTATGGTGGTGGCGTGACCCAGGTGGCCATTGCCAACCCCGAAATTGCTGATGTGGTGATTTTGTCACCTGAACAATATATGCTAGTGGGCAAAAAGGTGGGCTCCACTTCCCTGCATGTGTGGAAGGGCGAGAAATATATGACATTTGAGGTTGTTGTTAACGGCACTGACCCCGGCATGGCATATTCCATCTCCCAATTAATTGGTTATCCCAACGTGACTGTGAGTGTGTCCGGTGGGCGCATTATGCTGGAGGGCATGGTAGAAAACCAATACGAAAGAAATCGCGCTGAAAAGATTGCGGCTAGCTTTGGCGGCGAGGTTATTAACCTTTTGGAAATGACCAAGCCTAAGCAGGTGCGCATCGAGAGCAGAGTTGTAGAAATTAACTCCAGCAAGGCCAAGGAGCTTGGCATCGCTATTGCCAATAACAGTGAAGATGACAATGGCAATCCTACCTTGGGTAACCCTGGCTCCTTTGCTTTGGGTCAAAGTGCTAGCAATACCATTGATGGCAATAGTATTTTTGGCTGGTTTGGCTCCTATTCCGATATTAACGCTCAATTGAACGCTTTGGTAAAAAAGGGCGACGCCAAGATTTTGTCCCAGCCCTATATTATTACCATGAGCGGCGATAAGGCTGAAATCCTCATTGGTGGCGAAATTCCTGTACCGGTTAACACTGGCGACAACGCTATTTCTGTGGAATGGCGTGAATATGGCATTAAGCTGAACATTGAACCCAACGTGATGAAGGATAATGCGGTAGATAGCAAAATAGATACTGAGGTTAGCTCCTTGGATTGGTCTTCTGCAATTGCGGCTAATGGCAGTAACGGTAGTAAAATTCCCGGTATGCGCTCTCGCAAGGCAACTACTCATGTGCAAATGCGCCCTGGTATGACCATGGCCATTGGTGGACTGATTTCTTCCGATGAAAGCAAGACCATTCAAAAGATTCCTCTCTTAGGTGATATTCCCGTTTTAGGACAATTCTTCCGTAGCACAGCTAAGTCCAGAGAACGTCGCGAGATTATTATTCTCCTGCCTCCTATTCTGGTAGATAGTGATTATAAACCCATTATGTCCGATGAGGCAGCCCGCCTGTCCAAGCTGACGGATAAGCAGGTTTTGGATGGTGAAGTATATGAACAACCAAAGTCCAAAAAGAAAAAGAAAAAATGAGGATGTCAAGGGCTCTGTCTTCACCTTCTTCAGCACTGCTTCCGCGGTAGGCAAAACCGTTTTGGCGGTGAACTACGCTGCTGATTTGGCGGAGCGCGGCTACAAGGTGTGCTTGGCCGATTTGGATTTGCAGTTTGGTGATGTGTGCAACTATTTGGGCATCAAGCCCACCCAGACCTTCTTCGATTATTATGAGCAGGAGGAGAACAAGCGGGACACGGCCAGCTGCATGACAGAAACCCAATTTGGCTTTGAGGTTTTGGCAGCCCCCTTGGAGGTGGACGAGGGCTTCATCATCGATGCAGAAACCATCGTGGAGGCCATCAACCAGCTGCGGGATGATTATGATTACATCCTGCTGGATACCACCACGGGCTTTACCGGAATTAGTATGGCCATTTTGGAGCAAACCGATGTGCTCTATTTGCCCTGTGTGGTGGATTTCATTCCTTCCATCAAGGATTTGAAAATTGGTTTGGATACACTGCACAAGCTGCAATTTGATTACCAGAGGGTGCGTTTGATTTTGAACCGCAACAAGGCGGAAACCCAAATCAGCACTAAGGATGTGGAAGCGCTTCTTGGTCGCCCCTTCCAATATTTCATCAGCAATGATTACCAAGGGATTATGCAATCCATCAAGGAGGCCAAGCCCGTGGTGCTCACTGAAGCCCCCAATAAGCTAGCAGATGAGATTAGCGACATGGTCAGTGAGGAGCTGGGTGAAAAGGAAGAAACCAGTGGCGGTATCAGTAGCTGGTTTGGCAGTTTGTTTAAATAAGCATTTTACTTTATAATAGATATTATCTTTGAGTGAAGGTCAATACTATGGTACAAAAAATTCGAGTGTGCATCTGGGATGATGACAACGAAAACCGGGCAGGCATGCTGCGGGTGTTGGGCAACCTGGAGGAGTATCAGGCAACTGAATATCGTAGTGGTGCCGGTGGTATTGATAATTTGGTAGCCTTGCGGCCGCAAATTTTGCTCTTGGACGTGGATTATACCATTGCCCAGCCGGAAAAGCTGGCGGCGGAGCTACGCAAAACCATGCCGAACCTAAAGCTGGTGGCTATGGGCAAGCGTTGGGATGAAAATTCCCGGGAAATGTACAAGGATATGGGCTATGACGCATTGCTGCTCAAGCCCTTGGATGTAGAAAGCTTCCAAATAGCCATGCAAACAGCCTTTGCTGCCAAGGTAAGGCTGGGAAGCAATTGCGAGGTGCTCAGCTTCTTTAGCCCCAAGGGCAAGAGCGGGCGCACTACGCTGATTGTTAACTTGGCTTTGGCCTTAGCCCGCGTTAGCGGCGAAAAGGTGGGCATCATTGATGCGGAAACCAATTTTGCTGATATGGATGCCTTCCTGAATTTGAATCCCCGCAGTACCATTGTGGAAGCACTGCGCGATTTGAGTTATTTGACCTCCGGAACACTGGAAAAGTATTTTGAAGAGGTCAGCGACAAGGTTTTCGTGCTGTGCGGTGCCACGAGCCCCCAACAGGCTGCCTTTGTGGAGCCGGAGGGCCTGACCAAGCTTATCAATTTAGCAAGGCCCAATTACCGCTATATTTTGGTGGATTTGGCGCCGGGCTTTAATCCTATTAGTATTGCTGCCGCCGAGGCCAGTGAAAGGGTTTATTTGACCACTATGGCCGGTGGCACCTTTGAAATCAAGCATTTGCAGCGGGCTATGGAAATTTTCCGCTCCCTTGATAATTGGCAGCAGCGGGTGGGCTGTGTTATCACTCGTATGGCCCCCGATGTGCGCCGAGCCAAGGAGCTGGAGGAGCAGATTGGTTGCCCTGTAACCTTGATTCCCAACGAATATTTGCTTTGCTCCGAGGCGGCCAACAATGGTCGTATGGCGGTGGATATTGGCAGTGGCTCGCCCCTGACCCAACAAATCGACCGCATGGCCTTTGCTATTCACGGCGAAGGGCGGTGAGCAGATGCTGTTAATTAGTCTTGTAGCCGCACTGGTCATTTTTCTGGTGTTTTTGGCTATTTATAATTACACTACCCAAAGCAGTGCTCAGGTTAGCCGGCGCGTAAAGCGCATTGGCCAAGTCAATCGCCAGCGGGCGAGCACCCATGGTGGCGATAGCTTTTGGGAGGACTTTACGAAAAGCCCTGTGAGCACCTGGGCCAGGGCTGGCGCCGACCGCTTTGGCAAGTTTTTCCCCAAGAAGGCTTGGTTTGAAATGCACACGGAGCGGGCAGGCTTGCCTGTGACGGGTGGCGAATATGCAACCATCACTTTTTTCGGTGGCTTGTTTTGGTTCTTTATGATGCTTCTCGCTTCGGGTGATATCGTTCGAGGCGCTTTGCTTTGTATTGCATGGTGGCTGATAGCTAGCTATTACCTGTATCGTCTTGGTGCGAAACGCATGAAGCTCTTCAACGACCAACTGGGTGATGCTATAGTTATGATGAGTAATGCCGTCAGAGCAGGCTTCACTTTCCAGCAGGCCATGGATATTGTTTCCCGGGAAATGAATGACCCCATTGCTACTGAATTTAGTAGAGCCATTAACGAAGTACAGCTGGGGGTTCCACTGGAAGAGGCTTTAAACTCTATAAGCAAGCGTATCTCTAGTGATGACTTTGATTTGATTGCTACGGCGGTGGTTATTCAAAGGCAAGTTGGTGGTAATTTAACTCACATCTTGGATACAGTAGGCAATACGATTCGAGACAGGATTAGGCTACAAGGTGAGATTAGAACACTCACTGCTGAAGGTATAATGAGCGGTTGGATTGTCGGCTTGATGCCTTTTCTTGTGAGTGCTCTTATGCTTATGATTAATAAGCACTACTTTGATGCTCTGCTTCAGGAAGATTTTGGAAGAGTGTTGCTGATTTTTTCATTAGTGAGTGAGTTGATTGGTGCTTTCATTATCAAGAAGATAGTTGATGTTAGGATATGACGCTTAGGCGCTTATCATATAGTTTTCATTATTTTTTATTATTATTTTTAAGGAGGAATGAAGATGTTACTTCAAATCAAAAATTTCCGTTTCTGGATGAAGGCCAAGATGGGTCAACGTGGTGCTGCTATCACTGAGTATGTTGTTCTGTTGGCTTTTGTGTGCGTAATCGGTTATGCACTGCTTGATAGCACTGACAATGGTTTGACCAAGTCTATTGGAGCTGTGATTAAGAAAGTAACGGAAATGCTTGGAGACGCAGAAACTACTGCTACCAAAAAATCTAGCTGATTTTTCCTTGCTTTTTACACAGTGCATTGCACTGTGTAAAAGCAAGCTAGCATGATTTCATAGCTTGTTTTTACATGGTGCAATTTTGATGGGAATTTAACAAGGAGGTTGCCATGTTAGATTTCCAACAAACAAAAATTGGCAAGCTGTTGGATGAAAAGGGTAGCGCAATGGTAGAGTATGCCATTTTATTGGCTTTTATCGCAGTCGTTGCTGTGGCCTTTGCTACCGAATTTTTGATGGATGAAGAGGCTTGGCAAAATAATCAAGCTAAGCCAGGCAATTTAGCAAGTGCAGTTAGGTGGATAATTTATGACATACGAAATCTATTTGTAGTCATAACGAATATGCTACCGTAACGATTAACAAAGGAAGTGTGGGCGTGAATAATAACAATCGGGGAACAGCAATTATAGAGTTTGTTATCGTAATGCCCCTTTTCTTTTTGATGCTCTTTGGCATGCTGTATGGGGGCATCATGCTCCATGACTACAACGGCCTCAACGAGCTAACCCGTGCGGCGGCTCGCGCCGGAGCCATCGAGCAAACGGATGACGACACTAAAGAAGACGAAAATAATGCCGAGAGTCCTACTAAAAAAGTTGCTCGCATCAAAAAGTTCATCACCGACAATGGCAACAACTATATGCTGCTGTATTCAGTTGATAACAATACCATTACTGTGACAGACGATCAAAAAATCAACGAAGAGGACGCCATCGTTGTCTCCGTCAGCGCCAATCGCACTGACGATATTCCTTTGATAGTGGAAGATTTGCTGCCGCAAACCATCTCCAGCAGCATGAGCATGCGCATCGAAAAATAAGCAAGATTATTAATACTAAACAACCCTTGGGAGGCTTGGAGCATGTCCCTGTTAGAAAGATTAAATCGCAAAAACAAAAAATACATCGCCCAACAGGCAGCAGGACAAACCTCTAAGCAGACCCATGGCTCCACTGGCTTTTCCACCTCCGCTGACGAAGCCCGCGAGGCTGCTTACCAAACAGTCAAGGCCGAAATCCACGCTCACATCATCGACGAAATGCCTGATGAGCTGCAGCGTGTTATTAACAGTGCCAATGCGGACCCCAAGGAGCTGCGCCGTTTGGTGGAGGGCATGTGTGCCGACGCCATCAAGGAGAATCCCTTTGCCATTCCACTGGGCGACAGGGAGCGCCTGATTGAAGAATTAATCAGCGAAATCTTGGGCCTTGGTCCCATCGAGCCCCTGCTCAAGGATTCCAGCGTCACCGAAGTCATGGTCAATGGACCTGACTCTATTTATATTGAACGCAAGGGTCGCTTGCAAAAAACCGATGTGCGCTTTCGTAATAGCGAGCATTTGATGCACATCATCGATAGAATCGTTTCCGCTGTTGGTCGTCGCGTGGACGAAAGCAGTCCCATGGTTGATGCACGCTTGGCTGATGGCAGCCGTGTCAACGTCATCATTCCGCCCCTGTCCTTGGTTGGTCCTTGCGTGACCATTCGTAAATTCTCCAAGGACGTTTTGACCGTGGACAAAATGATTGAATTTGGCTCCTTTGATAAGCGCATGGCCGAGTTTTTAGAAAACTGCGTGCGGGGCCGTTTGAATATTGTGGTTAGCGGTGGTACCGGCTCCGGCAAAACCACCCTGTTGAATGTTCTGTCCAGTTACGTGCCTTCCACAGAGCGCATCGTTACCTTGGAGGACTCGGCGGAGCTGCAGCTGAAGCAGGACCACGTGGTAACCTTGGAGACACGCCCTCCCAACATCGAAGGCGAGGGTGAGGTCACCATGCGCGATTTAGTGCGCAATGCTTTGCGTATGCGTCCTGACCGCATCATCGTAGGCGAGTGCCGTACTGGCGAAGCACTGGATATGCTGCAGGCCATGAACACGGGCCACGATGGCTCCATGACCACGGCCCATGCCAATAGCGCTCGCGATGCTTTGAGTCGTTTGGAAACAATGGTGCTCATGAGCGGTATGGAGCTGCCCTTGCGCGCCATTCGTAGCCAAATCGCTTCCGCTGTGGACATCATCGTGCAAATTGCTCGTCTGCGCGACGGCAGCCGTAAAATTATCAATATTGCAGAAGTAACTGGCATGGAGGGGGACATCATCACCCTGCAGGACCTGTTCTACTTCGAAAACCATGGCCTAGACAAGGATGGTCGCATGACCGGACGCTTTTTATCCTCCGGCCTGCGTCCCCAATGTATCGATAAGCTGGCCATGAATGGCGTAAACTTGCCGCCAGAATTATTCTTAACCTAGGAGCTCACCATGCTGATTATCATTGCCATGTTGGCGGCCACCTGCCTTTTCATAGTGCTATATGTGCTCATACAAGCCAACAGTCGTAAGGATCGCTTGGTGAAAACTCGTCTGCGGGACTTGAATGTGGGCACGGACCAAAAGCCTGCGGACATGTACTGGCGCGAGCAGATGAATAAATCCCTGTACGACCGCACGGTGAAGTCCATTGCTGACAAAATCGCAGCTAAGCTCTCCCAATTCACTCCTGCTAGCTTGCGTGCGCAGGCGGAGGAATTGGTGGATAATACCAATAATTTCAATGGCGTGGGCTTCAATGGCTTCATGCTGCTTTTGGGTGGCAGCACCGTGTTTTTTGTGCTTTTGGGCATCTGGATGGTCTATAGCAAGCATATGCCCTTTGGGCGTGGCTTGTTGACCTTGTTTGCTTTCGCTGGTGCCGGTGTGGGCTTGCCCTTCTTCGTTTTGCGTCGTTTGGTGGAGCAGCGTCAGGAGGCAATCCGCCAGAGCATGCCGGATGTGCTAGATTTGCTGTGTGTAAGTGTGCAGGCAGGTCTTGGCTTTGATGGTGCCTTGGGCAAGGTAACTGCCAAGATGAATGGACCTTTGATCGAAGAGTTCGAGCGTCTTTTGCAGGAGCTGCGCATGGGCGTAACCAGGCGTCATGCCTTGGTGCGTTTGGCCAAGCGTTGTGGCATCGAAGAAATGAAGCTTTTCACTGCCGCTCTCATTCAAGCAGAAAAGCTAGGCGTGGGCATGGCCCAAGTGCTGGAAATCCAGTCCGAAAACATGCGTGAGATGCGACGCCAGCGGGCTAAGGAGCAGGCGGCGAAATTGCCTGTAAAAATTCTTTTCCCCACTGTCATCTTCATCTTTCCCGTAATGTTCGTGGTAGTTCTTGGCCCCGCTTTGGTAACCATCGTTCGCAGCTTGCTGACGCGACTGGGATGATTGAGTTTGAAAAGAAAAATTAAGGACGAATGCTGAGTTTCAGCGTTCGTCCTTTTCTTAGTATTGAGTTTTTTGAAAAAACCAATATGACTATCTAAATTATTAACTAGAAAATAATTAGAATTTAGTAACAAGATTAACTGGCATAATAGCTGAAACAGGACTATCTTGAAAATCACGCACATTTCTTGTGACAATGTAATCGGCTTTAATGCGTTGAGCTGCAACGATTTGCAGCTGATCCTCGTAATCCTTGGATTGCTCCACCGCTGCCTTCAGTAAATCTGTGGCTCTTAAATCGACAATGTAGAAAATAAGCATAAGTTGCTCAATTACTTGATATGTTTTTGCTGGGGTGAGCTCTTTGCGTAAAATGTAAACAATATTGGGAATTGAAAGAGCCGAAAGGTAACCTTCGTCAAGTCCTAGCTCACAGCGCTTCCAAATTAATGAAGCTGCTTCAACAAAGCCTTCTCGTGCGCATAATACATCTAGTACCACATTGGTGTCAATCAATAGCTTCATATTTACGCAGCCTTTCTTCCTTGGTGGCCTTTTCGTCGTAATTATTGGACAAAATACCGGTTAGGGAGTCTGTGAGAAAGCTAACAGTTTTATTTTTTGAGATTAAGCGAGCTACTTCTACACCATTTTTTAATATAATTATTTCGTTACCCATCTGTACTGCTTGTAGATATTTACCAAAATTGTTCTGTACATCTGTTGCTGTAGCTGTTAACATAATATCGCCTCCTTGTGATTAGCTAATTATAGTATATATGATTTTAGCTAATTGGTCAAATGCGTTATAAGGAATGGTGTAATAGGTTGCTGTACAACAGCGTACATTTGGTGTAAAATGCGATGAAATAGTATTTTACACCAAATGTCTAAGTACCTTTATCAAAACTTCGGCAGCTGACACGGCTGTGCACGTTTAAATCGACCTCAAAGATTCTGTTCCAGGGGAGCTTGGCGCCGACTGTGAGCGTGTCTAGATAGTAGCTGTGTTGCGCATCCTTGTAAAAGGGCGTGCGTCCCAGGTCTTGCCACAGCAGCTTGGCGGCATAAAAGCTGAGGCGTTGGTGAATATATTGCTCCGTTTCTAGCTTTTCTTGTGGCTCCAAGTCCGTGGGTGTTGTGCCAAAGCTTTCGAGATAGGGACGTAGCTGGGGATGGATGAGCTTTTGGTAATAAAAATCCTCCAGCATGCGCTCGGCAGTGAAGTTTAAATTGGCGGCGTACAGTGCGGCGACAGCTTTTGCGCTTTGCGGCACCTGCAGCTGGCGCAGGCGTCCAACGAAGAGGACGCTTTGCGCCAGCACCGTGCCGCTGGAATTACTAAAGGTGTTCCAGCCGGCGTAAGCGGCAAGGCGATTGACGGGGACGCCCTTTTGCAGCAGCAGCGGGAGCAGCATTTCGCCCGCTTCAAAATTGGCGCTCAAGTCGATGAGGGCAACGTGCTTGCCCTCATCAAGGAAGCGGGCGAGCTGCTCCGCCTCTGCTGCAGTGGGCTTGGCGTCATCATCGCCACAATGCACGAAAAGGATGATGTCGGCGTCATCCTTTTCGTCTGTGAGCTCGGCGCCAATAAGCTGCGCCTGATTGCGCAGCGTGGCGCCGGTGCTGGCGGCCATGTAGGGCATGTGCTTAAATTCGGCTCCGAAGGAGCCAAAGTGCACATGCAGCCGTGGCCGCCACTTGCTTTGCTGCAGAAAGTGACGCGTTAGGAGTAAGGCGCCGATTTCATCGGCGCCGTTGGTGAGCTGGGCGCGGGATGTAAAAGCGTTGGCGTTAATGAAACTTTCTAGCTGACGGGCGGAGCGGTGGGGGAGACCAAAGGGCGAGGAATCGTCCTGCCCAATGATGACCGTCGCATCCTTAGCTAAAAGCTTTTCGTTAAACTTTTGGCTTTGCGTGAAAATATTGGTGTATTTCTCCAAAATTTCCCTGGGGATTTCTTCCTTGTATTCCACAAGCTCCTTGGTCATAGCGTAGTCCCCGTTGATTTCCACCATATCCAACAGCTGGGAGTAACGCATAAGGTGCCATTGGTACCAGCAATCAGGATACACCTCGTCACTGACCAAAAGGCGGGGAATGACGGAAAAAAGGCTGAGCTCGTGGACTGATCCTTGTGTCTTACTGGTGCGCGTGTCCTTAACTTCGCTGCTTCCTATGCTTTGGGAGAAGGAAGCGCGCTGCAAAGTACTTTGCAGCGCATCCAGCTGGCGCAGGAATTCATCCTGCTCCGCTTGCGTTGCAATGTGTTGGCGTGTTTGCAAAAGACTGCCATGGAGAAGGATGTCTGCCGAAACAATGCTGCTGGGAACCTTGGGGGCTTTATTTTGCAGCCACAGCCAAAGTTTTTTGCTGTCCGCAGACTCTTGATAGTTGTCAAGAAGCTCTTTTGGGGGTACAATTACATTAACCCCAGCTAATTTCCCCAGCTTTTGTACCATGGTGCTGCACACGGGGCGGCTGTCTAGCGGCACCAAGAGCACATTATCGTGGCTTGGCAGCTCTGGCAATTTGACTAGTGACGCACTATGCCATAATGTGCTAAAATATATACTTATAATGATAATGGGAAGCAAAATGTATCGAAGCATATTGAATACCACTTTATGCAATAGTATTGATTAAAAATTTGACCAGACAGAGCGTGCACTAATCTGCTGGCTGGGCAATTTTATAATTATGGATGTTGAGCTTTTTCTACAATCACCATTATATCACAGGAGTCCATACATGAGAATCATTACAGGCAAGGCCCGTGGCCTACAGCTTACTGTTCCTAAAAATTATGATGTGCGTCCTACTGCGGACAGGGTCAAGGAATCTGTTTTTAATATTATCGGCAGCAAAATTATCGGTGCCACCGTGCTGGATTTGTTTGCTGGCACGGGCAATTTGGGCTTGGAAAGCTGGAGCCGTGGCGCCAAGGCCATTACCTTTATTGACGAAAGCAAGGAATCCTTGCGCCTTGTAAAAAGCAATATTGCTAAATGTCGCGCTGATGCTGACTGCACAGTGCTCAAGGGTAGTGCTCCTCAGGTTGCCGAGCGTTTGGCCCAGCAGGGGATGCGCTTTGACTTTGCTTTTTGCGACCCTCCCTATAACAAGGGCTGGGTGCAGCAAATTATTGCCGTTTTGGGAAAAACTCCCTTTTTGCAAAATGGTGGTTACTTAGTTGTGGAGCGTTCTGCTCACGACGAGTTGCCTGTTTTGCCAGAGGGGTGTGAGCTGGTGCGCAGTCAACGCTATGGCGAAACAATTATTGATTTTATTTTGTGGAATATTACCGAAAAATGAGGTAAAATAAAAAGGAAATTATCTATTCGTGTCGAATAGATAAAAGATGAAATAGGGGTTCTTGTCCCGTGGGGCAAGAACTGAGTGGTTTAGGAGGTCCGGCTATGCGTAGAGCAGTGTGCCCAGGAAGCTTTGACCCTGTGACCAAGGGTCATATAGATATTTTTGAGAGAGCGAGCGGAATGTTCGATGAGCTGATTATCAGCGTTTTTCATAATCCTGGTAAGGATAAGGCCATGTTTAGCATGGAAGAAAGAGTGGAGATGCTGCAGGAGGCCACTAAGCATATCCCCAATGTGAGGGTTACCTGCTTTTCTGGTTTGTTAAACGAGTTTTGCAAAAAAGAGAATGCACCTTTTATCGTGAGAGGCTTGCGTGCTTTTACTGATTTTGAATATGAATTCCAAAGAGCATTGCTGTTGAAGAAAATCGACAACAAGCTGGAAACGGTTTTCATTATGACCAATGCTAAGTATTCCTTTGTAAGCTCCTCCGGTGTGCGCGAGCTGGCTACCTTTGGCGGTCAATTGAAGGATTTGGTGCCTGAATGCATCGAAGAACGGGTGCGCAAGCACGTTTATGCAAAGTTTGAGTAGAATGCGGGGAACGAAAGATGATCGAACGTAGCAATAATACCAATGTGGCTTTAGAAAAGCTTTTTGAAGAGTTCTATAATATGATTGCTGAGGCTAGGGGTGTACCCTTTACCGAAAAAATCATGCTGGACGAAAGCGATCTTGTAAATCTGATTGAGGATTTAAAGAATGCTATTCCCCGTGAAATCAAGAGTGCTACCCAGGTTTTGGAGGAGCAGAAGAATATTGTAAACAAGGCCTATGCTGATGCGGACCGTATTGTGCAACAGGCCAAGAACGAGGCAGAGCGCATTTTAGGTGTGGCTCAGGCCGAGGCTGATGCAAAGATTCAGCAGGAAGAGATTGTGAAGCAGGCCAATGCTGTGTCCGAGGAAATCAAGGCTAATGCTTTGCGTTATCAGGAGGAGACCAAGGCTGCCGCTGATGATTATGCTTTGCGTGTAAAACAGGATTCCTTGCAATATGCTGATGATATGATGGCCTTTTTGGGCGAAAAATTGCAGAGCGCTTTGGATGGCTTGGCTGATAACAGGCAAAATATCAGCTCGGAGATGCGCAAGGTGCAGTACGGTGAAATGGTTGAGGCTGCTCCGCAAGAAGAGGAAGAATAGTATTGGTTTAACAGTTGCGGCTGTTTGAAAAATTAATAAGGGAGTGGCCTTCGCAAAGCGTTGTGACCACAAGTGTTTCGTGTTTGATATTATAAGCATTTCATAGCAAAAGCTCCCCTTTTGGGGAGCTTTTTTGCGTTTGGAATTATTTAAACCCTCCACCAAAGCGTGTGGTGTGGTCGGTATCCGTCACATGGATATCGTTGGTGGATGACCACATCGCTGTTGTAGTGTAACTAAAATCTTTGCTAAAATTGATGTGTGTTGTTACTTGACTCATATTTTGACCTCCTTATCTTCTGATTCATGTATATTGAAATGCAAATTCTTTGCGGTGTCAACACAGGGACTGCAAAAAGAATAAATATAGGGGTGCTTTCACATCAATGTCGCTAAAATGAAGATGTACATTATTCAGAACTTGAAAACAAAGATTTACTTAAGGCGTAAAAACCGCAAGACCTTGCTGAGATTCAAAAAAGAATAACATAAGTCATTTCATTTTTGTCTAATGTCCCTAATGATGGTATAATAGTGACGAAATATTAACAAGCAAGCATAAGGAGTTGTTTTGATGTTACATATAGGCTGTCATTTATCATCGTCTAAGGGCTTTGCAGCCATGGGCAAAACGGCGCTGTCCATTGGCGCGGACACCTTTCAATTCTTCACTCGCAATCCTCGCGGCGGCAAGGCCAAGGCTGTGGATGCCGAGGATGCACTGGCTTTGCAAAAGCTGTGTGCGGAGCACAATTTTGCGCCGCTTTTGGCACATGCGCCCTACACTATGAATCCTTGCGCTGCAGATGAGCATTTAATCGACTTTGCCAATATGGTAATGGAGGGCGATTTAGAGATGCTGGAATATGTCCCCGGAAATATGTATAATTTTCATCCCGGCAGTCATGTGAAGCAGGGGAGTGACGTGGGCGTAACTAAAATCGCTGCCATGCTTAACAGCGTGTTATTTCCCAATATGCACACCACCGTGCTTTTGGAAACGATGGCGGGCAAGGGCAGTGAGGTGGGCCGCAGCTTTGAAGAGCTGGCCAGCATTTTAGACAAGGTGCAGCTCAATGATAGGATGGGTGTATGTCTTGATACTTGCCATGTTTTTGATGGTGGCTATGATATAGTCAACGATTTGGAGGGTGTTTTAGAGCAGTTTGATAGGATTATTGGCTTAGGCAAGCTGCGTGCTATTCATATTAATGATAGCAAAAATACCTTGGGTAGCCACAAGGACCGCCATGCCTGCATTGGCGAGGGCAATATTGGGCTTGCTGCCCTTTCTGCCGTGACGAATCATCCGCAGCTTAAGCATTTGCCATTTTATTTGGAAACTCCTAATGAGCTGGAGGGTTATGCTAGGGAAATTGCCTTGCTGCGTAGCTTGTACAAGGAATAGAGCGTGCTATAAAACAAAAATCCCTGACTCATGCGAGTCAGGGATTTGCTATATCTTGCTAAAAAAAGTTTAATAGTGTACAGGATTGTTGTTGAGCAGGGTGAAGCCTGCTTCCAACAGCTTGGATTTGATTTCGTTGATTTGGGCTTGATCGCGGGTTTCCAGCTCCAGCTTGAGGTAGCAGCCGGTGATAGGCATGTTGACATCGCTGCGGTTATGCTGCACACCGACAACGTTGGCACCACAGTTGCTCACGATTTCGCTGACCTGGCGCAGCTGGCCCGGACGGTCGTCCAATACAATAACCAGATCCGCCTTGCGACCGGTGGTGATTTGACCCCGGGTGATAACGCGGGAAAGAATATTTACATCGATATTGCCGCCAGAAACGAGGCACACAGTCTTTTTGCCTTTAATGGGAAGCTTGTTGAAGAGGGCTGCCGCTACGGGAGTAGCGCCTGCACCTTCTGCGATAAGCTTTTGCTTTTCGATGAGGCTCAAGATAGCAGTAGCAATCTCGTCCTCGCTGACGGTAACAATGTCATCAACGTATTTGCAAATCATTTCAAAGGTGTGCTCGCCCGGAGTCTTCACAGCGATGCCGTCGGCAAAGGTGTTGACGCTGGACAGGGTTTCATATTTTTTATCCCGGAAGGCATTGTACATGCTGGCTGCGCCTGCTGCCTGCACGCCATAAAGCTTCACATCGGGACGCAGGCTTTTGATAGCAAAGGCCACGCCGCTGATGAGGCCGCCACCACCGATGGGGACGATGACTGCTTCTACATCGGGCAATTGGTCGAGAATTTCCAAACCAATGCTGCCTTGACCAGCCATAACCAATTCGTCGTCATAAGGGTGGATGAAGGTCATGCCGGTTTCCTCTTGTATCTGTACGGCACGGTCATGGGCTTCATCATAAGCACCGGGAACAAGCTCCACCTGAGCTCCCAAGCGTTTTGTGTTTTCTACCTTCATAATGGGTGCACCATCGGGCATGCAAATTACACTTTTGATACCCATTTTGGTAGCAGCTAAAGCTACGCCCTGAGCATGGTTACCAGCGCTGCAGGCAATAACGCCTTTTGCGGCTTCTTCAGGAGTAAGCTGGCTGATTTTGTAATAAGCGCCTCTTAGTTTAAAGCTGCCTGTAACCTGCAAATTCTCTGTCTTTAAATACAGGTCCAAGCCTTCACACAGGTGAGGAGAGGCAATGAGGTCGGTTTTGCGTGCTACGCTTTTCAAGACGAAGGACGCGTGATAGATTTTGTCGAGTGTGAGCATTACAACACTTCCTTTTTCCCTTATTTTAAAAACAATACATATGTAAAGTATAAAGTTTATTTGGGTTATCGTCAAGAGATTGTCACAGATATTCTATACAATTCAGAGCAGGATAGTGTATAATAAGGTAATATAGTTGTTTGAACGAAAGGAGCATATGGATAGAGATGGATAATTGGATTGAAGTAAACGTGGCGGTAACTCATGAAGCAGTGGAGGTGGTGTCCGAAATTTTGACGGAGGCTGGCTCCAAGGGTGTGGCTATTGAGGACCCCCAGCTGATAAACGATTTGCGCAACAGTGGCACCTGGGAGCTGTGCGATATTCCGGAGCAGCAAAACACCGAGGTGGTAACAGTGAGCGGTTATTATGCTGATGATGAAAAGGTACAGGAGCGCTTGGCACAAATCGAGGCTGAATTAAACGAAGTGGAAAAGCGCATTGGGCAATATCGCTTTGGCAATACCCGCTTTCGTAAGCTATCCGAGCAGGATTGGGCCAACGAGTGGAAGCAATATTTCCATGTAACCCATGTGGGCAAGTCCTTAGTGATTAAGCCTAGCTGGGAGGAGTACACAGCCGCAGAGGGTGAGCATGTGATTGAAATCGACCCGGGCATGGCCTTTGGCACTGGCACCCATCACACCACCAACATGATGATGGAGCGCCTGAAAAAGGTGATGCACAAGGATGCGCTGGTGTTTGACGTGGGCACGGGCAGCGGCATTTTGGCTATTGCAGCAGCATTGTGCGGTGCTAAAGAGGTCAAGGCCGTGGATATTGATGGGGTGGCTGTGCGCGTAGCGCGAGAGAACGTGGCCAACAATCATTTAAGCGAGAAGATTGAGGTGCGTGAGGGCGACTTGCTCCATGGCACCGAAGGTCAGGCGGATATCATCATTGCCAACATTATTGCGGACATTATTATTATGCTGCTGCCTGATATTCCCGGCAAGCTGAAGAACGATGGCATTTTCCTTGCCAGCGGTATTATCGAAGAGCGTCGCGAGGATGTGGAGGCCGCAGCTGCAAAGCAAGGATTGAAGGTAGACGCTGTAGATCGTCGCGGCGGCTGGGTAGTGCTTCAGTTTAGTAAAAAATAATACTCCCTCAGTCATTTTGCTAAAGCAAAATGCCAGCTCCCTCAAGGAGGGAGCACAAAGGCTCGACTGTGCTTTAGTTTGTCCTCCCTCAAGGAGGGAGCACAAAGGCTCGACTGTGCTTTAGTTTGTCCTCCCTCTTTGAGGGAGGTGGATGCGAGCTTGCGAGCAGACGGAGGGAGTTTTAGTTAGGAGTAAAGAAATGTCTTTACCTTATAATAAAAAACTTATTCCTATAGCTAAAGAGTTGAGAAAAAGTATGACTAAACAAGAGTTGTTTCTATGGTCGTACTTTCTCAAAGATTATCCTATTCGTTTTCAAAGACAAAAAGTAATTGATAATTTTATAGTTGATTTTTACTGTCATAAAGCCTTTTTAGTAATTGAAATAGATGGAAGTCAACATTATTCTGAGAACGGTTTAGCATATGATGATCATAGAACTGATATATTATCAAAATATAATCTAAAAGTTATAAGGTTTACCAATACAGAGGTCGATAAGTCGTTTAAAGAAGTATGTGCTTGTATTGACTTTAACGTTCGTAACAGATTGTTAATAGGGAGTAGATAGCATGCATAGATTTTTTGTTCCTCAGCTTTACAGTGAGGAAATGTATATTGAGGGTGTGGATGCGCGGCACATTAGCAAGGTGCTGCGCATGCAGCCCGGGGATAAGCTGCAAATCGTCAGCGACGACGGCGTGAGCGCGATGGCGGAAATCACCGCCATCGACAGCGAACGCGTATGGGTGCGCTGCTTGGAAAAGCTGGCCGAAAGCCACGAGCCACGGGTGCAGCTGGTGTTGGCTCAAGGCCTGGCCAAGGGTGAGAAGATGGACTTTATCATTCAAAAGGCGGTGGAGATGGGTGCTTACAGCGTGGTACCCGTGACCATGGAGCACAGTGTAGTGCGACTAGATGGCGTCAAGGCTGCTAAAAAGGTGGAGCGTTGGCAAAAGATTGCCGAAAGCGCCGCCAAGCAAAGCAAGCGTGATATTATACCCCAGGTACAGCCGGTGCAGTCCATGGGTGAGATGTTGGCTAACTGCACTTGTCAAACTAAGATTATTGCCTACGAGTGCGAGGACAGGTTGAGCCTGAAAGCCGCCCTGCGGGCGGCGGAGGCCGCTGGCGGCATCAGCGAGCTGCTGCTGATTATCGGCCCGGAGGGCGGTATCAGCGAGGGTGAGCTGGAGCAGGCGCGTCAGGCGGGGGCTGTGCCCGTAAGCCTGGGAAGGCGCATCTTGCGTGCCGAAACGGCGGGCCTCGTGGCTATGAGCGCCATTTTTTACGAAACAGGAGATTTAGGAGATTAAGCATAGATGAAGAAAATTGCTTTTTATACCTTGGGCTGTAAGGTAAATCAGGCCGACACGGCCAGCATGGAGGGGATTTTTCGCCAGGCTGGCTATGAGGTAGTGGACTTTGGTAGCCAAGCGGATGTGTATTTAATCAACACCTGCGTGGTGACCAACACGGGCCAGCGCAAATCCCGCCAGATTATTAATCGGGCAGTGCGCCATAACCCGTTGTCCCTCATTGTGGTAACAGGCTGCTACCCGCAAACTGCGCCGGAGGAAGTGCGCGCTATTGCTGGTGTGGATGTGATTATCGGCAATCAGGAGCGCGGTCGCATCGTGGAGCTGGTGGAGCAGGCCTTGGAAAATAAACAGACGGAAATCTTGGACAATGTGCAAAAGATGACCGTGGATACCAAATTCGAGGAGCTTGGCGTGGGCACGGAAATGGATAAAACCCGTGCCTTTTTAAAGATTCAAGAGGGCTGCAACCAGTATTGCACCTATTGCATAATTCCCTACGCCCGGGGTCCGCTGCGCAGTCGCAGTCTGGAGAGCATCCGCGCAGAGGTGACCAAGCTTGTAGCCGCAGGCTACAAGGAGGTTGTGCTCATCGGTATTCATCTTGGCTGCTATGGCAAGGAATTGGCCAAGGAAGGCTTGCACGTTACCCTCTATGATGCAGTTAAAGCAGCCTTGAGCGTGGAAGGCATGTGCCGTGTGCGCTTGGGCAGCCTGGAGTCCGTGGAGGTGGAGCCCCGTCTCTTAGAGCTCATGGCCACGGAGCCCCGTTTGTGCAAGCATTTGCATTTGCCCTTGCAAAGCGGCTGCGACAAGATTTTGCAGGCTATGCACAGACCCTATGACACGGCGCGCTTTACCGAACTCTTAGAGCAGATTCGTGCACAGGTGCCTGATGTGGGCATCACTACGGATGTAATCGTGGGCTTCCCCGGTGAGACGGAGGAGGATTTTCAAACTACGCTGCATTTCGCGGAAAAGTGTGGCTTTGCCAAGATGCATATTTTTCCCTATTCCAAGCGCAAGGGAACGCCGGCGGAGAAGATGCCGAACCAAGTGGATGAAGCGGTGAAGAGCGAGCGTGCAGCGCGTTTGGCGGCGGTGGATGAAAAGCTGCACCACAAGATGCTGGAGTCCATGGTGGGCAAAACTGTGGAGGTTTTGTTCGAGCAGCCTGTTGATGCGTCGCATATGGAAGGCCTTTGTGGGCCGTATTTGCGTGTGGTTGTGCCGGGGACGGAAGAACTTGCCAACACTATTGCCCAAGTGAAGATTACTGGCATAGTTGATGATTGGTTAACAGGTGAGATAGTTTAGCAGTCGCTCCAAGTGGTACCTATGACGTGCACGGATTAGCTGACTAGACTATTACCAAAGTTAAATTAGCTTGTAACTTAAATGGTTTAGGTAGTACGACAAAAGTAAATTGGCAGCAAGTGTGTACCCATGACGTGCGTTTACGGAACGTATTTCGGCCACGGAAGAACCACGATGATGGCACGAAAAACGCTAGCAACGGACAGGCTCCTTCGTCCGCGAACCGCCTCGTCACGCTGCGGCAGGATTTTCTCTTGACGGATTAAGCGGTCTATGTGGGCGTGCGAATCTAGAAAACGGAATCCGTGCACGGCATGGGTACCACTTGATGCCATGACGTTACTCTATATAAATATAAAAATTTTATGTGTCAGCAGCAGGATTTTGAGGCATTTTCTCGAAATAAGACTAGCTAGAACAAACCGAGAGGAGGGACATGAACATGGCTGAGGATTGCATTTTTTGCAGAATTATTAAGGGTGAAATCCCCTCTACCAAAGTATACGAAGATGATAAGATGATCGCGATTAACGACGTGGCCCCGGCGGCTCCCGTGCACGTGCTGCTGCTCCCCAAGGAGCACACTGCCAATATTACCACTGCAGACCCTGAACTGGTTGCCTATATGCTGAGCAAGGTGAAGCTGATTGCCGAAAAAACCGGGATTGCTGAAAAGGGCTTCCGCGTAGTTATCAACACCGGTGACGATGGCGGTCAAACCGTAAAACATTTGCATATTCACATCATCGGCGGCAAAGTATTGGGCTGGCCCCCGTGCTGAAAATCTTGACAAATGTTGTCTTTTCCTGTATAATAGGTCAGTAAGTGTTTTTAGGTGGCAACACCTAATTACTTAATTTGCAGATACACTTCCCTAAGTGTGTGGAGGGAGGGAGAACAGATGGCAGAAATTAAAGTTGGCAAGAATGAAACTTTAGACAGCGCACTGCGCAGATTTAAAAGAGCAACCCAAAAGGCAGGCATTCTTTCTGAGGTAAGAAAACGCGAGCATTATGAAAAACCTAGCGTTGCCCGTAAGAAAAAATCCGAAGCAGCCAGAAAACGTAAGACCAGATAATTGGAGGCGGGCTGTATGTCTATAAAAGACCAATTAACTGCTGATATGAAGCAAGCCATGAAGGACAGAGAAGCAGGCAAGCTGCGTCTCAACGTCATTCGTATGGTGCGTGCTAATATTAAGAACGTTGAAATCAATGACAAAAGGGAGCTCACCGATGATGAGGTTCTGGCTGTCTTGATGAAAGAGGTCAAAATGCGTCAGGACTCTTTGGAGGAATTCCAAAAGGCCGGTCGCGACGAGTTGGTTGCCCAAGCCAAGGAAGAGATTGCTATTTTGAAGAAATATCTTCCGGAAGCTCTCGGTGATGACGAACTGAAAGCCATCGTAGCAGAGGTAATTGCCGCTGTGGGCGCTACCAGTCCCAAGGATATGGGCAAGGTAATGCCGGCTGTAATGGCCAAGACAAAGGGCCGTGCAGATGGCAAACGCATCAATGCTATCGTTCGTGAATTGCTCAAATAACCATAATAACCGTGTTGGAGAAATCTGACACGGTTATTTTATTGTGCTCATTTTTTAGGGCAAAGAAAAACCGTAGTAGCCATGTGGGGCATGGTCACTACGGTTAGTTTGCTTTTTAGGCCTCCTGCCAGCCCTTGCACAGGTCCACCCAGCCTTGGCAGTTTGAGGAATATTTTTCCAGCTCCTCCGGAGTCAATTCGATGGCACTGTTGGAGCTGCCACAGGCGGGAAAGAAGGTGGTGAAGCGCTTTAAGGAAACGTCCAGATATACCTTCACACCCTCGTTGATGCCAAAGGAGCAGACCCCGCCGATGGCATGGCCAATGGTGGGCTCCACCTCGTCGGCAGTGAGCATTTTGGCCTTACAGCCAAAGAAGTGCTTGTATTTGCTGTTATCCACCTTGGCGTCGCCGGCGGCGACGATGAGCACGCAGCTGTCATCAGTGAGCTTAAAGGACAGCGTTTTGGCGATACGGGCAGGCTCGCAGCCTGCGGCTTGGGCTGCCAGCTCCACGGTAGCACTGCTGGTGGGAAATTCGATGATGCGGTCTTCAATATTAAATTGGCGCATATAGGCGCGTACTTTTTCAATGGACATGGTGGTTCCTCCTTGAAATCTATTCTTTAATTAGCGGCATTGCTCTAAATAAGGTGCCAGCTTGTGCTCGTCCGGGGTTGCGTAATAGGTGCGCTGGTTAGTGAAAATGACAAAGCCGGGCTTTGCACCGGCTGGCTTTTTCACATACCGGCGCTCCACGCAATCCACGGGCACATTGCTTCCACTTCTGGCCTTGCTAAAATAGGCGGCCAACTCCACCGCGAGGGCGATGTCCTCTGGGGTGGGCGTTGTAGCCTTCATAATAATGTGGGAGCCGGGGATATCCTTGGTGTGGAGCCACAAATCTCGGGGTCCCCCTATTGTAAAGGTCACATAATCATTTTGTTTATTGTTTTTGCCAATGTATAAATCCACGCCTTGGCGGAGCTTTAAATGCAGGGGCTGGGATTTTTGCAGGGGCGTTTTTTTCTTTTTGCCTATTTCCCGAATTAGGCCTGCCCCGACCATTTCCTGACGTATTTCTTCGATTTCGTTTTTTGTAGTCGCCGTCATGAGGGAGGCATCCAGACTGGCCAAATAGGTGAGCATGGACTCCGTGGCCTCGATTTGCTGACGCAATTCGCTTTGGGCGCGCTTGTATTTATTATATTTTTTATAATAGGCTTGTGCGTTGTCACTTGGGGAGAGCATCGGGTTGAGCTTGATGGTCACCGATGTGCCATCGTAAATATTCACCAGCTCCGCGCTGGTCTGGCCCTTGCGCAGCTGGTATAAATTGGCCATGATGGTGTCGGCCAGCATGCGCTGGCCTTCCGCATCCTCCGCATGGAGCAGGTCCTGCTGTAGCGCCGCCAGCTTGCGGGAGAGCTTGGCGCTTTCAGCAGCTACCAGCTTTTGCAGCTGCTCATGCTGGGGCAGCTGAATGGGCGCCAAGCTCACCGCAAAGTTGATGGCGCTGTTGATATCGCCAAACTCACGCACTGTGAGCCCTGCCGCCGCCGCTGTTAAAGGCGGCAGGGCGAGGATGGTTTTGACCTGATTGGTGCGGCTCACCAGGGCGTACACAGGCGGCACCGCCTCGCCGCTTAGGCGCTGCTGCAGCTCAGCGATGCGCTGAGCTAGGGAGCGCGCCTCGGCGGGCTCCAGCCGCACCGTTTGGGGCAAAATGTCCGCGGCGGCAAGAAGCTCTGCGGCTGAGGCCTTGCCCACGCCGGTAGTGGCGCTGACAAAGGCCTTGGCAAAGGTGGCGCTGGGTAAGCCGTTGGCTGCGCCCACAATTTCCGCCGGGTCCGCAGTCAAAAGATTCAAGCCGGACTGGGGCGGGGGCGCTACGTACTCCTTGCCCGGCAGGATGGTGCGGTAGCTGCTTTGGGCAGCGCCCACATGCTTAAGACTATCGATAATTACCTCGTCTTGGATTAGAATCAAATTACTGTTTTTGCCAGTCAGCTCACAAATGAGCTTTTTGGTAATAATTTTACTGGATTGGCCCAGCATATCGATTTCCAACGTAATGATGCGGTCTAAATCACTTTGGTAAATTTTCGTAATGCGCCCTTCCTCCAAATGCTTGCGCAGCAGCATGCAAAAGCTGGGCGGTGTCTCGGGATTTTCGGGGAGCTTTGCGGGGATGTAGAGGGCGGGGCTGCCACCGTTTAAATCGGCCAGCAGTGCGCTGGTGTCAGACTTGCGCCGCACTAGCAGCAGCACTGCATGGGGGTTAGGCATATACACCCGGTAGATTTTGCTGCCCAAGAGCTCTCTATTTAAATTGTCCGTAACAAGCTTTAAGGTAAGTCCTTCAAGATTCATAAGTAATCTCCTGTGCCAAGAGCAAGCTGCTCCTTAAAGGAGCACTCACTTTTGAACATCTTTCACAAGTATTAAGCTATATTATACCCCAGCAGCGCACAAAAGAAAATAGGCTTATTTTCGCAAAAAATCGCTTAAAGCGTAGAAAAATGCTGAAATCAGGCGCAAAATATGGTATAATATCTTTTCAAGATAAGGGCACAGCAAGCCGCTTATCTATTGTCAATAAAACTCAAAATACGCCATTTTTGGAGTTGGGAGGAAGTTTGTGTTAAAGAGCATGACCGGTTTTGGCCGCGGTGAATACGAGGACGCTAATTTTTCCATCACCGTGGAAATGAAAACCGTAAACCATCGTTATAATGAGGTGGCAATTCGTTTGCCCCGCTTTTTAAACCCCTTGGAGGACCGCATTCGCAAAACCATTTTGAAAACTGTGAGCCGCGGTCGTATCGACGTATTTATCAATGCTGACTATACCACCAGCGATAATTGCACCCTAAAGGTGGATAAAAACCTGGCTACAGCCTATCACAAGGCCTTGCAGGAAGTGGGTGAGGCCATTGGCGCCAATGAGGTTGCCATCAACCAAGCCCAGGAGATTTTATATATTTCCCGCTGTCAGGATGTTATCAACGTTAAGGAAGGCTTCTTTGATGTGGAAAGTGTGTGGCCCAAGGTGGAGCAGGCAGTGCGCCAGGCTCTGCAAAATTTGGTAGCCATGCGTGAAACCGAAGGTGGCAATATTTATGGTGATTTCATTTATCGCGCCGATTTGATTGCCCAAAAGCTGGCCCTTATCGAAGAGCGTTCTCCCATGGTAGTGGAGGAATACCAAGCCAAGCTGAGCGAGCGTTTGACCAATCTTTTGGCGGACCACAATATTGCTGTGGAGCCGGAGCGTTTGCTGCAGGAGGTAGCGATTTTTGCTGACCGCACCAGCATTACTGAAGAAATTGTGCGCTTAAAGAGCCATATTAAGCAATTCAAAACTATTATTGCTTCCGACCAACCGGTGGGTCGCAAGCTGGACTTTTTGATTCAGGAATTCAATCGTGAGGCTAACACTATTGCCTCCAAGGCCAATGATTATACCTTGGCTCAGATTGTGGTTGAGATTAAAGCGGAAATTGAAAAAATCCGTGAGCAAATTCAAAATATCGAATAAGAGAGGAGCAGCAACGTGGATATTAAGCTGATTAATATCGGTTTCGGCAATGTGGTAGCCGCTAATCGGATCATTGCCATCATTAGTCCTGAATCCGCACCCATTAAGCGCATCATTCAGGAAGCTCGTGACAAGGGTTTACTTATTGATGCCACCTATGGTCGTCGCACCAGAGCGGTGGTGGTTACTGACAGCGGTCATATTATTTTGAGCGCCGTTCAGCCGGAAACAGTTGCCAACCGTCTTATGCCCACAGATATAGAGGAAGAGGAGTAGGAAAATGGCTGAAGAAAAAGAAAATGTAACTCCTAAAGGCGTACTGCTGGTAGTATCCGGACCCTCCGGCGCTGGCAAGGGCACTATTTGTCAAATGCTTAGAGAGCAGCTGCCCGATTTGGGCTATTCCATTTCTGTTACCACTCGTCAGCCCCGTGTCGGCGAAGTGGATGGCAAGAGCTATTTCTTTAAAACTGTGCCTGAGGTGCAGGACATGATTGCCAAGGGAGAGCTTTTGGAATACGCCGAGGTTTATGGTAATTATTATGGCACTCCCCGCAAATACGTGATGGAGCAGCTGGAAAGCGGTCGCGATGTGCTTTTGGAGATTGATATTCAGGGTGCATTGCAAATCAAGAAGCGTTTCCCCGAGGGCGTTTTCGTCTTCATCGTGCCTCCTTCCTTGGATGAGCTTTCTGCTCGCATCTATAAGCGTGGCACCGACAGCAAGGAGGTTATCGAGCGTCGCATGGCCTCTGCCGCCAGCGAGCTGTCCTATGCTGCGGAATATGATTATATTATTATTAACGATATTGCCGAAAAGGCTGCCAATAAGGTGCTCACCATTATGGAAGCCGAGCGCTATCGTGTGGCCAGAACCTACTTCATTGTGGATGAAATCTGCAAGGGTAAAAAAGAAGCATAAATTTGCAAAAATATTCTAAAGGAGTGAAGATATATGTCCATGGTAGATCCTTCTATTGACTATTTGGCTGAAAAGGTGGACAGCAAGTACACCTTGGTTATTTTAGCTGCTAAAAGAGCCCGCGAGCTGACCAATCCTGCAATCAATGCGCCGGAGAAAGAGGTTAGCACTGCCCTGAAGGAAATTGCAGACGATGTAATCACCTACGAGCGCACCAAAAACGTGTAATAAACGCAAAATAAACGTTGCAAAACGTGGATTAGCGGGAGGAAGAAGCCTTGTTAAAGGGTAAAAAAATTGTTTTGGGGGTTACCGGCGGTATCGCTGTTTATAAGGCTGTGGATTTGGTTAGCCGTTTGCGCAAGCAGGGCTGCCAGGTGCGTGTGGTCATGACCGAGCACGCACAGCAGTTTGTGACTCCGCTTACTTTTAAAGAAATCAGTGGTAATCAGGTGGCTGTGTCCATGTGGAGCAGTAACCAGGAATTTAATGTGGAGCATATTGCGTTGGCCAACTGGGCCGACGCTTTCGTGGTGGCTCCGGCCACGGCCAATATTCTGGCTAAAATGGCCTATGGCCTGGCCGATGACCTTTTGAGCACCACTCTCTTGGCTGCCCAGGCGCCCATCGTGGTGTGCCCGGCCATGAACACCGGCATGTACGAAAATGCTGCCACCCAAGAAAACATTGCCAAGCTCCAAAGCCGCGGCATCACCGTGATGCCGCCGGCGGTGGGTAAGCTGGCCTGCGGCACCAGCGGTGCCGGCAGGCTGCCCGAGCCCCAGGAGATTGTAGAATTTTTGAGCGCCTTTTTTGCTAAGCGTGAGGGCGACCTGCGCGGACTGAAGGTGCTGGTGACTGCCGCAGGCACCCGCGAGCCCATTGACCCTGTGCGCTTTGTGGGCAATCGTTCCAGCGGCAAGATGGGCTACGCTGTGGCGCAAATGGCGGCGGAGCGTGGTGCCGAGGTGCTTTTGGTGAGCGGACCTTCCGCTTTGGCAATTCCTGCCAACGTGAAGGCAGTAAAGGTAGAAACCACCAATGAAATGTTGGAGGCCTGCTTAGCTGCCTATGACGACGTGGATATCGTCGTCAAAGCGGCAGCTGTGGCCGACTACCGTCCCCGGGATGTGGCCGACCAAAAGATTAAGAAGAAAACTGACGATGCTTTAACCGTTGTTATGGATAAAAATCCTGATATTTTGAAGACCTTGGGAGGCAAGAAAACCCATCAGGTTTTGGTGGGCTTTGCAGCCGAAACCCAAAACCTTTTGGAGAATGCACGGGATAAGGTTGTGAAAAAGAATCTGGATATGATTGTGGCCAATGATGTTACCGCAGCAGGCGCAGGCTTTAACGCGGATACTAATATCGTTAAGTTCCTTTTTGCTGATGGCGAGGTGCGTTCCTTGGAGCAAATGCCAAAGGTGGATGTAGCCAACTGCATTTTGGATGAAGCGTTAAAGATTCGTCGTCAACGTGCAGAAAAATAACTCGCTTTTTACAAGTATTAATTCTCAATAAGCTATCTAAGGCTTTAGAAACTAAAATTTCTTGTGAATTACTGTGAAATTCCCGGCAAAACCTATTGCCATAATCGGTAAGATGTATTATAATATGTCCTGTAAAAAATAATATTACTCATCAAGAGCGGTGGAGGGAATGGCCCTGTGAAGCCGCAGCAACCATTGCGGAGTGATGTCCGTAAAACGGTGCTAAGTCCTGCAGCACTTTAGCTGTGAGATGAGGATGCTTTAAAGCGATTTACGGCGTTCTCATGTAGAGAACGCCTTTTTTATTCCTCTTGATGTGTAAGACAAAAGTTGTAAACCATTTTGTTGTTCTGTATGTCTGTGAAAGGAGACAAAAATGAGAAAATTATTTACCTCTGAATCCGTAACCGAAGGCCATCCTGATAAAATCGCTGACCAAATTTCCGATGCTGTCTTGGACGCCATCCTGAAGGAAGACCCCAAGGGTCGCGTTGCCTGCGAAACCATCGTTACCACTGGCCAAATCCATATCTTTGGCGAGATTTCCACCAAATGCTATGTGGATATTCCGCACATTGCTCGTCAAACCGTTATCGATATCGGTTATGACCGCGCTAAATATGGCTTTGATGGCAACACCTGCGGCGTGCTGATTTCCATCGACGAACAATCCAGCGATATTGCTATGGGTGTTGACAAGGCTTTGGAAGCTAAAGAAGGTAAGGCTTCCGAGGAAGAAGCAGGCGCTGGTGACCAAGGTATGATGTTTGGTTATGCTACCAACGAAACCGAAAGCTTTATGCCCATGCCTGCATTTTTGGCTAACAAGCTGGCTTTGCGTCTGACTGAAGTGCGCAAGAACGGCACCCTGCCCTACCTGCGTCCCGATGGCAAGACCCAGGTTACCGTGGAATATGTGGACGGTAAACCCGTGCGCATTGACGCCATTGTAATTTCTTCCCAACATGCTCCAGAAATTACTCACGAGCAAATCGAGAAGGATTTGATTGAAAACGTTGTTAAGACCATCGTTCCTGCAGAAATGCTGGATGAGAACACCAAATATTACATCAACCCCACCGGTCGCTTTGTCATCGGCGGTCCTCAAGGCGATGCTGGCCTCACCGGTCGCAAAATCATCGTTGATACCTACGGCGGCATGGCTCGTCATGGTGGCGGTGCTTTCTCTGGCAAGGACCCCTCCAAGGTGGACCGCAGCGCTGCTTATGCAGCTCGCTATGTAGCTAAAAATATCGTAGCTGCTGGCATGGCTGATAAATGCGAAATCCAATTGGCTTACGCTATCGGCGTAGCTCAACCTGTTTCTGTGCTGGTAGAAACCTTTGGTACTGCTAAGATTGACGAAGAAAAGATTGCGGAACTGGTACGCAAGAACTTCGCTTTAAGCCCCACCGGCATTATCCGTGAGCTGGATTTGCTGCGTCCCATCTACAAGCAAACCGCTGCTTATGGTCACTTTGGTCGCACCGATGTGGACCTGCCCTGGGAGCACACCGACAAGGCTGCTGCATTGCGTGAGCAGGCTGGCCTGTAATTCTGCTAGCTTGGGTGCATGTTAGCTAAAAGCACAGTGCACCTGCAGCAATTTGAGCCCTGATGAATAATTTGTTAAAATCTTGACGATTTATGCACATAACCTCTGCATTCTTTCTTGCAGAGGTTATTTTTATGCAGAGTCCCCTTTAAATTTGATGCTGTTTTTGGTATAATAAGCTCTAAACATATTTAGCTATTTAGGGAGAGAGGTTATCAGATGAGCTTGAAAAATGGTGACGGCATTAAGTGGCCGTCGGGTAAGCGGATTGCTGTAATGGTGACCTTTGATTTTGATGGGGAGCTGCTACGCAAGTCCGTAATTGGCAAGCGTAGCATTGGCTTTTCCGATACAAGTCGGGGGCAATATGGACCCGACGAGGGCCTGAAGCGTTGCTTGGACATGCTGGAGCGCCAACATTTGCAAACTACATTTTTTGTACCGGGACGCATGGCAGAAAATTATCCTGAGCATGTTGCCAGAATCGTGGCCGCAGGCCACGAGCTAGCCTACCATGGCTATGAGCACGAGGCTACGGTGGATATGCCTGCTGTGGAGGAAGAAGCAAATATGGCTAAAAGCGAGGCCTTGCTGACGCAATTTGCAGGCAGCAAGCCTGTGGGCTATCGTGGCCCCTTGGATTTATTGCCCAATTGTGCCTTGGAGCTGATGGGTAAGCGTGGTTATTTGTATAACTCCACCCTTAAGGATTGTGATTGGGCCTATGTGCATGAGGGCACGGGCATTGTGGAGCTGCCCACGGAGCCTAGCTTGGATGATTTTTCCTTCTTTTATTTTTCCTATGCAGACGAAGCTACCATCACCTGCAGTTATCCTGTGGACTACGTTTACGAAATCTGGCGGGATAATTTCGACGAGCTGGCTGAGGAAGGGGACAAGGTTTTCGTGCTGAAACTGCATCCCCAGTTAATTGGCCGAGCCAGCCGGGTGCGGATGCTGGAGCGCTTTATTGAGTATATGCGTGAGCAGGGAGCGTGGCTTGCAACCTGCCGCGAGGTCGCTCAGTACGTCAAAGCATATTACACCAATGAACAGGAACAAGGGGGTGCATGCTGATGAATTGGCACTGGCCCCACAATAAAAGCATGGCTTTATGCCTTTCCTTTGATATTGATGCGGAAACCCTGTGGCTTACCCGCAATGATATCAATGCACGCCATTTGGTACACATGTCCCGTGGCCTTTACGCCACAAAGCAGGCCTTGCCCCGCATTTTAAATATGCTGGAGGCCGAGGACTTAAAGGCAACCTTTTTCACTACTGCTTATACAGCTGAAATCCACCCTGATATTATCAAGTATATTGCCGAGCAGGGTCATGAAATTGCTTATCACGGCTATATGCATGAGGTGATGGATACCTATGAGGCTGAAAGCGCGTTAATGGATAAGGTGGACGATATTTTCCGTAATCTCATCGGCAAGCGCCCTGTTGGTGTGCGCATGCCCGATGGCATTTTGCATGATTTTCATAAAAAGCTGTGGCTGGATAGGGGGATTATCTATTCCTCCAATTGGCGCAACAATGATGGGCCCTTTCTGCTGGATCTGGAGGGCAAGGAAATTCCCATTGTGGAGCTGCCCAAGGACGGCATCGTGGATGACACCTCCTATGATATGTATACGCTGCAGCATCCTGAGCACTACTATTTGCGCAGCGGCAGAGAAATGGTGCAAATTTGGCAGGATGAAATAGATGCTTTGGCCGAGGAAGGTCGCATGCTGAATTTTGTTATGCATCCACAGTTTATTGGCCGCCCCGGTTATGTGCGAGCCTTGCGTGATTTTTTACATCACGCCAAGGAAATCAACGCCTGGATAACCACGGATGAGGCTGTAGCAAAGCATGTATTAGCCCAAAAAGGGTATAATATAGAAGTAAAATATTAATAAGAAGAGGGGTATGTAACATGAAAAAATTATTTGCATTTTTGGCAACTGCCATGCTGGCTATGATGTTAGTGGGCTGCGGTGGTGAAAAGAAGGAGGCTCCCAAGGCTGATGCCAAGGGTGACAAATGGGTTGTAGCCATTAACTCCACCTTCCCTCCCTTTGAATCCGTCAAAGAGGGTACCAAGGAATACCAAGGTGTGGACATCGACATTGCTGAATATCTGGCAAAGAAGATGAACAAGAAAATTGAATTCACCGATATGAAATTTGCGTCCCTGGTTCCGACTCTGCAAAGCGGTCGTGCTGACGTTATTATTTCTGCTATTTCTCCCACCGATGAGCGCATGAAGGTAGTGGACTTCTCCAAGCCCTACTACTTCCCCATGAAGGCTTTGATTTGCAAAAAGGGTGCTAATATTGACTCCATGGCTAAGCTGAAGGGCAAGAAGGCCGGTGCCTCCATGGGTACTACCTATGCTAAAGAGCTGAAGGCTGCTGGTGGCATTGAGGTTGTGGAGCTGGATACCACTCCGCTGGTTGTACAAGACATTAAAAATGGTCGTTTGGCTGCAGGTCTCTTCGATTCCTCCCAAGCTGCTGTTTTCGTAAAACAAAATCCTGATATCGAGCTGCACGTGTTGCAAGGTGCTGTTGTGAAGGATGATACCTTTGCTATTGCTCTGCCGAAAAACTCCAAGGATACCGAAAAGGTTAATGCTCTCTTGAAGGAAATGCGCACCAATGGCGAGCTGCACAAAATCTTAGTTAAACACATGGGTGAAGAAGCAACCAAGCAATACGAAGCTGCTATCAAGGACTTGGAAATTGCCAAGCTGTAAGGAGCGTTGTCAATGCTAGATTTTTCCGTATTGGAGCCATATTTCCCGCTGTTGGCCTCCGCTGTGTGGATCACGCTGAAGTTCACCTTCTTTTCCACCATCATGGGCTTTTTAGGCGGCTTCATTCTGGCTCTGATTACCTTATCTAAAAGTAAAGTCTTGTCCTTTTTGGCCAAGGCCTATATATCAGTCTTTCGCGGTACTCCGCTTTTGGTGCAGCTGATGCTGATTTATTTTGCGACACCGCAGCTTACCAGCTACACCATTAGTGCGCTGGAGGCTGGCGTCCTGTCCTTTGGCTTGAATTCCGCTGCTTATATTTCCGAAGCCCTGCGCGGCGGCATTTTGGCGGTGGACAAGGGTCAATGGGAGGGCGCTATGAGCTTGGGCGTGCCTAAGCATCGCTTCCTTTTGGATATCATCCTGCCTCAGGCTATTAAAAATGCGTTGCCCTCCTTGGTTAACGAAAGCATCATGCTGTTGAAGGACTCCAGCCTTGTTTCCGTTATCGGTGTGGCTGATACCCTGCGCTGGGCGGACCTGATTCAGGCAAAAACCTTCCGCGCATTTGAAGCCTTTATTGTGGCGGCGGCTGTCTATTATGTTTTGGTTATGGCCCTGAACTTTTTGGGCTCTTTGTTAGAAAAGAAGGTGCGCATCAGTGATTGAGATTAAACACCTGTCAAAAAGCTTTGGTGACCTAGAGGTCTTAAAGGACGTTTCTCTCACCATCTATAAGGGCGAGGTCGTAACTATTATTGGTTCCTCTGGCAGTGGTAAGTCCACATTGCTACGCTGCATCAATCTTTTGGAGCAGCCCACGGGTGGTGCCATCGTTTTCGAAGGCAAGGATATTGTCAACGAAAAGGTGCGCATTGAGGATATTCGCAAGAACGCCTGCATGGTGTTCCAGCATTTCAATCTTTTTGCCAATATGACGGTGCTGGAAAATATGACCTACGCACCCAGAGTTGTAAACAAGCTGTCCAAGGCCGAAGCTACGGAAAAGGCAATGAAGCTTTTGGCAAAGGTTAATTTGAGCGACAAGGCCAACGAATATCCCAGCCGTTTGAGCGGCGGCCAAAAGCAGCGTGTAGCCATTGCCCGCGCCTTGTGCATGGAGCCTAAGGTTTTGCTGTTGGACGAGCCCACCAGTGCTCTGGACCCGGAAATGGTTAAAGAGGTACTGGATGTTATTAAGCAGCTGGCTAATACCGGTATCACCATGGTTTTGGTAACCCACGAAATGGGCTTTGCAAAGGATGTTTCGGATACTGTTTACTTCATGGATGGGGGCTACATTATTGAAAGTGGCTCTCCTGATGAGGTTTTCAATCATCCTAAGACCGACAGAGCAAAGAAATTCCTGGCTTCTATTTTGGTGTAAAAGATGAAAATATTTATTATTAATCCTGACTACGGGGTTACTCCTGAGCAGCTGGCCTTGCGGTGCCAGCTGCTCAGCGCACATGTGGGGCCCGACGTGGAGCTGCACATGGAGTGCCTAACGCAAAACAAAATTGAAATTGATTCAGCCCTTGATGTGGCTCTGGTAGCGCCGGAAATCATCACCATGGCCTTGCGTGCGCAAAATGAGGGCTATGATGCTGTGGTGATCTATTGCTTTAGCGACCCGGCGCTGGACGCTTGTCGTGAGCTTTTGGATATTCCAGTGGTGGGCGCGGGGCAGGCAGCCTGCCTCGTGGCGCCCCTAGTGGGGCGCCAGGCAGGGCTGCTGCTGGCCAGCGCCGCACGTGCTGCGGAGAAGCGACTCTTCGTGGAGCAGTGCGGGGTGAACCCGGCTCGCATCGCCGCCTTCGGCGGCTTGGGCGAGCCGGTGGACCCCTGGGGCGAGCGGGAGCGAGCACTGGATTTGCTTTGTGAGGCTGGCGCCAAGTTGCTGGAGCAAAGCGGTGTGCAGGTGCTCATTTTGGGCTGCTTGTCCTTTTTGGGCTTGGCGAAGCCCTTGGAGCGGCGGCTGGGAGTGCCCGTGATTGACTCTGCCGCGGCGGCTGTTGCTGCCGCCGAAGCACTGGTGCGGCAGGGGCTTGCCACCAGCCGCCGGGCGTACCCGGCGCCGCCACAGCGACAGCGGAGCTGGAGCGGGGGAGAAATGTGAGCTGGCGGCTTTTTTGGAAAGGATGAATTCGCTTTTTGCAAAAAATGGCTTCTTTGCATTTTTCGCTTGACAAAAGCGTCGTTTTCCTGTAACATAATACTTGTCTTTTGGGGGTATAGCTCAGCTGGGAGAGCGCTTGAATGGCATTCAAGAGGTCAGCGGTTCGATCCCGCTTATCTCCACCAGAGTAAATAGTGGCCACGCGAAAGCGTGGCCTTTGTTATTACTCACGGATTGAGACAAACAAAAAACGGCGGTTCGCTCCCGCTTATCTCCACCAGAAATTCAGCCGTTGGTATTTGCCAACGGCTTTTCTAATGAGTTAAACAAACAAAAAACGGCGGTTCGATCCCGCTTATCTCCACCAGAGTAAATAGTGGCCACGCAAAAGCGTGGCCTTTGTATTAGACAAACAAAAAGTCCCTACTCGTCAGAGTAGGGACTCATTCATTTTATAGGCTTAGATATGTGCTTTCGTGGCCCTTTTCTTCCAAGAGGTGTACCAGCTTTTGGCATTTAAGCCAAACAGTGGCTGTGTTGGAGTCCAAATGCGTGGCTATGGTGTTTTCCTTTAGCTCGGCATCGAAAAAGGTCTGCACCTTGTGCTCAACGTCTTGCAAAAGCCCAAAGGGTGTCACCGCTCCCGGTGATAACTGCAAAAGCCGCATCAATTCCTCCGCACTAGCCATTGTGAGCCGTCTGGAACCGATTTTTGCCCGCAGCTCCTTCAAATCCAGCCTTTTATCCAAGGGCAGAACCACTAAGTAAAAGCTTTGGTGCTTGTCATCGGTCAAAAGTAAGCTCTTTACCGCCGCCTGCACATTGGGAAGTCCCAAGGCTTCGCCTTCGGCCACCGTAAAAATAGGCTCATGCTTACGCACTATGTAGTTGATGTGATGCTTTTCCAAAAGCTGGAGAATTTCTTGTTCGCTCAAGGACATAGCTTCCACCTGCTTTGTTATCTAGGCTTACTACAAAATAGCTGTGCTTAATTATGCTTGTTGCTCATAGGGCTGGTTCATCAGCTCTTTGTCATCAAAGTAGTTGATGCGCATTGCCTCGCGTACATCATGCAGAGTATCAGCAGCGGCGGCAGCAGCAACCTCGCTACCCTTGCGTAAAATTTCGTAAACCTCAGGGATACGTTGCTCCCACATGTGACGACGCTCGCGAATAGGTGCTAAAGTTTCCTCCAATACCTTGATAAGGAATTTCTTTACCTTTACGTCGCCTAAGCCACCACGTTGATAATGGGCTTTGAGTGCATCTAAGTTTTCGTAATCGGGCAGGTATTTGGCAAAATGCTCGGGCTTGCAGAAGGCGTCCAAATAAGTGAAGACGCAGTTGCCTTCGATTTGCCCCGGGTCCTCAACGCGCACATGGTTGGGGTCGGTATACATGGACATTACCTTTTTCTTGACCACATCAGCAGGGTCACTCAAATAAATGCAGTTACCCAAGGATTTGCTCATTTTAGCCTTGCCATCGATTCCAGGCAGACGCATGCAGGCGTCGTTAGAGGGCAGCACAATTTCCGGCATGGTCAGGGTAGGACCATATACGGAGTTGAATTTGTGCACAATCTCACGGCATTGCTCCAGCATGGGTTCCTGGTCCTCACCTACTGGAACGGTGGTAGCCTTGAAGGCGGTAATGTCAGCAGCTTGGCTGATGGGGTAGCACAAGAAGCCTACAGGGATGCTAGCTTCAAAATTGCGCATTTTAATCTCGTTCTTAACGGTCGGGTTACGTTGTACACGGGCCACAGTAACTAGGTTCATATAATAAAAGGTCAGCTCGGTAAGCTGGGGAACCATGGATTGCACAAAAATGGTAGTTTTGGCAGGGTCCAAGCCGCAAGCCAAATAATCTAAAGCTACTTCGATAATATTTTTACGTACCTTTTCGGGATGTTCAGCATTATCGGTGAGAGCCTGTGCATCAGCAATCATGATATAAACCTTGCCGAATTCGCCGGAATCCTGCAGGCGCACACGTTCTCTCAAAGAGCCAACATAATGGCCCACATGCAGACGACCGGTGGGGCGGTCGCCGGTCAGAATAATTTTTTCTGCCATCTTTCTATACCTCCAAGTGCCAATTTTGGCGTATGATGCTCATTAGTCTATTGTATTATTATACCTTTTCGCGCTTACTTTGTAAACGACAAAAAAGACTTATGCGTGGGTTACACTTGGTTTCCTGTACAAAAAAGGCCCGCACCTAGATGCGAGCCTCGGCCGATTGCCTTAATGGGACAGTAGTTTTTATTTTTCGTAGGTAAAGTTGTTGATATGGGGACGCAGGTCATCGCCCTGTTGCGCTTCAGCAGAGAGTACTGCTTGAACAAGAATAGCGTTCTCCAAACGTTTTCTTTGCAGCTTGCAGCCGTATTCATAGGGCTTGGTAATGTCGCCATTGATGAGGTCGGCATTGGCATGGCAGCCGCCGCTGCAGAAGAAGCGAGCCCAGCATGCACTGCATTCCGGCTTGGTCATAACATGGGTGTGACGGAATTTTTGTACTAACTCAGGCTTAATTACGCCAGTTTCCAAGGTGCCCAGCTTGTATTGCTCGCGACCAACAAATTGATGGCAGGGATAAATATCGCCATCGGCGGTGATTGCAAAATATTCGTGGCCGGCACCGCAGCCTGCCAAGCGTTTGGCAACGCAGGGGCCATTATCCAAGGCAACATTGAAATGGAAGAAGTCAAAGGGATTGCCCTCTCTGCGTCTTGCCAAATAAGCACGGGCCAGCTTGTCGTACTCTTCAAAAATAATGGGCAAATCGTCTTCGGTCAATACCCAAGGCTCGTCTATGCCTACAACGGGCTCTACGCTGATTTCCTTGCCCACCTTGGTCATGTCCAGCACATCCTCGCAGAAATGAGTGCTGAAGTGGGTGTAGGTGCCACGCAGGTAGTAGTTTTTGCCTTGGCGGCTGTCGATGAGTTTTTTGAAGCCACGGACAGCAGCGTCATAGCTACCGCTCTTGTTGGGGAAGGGACGCATGGCATCATGGGTTTCCTTTTTGCCATCCAAGCTTAGCACTACCATGACGCGGTTATCGTTCAAGAATTTGATATTATCATCATTCAAAAGTGTACCATTAGTGGTTAGGGTCAGCTTGATGTTTTTGCCGGTTTCCTGCTCGCGACGGCGAACGTAGTTGACGATATGCACCACTACGGGCCAGTTCATCAAGGGCTCACCACCAAAAAGGTCCAGCTCCAGATTGTGGCGCTTTTTGCTGCCCTCAATGGCAAATTCCACGGCCTTTTCTGCAGTTTCCTTGCTCATGAGCTGGCGACAGCCACCGAAGGAGCCGCTGTCAGCAAAGCAATAGCCGCAACGCAGGTTGCAGTCATGGGTGACCAAAAGGCACAGGGACTTAACAATGGGTTTTTCGGCGAAGGTGGGGGGAACGTCAAAGGAAGGACTAAAAAGTAAGCCTTCTTTCTGCAAGCCTTGCATTTCTTCCAGCGCATCCCGCAGGTCCTCTTCATTATATTTATCCTTTAAGGCTGCTACAGCCTCTTCTCCATTGCTTCCATTGTAGTAATCCAGCAGATCGTAAATAACCTCGTCTACCAGATGTACGGCACCGCTGTTCACATCCAGTACGGCCATGTTTTCATCCAAACGCATTTTATGTATCAACATGCAATTCAACCTTTCTTGTGCGAATAATCGTATCCATTATTATAGCATTATCTAGGCGGATGCTCAAGGGCTAGAGCTTTATTTAATAGGTTATTGTTGGGTGAAAGAGGTAATGAAAGCTTTTTTAGTTGTAAACTAGTTGCAGTAAGAGCTAAAGAGGGGTTGACTTAAGTTTTTTTGCAACTTTTTTTAAGAAATTTTAGATGGCGCAAAGCGTGTATACAAAGTGCTCTGGATTGCAACGGAGCCAAGTGTTTGCACAAAATTTGTTAAAAAAGTTACGGAAAAGGTGTTGACATTATTTGGGGTGCGTGGTATTATATACAAGTCGACGCGATACGGCACTGAAGTGCCAAGGTCGCTAGACACATGAACCTTGAAAACTGAACAATAACCTATTAAAAAGCGAATGTGCGGGTCGAGCGTTCTTAGAACGCGAGACCAAGTCAAATTAATTTCTTTTAATAATAAGAGCCAAATCGGTTCTTCAATATATTTGACAAAGAGAAATTGCTCATATTCGAGGAAGAGCGAGAAAAGCGAGTGAGATAATACTTTTAGTATATCGAGGGAGCTTTTCGAAGGTCTGACGAAGAAGATGACAATTTATCGAAGTCAAAAAACTTTATTGGAGAGTTTGATCCTGGCTCAGGACGAACGCTGGCGGCATGCCTA